>NZ_JBJXFW010000048.1:0-144631 GCF_046154385.1 Sphingorhabdus sp. | reverse complement strand
GTCAGCACGCGATACTGGCCGATGACGCAGCGGCGGGTGGAGCCTTCGAGGTTGCGATACTGGATGATGAAAGTCCGGGTGCCGCTCGGCTTCACGCGGACGCCAAAGCCGCGCAGCTCGCCGTCCCACAGAAAGGTGTCGCGGTGGCGGTCGGGCTTGAGCGAGTCGATGGTGCGCTTGGTCAGTCTGTATGATCTTGTCATTGGGGTCTGGTCCTGAATGTGTTCGTCATTCCTCTCGAAGTTGCCCCAGGGTTCCGGCGGTCCGCGCGCCTGCATTCTGCTTCCCCACGCAGGTGCAGCATGGCCGAGGAAGCAGGGGGGAAGCAGATGACGGGAAACCGCCGGAAATCGCAGGGTAGCGGCTGCGACTAGGAGTGCAAAGCAAGCTATTGATGTTGTGTAGTATTTCGTGGATTTGGCAAGGTCCGGCCGCGCTGGCGAAAACAGCCGGATCGAATTTGCCAAGGTTGGGGTCGAGGGTTCGAATCCCTTCGCCCGCTCCAGTTTTTCCAAGACTTTTCAAACAATAAAGCCGATCAGGCTGCTCGGCGCATGGTGCTTTTGGCCAGGCGATAAGCAAGGCCGGGCAGGCCTTTGTAATTGGCGCGGTGGTACGCGGAATCAGGATCGAGTTCGGCGCTCAGGCGCCGGTGGGCTTCACCGAGTGCGTGATAGGGTACGCTGGGGAGCAGGTGGTGTAATGCGTGGTAGCGCAGGCCAACCGGCGCCCAGAGCGCGGGCATCAATGCGGGCGGTGGAACATTGACGCTGTCGAGGAATTGCGCTGTGACGCTCAATGGTTCGCCATCATTTTCCCAGAGATGGGCAACCAATGTGCGAATCTGGTTCAGCACAGCGACCGCAGAAACGACAATCAGGAATATCAGAAATGCATCGAGCGGGATAAAAGCTGTCAACACAGCGGTCAGCAAGGCGATAGACCAAAGGCTGGCTGCGGTTTCCTGCCAGATCCAGTTGCGTCGCGCTTCGCCTTCTGCCGGGCGACGGCGAAATTCTGGGTTGATAACAAGACCGGAGTAACGTTCCACCACCAGCTTGCGAAGCGGCGGGATTACCAGCGACAAGGGTGCCAGCACCGCATTGCGGAACAGCAAGGCAAAGGGTGCGAGGATTGACACAAGGATGAATACCGGCAGTGTCCAAGGCTTCATCGACGCAAGCGGGAGATATTCGGGATCCTGATCTGTCCCGTAGCGCGTGCGTGCGTGGTGGAGATTGTGGACCCCTTCATACATATAAGACGGCACCAACAACGGCACGCCAATTACAGCGTTAAAACCAAAGCGGAATCCGGGGACTGACGCGTGTTTCATATGGGACACTTCGTGAATAAATCCGCCCGCACGATAGAGCGCCAGAACCGAAACAAAACCCGAGCCCAATTTCAGCCAAAGTGGGCTGGCCAAAATCGCTATGGCAAGCCCGGCATATCCAACTAATGCCGAAAGCAGGAAATCTGTCCAAAAAATGCGCGGATTTGCGGTTCCCAAATCCCGCGTAAGTTCGGCCACAGCGCGCAGCATGGCTTTGTCATCGGCTATATGTTTCAGCCGTTCCGCACGCGCTGCTATGTCATTACCCGTAGCGGCATCGCGCGCCGTTCCGGCCGGGGAGTAGGTCATATTCGTCATTTCAATTTTTTCACTTAAAGGGTCTCCCAGCCCCAGATAGGCAACAGTCATGGCGATATCATGGCAAAAAAGGCCAATTATGGCCCAGAACGTTCACAGACAAGAATTTATGCAAACGATTGTTGTATTTTCAGCGGAGGCGCGATAGGGACGGCGTTAAAGAGAGGGGGTAGCGGCGCCAGATGTCGATTTCAGCACAAATTGCGTATCAGGAGCACGACAGGCAGCTTTCGCGCTGGACTTCGGAGCATGTCGCAAACATTGCCGATAGACCCCTCCCACAGGCCCCGATCATCGCACCGCGCGAAGCCGTGCCTTTATTACCAAAGCAGGATTTGTGGGATCTTTGGCCTTTGCAAAATCCGGACGGGTCTGTCGCCGAAATTGCCGGTGGCGAGCTTTGGATGGTGCTTTCGGCTCCGCGCTTGCCCGACCCCGGCTTGCGCCATGATATTGCACGCACCCGCCTGTTATTCCGGATCGGACAGGATTGGCGTGATTGCGGTCTGCTATTTCCCGACGACCTGAATCCCGGCACACGCGAATGGTCAGGATCGGCCCGATATGATCGGGATCAGGGAGAGGTCACTGCTTATTTCACAGCCACTGGCCGTAAAGGTCAGGCGGGTCATAGTTTTGAACAACGCTTGTTCCAATCGTGCGGAAAACTTGATCTGTCCGGTGCATTGCCTGCCATTTCCGACTGGACGTTGGCCAATCCCGTTGCTGTCAACGACGGCACCCTTTATGTCGACGTGCGCGTCGATCAAGGTGTGCCCGGCAATATCAAGGGGTTTCGTGACCCTTACTGGTTTTGCGATCCTGCCGATGGCCAAGCCTATATCCTGTTTACCGGGTCGCAAGCCGGGTCGACGTCGAGCCATAATGGAGTTGTCGGTTTGGCGGTTGCGCTTTCCGGGATGGGCGAAGACGGGTTCCGGCTTTTGCCGCCCATTATTTCTGCCAACGGGGTTTGCAATGAAATGGAACGGCCGCATCTGATTTTGAAAGACGGCCAATATTATCTGTTCTGGTCGTCGCAAAATGCGGTCTTCGCCCCGGATGGTCCTACAGGGCCAAGCGGGTTGTACGGCATGGTTGCACCTTCGCTGACGGGGCCCTATTTGCCGCTAAATGGCACGGGCCTTGTTCTTGCAAACCCGGTGTCCGAACCGCGCCAGGCCTATTGTTGGCAAGTGCTGGATACGCTTGAAGTGTATAGCTTCGTTGATCATTGGGGGCTTAATGGCCGTGACATTTTTGCAGATCCCCGGTTGCAGCGTGACCAATTCGGGGGCACAATTGCCCCTGTGCTGAAAATCGAGATTGAAGGAACCACAACGCGCATATTGGGCCTCGCATGAGCGGCCGACTATATGGCTGTGTCGAGGCAGGCGGGACGAAATTTGTGGTCGGCGTTGCAGCAACGCCCGATGACATTCGGGAAACAGTGCAATTTGAAACAAGAACGCCAGAAGAAACGATTGGCGCAACACTGAAATGGTTGAAAGACGCCCAAGTCCGTCATGGGCCATTGGCCGCAATCGGCATTGCCAGCTTTGGGCCGCTCGAACTGGACCGTCAGGCGGCCAATTGGGGACATATCACCGCGACCACCAAGAAAGGGTGGAGCGATTCGGATTTCGGCGCGCGCATCGGGCGCGGGCTTGATTTGCCGGTTGGATTTGACACGGATGTCAACGGCGCCGCCATTGCCGAATCCCGTTGGGGTGCCGGCCAGGGTAAAGCGGCTTGCGTATATGTGACCATCGGCACCGGTATTGGTGGCGGAGCGATTATCGATGGCAAGCCGTTACACGGCTTATCACATCCTGAAATGGGTCATATCCGGCTCCCGCGCCACCTTCATGATACCGATTTTCCCGGGATATGCGCCTTTCATGGCGATTGCCTTGAAGGTCTTGCAAGCGGTCCTGCAATCAAAGCCCGATGGGGTGCGTCGCTTTCCGACCTGCCTTCCGATCACCCGGCCCACGATATCATTGCCTGGTATCTCGCTCAGCTGGTGGTGACGTTGCAGTCAATCATGGAACCAGGTTGCATCATATTGGGCGGCGGTGTGACAGGGACGCCGGGCTTGTTGGAAAGAATCCGCGTTAAAGCCGACGAACTGGGCGGCGGTTATTTTCGCGGTCGTGCCGATGAGGTGATCCTATCGCCCGGCCTAGGGGTCAAAGCCGGACTGCTGGGTGGTCTTGCTCTGGCACAGGACATCTTGGAGGCGGTTGAGAAACCTTCACTTTAAGGTCAGAACCCTAGCTTGATTGGCGAATGACTAATTTCGGTTCAAGCACGACAGAATCGGTTTCTTGGCCTGCAATCCGCCGGAACAGCAAATCAACAAGATGACTGGCCCCATTGGCAAGGTCTTGCTTGATCGTGGACAGGGTCGGCACGGTCTGATTGGCAAATGGCAGGTCATCATATCCGATTATATGCACTTGCCCCGGCACAGAAACGCCATGTTCGGCCAATGCGCGCAACGCGCTCATCGCGATAACGTCGGAAGCGGCGATAATGCCGTTGGGTATGGATTTTGTATCTTCGAGCCATTGGCTGATGGCGGGATGTGCCGTTTCTGCGGTCAGATGCGCCGGCAGGATACTTAGCTTGTCGGCCATATTGGCCGCCGAAAGTGCCATGCGGCAACCTTCCAATCGTTCTGCGATTTCAGGTGCGATGGGGTCACCAAAAAACGCAAAATTCTGACAACCCCTTTCGATCAGGTGGCGTGTGGCAATTTCCCCTCCCTTTCGGTTGTCGGAACCGACCGTACAGTGGATTGTATCGGGAAGATTTGCCCCCCATGCGACCAAAGGAAGATAGCGGCGGGCAACTTTTTCAATGACATCGATCTGATCCGACTGCCCGATCAAAATCACTCCGTCGACCCGTCCGGAATCGACGACACGGTTCAACCAGTCAGGATCTTTTGGAATAACCCGCGACAACAGCAGGTCATGTCCCCGTTCTGTCAGCGCATCGGCGAGATTGCCGAGCATCGTCATGAAGAAGGGGTCGGAAATATGCTGACCGGTTTCATGGCCCAACGGAATAAGTACACCGATTGCACCGGCGCGTTTGATTCGCAAATTGCGTGCCATGACATTGGGGCGAAAATCATGTTCACGGGCCAGCTGCTGGATCTTTTCACGCGTTTTCTTTGCGATCAATTGCGAATCGGCAAGGGCGCGCGACACCGTGCCGGGCGACACACCGGCCAGTCTCGCTAAATCTGTGATATTCCGAACCCGCCCCTGATCGCCCATTTTTACTCCTCAATCCGGGTCCACATCAGGTCAGTATTGAGAGCGATTTGTTCACAAGGCAAGAGAGAAAGAAAATAACAGCGCCGTGCAATGCAAACGATTGTTGCATTCTCTGGCCCAAGCGCTAGCATCTTTTCGAAGAAGAAGCGGAGCGTTCCGTTCGGGGAGAGGAAAATGTCCAAGGCTGCTGTTAAGCCGCATCTGTCATTGTCGAAAATATTGCAGATGAATCTGGGATTTCTCGGTCTGCAATTCAGTTTCGGGTTGCAGCAAGGGAATATGGCACCGATATATTCCTATCTCGGTGCAGACGAGGCTTCGCTCCCGATCCTCCAACTGGCCGGGCCGATCACCGGATTAGTGGTCCAACCGATCATAGGCGCGATGAGCGACCGAACAAATTCCAAATGGGGCAGACGGACGCCCTATTTTATCATCGGCGCAATTTTATGCTCGCTTGGCTTGTTGTTCATGCCGCTGTCGCAAAGCATTTTGATTGCGGCCAGCCTGCTCTGGATATTGGACGCAGGCAATAATATCACTATGGAACCCTATCGTGCCTATGTCAGTGACCGGCTGAATGAAGACCAGCATAATGTCGGCTTTCTGACCCAAAGTGCCTTTACCGGTCTCGCCCAATGTCTTGCGCTTGGCACGCCTGCATTGTTGGTCGGGCTGTTTGGCATGAACAAGGACGCGATCGGTGCCAATAACATTCCCGACACGGTCTATGTTGTCTTTACGATTGGCGCGGTCTTATCGCTTTCGACGATATTATGGTCGGTCATTCGTGTACCCGAGTTGCCCCTGACGGAAACCCAGCAGGCCGAAATCGCGGCACAGCCCAAAACGGCGTCTGCAACTTTCAAGGAAATTGGTTCGGCAATTATGGAAATGCCCCGGCCCATGCGCAAGCTTGGCATCATGATGCTGTTTCAATGGTATGCCTTGGGAATTTACTGGACCTATGTCACATATTCTATTGCGCGGTCCGTATACAATACCAGCGAGCCGGTAAGCGACGGGTTTCGCAGCGCCGTTCTGACCAACGGCACAATGGCGGCCTTTTACAATGCGGTCGCTTTTGTTGCCGCGCTTGTGATGATGCCTTTGATCCGGAAAATGGGTGCCCGCAAGGTTCACGCCGTTGCGTTGGTGGCAGGCGGGCTCGGCATGATGGCGATTCCGCACATGACAGAGACAGCGATGCTGTTTCCGGCCGCCATTGGTGTCGGTATTTGCTGGGGCAGCATTATGGGCACGCCTTACGTCATGCTGGCAAGCTGTATCCCGCCGCGCCGGACGGGTGTTTATATGGGAATCTTCAACATGATGATTGTCATACCCATGTTGCTGAACGCAGCGACCTTTCCATTTTACTACGAACCATGGTTAGGCGGGGATGCGCGCAATGCACTTGTGCTTGCAGGCGTCCTTCTCTTGTGCGCCGCGCTGGCCGTACTGCGCGTTAAAGATAGCGAACTGGCAGCGGACTGATCGCTATTGATGCCGGTCCGAATGTGGCGATAATGGCACAGAATTGGCGAGGCGAGAATTTTATGCAAAGGTTTGCGTAAATATTCTTGCAAACGATTTCCAAATGGCTATCAGGCGGAGTGGAGGCGCGCAAAACTGTGCCCGGATTTGGACTCATTGGGGAGGATGATATGAAAATATCCCGTTTACATGGTTACGCATCGGCGATTGCGCTGTGCACAGCATTGGTTGCCGCACCTGCATTCGCTCAGGATGAAGCGGCTGGTGATGAAGAAGTTTCCAGTCTTGATGAAATCGTCGTGACGGCATCTGGTCGTGACCAGACCAAGATCGAAACATCCGTGTCGGTCACCAGTATCGATGCACAGCTTATCCAGGATTTTCAGCCCAGTTCAGAAGCCGAAGTTTTCAAACTGATCCCCGGCATCCAGGTGCCCGGCACGTCGGGTCCGGGTGGTAACTCGAACATTGCCGTGCGTGGTCTGCCGGTCGCAACGGGCGGAGCGCCCTTTGTGCAATTGCAAGAAGATGGCCTGCCCGTTGTGCTGTTTGGCGATATCCAGTTCGGTAACAACGACTATTGGACACGATTTGATCCATCGGTCGCAACGATTGAGGCGGTTCGCGGTGGTTCGGCAACCACTTTCGCTTCACAGGCCCCAGGTGCCGTTATCAACTACATCAGCAATTATGGTCGCGAAGAAGGTGGCTATATCGAGCTGAAAAAGGGCATCGACTACAGCGAGACCCAGCTTAACTTCCGCTATGGCGGCAGCTTGACCGACAGCATGAATTTCCATGTTGGCGGTGCATTCAAGCGCGGCCGCGGCCCATTGAACGCCGGTTACAATCTCAGTGACAGCATTCAGGTCAAAGCCAATGTCACCAAGGAATTTGGTGACGGCAAAGGCTATTTTCGCCTGTTGTTCAAATATGCCGACACGGCTGAACCAAATTACACAGGCGCACCGGCGCTCGCCACAATCAGCGGCGGCAAGGTCAGCAATGTGCGTCCTTTCCCCGGTTTTGACGGTCGCAAGGATACGAATTACTCGCTCTATAACCAAAGCTTCCTGATCTATAATCGTGAAGGCGTTTTGGAACGCGTCAAGATGGACGGGATCACCACAAAGCAAAAGACCATTGGCGCACAGTTCCATTATGAACTCAGCGACAATATCACCGTCGACAATAACGCACGTTATGCGGATTTGAGCGGCGGTTTTGCATCGCCATTCCTTGGCATTGCAACGACGGCAAGTGTGCTGGGATCGACCGTAAATGGCCGCACGGTGCAGGCAATAAGGATCGCCAGCGGCCCGAATGCCGGACAACTTTATACGAACACCTATCTCGACAATAACGTGAATGTAAAAACAAACATTCGCGATCTCGGCAGTTTTGTAAACGACCTTACGGTCGCCGGAAAATATGATGTGGGCTTTGCTGATTTGACGGCCCGTGTCGGATATTTCTATATGGACCAGACCATTGCGATGGACTGGCACGTCAATAAATCCTTGCGTGAACTGAGCGGAAATAATCCCTCGCAGCTTGATCTGTTTGATAGCGCGACTGCAACAGCAGCGGCAAACAAAATCACCGAAGAAGGCATATCCGGTTACAACAATAACTGGGGAAGCTGCTGTGCGCGTGACTATGATTTGACGTACACTAATACGGCACCATATGCACAATTGGTGTTGGATAACGACACCTTCAATCTGGACGGCAGTGTCCGTTTTGAAAAGGTCAAAGCGTCCGGCTACACAATTGCCGGCGGCCCCGAATTTAACGTAAATTCGAACGGCGTGCTTATCCCGACTATTACCGCCAATGGCGCGCGCGAAGTGCTCGATTACAGCCGCAGCTATACCAGCTGGACGGCGGGCGCCCTTTGGAAAGCAACAGCTGATCTGTCTCTATTCGGTCGCGCTTCGCGTGGCGGACGTTTCAATAGCGACCGTCAGACTGTAAGCGGGAAATTCAATCCTGACGGCAGCTTGTGCACCCGTGCACAGGCAACAGCGCTGGCGTGTACAGATGGCGTGACGCCGTCGGTCGATTTCGTCAACCAGTATGAAATCGGCGTTAAGAACCGTGGCAATCTGGGTGATGGACGCTACACCGTGGAATTCACCTTGCTCAAAGGTGACTTCAAGCGCAGCGATTTCGAACCGACGACAACGGGCATTTGCCCCGGTGGCGGTTGCGTCATCGACAATAGTTTCAAGACACAGGGCGCCGAATTTTTTGCCACCCTGCGCTTGGGCGGGTTCAATTTCATCGCCAACGCAACTTACACCAAAGCGAAACAGAAGTTCACTTCGACCCGCAATGGAACGCAGGTTGCCGGATCGTCAAGCTTTGGCCGCGCACTGAATATCCCCGATCTCAGCTATTCGCTGTCGGCCAATTATGACATTGCCGAAATCGCGACGGTAGGTGTCACGGCAGTGGGACAGTCCAGCACCTTTGATGGCGCGCTGACATATCCGGGCAAAACGGTCTTCAATACCAATTTGAAGATCATGCCGCTTGAAAATATCGAAGTGGGCCTCAACGTCTACAATCTGTTCGATACCTATGACTCGCGCGGTAACGGCAACGGAACCTTTGGCGGCGGCATAACCGGAACACCGGTCATTGGCCGGACGCTGACCGGTTCGGTGCGCTTCAGCTTCTAAACCAATCCCGGAGGGTCGCACCTCCACCGGGTATGAAGCGGGTCTGGCGGCGAGAGCTTCCGGACCCGTTTTCGTTGCAAAAACAAGTAGCGGGCGTAACGGGAAATGATGACGGACAAGCGTATCGAATCGATTGTAATAGTCGGCGGCGGGTCGGCCGGATGGATGACCGCAGCCGCGCTGTCGAACAGCCTGCGGCTAGGGTGCAAGATCTCGCTGATCGAATCGGACGATATCGGCACCGTCGGTGTGGGAGAGGCCACGATCCCGCCCATCCGCACGTTCAATGAAATGCTCGGCATTGATGAACGGGAGTTCGTGAAAGCAACGCAGGGCTCGTTTAAGCTGGGGATCGAGTTTGTCGACTGGGGACATCTCAGTAACCGCTATTTTCACCCCTTTGGACCGCATGGCCGGGCGTTCGATATCGTCGGCCTTCACCATTATTGGCTGAAGGCGCGCGAGGCAGGAGAGACAGCCGCGTTCGACGAACATAGCATGGCGTGGGCGCTGGCAAAGGCCAGACGGTTTACGCGGCCGGGGCAAGATCCGCGCAATGTGCTGTCGACCTTTGACTATGCCTATCATTTCGACGCCGGGCTCTACGCCCGTTATCTGCGGCGCTATTCCGAGGAGCGCGGTGTTGTACGGGTCGAAGGCAAAATCGCTTCAGTCGCACAAAATAGCGAAAGCGGATTTGTCGAGGCGGTTCAACTGGAGGATGGCCAGGTCTTTACCGCTGACTTGCTTATCGACTGTTCGGGCTTCCGCGGGCTTTTGATCGAAGGCAGTTTGCAAACCGGCTATGAAGACTGGTCGCATTGGTTGCCGTGCGACCGCGCAGTCGCCATGCCTTGTGCAAAGGCAGGCGATTTTACGCCCTATACCCGTTCCACCGCCCGCGCCGCCGGGTGGCAATGGCGCATCCCGCTGCAGCACCGGACAGGCAATGGCTATGTCTATTGCAGCCAGTTTATATCGGACGAAGAAGCCGAGACGATGTTGCGGGCCAATCTGGATGGGGAGGCGCTGGCCGGGCCGAACCGCTTGCGCTTTACCACCGGCCGGCGGAAGAAATTCTGGAACAAGAATGTCATCGCCATCGGCCTGTCGAGCGGCTTTATGGAGCCGCTCGAATCGACCAGCCTGCATTTGATCCAAGCGGGCATTTCGAAACTTTTGGCGCTGTTTCCTGACAAGGATTTTAATCCGCTGCTCGCCGACGAATACAACCATATTGCGGTGACCGAATTTGAACGCATCCGCGACTTTCTGGTGCTGCATTACAAACTCACGACCCGCGACGACAGCGAATTGTGGCGTTACTGTGCGCATATGGACATCCCCGATACACTGCAATTCAAGATAGACCATTTCAAAAGCTATGGCCGCCATATCGCACGGGACATGGATTTGTTCGGCCCTCCCAGTTGGCTCGCGGTGCATATCGGACAGGGCAATATTCCCGAAGCGGTCGACCCGCTGTTTGACTATCGCGGTATTGACGGCCGGGAATGGCTGGGCAAGTTGCGCGGCGCGATGCAGTTTGAAGCCGAGCGTCAGCCGAGTCATCAGCAGTTTATCGACCAGCATTGCAAGGCAGGCAGCTAAACCGTGGACGCCGTCGCGCTGTTCCGGACAGCCTGTCAGGCGCGGCAGATTCAGAATATTGAAGGTGCGGTCGGGGCAATTGATGCGGCGCAAAAGGCAGCGCCAGACGATCCATTGATAGCCGCCGTTCGCGCAACTCTGCACTATGAAAGCTGGCGTCCGGCATCCGATTTATATGCCCGCGCAGCCGCGTTGAATCCCCAGGATTTCGAGCTACGCCGCAATCAGGCACTTGCGCTGCAATCCGAAGGAGACGGGCAGGGCGCGCAGGCATTGCTGGAAAAGGATTTGCGTGGGCGACCGGATTGGGTCGACGGGCACGCCACCCTGTCGCGCATCCGGCAAACCAGCGGTGAGGCCGGACCCCATGACCGGAGCTTTGCCCAAGCTTGCGCCCGACCGGACGCGCCGCTCGCTCTACACCTTGCCTGGTTTCACAATGCGGCGATCGCAAAGGAATGGGGGAAAGTCGGTTCGATACTTGAGTTTGCGGAGCGCACATTTCCCGATCAGCCCAGCTTGCGTGCCGCCCGCTTTTATTGTGCGGCCGAAACCGGAGATGACGAAAATGCGGAGACGGTCCTTGCCGAAATCGCGGGCGTGACCGATCCCGGCTTCGATCTGTGCCGTGTGCGTTTTCATCTTCGTCGGGGGCAATGGGCCGAGGCCGAACGGTGCGCGCGCCGCCATATCGGGACCCCGGCTGGCGCGATGTTCTGGCCTTATCTATCGCTCATATGGCGTGTGACGGATAACGCGCTGGCGCACTGGCTGGATGGTGCGCCGCCCTATTTGTCGGTCATCGATCTCGATTTTTCGCCGGAACAGCTGACCGGACTGGCAGAAGTGCTGCGTCGCTTGCATATTTTGCTGGCACCCTATCCCGAACAATCGGTGCGCGGCGGCACGCAGACTGATCGCCCGCTATTCTTTAATCCCGATCCTGTTGTGCAGACCGCACGCCGAACGATCATGGATGCTGTGCGCGGCTTTGTGGATGCGCTTCCGCCGCATGACCCGCACCATCCCTTGTTGGCACCCGACCGCTCCACACTGCTGCTAGACGGAAGCTGGTCGGTCCGACTGACGGGTAAAGGCTTTCACGCCAGCCATAGCCATGTGAACGGCTGGATCAGCTCGGCCTTTTATGTCGCCTTACCCGACCAACCGGGACCGCCGCCGTCTGGCCATTTCGCGCTGGGCACGCCGCCGCCGGAACTGGGCCTTGACCTGCCAGCCTATCAAACCGTTCAGCCTAAGCCCGGTCGATTGGTCCTGTTCCCGTCATCCATGTGGCACAGCACCATTCCCTTCGATGCCGGGGAACGGCTGACCATCGCATTTGATATCAAGCGTCCGTGAATCTCTTGCTCTGGGCGGAATGTTCAGTAACAAGACCAATATGCTTGGCGTTTGCTATTATCCCGAACATTGGCCTGAACATATGTGGGTCCGCGATGCGCAGCGGATGCGCGATCTTGGTCTGACCTATGTGCGGATCGGCGAATTCGCTTGGGGCCGCGTAGAAAAGAGCGAAGGCCAGTTCACATGGGAATGGATGGACCGCGCCATTGATACATTGGGTGAGGCCGGGCTAAAGGTCGTCCTTGGCACGCCCACGGCAACCCCGCCCAAATGGCTTTGCGAAAAATACCCCGAAATCTTGCCGGTCGACATCGACACCGGCCTGCGTCGTGGCTTCGGTTCGCGCCGCCATTATGATTTTTCCAGTGAAACCTATCTTGCACAGGCAGAACGCATCAGCGCGGCCATGGCACGGCGTTACGGCGCACATCCTTATGTCACGGGTTGGCAGACCGACAATGAACTCTGCTGCCACGATACAACGCAAAGCGCGTCACCCGCGGCACGCGATGCATTCCGGCTATGGTGCGCCGGACGCTACGGGACAATTCAGGCGCTGAATGCCGCATGGGGCAATGTGTTCTGGTCGATGGAATATGACAGCTTTGACCAGATCGAACTGCCTTTCTTCACGGTATGCGAAACAAATCCCGCCCACCGGCTCGCCTACCGCCGCTTTGCTTCGGATCAGGTGGTACGCTTTCATGACGTCATGATCGCCGCCATCCGCGCACATGCGGGCGAGCAGCAATGGGTCACGCACAATATCATCCCGCCTGCAACGACCGGCGTCGATAATGCCGCGCTGACACGGGGGCTCGATTTTGTAAGTTACGACAATTATCCGCTCGGCTTTTCAGACCAGTTGATGGCCAAGGCACCGGCTTCGGAATGGCAGCCCTTCATGCGAACGGGGCATCCCGATTTGGCGGCGTTGAATTTCGATTCGGTGCGCGGGCTTTCCAAAGATGCCTGGTGGGTGATGGAGCAACAGCCTGGCCCGGTGAATTGGGCTCCGCACAATCCGCGCCCGGCACCCGGCATGATCCGCCATTGGACGTTGCAGGCCTTTGCGCATGGCGCGGCCTGCGTGGCCTATTTCCGCTGGCGGCAGGTGCCCTTTGCGCAGGAACAGATGCATGCGGGATTGCTGCGGCCCGATGACCAGCCTTCGCCCGCTTGGCTGGAGGTGGAGCAGGTAGCGCGTGAAATGGCGCTGCTGGGTGATCTGTCGGTAGTGCCTGAAAAGGCACCGGTAGCGTTGCTGGTCGATCCGGCCTCGGCGTGGGTTGACGATATCGAGCGACAAGGTGCGAGTTATCGCTATCCGGCGGTTGTATTCCAATATTATGGCGCGCTGCGGGCACTGGGGCTGGATGTCGATATCCTGTCTGCAGGCGATGTGCCGCTCGACGGATATAAGTTGATCGTCGCTCCGACGCTTGCCATGCCCAACGAAACAACTGTTGAAACATTGCGGGCGAGTGATGGCTTGCTCCTTTTCGGACCACGTTCAGGCGCAAAGACACAGGAGTTTTCCATTGGCGACGGCCTGCCGCCCGGCCCGTTGCGGGAATTTGTGCCGGTAAAGGTCATCGCAGTAGAGACATTGCGCCCGGACTGTGCCGGGGCTCTTCATTATAACGGCGAGCATTTCGAAAGCGGTCGCTGGCGCGAAACAATTGAAGCAGGCGATACGGAAATTGTGGCAACCTACGAAGACGGTGCTCCTGCTGCCATTCGTTCGGGCCGCAGCACTTATATAGCGACTCTGACCGATGACGCTTTTCTGAAAAGCGTGTTGGTCCGGCTGTGCGCCGAAGCGAGTATTCCGGTCACGCCGTTGCCGCCGACCTTGCGCTTACGCCGTCGGGGCGGAATGACATTTGCGTTCAATCTGGCTGATGAACCTGCCCATGTACCTGCATCCGAAGGCGCGGATTTTGTGCTGGGTGGCGCTCAGATCGAGCCATTTGGGGTTGCCGTCTGGCGGTAATCTTAAGCCTAGGGATATCGAAAAACCCCTTCTCCTTTTTAATCTCAATACTCGGCGCACTCTGCGTGAATTCATATCAAGGGGCCACATGGCTCACGCAAAGTTCGCAGAGTCCGCCGAGTTTTAATAGATGAGAACAAGGGTATTGGCCCGAAAGGTTGCAATCAGCGCTCTTTAGTTGCGCTGAATTTCAAATCAGGATGCTTTTCCTGCTGGTACCCTACATCCCATGCTGATCGCGCCATAAACACCGGATGGCCGTCGCGATCCTTGGCCATGTTGCCGCCGTTGAACGATGCGAACTGGGTCAGGTCGGCGTCGGTCCCGATCAACCAGCGCGCAGTGTCATAAGGGGCGGCCTCCAGAAAGGCATCGACCTTATATTCGGCCTCCAGACGAGAAATCAGCACATCAAGCTGTAACTGGCCCACGACGCCGATGATCCAGTTCGAACCGATTTCCGGATAGAAAACCTGAATCACACCTTCCTCGCTCAAATCGTCGAGAGCCTTGCGTAACTGCTTGGTCTTGGTGGGGTCACGCAGGACTACGCGGCGCAAGATTTCCGGGGCGAAATTGGGCAAGCCGGTAAAGCGCACCTCGTTACGTTCGGACAAGGTGTCGCCGACCCGCAATGTGCCGTGGTTCGGAATACCTATGATATCGCCCGGTTCCGCGCTGTCGGCGATTTCCCTGTCCTGCGCGAAAAACAGGATGGGGGAGTGGATCGCGACCGGCTTGCCCAGGCCCGATGGGGTCAGTTTCATCCCGCGTTTGAAGGTCCCTGAACACAGTCGCATAAAGGCAATCCGGTCGCGGTGCTGCGGGTCCATGTTGGCCTGCACCTTGAAGATAAATCCGGTCACTTCCTTGCCCGAAGGGTCGATCACACCTTTGGAACTGGGCTGCGGTCGGGGCGGCGGGGCAAATGCGGCAATGGCGGTGATAAGCTCGATCACGCCAAACTCTTTCAACGCGGATCCGAAATAAACCGGGGTCAAGTCGCCGTTCTGAAATGCGGTCAGATCGAATTCCGAATAGCCTGCCTGTGCAAGCTCCGCTTCTTCACGTAACCGTGCGACGCCCTGCGAAGAGAGTACATCGCTCAGGCTATTCGCATGCAGGCCTTCATGGTCGCTGACTTTGCCTTCAAAGGCTTTGCTGTCGCCCGATGGCTGGCTCAACCGGCCGCTGGTGAAATCATAGAGCCCTTCAAATTCGCCGCCCATGCCGACGGGCCAGTTCATTGGGCACACATCAAGTGCCAACGCGTCGGCGACTTCGTCTATGGTTTCAAATGCGGCGCGGCCTTCGCGGTCGACCTTGTTGACAAAGGTGATAATCGGCACCGAACGCAAGCGGCACACTTCGAACAATTTGCGGGTCTGCGGTTCGATCCCCTTTGCGGCATCGATCACCATGATCGCAGAATCGACGGCTGTGAGCGTGCGATAGGTATCTTCGGAAAAATCCTCATGCCCCGGCGTATCAAGCAGGTTAAAGACAATGCCGTCTTTTTGGAAAGTCATCACTGAAGAAGTCACAGAAATGCCGCGCTGCTGTTCGATCTTCATCCAGTCTGATCGCGCGCGCCGCGCCTGCCCGCGTGCTTTGACCTCACCGGCCAAATGGATTGCCCCGCCTTGAAGCAATAGCTTTTCAGTCAATGTCGTTTTACCGGCATCGGGGTGGGAAATAATGGCAAAGGTGCGGCGGTTCAGCGTCATGCGCGCCGCTTAGATGGAATTGCCCGCAATTGGAACCGGTAACCGTGCGGATTGGCGCAGCTTTACCGTTTCAACCCGTGGGTCAGGAAGTCGGCGGCAATCTGGGCCACTTCATTGGCATCGCGGTCGTCCCCCATGACGCCATAGCGCAAGCCCAGAAATACGTTCATGCCGACAATGGCCCATGCATGTATTTCTTCGACGTCGGAACGGACCTGGCCCTTTTCAGCAGCGTCTTTCAGGCTGGCGACATAGCCTGCAACCGTGTTTTCATAATGCGCCCGGTAGCTTGGGGGATCGACAAACTCGGCTTCGTCGATGATCCGGTATAATTCCTTGTGCCGGCGCACAAAGCGCAAGAACTCAGCTAAACCCTTGCGCTCGCCATCGAGGCGGTCGGGTTCCGCGGCCATGACGGGACCGACGGTATTGCGCACCTGTGCCGACATGTCGCGGACCAGCGCCTGAAACAGCGAATCTTTCGAATCAAAATAGGTATAAAAGCTTCCCAGAGCGACCCCTGCGCGCTGCGTAATGCTGACCACCGAACTTTCGTGAAACCCTTTTTCCCCGAACTCGGCCGCGGCTGCGTCGAGCAGCAAGCGCAACGTTTTGCGCCCGCGTTCGGTACGGGGAACTTTACCTAAAGGTGTCATTGTTGCTGATATGCCACGTTCTGTGGGCATTCTCCAGCCTTCCTCTCACTTAAAGTTGAAACATGGTTCAACTTTCACTATAGACCAATTCCAGAACGGGTAAAGACCCGCTTTTCTGCAGGAGAGTGACTTATGAAATCCCCTAAAATCTCTTTCGTTCGCGCCGTTTTATTGGCCGGGATTGCCGCACCAGGCATTTTCAGCGCCGCCCCCGTTTTGGCGCAAGAAGCTGGTGAATCCGCGACCAGCAGCGATGAAATCATTGTAACTGCCCGCCGTCGCGAAGAAAGTCTGCAAGATGTTCCGGTGGCCGTGACCGCTTATTCAGGCGCGCAACTGGAAGCCGCCGGTGCGCTGGATATCACGGATATCAGCGACACGACACCCAACGTCACGCTCGAAAATTCACGCGGCACCAATTCCACTTTGACCGCCTTCATTCGCGGCGTTGGTCAGCAGGATCCGGTATCGGGCTTTGAAGCAGGGGTTGGTATCTATCTTGATGATGTCTATCTCAATCGGCCACAGGGCGCCGTGCTGGACATCTATGACGTTGAACGTATCGAGGTTCTGCGCGGCCCACAGGGTACGCTTTATGGTCGCAACACCATCGGTGGCGCGGTCAAATATGTCACGCGTCGGCTTTCGCAGGATTTTGCGCTCAAGGCGCGTGCGACATATGGCACATTCGATCAGGCCGATGGCGTATTGACCGCTTCGGCACCCATCAGCGACCTTGTTCGCGTGGGCGGTTCGGTTGCGCGACTTTCACGCGGCGGTTTTGGCGATAATCTAAACCTTACTGGCGTAGAAAATTACAACAAGGATGTCTGGGCGGCGCGTGGCAGCGTCGAACTGGGCGGCTATGGCGAACCTGTATTCATCCGCCTTTCAGGCGATTATACGCGCGACAAATCGGATGCGCGCAATGGCCATCGCCTCATTACCAGCCTTTTGTCGGCTGCGCCTGTCTTGAACGATGTCTTTGATACCCGTTCCGGTTTGAACACGCCGAAACAGGATGTGAAAGCCTATGGCCTGGCCATCAATGCGGAGGTTAATCTTACAGACAATCTGACGCTCAAGTCGATCAGCGCATGGCGCAAGGACCGCAGTTTTACGCCCATCGACTTTGACTCTTTGCCTGCGATCGACGTTGACGTCCCGGCGGTCTATCGCAACGAACAGGTAAGTCAGGAATTCCAGCTTCTCTATGAAGGTGACAGGCTTAATGGTCTGGTGGGTTTCTATTATCTGGATGCAGACAGCTCGACCCAGTTTGACGTAATTCTTGGAACGACCGGTCCGCTTTTGGGCCTCCCCGGTCTTAATGCCTTTACCGAAGGTGAAGTGAAAACCAAGACATGGTCGGTTTTCGGCGATTTCACTTTTGATTTCAGTGACCAGTTCGCCGCATCGGTCGGCGGGCGCTATACAAGCGACGAGCGAAGCTCGCGCATATTGCGCCAGACAAAGATAGGTGGCAGCTCCCCGATTTTTGGCGGAACGGCCATCCCGATTGCAACCGTAACGAATTTCGACGGGTCGGCGAAATTTAGCGATTTCAATCCACGCGCCTCGCTCAGCTTCAAACCGAATAGCGATCATCTATTTTACGCCAGCTACGCGCAAGGGTTCAAGGGCGGTGGTTTTGACCCCCGCGGCGACGCCCGCATCGCCCCCGATACAGACCGCAACGGCGTTCGCAGCTATGAGGAAATCTATGATTTCTTCCTGTTCGATCCAGAAACCGTCGATAGCTATGAATTGGGCTGGAAGGGCAGCTTTGAAGGCGCTCGCATTGCCATCACCGGTTTTTATGGCGACTATAAAAATGTGCAGATCCCGGGATCGGTCGGTGTCGATGCCAATGGCGACGGGATATTCGAAAGCTTTGCCGGGGTAACCACCAATGCGGCGAAAGCCACATTCAAAGGTGTCGAATTTGAATCTTTCTCGCGCTTTGCAGACGGATTTGCAGGCGAAGGATCGGCGATCACTTTTGCCGGTACGATCGGCTATATCGACGGGCAATATGACCGCTTCATTGTGAACAATGTCGATGTGTCAAACTTGCGGCGAATTCAAAACACCCCGAAGTGGACAATATCTGGGACTCTGGGTTTAGAGCTCGGGGCATTCAATGCGTCGACCACCTACAGCTATCGCAGCAAGACCAACCAGTTTGAAGTACCGAGCCCGTTCCTCGACCAAAAAAGCTATGGCTTGCTTGACGGTAGCCTGACCTGGTCGAGCGATGACGACCGTTTCAGCGTCGGCCTGCATGGCAAGAATATATTGGACAAGGAATATATCACTTCAGGTTACCAGTTCCTGCAGGTTGCCCCTGATGGAACGCCATTGCGTAACGCGACAACCGGCAATGTCATCCCGTCGCTCGGCCGTGAGGGCATTGTAACGGCATTTTACGGGAACCCGCGCCAGGTGTTTATCACTGCTGGCTTCAAATTCTGATCTGGATTTCGGGAACAAGAAAGGGGGCCGGGCGACATGCACCGGCCCTTTTTTTATCCGCGTAAAACGCCGCCCAGCTTGGCAGCAGCGGCAATGACGCGGTCCGATATGGCTTTCAGATCTTCATCGCCATAGCTTTTGTCTAGCGGTTGCAGGGTCACTTCTACGGCCAATGATTTCTGACCCTCTGCAACACCCTGCCCTGCAAATAGGTCGAATAGCCGGACAGCAACGATATTGTCCTTATCACATCCCTTGATTGCGCGAACCAAATCGCCGCTTGCAACATCCGCCGCCACCAGAAATGCAAAATCGCGCGTTACCGCCTGCAATGCCGGTGGTGTGAACGCGGTGCGCATGAACCCGGTGGGCTTTTTGACGGGTATGGCATCCAGAAAAATTTCGGCGGCCATCACTGGTCCGTCCAGATCAAACGCTTTGGCTGTCACAGGATGGAGTGCGCCGAATGCTGCCAGAATATTCTTGGGTCCCATCCGCAACGTTGCCGACTGCCCGGGGTGATAATGCGCCCCTGCATCTCCCATGACCATCAGTGTATCGACAGCAACGCCGGCCGCCGACAAGAGCGCCTGAACCTCTGCCTTGGCATCAAATGCGTCAAACTTCGTTGCTTTTCCACTGGCCCAGTCACGCTGGGCCTTGTCGCCCGATAACACAAAAGCAGCGGTCAGTTTTTCGCTGTCCGGCAAATAGCGGCGGCCGATCTCGAACAGACCGACAGATGACGCGCCACGATTCATATTGCGCTGTGCCGCCGACAAAAGACCCGGAAGCAAGGACGGCCGCATGACTTTCATATCTTCGCTGATCGGATTGGCCAGCGACCAATGGCCACCACCAAAAGCTGCAGCCTCTTTTTCGGGCAGGAACGACCAGTTGATGGCTTCGTTCAAACCACGCGCAGCCGCCGTCCGGCGCACCTTGCGTTCAATCTTTTGCATCGGCGTTGCCGTTGGTTTGGCCACCCCTTCGTCCCGAGGCAACGGGGTCGAAGGCACATTGTCTAACCCGACCATCCGAACCACTTCTTCGACAATGTCTGCAGATCCCTCGACGTCACGACGCCAGCTGGGCGGTGTGACGTGCCAGTCTGGCGTCACTAAAAAGCCGAGCCTTTCCAGAATGTTGCGTTGATTGTCCGGCGCCACGGAAACACCGCCAAGGCGCAGACAATGTTGCGGGTCATAGGAAATGTTGCGCGGCGCAACTGGCGGTGAGCCCGCACGGGTGATCGCGCTGGCCTGTCCGCCGCATATGGCGATTACCAAATTCGTTGCGATTGCAAGGCCATCGTCCAAAAATGCGGGGTCGACACCCCGTTCAAATCGTTGCCGTGCATCACTGGTCAAAGTCAGCTTCTGTCCGGTGCGTGCGATATGTTCAGGGGTAAAGAAGGCGCATTCGATGAGCACATCGGAGGTGCCTTCGGATACGCCCGAATGTTCGCCGCCCATAATGCCGCCGATATCGTGGACCATGCTATCGTCGGCAATCACCGTCATGCTGCTATCGAGCGTATAGGTCTTGCCATTCAACGCCAGCACTTCTTCGCCATCCGTCGCCTTCCGCGCGACTAGGGACCCGGATAATTTCGCACGGTCATAGACGTGCAGCGGGCGGCCCAAATCGATCGAAACGAAATTGGTAATGTCGACCAGTGCCGAAATCGGCTTTTGGCCGATTGCGTGCAAACGGTCACGCATCCATTGCGGCGCGGGTCCGTTCACGACGCCCGAAACCGCCTGTGCATAAAAGGCCGGGCATCCTTCGGGATCCTGCGTGGCTACATCCGGGGCAGGACCGTCGCCCGCAACCGGCGCAAGCGAATCGAAGCGATACACCTCATGCAGCGGACGCAGCTTGCCAAGGCCTGCCGCGGCCAGATCGCGGGCAATTCCGCGCACACCCATGCAATCTTGGCGATTGGGGGTGATGCTGACATCGATTACCGGATCGTCCAAACCCGCCCATTTGGCGTATACTTGTCCGACAGGGGCGTCGTCCGGCAGTTCAATGATGCCATCATGATCATCGCCCAGCTCCAGTTCCGCGATGGAGCACATCATCCCGTTGGATTCGACACCGCGAATGGCGGCGACTTTCAACACCATGCCATTGGCAGGCACGACCGCACCGGCGGGGCCAAAAACCCCCAGCATGCCAGCGCGTGCATTGGGCGCGCCGCAGACGACCTGCAACGGCTCGCCGCCGGCTTCGACCGAAAGCACCTGCAATTTGTCCGCTTGCGGATGCGGGGCAGCGGTCAGGACGCGTGCGATACGGAATGCCGACAGTTTTTCGGCCGGGTTGTCGATACTTTCGACCTCATGGCCGATGCGGTTCAACACGTCGGCAACGCCTTGGGCGTCTGCTTCGGTATCGAGATGCTCCTTGAGCCAGCTTAGCGAGAATTTCATGCCGATACTCCTCCGCTCAAGGTGGGAACATCCAGCGCGCCAAATCCATAGTGCTTCAACCAACGCAGATCGCCGTCGAAAAAGGCGCGGAGGTCGTCCATGCCATATTTCAACATTGCCAGACGGTCGACACCGACCCCGAAGGCGAAGCCTTGGTAAATGTCCGGATCAAGCCCACAGGCCGAAATCACTTTGGGATGGACCATGCCGGAGCCCAGAAGCTCCATCCATCCACCGGCACCGCCCAGGATGCGCTTGCCATTTTCCAGCGAGAAACTGACATCCACTTCGGCCGAAGGCTCGGTGAAGGGGAAATAGCTTGGCCGTAAACGAATGGTCAGATCATCACGTTCGAAAAAGGCTTTTAGGAAGGTTTCCAGCGTCCATTTGAGGTGGCCGAGATGTATTCCCTTGTCGATGACCAGACCTTCAATCTGGTGGAACATCGGGGTGTGTGTCGCGTCGCTATCGCTGCGGTAGACGCGCCCGGGTGCGATGATCCGGATCGGGGGTTCTTGTGACGTCATTGTGCGGATTTGCACAGGGGATGTGTGTGTACGCAGCAGCTTTGCCGCTCCATCTGCGCCTTCGGGAAAATAGAATGTGTCGTGCATCGCACGCGCCGGATGGGTCTCCGGAATATTGAGCGCCGTGAAATTGTGCCAGTCATCCTCGATTTCCGGGCCTTCAGCAACTGCGAAGCCCATATCGGCAAAGATTTCTGCAAGCTCGTCCATCACTTGGGACACCGGATGAACCGATCCTTGCGGCCTGGAAGGGGCGGGAAGGGTCATATCGACACGTTCGGTTGATAATCGCGCGTCCAATGCCGCAGTTTCAAGCGCGACCTTTTTGGAAGCAAGGGCGTTCGAGACATTTTCGCGCAAGCCGTTAATGATCGGACCCTGCACTTGTCGTTCTTCGGGTGACATGCCGCCCATGGTTTTGAGCAAGGCCGAAACGCTTCCCTGCTTGCCAAGTGCCGAAATGCGAACAGCCTCCAGCTCTTCGGCAGAATCGGCAGCATCGATTGCGGCGATCAAATCATTTTGTAAAGTTGCTGTGTCGGTCATCTCAGTTTGCCTGCATAAGCAAAAGGGCGCGAACGGCAAGTGCCGCCCACGCCCTTTTGCGCATTTTTCGAAGTTTGAGGGTTAAGCCGCTTTCGCCAACGCCGCCTTCGATTGCGCGATGATCGTGCTAAACATTGCTGCTTCGTTCATCGCGAGGTCGGCCATAACTTTGCGGTCCAGTTCAATCCCGGCCAGTTTGACGCCGTGCATGAATACGCCATAGGTCATACCCTCGGCACGAACAGCGGCGTTGATGCGCTGGATCCACAAAGCGCGGAAATTGCGCTTGTTTACCTTGCGGTCGCGATAGGCATATTGGCCGGCCTTTTCGACGGCCTGCCGCGCGACGCGGATCGTATTTTTGCGACGGCCATAATAGCCCTTCGCCTGTTCCAAAATTCTTTTATGTTTGGCTTTGGTGGTCACACCACGTTTGACGCGTGCCATAATCTATATCCTTTCGTGCAAATGATCGCTGGTCTTACAGACCGTAAGGCGCCCATTTTTTGATTGTCTTGGCATCGGGATCAGAGATCACGCTGGTGCCACGGTTCTGGCGGATATATTTCGCATTATGGCTGCTCAAACGGTGCCGTTTTCCAACGACGCCATGTTTGATCTTGCCGGTTGCGGTGAGTTTGAAGCGTTTCTTCACACCGCTCTTGGTCTTGAGCTTGGGCATTTTGGTCTCCTTTGTTGAGTCCGTATCAAGCCGACATGGCAGCCCTATTGGCCAGCCTGCTTATTCGGAAGGCGCGCGCCTAGCGGGATTCGGGCAGGAATGCAAGCTAATGCTTGTCGGACAATCCCGGACCCTGCAATGCTTGCAGGGGATGGCCCACATGTTCCGCACGGGCCAGCGTCGCGGCGATACTGATCGGGCGGGGCATGGCGAGATACTGGCCAGGGGCCATCCCCATGAATTCCTGAAAATCGCGGTTGAAATGGGCCTGGTCGAAATATTGATCGTCCAGTGCCACGGACCATTTCAATTCAGGGTCCATCATAACGCTGCCCAATGTTCGCAAAAAGCGCTGTCGACGCAAAAGCCGCTTTGGCGGAAATCCGAATATCCGCCGCGACAGGCGTTCCAGCCGTTGTTGGCCGATACCCGTCAGATCGGCCAAGTCTGCAACGCTGCTTATGTCGGGATTGGCCAATGCCTCATGGATGTTTTCGATCTCGATTTCCAAAGGATCGGCCACCCGGATGGCTTGGGCCAGCATCTGGTCAAACATCTGCGCCAAATCTTGCGGATCTTCCCGCCCGCGCATTTCCCGCCAGATTTTTTCAAATATTTTAAATTCGGCCACGCCTTCAATTGCTCCGACCTTGTTGGCCCAACGGTCCGCGGGGCAGCCGATAAGGCGATACCAACCTAATGGCAAGAGCCCTATTCCGACGAGCTTGAGCTGTTCAAAAAAAATGCGGGCGGCTTTTCCGGTGGGGCCGGTCATGTTGATGTCCGGCGTCGGCAAAGGCGGGTCGCCAATGATACTGCCCCGTGAAGAGCCGGATAATGTAAAATGTGCGCTGGCCCATTCGGGGTGCAACAAATCTTCCATTTCGCCGGTTTCGCTGGTGAAATCAAAAAAATAATAGGTCGAAACATACCGGCGCAGCGCCAGCGCCGGCAATATGAAATGGACTGGATTGATGCGCTTTAATGATCGCATGTCAGGGCCTCCAGCACGTCTTCCAGCCGTGCGGGATCGCCCACTGCGATGATATGTCCATCCGAAGCCGCGTGCAGCGGCTCCCCTGACCAATCGCTTATCATGCCACCCGATCCCATTATTACAGGCACTAAAGCAGCAAAATCATGCAGCTTCAAGCCAGCTTCGACGACAATGTCGATATGTCCGCTGGCAAGAAGCGCGTAATTGTAACAGTCGCCGCCAAAAAGCATTTTTTTATGGGCCGTTTTGGCGGCGAGAGCCATGAAGTGGTCGCCATCATGTTGCGAGAAATATTGCGGGCCGCTGGTCGCCAGCGTGGCTTCGGCAAGCGCCCGGCAACTCCGGCTGGTCGCAGCCATGCCGTTTAGGGTTGTCGGATAGCCTGTGACTCCTAACCAGCGTTCCCGATTGATACATTGGTCAATCACACCCAAAACCGGCCAGCCGTCTTCCAACAAAGCTATCAAAGAACCAAATATCGGTCGGCCCGCCATGAAACTTACGGTTCCATCAATCGGGTCAATGATCCAGGTTCGGCCTGAACTTCCCGGTTTTTCTCCATATTCTTCACCGATGATCGCATCGCGTGGGCATTCGGCGTCCAATATCCGTCGGATAGCGGCCTCTGCCGCCCGATCTGCTTCGGTGACGGGAGACGCATCCGCCTTGGATTCATGGCCGAAAGCGGATCGGAAAAACGGCCGAATAGCCTCGCCTGCCGCTTCGGCTAACTGATTTGCAAGGATGATATCGGCCGGGGTCATCAGTCAAACAAAGAACTGACCGAGCTTTCATCCGCAATGCGCTTTATCGCTTCACCAAGTAATGGAGCGATCGGCAGTTGCCGGATTTTCTCGCTGTTTTGCGCTGCATCCGATGCGACGATCGAATCGGTAATGACGAGCTTGCGTAAAGAGGATGCATTCACCCGGTTAACCGCTTCACCGGACAAAACGCCGTGGGTAATATAGGCCACCACATCGGAAGCTCCGGCGACTTTCAACGCATCTGCAGCGTTGCACAGCGTTCCGGCACTATCGGCGATATCGTCAATCAAGATACAAAACCGGTCCTTCACATCGCCGATGATATTCATGACCTCGGAAACGCCGGCTTTTTCGCGGCGTTTGTCGACAATCGCGAGCGGGGCGTCTTCAAGGCGCTTGGCCAACGCGCGGGCGCGGACCACGCCGCCGACGTCGGGCGATACAACTGTTATATTTTTGTCCGCATGGCGCGACAAAATATCTGCGCTCATCACCGGTGCGCCATAAAGATTGTCGGTCGGGATATCGAAAAAGCCTTGAATCTGGCCGGCGTGAAGGTCGACGGTCAGCACCCGGTCAGCACCTGCCTCGGTAATAAGATTGGCCACCAGCTTTGCAGAAATCGGGGTCCGTGGTCCGGGTTTTCGGTCTTGTCGCGCATAGCCAAAATAAGGCAGAACCGCCGTAATCCGTTTCGCAGATGCCCGGCGAAGGGCATCGATCATAATCAGCAATTCCATCAGATTGTCGTTGGCGGGGTGGCTGGTCGACTGGATCACGAACATATCTTCGCCGCGCACATTTTCGTGGATTTCCACGAATATTTCATTGTCAGCAAAACGACGGACGCTAGCGTCGGTAAGGGGCAGGCCCATATATTCGGCAATCCCTTTGGCCAAGGGCAGATTACTGTTCCCCGTCATCAATTTCATGTGTGCGTTCCCCGAAAATTATGCCCTGCAGGTTTGTCGGCCGCTCTAGCGAGAGTGAGCCGTTCTGACAATCGGCTTGCTCCCTTACATTGTGGACAATAAACAAGGGCAATGACAGACCAACTCACAATCGCGATGGCGCAAATCAATCAACGGGTTGGCGACCTGTCCGGCAATGCACAGGCTATGCTGGAATGGCGGGCCAAGGCGCCAGGGGCAGACTTAATCGTATTTCCCGAACAGCAACTCATCGGATATCCGGCCGAAGATCTTGTTCTAAAGCCAATTTTTGCCACCAAAGCCGCCGCGCAATTGGCCGAACTTGCGCTGGCAACGGCAGATGGCGGCCCTGCTATGCTGGTCGGTTCCATTTTTGCGGAGGCAGGCGGGATTTATAATGGAATGGCGCTGCTTGATCATGGCCGCATTGCCGCGGTGCGTTACAAGCATGAGCTGCCAAATTATGGCACATTTGATGAAAAGCGCATTTTTACGCCAGGCCCTTTACCCGAGCCCGTGGACTTCAGAGGCGTCAAGCTTGGTTTGCCGATCTGTGAAGATGGCTGGTTACAACCGGTATCAACCCATCTTGCCGGACTTGGGGCGGAAATCCTTATATCCGCCAACGGAAGCCCTTATGAAATCGACAAAGATGACCGCCGGCTCGAGCAGGTTTTTGGTGCGCGTGTCGCCGAAACCGGCCTTCCGCTCCTGTTCTTGAATCGTGTCGGCGGACAGGACGAACTCGTGTTCGACGGCAGTTCCTTCATTCTTAACGCTGATGGTAGCGCCGCACACCGTCTTTCAGACTGGGTAGAAGAGCTGCGGGTTACCCATTGGACCCGCAAAGACGGCGGCTGGATATGTGACACCGGGACTCTCGCGGTGTGGGAAGAACATCCCGCCGATATCTACAGCGCTATGGTCACCGGACTGCGTGATTATGTGAATACCAATCGCTTTCCGGGTGTTGTTCTCGGGCTCTCCGGCGGCATTGATAGCGCGATTTGCGCTGCAATCGCGGCCGACGCTCTTGGCCCGGATCGCGTTTGGTGCGTTATGTTGCCGAGTCGTTTCACCAGCCAGTCAAGTTTGGACGATGCCGCGGAATGTGCACAGATGATTGGTTGCACGCTTGATACGATTCCGATCTCTCCTGCGGTGGACGCATTTGACGCCATGCTGTCAGGCAGTTTTTCGGATCGGGACGTCGATATAACCGAAGAAAATGTGCAGTCCCGAATTCGCGGCGTTACCCTGATGGCTCTGTCCAACAAATTTGGTCATATGTTGATGACCACAGGTAACAAGAGCGAGATGAGCGTAGGATATGCGACCATTTATGGCGATATGGCAGGTGGCTACAATCCGATCAAAGATGCCTATAAAATGACGGTTTTTGGCATTTCCAAATGGAGGAATGCCAACAAACCGCGGATCGGGTTGGGCCCGGATGGGCCCGTTATGCCCGATTCCATTATCAGCAAGCCACCAAGCGCCGAATTGCGCCCCGATCAGAAGGACAGCGATTCCTTACCTGACTATCCAATACTCGATAAGATGCTGCACGCGCTCGTGGAGGAAGAATTGTCTGTAGACGAGGTCGTTGCCCTGGGGTTTGATCGCGAGTCCGTCACCCGAATCGAACGGTTGCTTTATGTCGCGGAATATAAGCGCAGGCAGGCTCCACCAGGGGTAAAGCTGGGTACGCGCAATTTCGGTCGGGACCGGCGTTATCCTATCACCAACGCCTTTCGCAGCGGCTGATCTGCAAAGCCATATATGTGCCGTCTGCAGGGCATTTCGACCAAGCAGAATTAGCTTGAAAAAGCAGAGTTATAGTATAACATCACCTCTGCGAGACGAGTCCGGAGTGGTTCGTTAAAGCGCATGGCTCCGGCCCCCTCGCCACAACCGGGAGAGAGGAGAACCGCTATGAGTTATGTCCAAGAGAAACGGCGTGCCAATACAGTGGGCATGGGTGCCGCGATTTTCGTAAATGGCTCTATCATTCTGGCCGTGGCGCTTTCGCCGATCATCGCTGAAAGATTGCCCGGGCCAACGATCATTCAGGGCAAAAATATTCCCGAACCAACACCTATCAAAAAAGACCCCAAACCGGACGACAATGTTGCAAAGCCGGTGAAGCCCATTTTTGCACCCGATCCAATCATCGAAACAAAAACCCCGCAGGACCCGGGGCTGACAATGACCGGCGAATGGACAGATATTGGCTCGATTGGGACATCGGCGGGCGGTGATGACGAGGCAGGTTCGGCGTTCGGACATATTCCCAAAGTGCCGACGCCAATCTTCACGGCAGCTTTGCGCGATCCCCGCTTCGCGAAGGATTTTCAACCCGACTATCCGGTTGGAAAGCTACGCCTCGAAATCGAAGGCAGCGTGACGGTCCGCATTCTGGTGGGCACAGATGGAAGAGTGAGGCAGGTCCAGATACTTAGCGCAACCGATCCGGATTTTGCCCGGGCAACGGAGAAGCAGGCGTTGCGGGCCTGGCGTTTCAAGCCTGCGAAACGCGACGGCGTTCCGGTTGAAGACTGGCAAACACTAACAGTTCGCTTCGACATCAATTAGCAGAATAGGCGTGGCCTGATTCGAGTACTGGAAATCAGGCCGCGCCCCGACTATTGAGCGGATATGTCCTTCTTCAAAGATGTATCGCTCAAAAGCGCCGGCTCCGACCTGATCGGATTTTTGCGAACGTCAGGAAATCATAATCCTTGGCTGTTTCTGGCAGCTTGCGTTCCGACTGCAATCATCATCTACACATTCTATATTGATGCGCTGGAAAAAGCGACGCCGCCTCCGCGCGAAATCATTTATGTTGAAAGCTGGCCTGCGTCGCGGTCCATCGAAGAATCCAAAGCCGCGATTGCCGAGCGGCAAAAGATCAAAGACAAAATGATTGCACGTGAAAAGGAAGCCTACAAAGCCTTCGGCCGAGCGGTCGGGATGGATGTCGATCGAATTGAAAGAGAGGCCCGCGCCGAACAGGCCGCCACCAAGGGAGCGGAGAAATAACCTCGCGTCGGGACGAAAATTATATGGCGGCGGCGCTGGCGCTGGCCGAACGTGGCGTAGGCCGAACGGGGAACAATCCGTCTGTGGGTTGTATCATTGTCAAAGATGATATCGTTGTGGGCAGAGGATGGACCGGGCAGGGTGGAAGGCCGCATGCCGAGGCCGAAGCGCTTGCCCAGGCAGGGAGCCAGGCTATCGGCGCAACTGTCTATGTCACCTTGGAACCTTGCGCCCACGTGTCCAAACGGGGCCCCGCCTGTACGCAACTTTTAATCGATGCGCGGCCGGCAAGGGTGGTTGGCGCAATTGTCGATCCCGATCCGCGGACCGGTACAAAAGGCTTTGCCCGGCTCGAAGCGGCTGGAATAGCGGTTGAAACCGGCGTCATGGCGTCAGCGGCACGGACGCAATTGGCCGGCTTTTTCAGCCGATTGGAACGACAACGACCGTTTGTGACGTTAAAGCTTGCGACCTCGCTTGATGGACAAATTGCGCTGGCCAACGGTCAAAGCCGATGGATTACCGGGGCATCCGCCCGTGTCCACGCCCATGTCGAACGCGCACGATGTGATGCCATATTGGTTGGTGCCGCAACTGTCAGGATCGATGCCCCTGCGCTTGATGTCCGTCTGCCCGGACTCGAATATCGAAGCCCACGCAAGGTGATGCTCGGTAGTGGCACCGCACCGGACGGATGGGAAGCGCTGAGGTCGGTGGACGAAATTGCTTCACTGGACTGCAACTATTTGCTGGTGGAGGGCGGCGCAATGACCGCATCGGCCTTTTTGCGCGCCGGGCTGGTGGATCGTCTGCTTTTATACCACGCACCCATATTGATTGGTGCCGGAACAGCATGCTTGCGCGATATCGGTTTAGCGGATTTGGCGGATGCCCACGGGCATTGGTATAATATTCTGTCACGCCGTCTTGGCAATGATCGCGTCGAAGTCTACGACAAGATCGATTAAACTTAAGGCTTCTCTCTCATGTTTACGGGCATCATTACCGACATCGGCACGATCACATCTGTGGATCAACGCGGCGACCTTCGCCTCGTCATTTCCTGCCATTATAACATGGAAGATGTGGCCATCGGGGCATCGATTGCGTGCTCGGGCGTTTGTCTGACGGTCGTGGATAAAGGTGAAGGCTATTTTGCGGTCGACGCATCTGCGGAAACGATATCCCGCACGGCACGGGGATTGTGGCAGTCAGGCGTGCGGCTCAATCTTGAACGGGCGTTGAAAGTGGGCGACGAACTGGGCGGACACATTGTTACCGGCCATGTTGATGGCGTAGGCGAAATTGTCGAAAGTGATCCGGTCGGGAATAGCTGGAAAGTCGTTGTCGAAGCACCTGCAGCCCTTGCGCCCTATATTGCGGCAAAAGGTTCCATAACTGTCGACGGCATTTCGTTGACCGTGAACGAAATCGCCGATCAATCCAGCGGAATGGCGCGATTCACGCTGAATATCATTCCCCATACGGCACAGATGACAACGCTCGATACCCTTGCAGTCGGGCGTCAGGTGAATCTCGAGATCGATGTTCTTGCGCGCTATTTGAAAAGGATGGAAGATTTACGCGCCGCCGCGTGAAATTGTAGGTCCCTATCCTAGCCTAAAACGGCAGCCAGCGCTGCTTTTTAGAAAATTTCATATAACCGACATTGGCCCCCAGACGGAGCCCGGCGCCCACCCGTATCGGGATTAGGACAACATCGCCGCGGCGCAGATAACTGGCGTTGAAGCCTCCTACCAGATAGGCGACCCCTTCGCCGGAGGGGTAACGTCGGTAGATGTCTTCGGAATCATAGAGATTATATACCAGTACAAACGTACTGCCGGCGTTTGCTCCTGCATCAAATCCGATGGATGGACCTGTCCAATAGACCGGCTTTTGCCCCTCGACCTTATGGTTCAAAGTGCCTGAACCATAACGCAGCCCGACAACAAATGCGCCGCCACCTTCGCGTCCGACAATATATCCGTTTGGCCGACCCTGCTTTTTAAGAATGTCTTCGATCAATTTCCCCAATCCTTGGGCGCCTTTGCCAAACACCCCTTCAGCCGCGCCGATCAAATCATCTTCTTGGAATGTGGTTTGATCGGACGCCGCAGTTGGCGTGATCATCTTGTCCGAAGGCGCCGGTATCGGGTTTTCGGTAGGGATACCATCCTGCACCGTCACATTTGACTCAGACGGAGAGGCGGGTGGCGGCGTTCCTAGGTCTGCATCAATCGCTGTGTTGGGATCAACGGACGTAATTTGTGCAGTCGATGGGGTGTTCATGAAAAGGACCATTGCGACTATGAGCAAAGCCTGTTTCATGGTTTTTGCAATTCCCTGCTTATGTGCTTTCCTGTGCATCACGCACGTCTCCCATCAAATCTGACGCAAGCATATGAATCTTCAAGATGAGCGCACAATGAACGGGCGACCACCCGAGTCTTATTTGCGCCAGAGCGAATCCCGTCGGGCAATTTTCCGGCGGCTGCTCTTCTTCCATCAATAACCATTGCAGGGCTGAAGTTGCAACGCTATAGGCCCCCGATGCCAAGCGCGCAGGAGACGTGGGTGAGTGGCTGAAACCAACGGTTTGCTAAACCGTCGTACTGGTAAATCCGGTACCGAGGGTTCGAATCCCTCCGTCTCCGCCAATCTGTGGGTCTTTCAATAGGCGAATTCGCGCGAAATTATGTCCAGAAAACGAAAAGCCCCGCCGCGATTTTCCGCCCTTCGGGCCAAGCCGCCTTTGTTTTGGGTGAAACTACTCGGAATAATGTCGGTTACCGGTTATCTTGCTTGGCTTTCGTTCATACATGCGGTGGCCAATATAACGTGGCAGCAAAATCCCGACATGGCGTTGCGATTCGTGCCGGATCATCCCCTCGCCCTTTCACGGAAAGCCGATGAGCTTTTTGCGGCAAAGCAGGATCCGGCGACGCTTACAAAAGTAGAGGCTATGGCAAAGCAATCGTTACGCGGCGGTGCGTTGAATCCCGTTGCGATACGGCTATTGGGATATGTTGCCGATGTTCGCGGGGATCGTAAACGGGCGCGTCAATTGATGCTGCTTTCACAAAAGGTTTCGCGCCGCGACTTCGGTACGCAATTATGGCTGATCGAGGATGCTGTCGCGCGCAATGACAAGAAACAGGCGCTGTATCATTATGATATCGCAATGCGAACGACGCCCAGCAGTTTCCCTGTGCTTTTTCCGACGCTGGCAGGTGCCTTGAGCGATCCGGAGGTTCGAACGGGTCTGGTGCCTTTTGTTAAGCAGGCGCCGGAATGGCTGCTCTCATTTTTACCTTATGCAATCGGTACAATGGAAAGCCATGAATATTTGGTCGATCTTTTGTTGCTGTCTGGTTCGCTACCAGATCGTCCAGAATATAAAGGGCAATCAAATTATTTGCTGAACACGTTAGCTGCTAAAAACAATTTTTCTTCGTTTGAACGTTATTATCTCAGCCTTCGAAATGCATCCCCTTTGGCATTGTCGACAGCTTCGATGACTAAAGACACGGTTAGCATTGCTTACCCCGCCGCCGGTTGGCAATTAACCGAAAGCCCGTCGATCGGCGGTGGATTTTCTGAACCAAATAAAAATGGTAGATTTACCCTCTCTGCTTTTGCCGGCTCTGGTGAGCGCGGCGAAGTGATGCGAAAATATCTTTTCCTGAAACCGGGAAATTATCGTTTTTCGGCACAATATGAAGCGCAGCAAAGTGCGGCGGATTCAGACATTAGGTGGGATCTTATTTGCGCGTCGCAAAAAACGCCCATCTCCAAATGGTTTACCAACAAAGCCGTAAAATCCGGACGGAGCGGTGACACAAAAGCTTTCACTCTCACCCCGGATTGTCCACACCAGTTGCTCTTGCTCCAGGTCGCCGGAGGAAGCGGCCAATTGGGGGCAGAGTTTGTCCTGCGTTCAGTGGATATCGTTCGCACGCCCTAAAACATAGTTTGTGTAGCCGTTGTTAACGTGGCTTATGCTTCGTGCCTGCACCAGCTGTGATAAACAAGGCCACCGTCTCCTCTTCCACATCCGCCGTGTGCCATGTACCGGGCGGATTGACGGCATATTCGTAAGGGGAAAGCGTCACAGTTGCCGTCGAGCCATTGGAATGCTCTTGATGCAGAATCATTTGTCCGCTGAGGCAGAGCACAACTTCGTCGCCGCACGGATGCATTTCCCAACTGTCCCAGTTTTTGAAGAAGCGATACATCGAGACCAATCGCCCTTCGCCTCCGTCCGGCGCGGTGCGCACGGCATAGCTTTCATACCACTCCATGTTGGTAAAAGGCGGTTGCGGAAGCGCCTGTGCACCCAGCCCAAGATGCAGGGGGTATATCTCTAGGCTATATCCATCTTGGGCCAAGGCGCTTTCCTCCAAGTAGAGGATGAATTCAGGTCATGATAAAGGCGTTAAGCTTGTTGCCATCGGGATCACGGAAATAGCCAGCGTAAAATGAATCGCCGCGTGGACCGGGAGGGCCTTCGCAGGTTCCGCCATTGGCCAGCGCGATATCATAAAGCCTTTGAACCTGATCCTTGTCCTTGGCGGCAAGCGCGACCATTACGCCATTGCCAACGCTGGCTGCATTGCCGTCAAAGGGTTTGGTAAGTCCGATGCCGGCCGCGTCGCCGGGCTTGCCCCAAGCAATAAAGCCGTCAAATTCCATCATGCGCGGTGTGCCCAATTCGGCCGCAACTGCATCATAAAATACTGCCGCCCTTGCAAGGTCATTTGTACCTAATGTTACGTAACCAATCATCGAAATTCTCCTCATTTGAGAATAGAACATTGCATGAACAAACGTGCGTTGTCAATTACGTTGCGGTAGTAAGCTTATCTTGCGTTTTTGTTTCGAAATCGCTGGCATCGTGCCGCTCGTGCAACTGACTGGCGGGGTCGCCCATCACGCGATTGACCATTCGCCCGCGTTTTACTGCTGGCCGTTCCGCAATCTGGTCCGTCCAGCGAATCACATTTTTATAGTCGTGGACACTCAGAAATTCGCCGGCTTCATAAATCAGGCCTTTGACTAACGCGCCGTACCAGGGCCAAATGGCAATATCGGCGATGCTATATTCGTCACCCGCCATGTACTCCCGCGTGGACAAATTGCGGTCAAGTACATCCAATTGACGCTTCACTTCCATCGCAAAGCGATCGATCGCATATTCGATCTTGAAGGGGGCATATGCGTAAAAGTGCCCGAAACCGCCACCTAAATAGGGGGCGCTACCCATTTGCCACATTAACCAATTGATTGCTTCGGTGCGCTTATGATGCTCGTTCGGCAAAAACGCCCCAAATTTTTCAGCCAGATAAAGCAGGATCGACCCAGATTCGAATACGCGAGTAGGTTCGGCGGTAGTCTGGTCGAACAGGGCAGGAATTTTCGAATTGGGGTTAGCGTCGACAAAGCCGCTCGAAAACTGGTTGCCGTCACGAATGTTGACGAGCCATGCATCATATTCGGCACCAACATGCCCCATCGCGAGCAACTCTTCGAGCATGACGGTTACTTTTACACCATTGGGCGTGGCGAGTGAGTAAAGTTGGAGCGGATGTTTTCCGATTGGGCGTTCCTTGTCATGGGTGGCGCCGGCAATAGGCCGATTTATGGCGGCGAATTGGCCGCCATTTTCGGTATTCCATTCCCATACCGTTGCTGGCGAATATTCGGAAAATGTCTGGGTCATCATGCTCTCCTGATTCTATCTCGAATCCCAACATAGTCGAGCGCGACGGCCCCGCCACCGGAAATAGTAATTGACGTTTACGTAAAGCACTGCTTTAATCGCATGATTAAATCAAGGGAGAGCAAATATGTCCGCCACCGTCGAAATCGCCAATGACATTGCCCTGATCCGCATGGATGACGGAAAGGCCAACGCCATCAACTGCGAGATGATTGCCGCGCTGAACACGGCGCTCGACACGGCCGAGGCCGAGGCGAAGGCGATTGTGCTGTCGGGGCGCGAAGGGCGGTTTTCAGGCGGGTTCGACTTGAATGCTTTCGCCACATTGGGTGCCGATGGAGCATATAAGCTGTTAGACGCAGGCGCAGAATTGTTGTTGCGACTTTATGGAGGGCCATTGCCCGTCGTCGCAGCTTGCACAGGCCACGCCATCGCAATGGGTGTGTTCATTTTGCACGCCTGCGACACGCGAGTGGGCGCATCGGGCGAATATAAAATTGGCGCGAATGAAGCGATAACCGGGATGCAACTGCCAATATTCGCCATGGAACTGGCAAGGGACCGGTTAAGCCCCGCCCATCTTACGCGCGCTATGATCCAAGGTTTCATCTATAATCCGCAAAGCGCTTTAGAAGCGGGATATTTTGATATGCTGGCCGATCTGGACCAGGTTGAAACAAAGGCAATCGCTGTTGCAGGACAATTGGCGCAGCTTCCCGGCAAAACCTATGCATGGAACAAAAAGGCAATCCGCAAGGCGACACTAGATCGGATCAGGGCGAGCTTAGGGGCGCATCATAAGGTTTGAAAAATCTCCTCTCCTTTGGGAGAGGCGGTATTTTTGCCTTCTTGGAGGCCTTACCCCTTCGCCAAAGGTGCACAAGCCTCCGTCACCCAAGCCAGCGCATCGCCGTCCAGTTGCGGGCCGACTATTTCAAGCACCTGGGCGTGATAGTCATCCCACCAACGTAATTCGTCTCGGGTTAATAGGCTTGTATCGACCAATGCCTTGTCAATCGGCGCGAAGGTGAGGGTTTCGAACCCGAAATAGCGCCCTTCCGCGCCCGTAATCGCGCGCTCCTCAACCAGAATCAAATTCTCGATCCGGATGCCATATTCGCCTTGCTTGTAATAGCCGGGCTCGTTCGACAAAATCATGCCTGCATGCAACGGCTCGTCTGCGCCGGCTTGCCCGCCCGAAAATTTCGCGATGCGCTGTGGACCTTCGTGCACAGCCAAAAAACTGCCCACGCCATGCCCGGTGCCATGGGCGTAATCGACCCCGGCCTGCCAGAGCGCGGCGCGCGCCAATGTGTCGAGTTGTGCCCCGCGGGTGCCTTCTGGGAATACGGCAAGCGCGAGCGCTATATGGCCCTTGAGAACGCGGGTGTAGCGGTCCTTCATTTCTGCTGTCGGCTCGCCCGGCCCGACCCAGATGGTGCGGGTGACGTCGGTGGTCCCGTCGAGATACTGGCCGCCGCTGTCGACCAGATAGATGCTGTTGGGGTCAATACGCCGGTTCGATTCCTCGTCGACCTTATAATGCGGGCTGGCCCCATTTGGCCCGGCGGCCGAGATGGTATCGAAGCTCAGATCCTTCAGCATGCCGGTCGCCTCGCGGAAGGCGCGCAGCTGGGCGGCTGCCGACAATTCCGTCAGTTCGCCCTTATGCGCCTCCTGGGCAAGCCAGTGCAGATAGCGGCTCAAGGCTGCGCCATCGCGCGCCTGCGCTGCGCGATGTCCTGCCTGTTCGACAGGGTTTTTGATGGCCTTGGGCAAGATGGTAGGGTCGCGCGCCTCCACAATTGTTGCGCCGCCATCTGTCAGCGCGCCGAATATGGCGGCAACAGCGCGATCGGGGTCGACGGCAATACGCTTGCCATTCATGGCCTTGAGCGCGGGAACAAATTCCTTCGGTGTCCGCAACCGGACCGCGTTGCCCAGATGGGCCTGCACAGCCTCGTCCACTTTTTCCGGCGCGACAAACAGGTCCGCTGTGCCGTCGGCATGTGCGAGCACAAAGCTCAGCGCGACAGGTGTGTTCGACACGTCCGACCCGCGCACATTCAGCAGCCACGCGACCGAATCCAGCGCCGAGATCACCGTGCTATCCACGTCATTGTCGGCCAACCACTCCGCCACCGCCGCGCGCTTTTCGGCGCTGTTCTGGCCGGCGTAGCGGTCTTCATGCACCATCAGCTTGGCGTCGCTTTTCTCCGGCTGGTCGGCCCATACCGCATCAATCGGATTGCTTTTGACAGCGACCAGTTCGGCGCCTTTGGCTTTGAGTGCACGGCTGGCGCTTTCGACCCAGCCCTTGGTATGGACCCATGGGTCATAGCCGATACGAGCGCCCGCGGGTGCATGTTCCTTCAGCCAGTCCGCGATGCTGGTTTGTGGCACCCCGACATATTGCCAATTATGTCCGTCGACCTGTTCGCGCACCTGCAGCGTGTACCGGCCGTCGGTGAAGATGGCTGCTTCCTCGCTCAATACAACTGCCGATCCCGCCGACCCGCCAAAGCCCGTGAGCCATCCAAGGCGCTGTGCATATTCACCGACATATTCGGACATATGCTCATCACAAATCGGAACGACAAAGCCGTCCAGCCGGTCTTTCTTCAATTGTTCGCGCAATGCGCTTAGGCGGGCTTCATAGGTGGACATATCGGACTTCCGTTCATATGGTTTGAATATCCTATAAGCGAGGAAATGTTCTCATGAAAGCATTGCTCCCCCTATTTGTCGTGATCGGTGCCCTTTCTTCGCCCGCTTTTGCCCAGAAAGACATTATGACCGAAAAATCCGCCGCCGATATTGAGCCGCCTGTCGCGGCCAAGCGTCCACACAGCGCGACCTATCATGGTGTGACGCTGATCGATGAATATCACTGGCTGAAAGATCAAAGCTATCCCAAGATCGATGACACCGAGATTTTGGACCATCTGAAAGCGGAAAACGCCTATTTCGAAGGGCAGATGGCCCCGCAGGCCGCCCTATCCGAAACGATTTTTCAGGAGATGAAAGGCCGCGTCAAAGAGGACGATAGCTCGGTGCCGCAAAAGGATGGCGATTATATCTACTGGTCCAAATTCGAAGAAGGTGCGCAGTATCGCAAACATTATCGCAAGCCCGTGGCGGGTGGACCGGACCAGTTGATCCTGGACGAAAATATGCTTGCCAAAGGCAAGGATTATTTCCGTCTTGGTGCCGCAGAGGTCAGCCCCGACGGCACGATTTTGGCCTATGCCTATGACGACAATGGATCGGAACGGTTCGACCTGCACTTCCGGAATCTGGCGACCGGCGAAAATCTGAAGGATGTGATTCCCGGCACCTTGTCGGGTATCGTCTGGTCATCCGATAGCAAGGGTGTGGTCTATGGCCTCGCCAATGAAAACTGGCGCACGGATAATGCCTGGTATCACCGCTTGGGCGAAGAACTGACGGCGGCCAAGCTGCTCTACAAGGAACAGGATATTGGCTTTGGCGTTGGCGTCGGACTGACCGCACAGGAAGACTGGATCGTTATCGCAACGGGCGACAATGTGACCAGTGAAGTTCGTCTGGTTCCCGCCAACAACCCCACGGCGACGCCGATCATGGTGAGCCCGCGCAAAGTCGGGCGCGAGTACAGCGTCGACGTCCGCGACGGCATGCTCTACATCCATACCAATGATAACCATGTGAATTTCCGAATTGCAACGGCAAGCCTGAAATCGCCGGGGGAATGGAGCACGCTGATCGCTGGGTCGGATCGGCATTATCTGACCGGCCTTGCGCTGTTCAAGAATTTCTATGTCACCGAAGGACGGATCGATGGCCTCGATCAGGTCGAAATCCGGGATTATGCGGATGCAAAAAAGATACAGCCGATCACCTTTCCGGAGGCGAGCTATGAAGCAGGACTCGGCGATAATCCTGAATATGACGTGACAAAATTGCGCCTCGGTTATGAATCGATGGTCACGCCGGGCACGGTTTTTGATTATCACATCGCTGAAAAACGGCTCGAAATTCTGAAGGTTCAGGAAATCCCCAGCGGTTATGATCCGGCCCAATATGTAACCGAGCGGGTCTTGATCGCCGCCCGCGACGGTACGAAGGTTCCGGTGTCGGTGCTGTACAAGAAAGGTTTCAAAAAAGACGGCAGCCAGCCGCTGCATCTCTATGCCTATGGCGCTTACGGCTATGCCGTGCCGCCCGGGTTTAGCGCGAACCGCCTGAGTATGGTGGATCGCGGATTTGCCTACGCCATCGCGCATATCCGCGGCGGCGATGATCTGGGCTACCAATGGTATCTCGACGGAAAGCTGACCAAGCGGACCAACACCTTCAACGATTTTGTGGATGCGGCAAAGGGCCTGATCCAGTTGGGCTTCACCGGCAAGGGCAAGGTAACCGCCAGCGGCGGTTCGGCTGGCGGTGAATTGATGGGTGCGGTGGTCAATCAGGCGCCTGAATTATTTGGCGCGGTGGTCAGCCATGTTGCCTTTGTCGACGTGCTCAACACGATGCTCGACAAGGACCTGCCGCTGACGCCGGGCGAGTGGCCCGAATGGGGCAATCCGATCACCGACAAGGCCGCGTTTGACTATATCCGCAGCTATTCGCCTTATGACAATGTCGCAGCCAAGGCCTACCCGCCGATGTTGTGGACCGCAGGCCTCAATGACCCGCGCGTGACCTATTGGGAGCCTGCGAAAATGGTCGCCAAGCTGCGGGCGATGAAGACCGACGACAATGTGCTTTTGCTCAAGACCAATATGGGCGCAGGGCATGGCGGCAAGTCGGGGCGCTTTGAACGCTTACGTGAAAATGCCGAGGAAGCGGCGTTTATTCTTTGGCAGATGGGGATGGCGGAGTGAGATTTAATGTGTAGATATATACACACAATAATTGACTCTGCCCTGTAAATCTGCCATTCACTGAAGATGGAACGCGATAGTAAGCGCATTGTCAAACGGTTGCTGGCCGACGGCTTTGAGCGAGTTGCGGTAAAGGGATCGCATCACAAGTTTCGCAAAGGCGGGCGTGTAGTGGTGGTACCTCACCCGAAGAAAGATCTGCCGTTCCCGACAGCGCGCAGCATTGCGCGGATGGCGGGGTGGCTCGACAAGGAACCCGACTTATGATTGTCTATCATGCCATCGTTCACAAGGAAGATGATAGCGCTTGGGGTGTGCAATTCCCCGATCTGCCTGGCTGTTTTTCGGCGGCGGACGAATTGGACGACGTGCTTGCCAACGCGAGCGAAGCGGTCAGCCTGTATCTGGAGGGGGCGTCTCCCCCCAAGCCTTCGTTGATCGAGTCCATCCGCCAATTGGCGGCGGAAGATTTGGCGCAAGGAGCGTTCCTGCTCGCGGTCCCCTATTTGTCGACATACAATCGACCGCAACGGATCAATATTTCGATTGATCAGGGTATGTTGGCCGCTATTGACAGTGCCGCGTCCGAGCGCAAGCTTACCCGCAGCGCATTTCTTGCCGAAGCCGCACGTAATGAAATCGAGGGACGGCATTGAAGCAGTTTGAACGAACCTTCACCGCTACACCCGCCGACATTGACGAGCTTTGCCACGTCAACAATGCGGTGTGGGTCCAATGGATTCAAGAAATGGCGACCTCGCACTGGCAAGCGGTTGCCGCGCCCGAGCATATCGCGGCCTATATATGGGTCGTGACGCGGCACGAGATTGATTATCGCGGAAATATCGCGGCGGGTGAAAGAGTCACGGGCCGGACGTGGATAGAGAGTGTGCCCAAAGGCGCGCAGTTTGACCGTCGGGTCGATTTTGTCGATGCCGCCGGCAAGGTTATCGTGCGCGCGAACACGACCTGGGCAATGATCGATAAAGCGAGCGGGCGGCTGGCACGGGTGCGGCCGGAAATTTCCGGACCATTTATCATTTAGCCGTAACTAAATCAGACTTTTGTTCGAATATCTTTTGAACTAAACAATCAGGCATGAAGAGCGGCATGGCACATCGGCTGAGACTGATTTTAATAATGGCATTTGCCATCGCCCAGTTTGGAATGGTCAATGGGACGCCTTCTTATGCCTCGCCTATGGATATGATGGGAAATTGCAGTGCGTTGGGCGATCAATGCTGTGATCTGATTGTGCTGGACCATTGCACCAGTTGTGCTAACTGTGTTGGAGACATCAGTCGGCCAAGTCGCTTGCTGGAGCGAAAGAATGTTCAATTCTACGGAGTGTTCGCGCCGATAATTCTGTCTCCGATTGTCTGGAGCATCGATCCGCCTCCTCCACGATATTGAGCGTGAATTCCGCATCATGCGGAGAATTTCTTACATCATTATATGGAGTTAAACTATGATTCGTATAGCAAAAATGGCCTTTGTAAGCCTGTCTTTCACTGCAACATCCGCTTACGCGGCTGCGCCCGCTACATTTGCGGCCGCATGCTGCGCCATCGGTGCGTGCTGTGGCCTAGGCATGGGTTGCTGCCCCTAAAAAAGACCTAAGTTAAGGGAGGCGCGCTCGGGCTTTTGCTTGAGCGCGCCTTTTTAAGCGTCCAGCTCATAATCCGGCAACGAGTGGAACGCATCGCGCAGTGCCTGACTCCACCCTTGTGAAATGCTGTCGAAATAGGGGTCGTCGTCGGTGATACGGCGTTCGTGGAACGGTGCAAAATCGTCGTTGCGGTAGAGCATCAGGTCGAGCGGCAGACCCACCGACAGGTTTGCCTTCAGCGTGGAATCGAACGAGACCATCAGCAGCTTGGTGATGTCGGCAAAGGACATGTGCGATTCAAAACCGCGCACCAATATGGGCCGGCCATATTTGGTTTCGCCGATCTGGAAAAAGGGCGTTTCGGGGCTCGCCTCGATGAAGTTGCCCTCGGGGTAGATGAGGTAGAGGCGCGGCTCCATGCCTGCGATCTGGCCGCCCAATATTACGCTGGCGTTGAAATTGGGGGCGGGGCTGGCCGCGACGGGTCCGGTGAGGGCGCGCGCAGCGATCGTGTCGCGCAGGGTGGTGCCGATGATATTGGCCACCTGGAACATGGTCGGCGCTTCCAATATCGACGGCTTGCGCTCGCTCGGGGCCTTGGTGCGTTCCTCCAGCTGGCTGATCAGCGCCTGTGTGGTGGCGAGGTTGCCCGCGGTCATCATGGTGATGAAACGTTCACCGGGGACGGACCAGCTGAACATCTTGCGGAAGGTCGATATGTTGTCGACACCTGAATTGGTGCGCGTGTCGGACATGAACGCCATGCCCTTATCCAGCAACATTCCCACGCAATATGTCATTATTCGGAAAGTCCCCCGACCCTTGATACTGATTCGCTTACTGTTCCACCCGCAAGCTGACAACCATGCTTTTATCCCGCGCGCCAAAGGACATGCCCGAAATTGGCGCGGCGTCGCGATAGTCGAAGCCGGTGGCGACGCGGACATAGCGGCCATCGGGGCTGATGCCGTTCGAGATATCGAACCCGACCCAGCCAATCGCATCGACATGCGCCTCGGCCCAGGCATGGCTTGCGGATTGTTCCACTTGCCCGTCCATCATCAGATATCCCGACACATAGCGGGCGGGAATACCCATGGACCGGCAAGCGGCGATGAAGATATGGGCGTGGTCCTGGCACACCCCTGCCCCTGCGGCGATGGCATTTTCCGCGCTGCTGTCAACGCCCGTCGCCCCGCCCTGATAGGTGACCGAGCCTAGAATATGCGCGGATAACTGATGCAGCAAAGCGAGTTTGTCTGACTGTTCGCGGTCGATGCCGGTGATCAGTTTCTGCACACCCCGCCCCGCCGTGGTCAGCTTTGTAGGCCGGCAATAGGCCCAGAGCGGCACATGGCTGCGGTGGCGGCCCAATATGCCGTGGTTGTCGGTGGTTTCGACCTGGCCATGGCAGCTGATGGTGATGGACGTTCGGCCTTCTTCCACCGAAATCAGCGTCACATGATTATTGTGCGGATCATCATGCTCGGCCTCGACCTTGCCGCCGTCTACGGTCAGGGTCCAATCGATGATCTGCTGCCCCGCCCCATCTTTGGGACGCAGCTTCAGCCGTTGCAGCGCGTAATGGACCGGCTGGTCAAACTGATATTCGGTGAGGTGGTGGATGGACAAAAGCATCAGGAGTTGAACCTATATTCCTGCTCCACCATCGCCGCCAGCCTGCGGTTCTGCGTCAGAAAATCGACCAGAAATTCGTGCAGTCCGTCCTCCAGTATCGATGCGGCCGTCATCGACGCGAACCCTGCATAGATGCGCTCGGCTTCGGTCAGGCTGTCCGACTGGACACCATAGGACATGGCAAGGTGGCGCAGATTGTCGGTCAGCTTGCCATAGCAGAAGGCAAGACTGCGCGGGAAACGGCGGTCGAGAATGAGAAAATCGGCAATGCCGAGCGCACTTGCCCGGCCGGGATAGAGCCAACGATAGGCGCTATAGGCCGATGTTGACCGCAGGATCGTTTCCCACTGGATATTGTCGAGCGAGGAACCGACAAAGGATACCGACGGCAAAAGCACATAATATTTGACGTCAAGCAGTCGCGCCATGCTGTCCGCACGCTCGATAAAGTTGCCGACGCGGCTGAAATTATACCCGTCGTTGCGCAGCATCGTATTTTCTAGCGCACCGCGCACCTGCGCCGTCTGCCGTTCGATCAGATCGATGGTGGCTGGAAGTTCGGCCTCGCGCACTTGCCGTTTCAGGGCATCATTGACGCAGATCCAGCATTCGTTGACGGCTTCCCACAATTCACGGGTTATCGCGGTGCGGGTGGTCCGCGCATTTTGCCGCGCGCTGTCGATCAGGTTGCGCAAATTGCCGGGGTTGGCCTTGTCGCGCAGCAGATAGTCGACGACCTGCGCCGCGTTATATTCCTCATGATTGGCGCGATAGGTGGCATCCATGCCCAGCGCCGAGAGAATCGAACGCCATTCGTCCTGCCGCCCGCGGTTGCGGGTTAGGGTGAAGCGGTGTCCGGTCTCGATCAGCCGTGCAATATTCTCCGCCCGCTCCAGATAGCGGAACATCCAGAATATACCGGAAGCGGTCTTGCCTAGCATGGCTCAATCATCCTCGATCACCCAGCTATCCTTGGTGCCGCCGCCCTGGCTTGAATTGACCACCAGCGATCCCTTGCGCGAGGCCACGCGGGTCAGGCCACCGGGCGTGATGTCGATCTTGTCGGGTGATACCAGCACGAAAGGCCGCAGGTCCACATGGCGGGGGGCAAGGCCGCTGTTTGCGAAAATGGGGATGGTCGACAAAGCGAGCGTCGGTTGCGCAATATAATTGGCCGGTTTGGCTTTCAGCTTCGCCGTAAAGGCAGCCAGTTCCTTCTTGCTGGCGGCCGGCCCGATCAACATTCCGTAGCCGCCCGATCCATGCACTTCCTTGACGACCAGTTCGGACAGATGGTCGAGTACATAGGCGAGGGAATCGGGCTCTGAACACCGCCAGGTATCGACATTTTTCAAAATGGGTTTTTCGCCGGTATAAAATTCGACGATGTCGGGCATGTAGCTGTAAATCGCCTTGTCGTCGGCAATCCCTGTGCCGGGAGCATTGGCGATAGTGATCTTGCCCGCCCGGTAAAGGTCGAAAACACCCGGAATGCCAAGCACCGAATCCGGCTTGAAAATCAATGGATCGAGATAGTCATCATCCAGCCGCCGGTAGAGCACATCAATCGGCTGGTAACCGCGGGTCGTCCGCATGGCGACCCGGCCATTGACGATACGAATGTCATGGCCTTCGACCAGTTCGGCGCCCATCTGGTCGGCCAGAAAGGCATGTTCGAAATAGGCGCTGTTATGGATACCGGGCGTCAGCACCGCGACAACAGGATCGCCGGTGCAGGCCGGCGGCGCGACGCGGCTGAGCGAGGCGCGCAGGTTTTTGGGGTAATCGCTGACGTTACGGACGCGGATGGTGCTGAACAGTTCGGGAAACATGTTCATCATCGTTTCGCGGTTTTCGAGCATGTAGGACACGCCCGACGGGGTGCGGGCGTTGTCTTCCAGCACCATGAATTCATCCGGCCCGGTGCGCACAAGGTCGATGCCGACGATATGGGTGTAAACCCCGCCCGGGGGTGTGAAGCCAATCATCTGCGATACAAAGGCTTCGTTCTTGACCAGCAAATCAATCGGCAAGCGACCGGCGCGGACGATTTCCTGCCGGTGGTAGATATCCTGCAAAAAGGCGTTGATGGCGCGGACACGCTGTTCGATTCCGCGCGATAATTTGGTCCATTGCCGAGCCGTGACGATGCGCGGGATGATGTCGAACGGGATCAGCCGTTCTTCGGCCTCGTCATCGCCATAGACTGCAAAGGTGATGCCGGTGCGGCGGAAAAACTCCTCCGCATCGCGGGCCTTTTGCTTCAAATGGGTGCTGTCCTGTTCGGTGAACCATTTATGATAGGCTGCATAAGCCGCGCGCGGCGTGCCGTCCTCATTTAGCATTTCATCAAAGCAGGGCGGATTTGTTGCCATTACCTAATGTCTGCACAAAAATAATGCAGAGAACAAGTAACTTCGCATATGCACAAATTTTGGGCAGATTTCGGCCCGGCGGCGCGGTTCAGAAGTCGATAGCGACGCCTTTAAGTTCCCAATCGCCGTAGCGCACAGGGTCCGGCCGTTCCGAATCCGGCTCCGGCTCGCGTGCGACGGCTTTGGGTTCGGGCACCGGCGGGCTTTTCGACAGATAAGCGGGCGCTTTCACGTGGGGTGGGCGCTGGCCCATGGCGGATGCTCCTCAAATAAAAATAGCTTTCCCTATATCGGACTTGGAGGGCGCATTTGCAAGACGGGTGACTTTGTTCACGGATTTGCTTAAGCGACCTAGCCATGTCCAATGAAGAAGAAGTTTCCGGCCTCCCAACCCGCCGCGCTGCCTTGCGCCTGCTTGATGCGGTTATGCGCATGGGCACGCCCATGGACCAGGCGACGGCGAATGCGACCAAGGGCCTCTCGCCGCCAGACCGCGCCTTGGCAATCGCCATTGCACAGGAAAGCCTGCGCTGGTCGGTCGATCTTGATGTCCTGATCGACAGCAAGACGAAGCAGGCGCTGCCCGACGATAGCAAGGCGCGGATGGTTTTGCGGCTGGCACTGGCGCAGATTTTGCGGCTGGGCACGCCGCCCCATGCCGTGATTGCGACGGCCCTGCCACTGTTGGACAAAGGCCCACGCCGTTTGGTGCATGGCGTGCTGGGATCCTTGTTGCGGGCCAATGCGGCCCTACCCGAACTGCCGTCCTTGCCCGAATCTGTAATAATGCGGTGGCATCCGGCATGGGGCGATGACATGGTTGCAGGTGCGCAAGCCGCTCTATCGGAGCCACCACCACTGGATCTTGCGTTGCGCGATCCCGCATCGACCGCGCATTGGGCCGATATATTGGGCGGGGAAAGCCTGATGCCGGGCCATGTCCGTCTGCCGCGCGGCACGGCGGTCGAAGAATTGCAGGGCTATGATGAAGGCGCGTGGTGGGTGCAGGATCTGGCCGCCAGCCTGCCCGGGCGGCTTTTGGGCGATGGTTCGGACAAGCGGGCGCTTGATCTGTGTGCGGCACCAGGTGGCAAGACGATGCAGCTTTCGGCTGCCGGCTTTACCGTCACCGCGCTGGACAACAGCGCGCGCCGTATGGACCGGTTGATGGCCAATCTGGAACGGACACAGCTCAACGCCGATCGGGTCACGGCCGACGTGATGGAATGGGAGCCTTCGGGCACTTATGATGCCATTTTGCTCGACGCGCCGTGCAGCGCGACCGGCACCATGCGCCGCCATCCCGATGTGTTGCAGCGTATCGATATCAAGCAGATCAACAATCTGGCCGCGCTCCAATGCGCCATGCTCGACCGCGCGGCGGCCTGGGTGAAGCCCGGCGGCATGCTGGTCTATGCCACCTGTTCGCTGGAACCGCAGGAAGGCGAGGCGCAGGCGGAGTTGTTTCTGTCCAAACATCCCGATTTTTCGACCCTCCCCGCGACCGAAGGTGAACTACCCCAAGGGGTCACCGCCAATGCGCAGGGTGATGTCCGGACCATGCCGCACATGCTTGCGGACAAGGGCGGTATGGACGGATTTTTCATTGCGCGGTTCATTCGAAAGGGTGCCTGAAATTTATGATTGCACCAACGCTGACAACCGAACGGCTCCGCATCGAACCCATGGCGCTGTCGCATTGGGAGGCATATGCCGCCGCATGGGCCGATCCACGCATGACCGAATTTATCGGCGGCGAGCCGCGAAGCCGCAACACCAGTTGGGGGAAATTTCTGGGCGGGATCGGTTTATGGTCCCTTTTGGGCTATGGCTATTGGTCTTTTGTAGAAAGAGAGACCGGCGCCTTTGTGGGCAATGGCGGCCTAGCCCGATTTGAACGGGGCTTGACCGAGCTGGAGGATTACCCGGAAGCGGGCTGGGCATTTGTGCCGGACGCTTGGGGTAAAGGCTATGCAACCGAAGCCTTGGCCGCTATTTTATATTGGGCCGATCACGATGCCCGCGTGGGTGAAATCCGGTGCATCATTGATCGGGGCAACATTGCGTCGCACAATGTGGCGGCGAAATTGGGCTTTACGAAATTTGCCGAATCACACGATGTTATCGGTGACCTGTTCATTTACCGCCGCGAACCGAGTCCCACGTTGCGATAAGCTGTGCATAACGCACTGGCTCACCTTGCCGCTGGCGTTTTCGGCGGCTAAGCGCCTATTATGACCCGCGCCATCCGCATCGCGCCCTCCATCCTCTCAGCCGATTTTGCACGGTTGGGTGAAGACGTGCGCGCAATTGATGCAGCCGGTTGTGACTGGATCCATGTTGATGTCATGGACGGGCATTTTGTTCCCAACATCACCATCGGCCCCGCCGTCGTAAAGGCGTTGCGTCCGCACAGCAGCAAGCCATTTGATGTGCATTTGATGATTTCGCCTGTCGACCAATATGTCAAAGATTTTGCCGACGCAGGCGCTGACATCATCTCGTTCCACCCCGAAGCTGGGCCGCATCCGCACCGGACAGTACAGCTGATAAAATCGCTGGGCAAGCAGGCCGGTGTCGTTTTGAATCCCGCGACACCTGCCAAAATGCTGGACTATCTAATTGACGATGTTGACCTTGTTCTGGTGATGAGCGTCAACCCGGGATTTGGCGGACAGAGCTTTATTTCAAGCCAGTTGCGAAAAATCGAAGCGATCCGCAAGATGATAGACAAGACCGGCCGCGACATTCGGCTGGAGGTCGATGGAGGCATAACGACCGAGACCGCGCCGCTGGCGATCTCTGCCGGGGCCGATACGTTGGTTGCGGGCACGGCAACTTTCAAAGGTGGGCCAGAATTTTATGCCTCCAACATCCTTGCGTTGAGGGGTGGATGACGGACCATGAGGCACGCGGCGAGGGGATAAGGCAGGCGGCATTGATCGTCCGGCCAACGGGTGTGGGCCAGAATATTTTCGAACGCCTGTCCCTGCAATTTTACAAGCTGACTTGGCGGACGCCTCTGCACAGTGGACGATTGCGGGGCAAAGTGCCCTTGCGCCTCATCACAATTCCGCAAGACGTGCTGAAAGGTGATGTTGCCCGGGGCCAGGCCCTTAGAATGGGCAAATTCCATTACCAGGGCGCTGAACAGTCTTTCACGGGTGTCGACTATCAAAAACTGGCGCTGCCGCCGGCGATGACGGACTATATCCACCGTTTCGGCTGGCTGCGTGATCTGGCGGCGGCCACGAACAGGGGAGAAGGCGCGCCGATTGCGGCGGCGATTGCCGATGAATGGTTGATCGCAAACGGCATGAAGATCCGCGAACCAGCGTGGCGCGTGGACAATTGTGCATGGCGCTTACTTAACATGGCGGCCGGCTCACCTTTGCTGTTGAGCAGCGCCGACCCGGTTTACCGGTCCCGCGTCATCAATCATTTCGCACGGGTTGCGCGCCATCTCGATCAATCTGCTCCGCGCGCTCAGAGTCATTTCGCAAAAAGCTTGGGCTGGGCGGGTGTAGTGGCGGCTTCGTTGTTATTGCCCGAAGGCAAAGCGAGGCGTGCCGTTGGCGAAGACGGCTTGGCGGCGGCGTTGCAGGTCGCGATTTTTCCAGATGGCGGCGTCGTGTCGCGTTCTCCGGTTCAGCTTATAGAATTGATCGGCCTGCTTAGCCTTCTGAAGCAATGTTACAACGCCCGTAACGAAATGGTGCCGGCATTTTTGTCCGATGCGATTGGACGTGCCGTCCCGGCCTTACTTGGGCTGACCCACTCGGATGGCGGTTTGGGGGCGTGGCAAGGTTCGGCCAATATGACCGCCCAAAGCGTTGAGGCGCTGGTGCAGGCAAGTGAAGTGCGCGCCCGGCCGCATCGTCAAGCGCTTGATTGGGGATATCAAAGAGTATCCGCCGGTAAGTCGGTGCTTTTGCTGGATGCGGGGCCACCGCCTCTGGCGCGACAATCGGCTTCGGGCTGCGCCTCTACTTTGGCGTTTGAATTATCCCACGGTAGCCAGCGTTTGATTGTAAATTGTGGCGGCGCGGCTTTGGTCGGTGCTACAATTCCTGTGGCCTTGGCGCGTGGCTTGCGGACCACCGCGGCCCATTCGACGCTGTGTATAAACGACACCAATTCTACAGCAATTTTGCAAGGTGGCCAATTGGGCAAGGGTGTTGCCGAAGTTGGACTGGAGCGGCGCGACGTAGATCAGGCTACACGAATTGAAGCGAGCCATGACGGTTATGTGCGCGGTTTCGGCTATGTGCACTCGCGCTTGTTGATCTTGCGTTCGGACGGGCAGGAACTGCGCGGTGAAGATACGCTGTTGCCTAAAGGTAAGCCCAAGGACGGGACACCGGTGCATGTGCGGTTCCATTTGGGCCCGGATATAGAGATTATGCCGACTGACAATGGTCAAACAGCTTTGCTCCGCATGGCCGATGGCAGCAACTGGGCGTTTGCGGCTGCGGGCGGCGCATTGTCTATCGATGAAAGCCTTTGGGTCGATGAAGACGGTCGCCCGCATCCTTCCCGCCAGCTTATTATAGAAGCGCCGACCGGTAAAGGCGGCCTCACCTTCAGCTGGCAATTGCGCCATTTAGGATAAGTACATGGAAGACGTCGTAATCAAACGGGCCCTTTTGTCGGTTTCGGATAAAACCGGCCTTGTCGAATTGGGCCATGCCCTCGCGGCGCGGCATGTCGAACTGGTGTCGACAGGCGGCACGGCAAAGACCCTGCGCGAAGCCGGTCTGGCGGTGAAGGATATCAGCGAGTTGACGGGCTTTCCGGAAATGATGGACGGCCGGGTCAAAACGCTACACCCCAAGGTGCATGGCGGCCTGCTGGCCGTGCGCGACAATCCGGAACATGCGGCGTCGATGAAAGAACATGACATCGGCGCGATCGATCTGGTCGTCGTCAACCTCTACCCCTTTGCACAAACCGTCATGAAGGGCGCAAGCCGCGACGAGATTATCGAAAATATCGATATTGGCGGCCCTTCGATGGTGCGCAGCGCGGCCAAGAACCACGCCTATGTCACCATCGTCACCGACCCTGCCGACTATGACAATCTGGTAGCCGAGCTTGAGGAAAGCAACGGCAAGACCAGCTATGATTTCCGCCGCAAATGCGCGGCCAAGGCCTATTCGGCGACCGCTGCCTATGACAGCATGATCAGCCAGTGGTTCGCCTTTGCCGACCAGCAGCAGCTGTTTCCCGATATGTTGGCGGTCAACGGGAACCGCATCGAAGAATTGCGCTATGGCGAAAACCCGCATCAGCGTGCCGCGCTTTATGTGCCGGTCGGCCCCCATGGTTCCGGCATTGCGCAGGCCGAGCAGGTGCAGGGTAAAGAGCTGTCCTATAATAATTACAACGACGCCGATGCCGCGCTCGAACTTGTCAGCGAATTTCGCGATGGTCCGCCGACGGTGGTAATCGTAAAGCACGCCAACCCCTGCGGCGTTGCCAGCGGAGACACCCTGATTGACGCCTATCGTGCCGCACTGGAATGCGACAGCGTGTCGGCCTTTGGCGGGATTGTGGCGGTCAACCGTCCGCTGGACGGCGCGACAGCCGAGGCCATAACCGAGATTTTCACCGAAGTTGTTGCCGCCCCGTTTGCCGACGATGCGGCCAAGGCGGTGTTTGCGAAGAAAAAGAATCTGCGCCTTCTGCTGACAGGCGATTTGCCCGATCCCAAACGCGGAGGCCTAGCGATCAAGCCGATCACCGGTGGGTTGCTGGTCCAGTCGCGGGACAATGGCCATGTCGCGGATAGCGAATTCAAGGTGGTGACCAAGCGCACCCCGACGGCGCAGGAACTGGCCGATTGCCGCTTTGCCTGGACCGTTGCCAAGCATGTCAAATCCAACGCGATTGTCTATGCCAAGGATGGTGCGACCGCGGGCATTGGCGCAGGCCAGATGAACCGGCGCGACAGTGCGCGGATTGCGGCCATCAAGGCGCGCGAAGCTGCGCAAACCTATGGATGGGAAAGCCCACGGACCGTTGGCTCTGCGGTCGCATCGGACGCCTTTTTCCCCTTTGCAGATGGCTTGCTTGCCGCGGCTGAAGCAGGGGCCACAGCGGTGATCCAGCCGGGCGGTTCGATGCGCGACGATGAAGTGATTGCCGCCGCAGACGAAGCTGGCCTGGCGATGGTCTTTACAGGAATGCGCCATTTCAGACACTAGCTCTAGGCGCCAGCGATTGCGGCATGTGGCATTGATTGTCCGTGACTATGACGAGGCCATTCGCTTTTTTGTAGACGTGTTGAATTTCGAATTGGTTGCTGATGAGCAACTTGCCGAGCAAGGCAAGAGATGGGTTTTAGTTGCGCCACCCGGTTCGGGACCGGATGATACCACTATTTTATTGGCGCAGGCACGCAACGACGAACAAGCGATTTCAATTGGAAACCAGTCAGGCGGTCGCGTTTTTCTATTTCTTGAGACCGACGATCTCGATCGAGACTATGTCGACATGATCAAGCAAGGGATACGATTTGTTCGCGAACCCGCCACACATGCCTATGGCAAGGTGGCGGTGTTCGAAGACCTAAACGGCAATCATTGGGACTTGATCGAATATAGCTGAAATTAGCCGGCGCGCTTCACCGCACCGCGGAATTTGCCCGGGCCGGATTTTTTCGGGCCATAATTGCGTGCCGGTGCACCGGGATCGCGGCGGCTTTCCTTGCGGGCAGCAAATGCGCGATCGGCGGTCGGACGACGGTCACCCGATCCGGCATTGTCGTTGCGCGGGCGGGCATCTGCACCGCCTTCACGACTGCCATCCTTGGGACCGATGGCCGGTTGCCAGCCACCTTGGGGGGCATGGGTACGCTGGCGGGTTTCGCCATTGCGTCCGATACCGCCATTATTTCCACCCAGCTTTTTGCCAGCATAGTTGGTACGACCACCACCGGGTTGTCCGCCACCACGGCCACCACGTGACTGCTGTGGTTTCTTGTCGGCGACGGGCGGCGGCAATGCCGCAACGGCTGCGCGAAAGCCTTCGGGCAAGCCCAAGGTCATCGCGCGCACACCGGTCAAACGCTCAATATCCTTCATATAGCCGCGCTCATCGCCAGCAACGAAGCTCATCGCGACGCCTTCGCGGCCCGCACGTGCGGTCCGGCCGATGCGGTGGACATATTGTTCCGGCACATTGGGCAGTTCGAAGTTGAACACATGGCTGACACCGGGAACATCGATACCGCGTGCGGCGATGTCGGTCGCAACCAGAATCTTGATCTTGCCGTCGCGAAATGCCTGAAGCGCCGCGGTACGTTGGCCCTGGCTCTTGTTGCCGTGAATGGCAGCGGCCTGTATGCCAGCACCCGCAAGACCGCGTACGACCCGGTCGGCACCATGTTTGGTGCGCGTAAAGACCAGTGCACGGTCAATCTCTTCGCTTTGCAGCTTCAGAGTCAGCAGCGTCTGCTTTTCGCGCTGTTCGACAAAGGTTACAAACTGTTCAACGCGTTCCGCCGTGGTGGCTGCGGGGGCAACCGATACTCGGACAGGGTTGTTCAGGAAGCGGTTGCCAAGCTCGGCAATGGCCTTTGGCATCGTGGCCGAGAAAAACAGCGTCTGGCGCTGCTTCGGCAACAGCTGGTCAATCCGCTTGAGCGCGTGAATGAAACCAAGATCCATCATCTGGTCGGCTTCGTCGAGAACGAAGATTTCGACATCCTTCAGGGTGATTGCGCGCTGTTCGATCAGATCGATCAAACGGCCCGGCGTCGCAACGAGGATATCAACACCGCCTGCAAGGCGCTTTTTCTGGCTGAAAATCGGCATTCCGCCAAAGACACAATCGATCTTGAGACCAAGGAATTTGCCATAGGTGCGGAAGCTGTCGGCGATCTGCGCTGCCAGTTCGCGTGTCGGCGACAACACAAGCATGCGGCAGCTATATTGCTGGCGCGCCTTGGGCTTGGTTGCAAAATGGTGGAGCGACGGTAGCGCAAACGCCGCTGTCTTGCCGGTACCGGTTTGTGCGATACCACACAGATCGCGGCCTTGAAGCAGCGGCGGGATCGATTGCTGCTGGATCGGCGTGGGGGTATCATATCCAGCGGCTTCAAGCGCTTTCAGAATAGGTTGGGCAAGGCCCAGGTCTTGGAAAAAAGACATAAATTTACTTTCAATTGGGCGTCGCTGCCCAAAGCACGCACCCTTAGAACAGGGGAATGCAGGCGCAACAGCAGGTGTTCGGGAGCAGCACATGCTGACCCGTTGGAAACAACCCTGCGTGATATGGGAAGCCTCTAAGCTTTACGCATCTTGTTCGATTGGCGGAGCCGGTTCAACCAGGCCCTCACGCTGCCAATACTGCGGCGGAATTGTCCGCTCGCCTTATGCGTTCGACGCGGCTTATGCGCGCATAAACAGAAAGAAGCAAGATAATATTGCGTTGCCGCAATTTTCGAAAATCCATGAGCTACAAATAACCACTCGTTAACTATCTATTAGGGCATTTCCTTCACAGATTTCCCCGATAGATTTCTACGGGGGATTATAAGTGATTGCTCAGGGCCCAAACTCAGTTGACGTTGCAATTATCGGCGCCGGTCCGGCGGGATTGACCGCGGCTTATTTGCTGACCCAAAAGGGTTACAGCGTTACCGTGATTGAAAAAGATGAACGCTATGTCGGCGGTATCAGCCGCACTGTAGAGGTTGACGGTTACCGCTTTGACATTGGCGGTCACCGCTTCTTTTCAAAATCGAAAGAGGTTGTCGATCTTTGGAATGAAATTCTGCCCAATGACTTCATTCAACGCCCGCGAATGAGCCGCATTTATTATGAAGGCAAGTTCTACAGCTACCCTTTGCGTGCGTTCGAAGCTTTGTTCAATCTCGGGATAATCCGTTCGACCCAGTGCATGATCAGCTATGCCAAGGCTAAGCTAAACCCTAACACAAATGTCCGCAGTTTTCAGGATTGGACGATCAACCAGTTCGGCGAAAAGCTGTTTTCCATCTTTTTCAAAACCTACACGGAAAAAGTATGGGGCATGCCCTGCGACGAAATGTCGGCCGATTGGGCGGCGCAGCGGATCAAGGGATTAAGCCTTGGCGCGGCCGTGCTTGATGGCCTGAAACGTTCATTCGGATTTAACAAAAAACCCAATGACGGCATGGAAACCAAGACCTTGCTGGAAACATTCCGCTATCCCCGGTTAGGACCGGGCATGATGTGGGATGCCGCACGCGATTATGTCGTTGCCAACGGCAATCATGTGCTGATGGGCCACCGCTTCAAACAACTGGCGCAGGATAGCAATGGTAATTGGCGTTTGTCCGCCACAGCTTCCGACGGTAACGAGACCGTCATTGCTGCCAAACATGTCATAAGCAGCGCGCCGATGCGTGAATTGTCAGCACGGATCCATCCTTTGCCGCAATGCTCGATGCCCGCGATGAACCTGCGCTATCGAGATTTTCTGACGGTTGCCTTGATGATAAAATCGGATGACTTGTTTCCTGATAACTGGATTTATATCCATGATAGCAAGGTACAAGTTGGCCGCGTACAGAATTTCCGGAGCTGGTCGCCCGAAATGGTGCCTGATCCCTCGATTGCATGCGTTGGCCTCGAATATTTTTGCTTTGAAAATGACGGGCTTTGGTCATCCAGCGACGCCGATCTGATAGAGTTGGCCAAAAGCGAAATGGCGATCCTTGGCCTGTGCAAGGCCGAAGATGTCGTTGGCGGCGCAGTTGTTCGTCAGGAAAAAGCCTATCCTGTCTATGACGATGAATATGCCGCCAATGTCGAAGTGATGCGGACCGAACTGGAATCGCTCTATCCGACACTGCATATGGTCGGCCGCAATGGTATGCATCGGTATAACAATCAGGACCATGCGATGATGACCGCCATGCTCACGGTTGAAAATATCGTCGCCGGTTCCCGCGTTTATAACATCTGGAACGTAAACGAAGACGCCGAATATCATGAAGCTGGCGATGAAGGTTCCAAGCAGGCCATTTCTGCAAGGGTCAGCGAAGATCAGGCAGCTGCGCTCGAATCCGAACGCGAAGTTCCGCGCCGGATTGCCAAAGGTACGCAATCCGACGACCAAGGTCGCAAGATCGGCCGGGCTGCTTAATCAAGATGGATCGTGCCGTGACCTCCGCACTGGTGCTGTGGCACCGGTTTACAATCACGCGCTATCTGGTCGCCAGCGTCATCGCACTGGCCTTTGATGTCGCCCTGTTTTCTGCACTGGTCGCAATCGCCACTGACCCTACGCTGGCGTCAGCGACAGGATATTGCATCGGTATTGTCATTCACTGGATGGTCAGTGCCAATATTGTCTTTGCCGGCAAAACCCGTGACGGAGCGGCTTTGCAGATCCAGAGGGTGTTGTTCGCCGGTTCGGCGCTGGTCGGGCTGGGCATAACAGTTGTTACCGTTGAAATGCTGGGGCGTTTTGGCTTTGACCCGATTGCATCGAAGGCTGTGGCAATCGGGCTTAGCTTCGTGACAGTGTATGCGATGCGAAAGTGGGGTGTATTCCGGTGACCACACTGACAGCAAATGTAAATCACGCTCCCGCATGGCGGGTTGATGACGAATTGAAGAAATTCGGCAACTGGCTGCTCATTTGGGTGCTTCTTGCGAATATCGGTTTTGTCGCAATGTGGTTTTCAGGCGCCCCCCCGCGTCACATGGATATCGTATATGCAGGTTTGATCGGTCTTGTTGTTAAACGCATGCCTTTCATCGTCCGGTATTTGTCGTTCGTTGGCATTTTGACATTTTCGTCGCTGAAATTCGTGGGCGGACTGTTCAATCTCGATATGTCGTCGTTGCTGTACTCCCTGCAATTTTTTGCAGAGATCAAACCGGCCAATTCGGTTGACTATATAGCCGGGGCCATTGCCATATTGTTCGTGATGATATTGGCATGGAAGCTATTGCGCCGTGACAGTAATTTTGCGCGGCCGATGCTCATCGTCGGTGCCGCTATCATGGTGATTTCCCTTGCGGCTGTCGATATGTGGATGGGGCAAGATATGCGGGGACATTATTTCCGCGCGGCGCCGGAAGGGGCCGTTTTCGGTTCCGCGACGGGAGACAGTGGCTTTGCCGCCCGTGCGAATGGCAAAAGGCATCTGGTGCTGATTGTTGTCGAGGCTATGGGCGTCCCCAAAGATAATCCCGATATGTCTAAGCTGCTCTTTGCGCCATTGTTGGATAATCCTGCGGTTCAATCCCGTTATGAATTCAAGCGCGGCACAGCGCCTTATTACAACAGCACCACGGCGGGCGAAATCCGCGAATTGTGCGGGCGTTGGGGGGATTATTACGAACTTCTCGATCGTAAAGACGAAAAGTGCCTCCCCGCAGCTTTGGGCCGCAAAGGCTATGACACGCTCGCGATGCACAGCTTCACGGCATCCTTTTTCAAACGCGAAAAATGGTATCCCAATATCGGCTTCGCCAAGCGGGAATTTGGCCCCGACATGATGAAGGCAGGGGCGGAAAAATGCGGCGGCGTATTTCCCGGTGCCTGTGACCGGCAGATCCCCAAACAAATCGCGGCAAAGCTTAAGGCAGCGAAACAGCCTACATTCCTGTACTGGCTTACGCTAAATTCGCATCTTCCGGTGCCATCCGGTTTGAACCTGAATGTCGACAATTGTGAGCGTGTGTCGGTCCTACTCAAGACCGAGTTTCCACAGATATGCCGTCAGTTTGCAATTTACCATGATATTCAGACCGCACTTGCATCCGAAATAGCGGGCGCGGATTTTCCCGATGCCGACATTTTGCTCGTCGGTGATCATATGCCTCCATATTTTGACCGGCATCACCGCACCCAATTCGACCCGGGCCATGTGCCTTGGCTCTATTTGCGCCGCAAAGATGAAGCAGACAAAGGCGTTGCGCCGCGCTAAGTCGATCCGGCGGGGGGCGTGACATGAATTATGGGGTAAAAACAAGTCGCGAAGCGGTGCCGTTCGGGCTGCTGTTTTCATTGTGGCTGCTGGTGAGCGCGGCCCTTGTCTGGACGGGCTGGCCGAATATCGAAACTTTGGCCGGATGGGATCCGGATGATGCGCTGCGGTTGGTCCAATTGCGCGATTTCCTGAATGGACAAAGTTGGTTTGATACCACGCAATATCGCATGAACCCGCCCGAAGGTGCGCCGATGCATTGGTCGCGGCTGATCGAATTACCGCTTGCTCTTATCATCCTGATTTTACGTCCGCTATTTGGGCAACATTTTGCTGAAATAGCGGCGGGCGTGGCTGTGCCTTTGCTGCTGCTGGGCTGGATAACCTATATGATCTCGCGTATCGCAACCCATATCGCATCGCGTGAGGCCGGGGTCGCGGCCGCGTTGATAACATTGTCATCAGGGGCTTTGTTGATCCAATTGCGGCCCATGCGGATTGACCATCACGGCTGGCAATTGGCGATGGCAGTTTTGGCTTTGACGACCATTTTCTGGACTGAAATACGCCGCGCAGGAACGGTTCTGGGGTTTGCGCTGGCGATATGGCTCCATATTTCCCTGGAAGGTGCGCCCATGTCGGCAGCCTTTTTCCTCTTGCTCGGCATCAGGTGGGTCATGGATCCACGTGAAGGAACACGGCTTTTCTGGACGATAATCAGCTTCTCGCTTTGTTCAGCACTGTTGTTTTTGGGGACGCAATCTGCAGGACTCTACGCGGCAACATATTGCGATACAGTTTCTCCTCCCCATTTGGCAGCAATCGCATGTGCCGCTGCGGTCATGTTACCCGCGATCCATTTCCAATTTGAAAACAGGAATATCCGCCTGATTTTTGCCGGGATTGCGGGTGCAGGTGCGCTCATATTTCTGCTATCGATGGCGCCGCAATGTACAGGCGGGGCCTTTGGCGAGCTTGACCCCGTGGTTCGCGAATATTGGTACAGCCGGGTCACCGAAGGCTTGCCCGTCTGGCATCAGCCTTGGCGCGTTATAGTTACCTTGGGTGCCGGGCTCCTCGCTGGTGCGATCAGCTGGGGAATATTGAACGCAAGATTCGGCGGTTCAAAGCGCCAGCAACTTGCCACGATTGGCTATTTTCTATTTGTTGGAATCTTTTTGTCGGTCCTTGTCATCCGAACAATTTCTGTTGCAACCGCCTTTGCAATTCCCGTGACCGCAACGTTGGTGGCGTTGCTTTTTCGTCAATATCGTCAAGCGAAACATGCACGGCAAAGGATCGGACTTGTTGTCACGATCCTCCTTTTACTGGTTCCCGGTGCAGCGGTTTCGTCTCTCGTCCGGTTGGTGCCGGAAGTTACTGTACAGGGCAGTAAATCAACGAAGGTAGCTGGCGACAGCTGCCAATCAGCCATATCGGTCCGTGCGCTCTCCGCGCTTCCCAAAAGCACTCTATTCACAACATTTGATATGGGGCCAATGATTTTGGCGCAAACGCCGCATAAAATTCTGGCCAGCAGCCATCACCGCAATGCACCGGCTATGCGCGATCATATCCAGATATTCCGGTCAAATCCCGACATGTCGCGCCAATTGATGAAAGCCCGTGCTATTCGCTATCTGGCGTTGTGCCCTGCGGAAACGGAATTGCAATTATACGCCCGAAAAGACCCGGCGGGATTATGGGCGCAAATCGCAAAGGGTAACGTCCCGGCATGGCTTGAACCTGTCGGCGATATGGGTCAGGGTATCAAAATATGGCGGGTGCGTTAGGTTCCGAACCCGGCCAAAGCATATTTTCAAAGATGCATGAAATCGCGGTCAAAACTTTTCAAATGGGCGCCACCGTCGACGAATATGGTCTGTCCGGTCACATCTGTTGCTTGTGCAAGATAAAGTACCGCTTCGGCGACAGCTGACGGAGATGGCAGTTTTCCAAGCGGCATGATGTCGGCAAGACGCGCCTGCAGTCCGGCATCATAGTCTTCGGTCGCAATTACAAGGCCGGGGGCTACACCGTTCACGCGCGCCAATGATCCAAAAGATGTTGCCATTGTTCGCACGGATGCGGCCAGGGCCTGTTTGGACAATGTATAGCTGACTTGGTCGCAATGCGGGTTTGCGATGCGCTGGTCGAGGACGTGGACGACGGCAGGCCGCCTGACGCCCTTGGCGGCCTGAACAATTTCCTTGGCCAGCAGCAAGGGCGTAAATAAGTTCAGCCGGAAATGGGCTTCAAGGGTATGAATATCCATCGCGCGCCAATCGTCCTGCCCGAACATGGCCGCGTTGTTGACCAGCAGGTCTACGGGGCGGCCAAAATGCGATGCAACGTCGGTTATCAGCGTCGCCGCATTTGCAGGATCCGAAAGATCGCAGGTGAATGCCTTCCAGTCACTGCCCTGTTCCCCAAGAACCAATTGCAAGTCGGCATCAGGTGCCTTGTCGACATGGCTGACAAGCGCAAGGGCATAGCCCGCCTTCGCCAGTGTTTTGGCAATTTCCGCGCCCAAGCGGCGCTTGCCGCCCGTGACCAGTGCGAGCGCCGCCGGTGTTGTCACTTGCGGCTCCGTGCCATGGTAATACCGATGGCTTCACCGTCTTCGGCAATCGCCAGCTTCACGATTTTGACGCTGATATGGCTGATGCGCGCGTCATCATCGAACAGTTTTTCGATGATGTGATCGGCCACGGCCTCGATCAAGGTGAAATGGACACCTTCGGGAAGGTGCGTCGCCGACTCCTTCAACGTCATATAGTTTTTGGACGCATCAAGTGGTGTATCCGCTGTGTAGCGATCTGCAATATCGAGCGTCGCGCTGATCGAGATTTTCAGCGGCTGCGGCAAATGCGTTTCCTGACTGTAAATGCCTGTCAGGACATTGACGACAAGATCATGCACTTCAAGAATGAGGGAGTCGGCCATAATGCTCCTTATTGCGACCAGCGCGCGAATATTGCAGTGGGCAGCAACAGGCCGCGGGCCTGTTCCCGGACAGCGAGTTCCCCGAATTCGACCTTGCCACCCAAATCCGCGTAATGGGAATTCAACAAACCGCCCAGTGCCAACGCCGACATGCGTACCGCGTAGACCGTCAGGAACAGGAATCGCGAATTGTGGTCGAGCAGTTTGCGGCAATTGGCGATGAGGCCGGGCAAATCTTCCTCAAGCCGCCAGACTTCTCCTTCGGGTCCGCGTCCATATTTGGGCGGGTCCAGCAATATGCCATCATAACGCTTTTCCCGCCGGACCTCGCGTGCCACGAACTTTGCTGCATCATCGACAATCCAGCGGATCGGACGATCGCTCATACCCGACATTTCCGCATTGGCGCGGGCTTGCGCGACGGACTTCTTCGATGCATCGACATGCACCATTTGGGCACCTGCGGCGGATAATGCCAATGTTCCGACACCAGTATAGCCGAACAGATTCATCGCCACCGGATCCGCAACGCCAGCAATCTCGCCCCGCATCCAGCGCCACACAGGGTCCATATCGGGGAAGAACCCAAGGTGCCGAAAGGGCGTGCATTGTGCGTTGAAGGTGACTTCGTCATTCCACACGAGCGGCCAGCCGTCCATGGGAACAGGGCGGTTATTATACCAACGTCCGCCGCCATCTTCGTCGGAGCCGGGTACAAATTCGGCGTCCGCATTCCAGTCCTCCATCGCTGGGCCCCACATGGCCTGTGGTTCCGGACGGATGAAGCGGCGGTCGCCATAGCTTTCATATTTCCGGCCGCTACCGCTGTCGATCAGGGTATAATCGCTGCGCGGTTCACTGATCAGCGTTACGAAATGCGGTTCCATGGGGAGTCTATATGTCGTTCTGGCTAAAGATTATCTGACGGCTCTGGCCAAAACATAGTCGCGAACCGCGTCATATTCGCCCGGCAAAATGTCAAACCACTCTTCGCGCTCGAACAGATTGACGAGACGCTGGGGCAAAGTGGGGCGGATACCGGTGGCGCGTTCTACCGCATTGCGGAACTTGGCGGGATGCGCGGTGGCGAGAGTTACCACAGGTACCTCGGCGGGAATGGATCCAGCACGGGCGGCGTGCAACGCGATACCGGTATGCGGATCGAGCACTTCCCCGCAATGTTCATAAGCCCAGCGCATTGCCAGCGCCATATCATCCGCATCGGCCCGTGCGCTGACGAAAATATCCGCTCCAGCCCGCATTTCGGGACCGATCTGCATATGGCCGCTGGCTTCAAACGCCTTCATACGGGCCAATGTGGCAGCGCCATTGCGGCCTTCGAGATCGAACAGCAGGCGTTCGAAATTGCTCGACACCTGAATGTCCATGGAAGGAGCGGCGGTCGGCGTGACGCCCGAAACCGAATAATCGCCGTTGGCCAGGGCGCGGTGCAATATGTCGTTTACATTGGTGGCAACGATCAGCCGTTCGATCGGCAAACCCATTTGCGCAGCGACATAGCCCGCAAAGACGTCCCCGAAGTTTCCGGTTGGAACCGAGAAGGCAACCGTCCGGTCGGGCGAACCGAGGCGTAAGGCGGCGGCGAAATAATAGACCACTTGCGCCATCAACCGGGCCCAGTTGATCGAGTTAACCGCCGATAACGTCAGCGGCCCGTTGACGTCGCGGTCACCGAACATGCGTTTGACCATGGCCTGTGCATCGTCAAAGCTGCCTTCAATGGCGATGTTATGCACATTGGGGGCAAGGATGGTCGTCATCTGTCGCCGTTGCACATCCGATACCCTGTCGTGCGGGTGCAGCATGAAAATCTCGATCTGGTCGCGTCCGGCCACGGCATCAATGGCCGCGGAGCCGGTATCGCCCGACGTCGCCCCGACAATCGTCAGCTTCTTGTCAGTACCCGACAGGAATCGTGCGAACAATTGGCCCAGCAACTGCAGCGCAACATCCTTGAACGCCAATGTGGGGCCGTGAAAAAGTTCGAGCAGGAAATGCTGGCTATCAAGCTGTTTCAGGGGGACAATCGCGCTGTGCGCGAAACTCCCATAGGCGGCCTTGCACAGGCCCTGCAGTTCATCTTCGCTTAAGACGCCTTGGGTGAACGGGGCCATGACACGCGCGGCGAGCGCCACATAGTCCAGCCCGCGCATGGCTTTAATCTGCTCCGGCGTGAAACGTGGCCAGTGCGTTGGCACATAGAGCCCGCCGTCGCCCGCAAGGCCGGTGAGAGTGACGCCTGCGAAATCCAGGATATCCGCATTTCCGCGTGTGCTGAAATATTCTGTGCTGTTGTTGCCCATAGCGCGCCCGCAGTTAGCGGTGCGGGCGGCTTTCCGCAAGATTATTGCAAATCGGCACGGATAAATTCGGCGGTGCGCTCTCCGATCATGATGCTGGGCGCATTGGTATTGCCCGAAACCAGGCGCGGCATGATGCTGGCGTCGGCAACATAGAGACCATCGAGTCCCCGATATTTCAGCCGTGGATCAACTACGGCATCGGCATCAGGGCCCATGCGGCAGGTGCCGACGGGGTGGTAAACGGTGTCGGCGCGGCTGCGGATCAGGGTATCGAGTTCGGCATCATTATTGATATTGACGGGGTGCCTGTCCTTGCCGCCATAGGCCGAAAGTGACGGCGCGCTGAATATGCGGTGCATCTCGCGGACACCACGGCGCAAGGTTGCCATATCGCGTTCGTCGGTCAGAAACGCAGGATCGATCAATGGTGCCTTGCGCGCATCGGGCGAGGCAAGGCGCACCGTCCCGCGGCTTTCGGGGCGAAGGACACAGGCGTGGCAGCTATAGCCGTGGCCTTTTACCTTGGTGCGCCCATGGTCTTCGAGCATTGCAGGCACAAAATGATATTGGATGTCGGGAGCAGGCGCTTCGGGTGTGGAGCGCCAGAATCCGCCGGCTTCTGCAAAGCAGGTGGTCAGGATGCCGGTCCGCTTGCGCCGGTGTTCGAAAAAGGCTTTCGCCATGCGGACGGTGCCGCTCAGTGAGTCGCCGAAGAAATCCTCTTTCGACGTGGTTTCGAAACTGGATACATAATCGATATGGTCCTGCAAATCCGCACCGACCGCAGCTTTGTCGTGGACAACGTCAATGCCGAGGCGTTGCAGATGTGCCGCCGGGCCGATGCCCGAAAGTTGCAATATCTGCGGACTGCCAAAGGCACCCGCCGAAATGACCACTGCGCCGCGCGCGCGGACCGTGCGCTTGCGGCCCCAGCCTTGCGCGATGACGACGCCGGTGGCGCGACCATTTTCGACTAGGATCTTTTCAGTAAGGGCGCCTGTGATGATTTCCATCCGGTCGCGCGCCGGTTCCACATATGCGCGGGCTGCGGTCCAGCGCTCGCCGCCTTTCTGCGTCACCTGATACAGGCCGAAGCCGTCCTGGCTCGCGCCGTTAAAGTCGGAATTGCGCGGCAACTGCATTTCGGCCGCCGCCTCTACAAAGGCAAGGCTGCCCGCCTGTGGCCAATGCTGGTCCATGACAGACAGAGGTCCGCCTGCGCCATGAAAGGGGTTGGCGCCACGGGCATTGTCTTCGCACCGTTTAAAGACGGGCAGAACATCATCATAGGACCAACCGTCACAGCCGAGCTCGGCCCAATTGTCATAGTCCCATTTATGTCCGCGAATATAGACCATCGCGTTGATGGCGCTGGACCCGCCAAGGCCCCGGCCACGCGGTTGGTAACCGGTGCGTCCGTTCAGTCCCTTTTGAGGTACAGTTTCATATTTCCAGTTAGACGCGCCGCGAATGAAGGGCATGAATCCCGGCGTTTTGACCAGCATATTGTTATTGGTCCCGCCGGCTTCGATCAGGCAGACGGTGTAGCGACCCCCTTCGGACAGACGTCCCGCCGCTGCGCTACCAGCCGATCCGCCGCCAACCACGATGATGTCAAATTCGTCCATAGCATTTCCTCTTCACAAGAGGGTTTAATCGGACGATTAACTACTGGCAAGAGAGTAAATAACGCTATTCCGCAGGCTGCTCTGTTTGCCGGTCCAGCCAGCGCTGGCGAATCATATCCGATGTATCCCGGCTGTTGTCGTGGCTCCAACCCGGCGGGCGCCACGCGTAAGACAATTTGTGCTTCCACGGTGCGGACCAGATGTCGCGTGCGATGCCAACCCATTCATGGAATACCGACCACAGTAGATTGAATGTGCCGAGCTGCTTGACGATGCCGAAGCGGATTTTCTCGCCTTCGACCTCTTCGGTAAAGGTGCCGAACATCCGGTCCCAGATGATGAAAACCCCGGCATAGTTACGGTCCAGATAGCGCGGATTGGTCGCGTGGTGGACGCGGTGATGGCTGGGGGTGTTCATGATGAATTCGAACCAGCGCGGAAATTTGTAGATGGCCTCGGTGTGAATCCAAAATTGGTAGATCAGGTTGATCGCCCCCACAAACAGGATCATCGCCGGATGGAATCCGATAAAGACCAGGGGTAGGCGAAAGAGGAATGTGAAGGCGAAAAAGCCGGTCCATGTCTGCCGCAGCGCGGTCGACAGATTATAATGCTGGCTGCTGTGATGGTTGACATGCGCCGCCCAGAACCAGCGGACGCGATGCGCGGATCTGTGAAAGACATAATAGAAAAAGTCATCCAGAACAAAGCAGGCTATCCATGCCCACCAGACCCACGGGATGGTTGTGATGCGATAATCATATCCCCAATAGGCAATCGCGAGCATAGTGCCGCCAAACAGCGCACCCGCCACCGTGCTGCCCGTTCCCAGCGCGAGCGACGTCAGTGTATCGCGGGGTTCATATTTTTCGGGGGCATAGTGACGCACCCACAGCATTTCCAAAATGATCAACAGGATGAATGCAGGCACCGCATAATCGACGGGGTTGAACAGTTTTTCGGTCATATATTCAGATGCCTTAAGCCCGATGCCCAATATTGCGCCTCCTTACCCAGGTTCAAGGTAACGCGGCCAAAAGTCCGCTCGCCGGTTCCCACGGTCAGGAAATTCTGGTCCAGCCTTGTTTCACTGTGGTTGTCGAGCAATCGACCGGCAAAATGTGCGCCGTGGCGACGGATAAGAAGGTGGCGACCCTGGGCATCACGCATCAAGGCACCCATGCCAGCCCTATCGATGGCGATGCCGACCGGATCAAATCCACCAATGATTTCATCTGCGATGGCGCGTGCCTGTTCCTCGCTGCGGATACGGACATCACCGCCCAGCCCGAGCGCGCGGGTTAACCATGCCAAAAACAGGATCGCCAAAATGGAACCGCCAAGTTTTAAAAGGGTGACGATCAAAGGCGTCATGATGCGCGCCCGCGGACCAAGTCCATCATGGCGATAATTGGCGACAGGTCATAGCCGGCGTCGGCCGCCTGTTCGGCCAAAACCGCGGGATGATCGCCGCGCGATGCCCGGGCCAGTGCCCACAAAAGTGTCGAACGGGTGCCCGATCGGCAATAAGCCAGCACCTTGCCGTCTGCGGCATTGAGTGCATCCGCCATGGCCTTGACCTGCCATTCGGCAAATCCGGCGTGCGTCACCGGGATGGCTATATAAGAAAGTCCCGCCGCTTTGGCAGCGGCTTCGATGTCGGCACCGGCTGTTTGATCGGCGGACTCATCCTCCGGCCGGTTGTTGATAATAAGCGTGACGCCCAATTCTGCCGCCTCGGCAACATTGGCGCTACCGATTTGAGGGGCGACATAGATTTTATCGGTCAATTTTCTAAACATGCCATGACCCATATTTTAATCGCGCATTTAGCACAAGCGGCGCGCATTATGTGACACCCTGAAACTGGCGCACCACATCCAGAAAGGCATTGCCATAAGCATCCAGTTTGCGCGCGCCGACCCCATTGACCAGGGCCATATCGGCAAGGTTTCGCGGTTTCAGCATCGCCATGTCGCGCAACGTGGAATCGTGGAATATGACATAGGGCGGCACACCCGCTGCGTCTGCCAGTTCGCGTCGCTTCGCGCGCAGGGCGTCAAACAGGGGATCGCCGAGCGGGTTGCCGCCACCGCGTTCGCGCCGCTTGCGACCCGACGGCACCAGTGCAATCTCGACCTTTTTTTCGCCGCGCATGATCTGGCGCGCATCACCCGCCAGCTTGAGCCCGCCATGTTCATTGGCAACGAGGCTTCCACGGGCCTGAAGCGCACGCGCCAAGGGCTTGAGCGAACCTGCTTCTTGATCATCGACAATGCCGAACACAGACAATTGGTCATGCGCAAATTTCAGCACCCGCTCATCGCTTTTGCCGGTCAACACCTTTTCGAGATGGCCGACGCCGAACAACTGCCCGGTACGAAAGACTGCCGAAAGAAGCTTTTGCGCCAACTCGGTAGCGTCTTTAACTGCGGGAGCCTCCAGACAATTGTCGCAATTGCCGCAGGTCTCCGGCGGATATTCGCCAAAATGCCGCAGCAAGATCGCGCGACGGCAGCCATAGGTTTCGACGAGGCGCGACAGTGCATCGATACGCACCCGCTCCGCATCGCGCCGCTCTTCGGGCAGCTCGGCCAAGCGTTCGCGCGCGCGCGTAAAATCGCTGGCCGACCACAGCATATGTGCAACCGCCGGGTCGCCATCCCGCCCAGCCCTGCCGCTTTCCTGATAATAGGATTCGATGGATTTGGGCAGCCCTGCATGAACGACAAAGCGCACGTCGGGCTTGTCGATGCCCATGCCAAAGGCGACGGTTGCGACCATCACCATATCCTCCGATGCGACGAAATCCGCCTGTGCCTTGGCCCGCACGCGCGGCTCCATTCCAGCGTGGTAGAAACGTGCGGTTCGTCCGGTCGCCGCAATCTGTGCCGCGATCTTTTCGGTCCGGTCCCGCGTTTGCGCATAGACAATGCCCGCTCCGTTCAGGGAACGCACCAGCGACGCGACCCCGCCTTTGCCTCCGCCGTTCATGGCATAGCGAATATTGGGCCGGTCAAAGCCGGAGACGATGATCCCGTCGGGCGCAATGCCAAGCTGTTCGGCAATGTCCGCACGCGTATGGGCATCGGCGGTGGCGGTCAGGGCGAGGCGGGGGACTTTTAGAAAATCATCCATCAACGGCCGCAGTAGTCGGTAGTCGGGACGGAAATCATGCCCCCATTCGGACACGCAATGCGCCTCATCAATCGCAAAAAGCGTGATCTTGCTTTCGCGCAGGAGTCCGCGAAATTCAAAGCTATTGGCGCGTTCGGGCGCGACATAGAGCAGATCTAGCTGGCCACCACGGAACCGCTCCATTGTTTCAGCGCGATTATCGTCCGCCGATGTCAGCGTCGCTGCCCTGATGCCGACTGCATCGGCCGCCCGCATCTGGTCATGCATCAGGGCGATCAACGGAGAAATAACAATCGTTGTCCCGTCCATCATCACCGCGGGCAACTGGTAACACAGCGACTTTCCCGCGCCTGTCGGCATGACGGCCAGACTGTTCCGGCCGGCAAGTACGCGACCGACAACATCTTCCTGCACCCCGCGAAAGGCAGGGAAACCGAACACACGGTGCAATATGTCGGCGGCTTCGAGTGGTTTTGGGGCGGTGGCCATTGCGCCAGGCTCTAACCGCGATATCTCTTCCAGGATAGACCGTGCTTCAACCATGCGCGACTCCGCTGTGGATAGTTGGGTCGCGGGGGAACATTTAAGGAACAATGTTGGGCTTGTAAAGTAATCCGATCTTCAGGCTGTCAATGATTTGCCCAAAACCGGCAACATGGTTGCGTTTATCAAAGGATTATTAAAATGACAGACGGAGTGTAGCACCTGCACTGATGTCCTTACCCCATGAACCGCTGTAGCGGCCCGCATAAATGGCGACTCTTTTTCCTTTGCCAATTGCCTTACTATATTCTGTAGAGATGGATTGTTCGCGTTTTAGATAAGTTGCCCGCTTTTGGGTCGACACAAAATCTACACGAACGTCTGAGGATGAGTTCAGCCGAACATTCACGCCAGCATAAGCTTCATTAACATCTTTTCCAGGCGACCATGTCGTTTTGACGTTTACCTTCTTCGCGCCGCCCATCCAGAGGCTGAATTTTCCGATTTCTGCACGAACACCAAGATCTGCCATGAATTCAGTTCGCCCTCGTCCCAGTCCAGCCTGCACATTGCCCGTTGGAAATTCAGCTCGGACGAGCGTGTCCACAAATAGCTTCGGGTTTATTGCAAAGCTGCGCCTCGCTGTAAGGCGTATGTCTGTCACACGAGCAGCGCGGGAACCGGATTTGCCTTCGCTCAGTGTCGACACCGGCAACAATGCAACCGACGGCGTGAGCGCATTCGGTCCGCGCATTTCGCGCACAATGGAAGAATCCGCCTCCAAACTGAAGCCTGCGAGGCTGACATCTATCCGAACAGGCGTGAGTAATAGGCCGTCGACAATTCGCTCGTCGGCTTCCAAATTGGGGTGATCGGGTGAAAATACACTTTCTGACGCATTTGCCGCATTTATCCCGGCAAATGCTACAAAACACCATATAATGGCCCAAAGCACGACAAAGCGCCTCACTCCAATGCCCCCACTTCAATTATTCCAGTTGGAACGGAAAAAATCATCTTGGTCTAGCTTCCGTTAAAATCAAACGATGCGCTATTCCAATGATTCCGCGTTTGAACGCGCCGGCGGTCCGCCGGCGCTCTCAAACATTTACCGCCGACGAACGCCGTCGCGTGACTTATCCGGCACCTTGGCACTACCTGGGTCCCGCACATCACCTGACTGAGCCGTGTTACCGTTTATCGTTGTTTGGGTCGTCACTGTTGCGGTCGGCGAAGCGGGTTTGTCGCGGGCTTTGTCAGCACGCGGCAAACGACCCGGATCACGCACGTCTGCGGCAAACGAAGCAATGGGCGCAATCAGCATTGCGGCGGCTATGCCAATGCCGACAAAGTTCCTAGTTTTCATAAATATCTCCCCTTCGAACCATAATAATTGTAAATCAACGGGGCGTTCCTGTTGAGTTAGGTCGCTAATCCCGCATCAAACACTAAACTTGGGCGAAAATTGCACAATGTCCTTAACCATAAGTCGTGATGGAACGGGGCGCCCGCTTCAGCCGAGTATTAAGTTTATGTTTTCGCTGATTATTTATCATGATCCTAGCGGGCATGCCTTCAAAAGGCGGTTGTAAAGAGGAAAAGTGTCCCGAAACGGTACAGAAACGCAGACACGACACAAATAAAGTGTCCGCTATCGCTTAGTTTACTTCCACTTCAAAGGCTTGTGCGTCGCTTTCGTTCTGCTGCCGGGACCACATTTCTGCGTATAGACCTTCCTTGGCCAACAGCTCGGCATGGGTTCCCTGCTCGGCGACTTCGCCTGCCTCCAATACCAGAATGCGGTCTGCATCGACGATGGTTGATAGCCTGTGGGCAATAATGATCGTTGTCCGGCGTTCGGAGATCCGGTCGAGCGTCGACTGGATCTCTGCTTCGGTTCGGCTATCGAGTGCGCTTGTCGCTTCGTCCAGAATCAGGATTGGCGGATTTTTCAGCAGCGTTCGGGCAATGGCCACCCGTTGCTTTTCGCCACCTGATAGTTTCAACCCGCGCTCGCCAACCTTGGCGTCATAACCTTCGGGCAGGGACGTGATGAAATTGTGGATTGCCGCACCGCGCGCGGCGTCCTCGATTGCCATCTGGTCCGCACCTTCGCGGCCATAACCGATGTTATAGCCGATGGTATCGTTGAACAATACCGTGTCCTGCGGCACGATGCCGATTTGGGATCGCAAGGAACTTTGCGCGATGTGCCGGATATCTTGCCCATCAATCAAGATGCGTCCACCTGTGACATCGTAAAATCGATAGATCAGTCGCGCGATGGTCGATTTACCGGCACCCGAAGGTCCGACAACAGCAAGCCGCCCACCCGGAGGAATTTCAAAGCTGATGCCTTTCAGGATCGCACGGTTTTCATCATAGCCGAACTTCACATTTTCGAAGGCGAGGGCGCCGCCTCTGACAACAAGCGCCGGTGCGCCTGGTACGTCGACAATTTCGGGTTCGGTATCTATCAGATCGAACATTGCCGCCATATCGGTCAAGCCTTGGCGGATGGTGCGATACACCATGCCCAGCATGTCGAGCGGACGGAACAGCTGCGCCAATAAGGTATTGACGGTCACGACATGGCCGGTCGTAAACTGCCCCTGTGACCATCCCCAGACGACATAGCCCATTGCGCCTGCCATCATCAGGTTGGTGATCAATGATTGCCCGACATTGAGAATTGCCAGCGAATTTTCAGATTTGACAGCCGCGTCCGACCATTGGCTGACGACTTGGTTGTAACGGGTGGCTTCGCGCTTTTCGGCGTTGAAATATTTTACCGTTTCATAATTGAGCAGGCTGTCGACCGATTTGGCGACGGTTTGGGTATCCAGCTCATTCATTTCTTCGCGCAATTTGTTGCGCCAATTGGTAATAATGGCGGTAAAGCTGATATAGGCGACGACCATGATCCAGGTTGCGGCAACGATGCTCCAACCAAATTCGATCTGAAAATAGACGGATACCAACACCAGTTCGAGCACCGTTGGTGCGATATTGAACAGCAGGAAATAGAGCATGATATCAATGCTCTTGGTGCCGCGCTCTATGACCTTGGTCACGGCACCTGTGCGCCTGTTCATATGGAACCGCATCGACAAATTATGCAAATGGCCAAAGACATTTTCTGCAAGACGGCGGGTTGCATCCTGCCCCACCCGTTCGAATACGACATTACGCAAATTGTCGAACAGGACACCGCCAAAGCGCGCGCCGGCATAAGCCGCGACAAGTGCAATGGCGATGGCGACACCGCCTTCCATGCCCGGAACCATCCGGTCCACCGCTTGCCCATAGAGCCACGCCATGCTGAGCTGGATCAGCTTCGACAGCACAACAAGCAGGAGCGCGCAAACTATCCGGACCCGAAGGCCGAATTGGTCCTTTGGCCACAGATATGGCAAAAAGCGCCGCATTACGGCAAAATCGACACGGCTATCAATTGGGGTTTCTAAAGGCGGCACTTGCGCCATATAGGCAAGCGGCGTACAATAACAAAGGGTGTTTAGGTCTTGCCCGTGAGCAACATCCAAGTCGCAATGGCGTTCATTCCAGTATAAGCGAGATAGAATAAGCTTACCAACACCGAGCCTTCATTGGCCAGCCACAACGCACCAATCAACAAGGCCAGTTCGATCGCATAACTTCCGTAAGGCCCCAGAAATCGACCGAAATAGCGTTTGGTATCTTCAACAAATGGGTGCCGGGATTCGATGACAGCCTTGTGCATCGCAAAATTGGCTACGCCCAGGAGAAAGGAGAATATCAACAACATTTCTGGTGCGTCATGGACCCGTGTTGTGGGATCGCGCTTCGTTCCGTTCCGACTGACGCTCCAGCGCTACTTTTATCATCGCGATGATAGGATCGGCGAGCGCGAGGCCCAATATGCCAAATAATGCACCAAACAGGATTTGCGCGCCTAGGACGAGTGCTGGTGCCAAATCGACGGCGCGTTTCGCAACCATGGGAACGATCAGATATCCGTCGACCATCTGCACAACAAAATATACAAAAACTGCATATAGCCCAACATCAACTCCGGCAGAAAATCCGACGAGAATGATAAGCGCGCCCGATACAATCGCGCCAATGTTGGGCAGGAATGCGAGTAAGCCGGTTAATATACCCAGCAAAGCGGCCATAGGGACGCCGCCAAGGCTGAGCAATATCCATGTGCCAAAGCCTTCGACCGCCATGCCGAGCAGGCGACCGGCCATAAGACGGCGGAGCACATGGCCGATTTTTTCTGCAGTGCCGTAAAAATGGGTTCGTTCGGCCAAAGGCAGCATCCATGCAACGCCGCGTTCATACATCCGCGGTTCGGCGGCGATAAAGATAGCCAGAACGAGCATCATCGCCATATTGGTTACCGTACCGACGACCGAAGAAACGGCTGCTGTAACGCGTCCGACCGAATTCAGGATCTGCGAACCGAAGCCTTTGACATCATCGGCCGAGATGTTGAAACCAGAGGCGGCGATCTGGTTGCCGAATGTTTCGACCTGCGCTTCGATGATCGCCTGCAAGCTGGCGGCCTGCGCGGCGAGCTCGGAACCTGTGAAGACAAAGGTCCAGTAAATAAAGCCAAATACTGCCAGCACCACAATCGTCAAACGAAAGCCACGCGGAATGGGAAGGATTCTGCCCAAAAGGCGGGCGCCCCCGTCGAACATGGCGGCCAGCACAAGTCCTCCGATAATCAGCAATATCGGCTGCGCCAGCCAGATCAGCGCCACCACAAATGTTGCCATGCCGATCCAGACCGCTGCTTTTTTCAGTTCGCTGCGGATGATGGGATCGTAAAACTCGGTTGGTCCTACCTCTTCACGAAATATATCCGCAACTGGTTCAGCCTGTTTCCGGGAAACACGCGCCTTACGGGGCTTCGCGGCCGCGACATCATTCATTCGCTCTTCCCTTTGGGCGCGCTCATCTTTTTGGGCCGCAGACTGGTACCTGCACGATCACCGCGCAACGAACTGAACCATGTTGCAGGGTTTAATCCCGTGCTGCCGTCGACCGAGAAGGTAATGATTTCGGCCCTTCCACCCAAGCGGTCCCACGATACCGGTCCACCCAAGCCACCCAGTTCGGAGGCGACGCGGCTGTCTGAGCTATTGTCGCGGTTATCCCCCATCAGGAAAACATGACCCGCCGGAATTTTGACGGGTTCCATGTCGTCTGTGTCACGCCGGCGAGCGTCGATGGTGTCATATTGCACGCCATTCGGCAGGGTTTCACGGATGATGGGGAGATGGCACGTCAATTTGCCATCCGCGTCGCGGTTCAAAGCGCCCGGAAAGTCATAGTCATTGCAGGGGCTGTTTGCATCGACCGAAAGTATCAGATTGGGCTGTGTTTCTTGCTTTACCGGTTTGCCGTTCAGAAATATCTGCCCCTCGCGCAGTTCGATCACATCGCCGGGCAGTCCGATAACGCGCTTGATCCAATCCTGGTATTTGCCTTTTGGCGTGAGAATTACGATGTCACCACGTTCCGGTAATTTCCCCCACACCCGCGTTTCGCTTTCGGGTAACGGCACGGCAAGCGCCTCAACTTCTTCGCGCAGCACCAGCCAGCGATAGATCGCCACCGGATTCGGAATGGTTGGTGAAACATGGCTCCAGCCATAGGGATATTTCGACACAAATAGTCGGTCGCCCACCAGCAATGTGGGCATCATCGAGATGGAAGGAATGTAAAATGGCTTGGCGATAAAGCTGTGAAACGCGAGCACTGCCAACAAAAGCCAAAACATGCCCTTGATTTCGGCCCAAGCCGACGCCGCCCAACTGCGTTTTTCCGGCGCTTCTGCCGGTGGAGGGGAAGGGTTGCTGTTTTCCGTGGTCAAACTTGTCATATCTTTTGTGCTGGAAGCGCCTCAATAATTACAAATGCCTGCGCCCATGGATGATCGTCGGTGAGCGTTAGATGAATATGCGCTTCATAGCCCGAAGGAATCATCGCGTCGAGCCGCGCTTTTGCACCGCCTGTCAGAGCCAAGCCGGGGGCACCCGAGGGAGCATTCACAACCCCGATATCCTTCATGAAGACGCCACGTTTGAACCCTGTGCCGACGGCCTTGCTGAAGGCTTCTTTGGCGGCAAAGCGTTTGGCATAAGTGCCGGCGCGGGTGAATGGGCGCTTCGCAGCTTTGGCGCGTTCTTTTTCGGTGAACACGCGGTTTTCGAACCGTTCGCCGAACCGCTCCAGCGATTTCGCAATACGATCGATATTGCACAAGTCAGAACCAAGACCGATAATCAACGCGCCATATCCATCAACATGCGCATTTTACGCACACTTTCCTCAAGCCCGATGAAAATGGCTTCACCGATCAGATAATGGCCGATATTTAATTCTGCGATCTGCGGGATCGCAGCTACCGGCTGGACATTATCAAACGTCAGGCCGTGACCGGCATGCGGTTCTATTCCGTTTTTGGCCGCCAGCGCAGCTGCATCCGAAATGCGACGAAGCTCCGTTTCGGCACCTTCATGGTCGCCGTCGAGCAAAAGATGGGCGTATTTGCCGGTATGAAATTCGACGACAGGCGCCTTGAGCCGGATGGCGGCTTCAATTTGACGCGCATCTGGTTCGATAAACAGGCTCACCCTGATATTTGCATCTGCCAATTGGGAAACAATCGGGGCAAGCTGGTTGTGCAAACCTGCGGCATCCAACCCACCTTCTGTCGTCCGCTCTTTGCGTTTTTCAGGGACGATACAGGCGGCATGCGGCCGGTGGCGAAGCGCGATTGCCAGCATTTCTTCGGTTGCGGCCATTTCAAGGTTTAGCGGAAGATTGGTTGCCGCCATAATCCGTTCGATATCCGCATCGCGAATATGGCGCCTGTCTTCACGCAAATGGGCCGTAATGCCGTCGCCTCCGACATGGGCGATTATTTCGGCAGCGCGGACAGGGTCCGGATGATCGCCACCGCGTGCGTTACGGATGGTCGCGACATGATCGATGTTGACCCCAAGGCGAAGCCGCGTGGTCATTCCGCGACCCGGCTTCCCGGCTTGATCGCAGCTATTGCCGCAAGTTCGGCAGGAATATCTTCCGGGGCATAGGTTGGGAAACTCAACTCGATAAGTGGAAAGAAGGGAACGCCGATTTCAGCAGTTCCTGCCGAACGGTCAACAACCGCGCCAGCGGCGATGACCACACCGCCTGCCTCTTCAATAGCTCTTATCGCCTCTTTTGAAGACAGGCCGGTTGTCACGACATCTTCCATCATCAGAATTTTGGTGCCCGGTTCAATCGAAAAACCGCGCCGCAGGCTGAAGACACCATCGGGCCGTTCGACGAACATGGCGTCAACGCCCAAAGCACGGCCCATTTCATGCCCGATGATGATTCCGCCCATGGCTGGTGAAATCACCGCCTTGATTTCATTTCTGATCTCGCGCGGTATTTTTTGGGCAATCGCCAGTGCAATACGCGAAGCACGATCGGGGTTCATCAGCAATCGCGCGCATTGCAAATAATGCGCGCTGTGCCGACCCGACGAGAGCAAAAAATGCCCCTCTAGCAATGCTTCGACGTTACGGAATTCTGATAAAATTTCATCTTCGGTCATATCGGGAAAAACTGTCCTCGTGGAATTATGTTGTTATTTGCAACTTATGTCTAGCGGATTGCAACGCAAATAGGTGGAAACACGCGGCAAATAAATGCTAAAAATCTGCAATCGACAGCTTGAGGCTTCCGACAAGCGCGCCTATAGGTCGCGCGAGTCCGGCAGGCTTAAGCCAAGTCGGAACCGCGCGATGTTCCTGCGCCGCACCAAGAATACGGGGCCAAGTTGATGAATATGTTGAAGAAAATTCTGATTGTCCTTGCTGCGATGACAATGCCGTCATTGGGCACGGCACAGGCGGCGAATCCCGCGCCTGCGCCCCTTACCAAGGAAATTGCAGCACCAGTTGTTGCCAATCCTGCTGCAGCGGCTCCAGAGGCTGCCGCGACGGACAAGGCAGTTGCGCCGAAATCCATGGATGGTTCATTGCCGGGTTACACGCCCATGAAACCAACCCAGGGTATCGGGATGCCGAAACCCAAGGAAATCGATTTTCAGGAACAATTCAGCGATAATGGCCAATATGCAAAGTGGATAAACAATGCCATTTTGCTTCCGATCATTACAATAATCTCGCTTTTCGTTCTCGGATTGCTGCTTTGGGTGATTGTCCGGTTCAACCGCCGTGCCAATCCAGTTCCATCCAAAACAACGCACAATACCTTTATCGAAATCGTCTGGACGCTGGTTCCTGTGCTCATTCTGTTGGGCATTGCCTATCCTTCGCTCGATCTGCTCGCAAAGCAGTTCAAGCCTGCGCCGGCTGAGGCCGTGACCGTGAAGGTTACCGGCTATCAATGGTATTGGGGCTACACTTATCCCGACCATGGCGGTTTCGAAGTCGTTTCCAATATGCTCAAGGAAAAGGGCGACGTTGCCGCAGGCGAGCGCTTCCGCACTGACAATGATGGTCCTGGCCAGCTTGCTGTCGACAATCGCATGGTTGTACCTGCAGGTGTTCCGTTGCGGATCCAGACGACGGCTGCCGATGTTATTCACGCATTCGCTGTGCCGTCATTATGGTTCAAGCTCGATGCCGTACCGGGCCGTTTGAACGAGAAATCACTGACGATTACAAAGCCGGGTGTTTATTTCGGCCAATGTTCCGAGCTTTGCGGCGCGCGCCATGGTTTCATGCCCATCGCTGTCGAGGCATTGCCGCCCGAGAAATTCGCGGCATGGGTCAAAGCGCAAGGCGGCAAAATGCCCGGCGACGTGTCTGCTGAAGCTGCCCCTGCGGCCGCACCTGCTCCAACCACTGCTGCGCCTGCCGCAGCTGCAACCAAGTAAAAGGCCAGACTGATGACAAGCATTGCTGCTACGGGCGCCGACCTTCACGCACATGACCATCATGATGCGGATCACAAGCCAGCATTTTTTGCGCGCTGGTTCATGTCCACCAACCATAAAGATATCGGTACACTCTACCTGATCTTCGCTATCTTTGCGGGGATAATCGGCGGGGCGATATCCGGGTTGATGCGTCTCGAACTCGCAGAACCCGGCATTCAGTATCTGCAAAGCTGGGCATCGATGATGGCCGGCAAAGAAGCTTCGATGGACGAAGCTTACCATATGTGGAACGTGCTGATTACCGCGCATGGCCTGATCATGGTGTTTTTCATGGTCATGCCCGCGATCATTGGCGGTTTCGGCAACTGGTTTGTACCGTTGATGATCGGTGCGCCTGATATGGCGTTTCCGCGTATGAACAATATCAGCTTCTGGCTGACTGTGGTGGCATTCATCATGTTACTTGGTTCAAGCTTTGTGCCGGGCGGTACGGGTCTGGGGGCCGGGACAGGCTGGACGGTGTATGCGCCGCTTTCGACCTCGGGTTCCGTTGGTCCGGCGGTCGACATGGCGATCTTCTCGCTTCACCTTGCCGGTGCTGCGTCGATTTTGGGTGCTATCAATTTTATCACCACCATTTTCAACATGCGCGCGCCGGGAATGACCCTTCACAAAATGCCGCTGTTCGTATGGTCGGTGCTGGTCACTGCATTCCTGCTTCTTCTGGCATTGCCGGTATTGGCCGCTGCTATCACCATGTTGCTGGTTGACCGTAACTTTGGCGGTGCATTTTTTGATGCCGCGGCTGGCGGAGATCCTGTTCTGTATCAGCATCTTTTCTGGTTCTTCGGCCATCCCGAAGTGTATATTATGATCTTGCCGGGCTTTGGCATCATCAGCCAGATCGTTGCAACTTTCAGCCGCAAGCCTGTGTTTGGTTATCTTGGCATGGCATATGCGATGGTCGCCATTGGCGTTGTCGGTTTCGTAGTATGGGCGCACCACATGTTCACCACGGGCATGAGCGTTGATATGAAGATGTATTTTACGGCAGCGACCATGGTTATTGCGGTGCCAACCGGCATCAAGATATTCAGCTGGATCGCAACCATGTGGGGCGGTTCGGTCAGCTTCAAAACCCCGATGGTTTGGGCAATGGGCTTCATTTTCATGTTCACTGTGGGTGGCGTAACGGGCGTTGTGTTGGCCAATGGCGGTCTGGATGACAATTTGCACGACACATATTATGTGGTTGCCCACTTCCATTATGTGCTGTCGCTAGGCGCGGTATTCTCGCTCTTTGCCGGCTTCTATTACTGGTTTGCGAAAATGTCGGGTCGTCATCTCAACGAGTTTTTGGGACACCTGCACTTCTGGATTTTCTTTATCGGTGTGAACGTACTGTTCTTCCCGATGCACTTTCTGGGCAATTCGGGTATGCCGCGTCGTTACCCCGACTATCCAGAGGCGTTTGCCTATTGGAACGGCGTGGCGTCGATGGGATATGCGATCATGGGCGTGGGCGTGATTATCTTCTTCATCAACGTTTTCTGGTCGTTGGCCGCTGGCCGTCGTGCCGAGGAAAATTACTGGGGTGAAGGCGCGACCACGCTTGAATGGACGCTTACCAGCCCTCCACCTTATCACCAGTTTGAAACCCTTCCGGTCATTAAGTAACGGCCAACCTCCTCGTTTCCTCCTTCCTTGAAATTCAGGACTGAAATTCAAGGAAGGGGGCAGGAAACACATGATGACGACTGCAACGCGTAATATATCCTTGCCAGCGGAATGGCGCGATTTCTGGGCGTTAACCAAGCCTCGGGTCATGTCACTCGTTGTGTTTACTGCGCTGTGCGGTCTTTTGGCGGCACCTGGTCACATTCATCCGGTTATCGGTTTTACCGCAATTTTGTGTATCGCCCTTGGCGCCGGGGCGTGCGGCGCCCTTAACCAGTGGTACGAAGCCGACGTAGATGCCAAAATGGCGCGGACATCAAAGCGTCCCTTGCCTGCGGGTCGGATGGACCGGGAAGCTGCCCTGCATTTCGGTGTTGGGCTTGCGGCATTTTCGGTCGGGATCATGGGCGTGGCCGTGAATTGGCTTTCGGCTGGATTGCTTGCTTTTTCCATTTTCTTCTATGCAGTCGTATATACGGTTTGGCTCAAGCCCAACACACCCCAAAATATCGTCATCGGCGGTGCTGCTGGCGCATTCCCGCCTGTCATCGGCTGGGCGGCCGTAACAGGCGATGTGACCTTGCTTCCGGCTTTGCTTTTTTCGATCATCTTCCTTTGGACGCCACCCCATTTTTGGGCGTTGGCTCTGTTTATGAAGACCGATTATGGGGCCGCAGGAATTCCGATGTTGCCCAATGTCGCGGGGCAGCGGGTGACGCGGAATCAGATTTTTGCATATTGTTTTCCAATGGCAGCAACGGCGATTGCGCCGTTTGCGTTGGGGGAAACCGGCTGGCTTTACGGCATGGCCGCAATATTGTTGAATGTGATTTTTCTGGCACTTGCCTTCCAGGTTTGGCGCAACGAAGCCGTTGATGCCGCATCCATGAAGCCGGAAAAGAGATTGTTTGCTTTCTCGATCCTGTATCTATTTCTGCTTTTCGCGATTTTTGCTTTTGACCGGATGATGTTTGTATGACGCTGCCTGAAAGCAATGGATTCTCTGAAGAAGAAACGCGCATTATCCGTCAGCGGCAGGCCGCCAGGTCGCGCATTATGGGTGTCGTTCTGGTGGCATTATGTGTCCTCTTTTTTATGATAACGGTCGCGAAAATCGGGGTTTGGGGCTGATGGCAGTATCAAATCTTCGCGTGGGCATGATGGCCGGCGCTCTTGCCGTTTCGATGGTGGGCGTTGGCTTTGCAGCCGTGCCTTTGTACCGGATTTTCTGTGAGGTTACCGGCTTTGGCGGAACCACGATGCGTGTGGACGCAGCGCAGGCGGCAACGGTCGTTGCCACGAATAAAACCATAGTCATCCGTTTCGACGCCAATCAACGCAACGGTCTGCCTTGGGAGTTCAAGCCCGAACGTCCAACCGACACCATTTCTATCGGTGCGAAAGACATGTCGATTTTTATCGCCAAAAATCTTTCAAACGAGGTGGTAACGGGAACAGCCACGTTTAATGTATCTCCTGCTCTTGCCGGCAAATATTTTAACAAGATCCAATGCTTCTGTTTTACCGAACAGAAGCTTCAGCCGGGTCAACAAGTGCGAATGCCGGTGCTTTATTATGTAGATCCAAAGATCATGACCGACCCGGAAACCAAAGATATCGAAGAAATTACGCTTAGCTATACTTTCTATCCCGTCGAAAATCCAAAGACAGTGGACCCGACGGGCAAGGGAAGCTAAGAGCAATCAAAACGCGTTAGACTACAGGGAATTGACAATGGCCGGTGCCAAGAACCACGATTATCATATTTTACCTCCAAGCATTACGCCGATTCTCGGTTCATTTTCGGCGCTGACCATGTTTTTTGGTTTGGTGATGTGGATGCATCCCGAACAGTTCGGTTATGGCAGTCTGGTTTTCGGGCTTGGTTTCCTAGGTGTTTTGTACACGTTTTTCACCTGGTGGTCTGATGTAATCAATGAAGCACATGCTGGAGATCACACACCTGTAGTGCAGCTGCATTTGCGCTATGGTATGATTATGTTCATCGCTTCAGAAGTGATGTTCTTTGTCGGCTGGTTCTGGGCCTGGTTCGACTTCTCTCTTTTTCCGGCCCCGCTTGAGCTCGTAAAAGACGCAGAAACGCATGCTTTCACGGTCTCTAATCTGATCGGTCAAGAAGGCGCAGCCGCATTGCTTCAATGGCCACCTAAAGGTCTTGAAGTGCTCGACGCTATGAAATTACCGTTGCTGAACACAATGATTTTGCTGTGCTCGGGTACCACGGTAACATGGGCGCATCACTCTTTGATTCATGGCGATCGCGAAGGTTTGCAAAAGGGCCTGTGGCTGACTATTCTTCTTGGCCTGCTGTTCAGCGCTATCCAGGCTTATGAATATTCAGTTGCCCCATTCCCGTTTGGTGGACTCAATTATGGCACCGCCTTTTACATGGCGACCGGTTTCCACGGTTTCCACGTTGTCGTCGGCACAATCTTCCTGATTGTTTGCCTTGTGCGTTCGTACAAAGGACATTTCACGCCGCAACAGCATTTCGGTTTTGAAGCCGCAGCCTGGTATTGGCATTTTGTGGACGTTGTATGGCTGTTCCTTTTCATCGCAATCTACATTTGGGGAGGATGGGGCGCACCCGTCCACGCATAAGGCATATTGGTGCCTGATTTACAAAAACCAGAAGGGCAGCCGGGCATCGCCAAGGCTGCCCTTTTTGGGCTTTGCCCTCAATGCGGAGCAAAAACCCTGTTTGCCGGCCCAGCGCGTTTTTCTGACCGCTGTTCCGCCTGTAATTTAGATTTTTCCCGCTTCAACGTCGGTGACGGCCCGGCTGCGCTTTTGACGTTGGTCATCGGCGCGTTGATCATCATATTTGCCGTGATCCTCGATTCCGCAGTGCGCCCACCTTTTTGGGTTCATGCAGTAGTCTGGGTTCCCATCACGATCGCGATGACCGTCTATGCATTGCGCGTGTCCAAAGGCGCCCTGTTGGCGGCCGAACATTATAACCGGGCGCATGAAGCGGGACGGGATGACGTCCAATGAAATGGCCGGTGGTTCCATCAATTTTGGTCTCTGCTGCTGTGGTCACCATGATCGGATTGGGGGTTTGGCAACTTCAGCGCAGAGAGCAGAAGGAGCTGCTTCTCGCGCGCTATGAAGCAGCCGTCGATTTGAAGCCCGTCACATGGCCTGCAGTTCCGGATAAGGCGAACCTCCCCTTATTTCGAAAATCCACACTGATGTGTATCAAGGCTGTGCGCATTGAATCGGTGTCCGGAACTAACCGTGAAGGAAAGGCCGGATTTGCGCATGTAGCGTCCTGCTCGACCGGCGGCGCGGAGGGTCCTGGCGCAAAGGTGGCCATTGGTTGGTCTGAACGGCCTGAATCCCCCAAATGGGATGGTGGACCGGTAAATGGAGTTATTGCGCCGGATAATGTGCAACTGATCAAACTCGTCGTAACGGATAAGGTCGAAGGTCTGGACCAACTCTCATTACCTTCGCCAGAACATATCCCCAACAACCATCTGCTTTACGCCATCCAATGGTTCATCTTTGCGACAGCTGCCGCGGTCATTTATGTTTTGGCGCTGCGTAAGCGCATGCAATCGGCTTGAGCCTTCCGGCAGACGTTACTTTCTACCTAGTCGCCTCCGCCGCAGTCATCTTGGTGGGTCTGGCGAAAGGTGGATTTGCCGGCTTGGGTGCGGCGGCGATTCCTCTGCTGGCTCTTGTCATGGATCCCGTATCGGCTGCAGGCATGTTGCTGCCCATATTGATGGCGCAAGATATTGTCAGCCTATGGGCTTTTCGCAGGAGCTTTGACGCACGCACTTTGAAACTTACCTTGCCAGGGGCAGTCTGCGGTATCTTTCTAGGTTGGTGGTTTGCGGCGGTTGTGAATGCGGACGCTGTGCGAGGATTGGTCGGCGTCATCGCGCTCGCCTTCGGGACGTATAGGCTATCCCCGCAAATCAGCCGACTTGCACAAATGAAAGGATCTGCGCCTGAATGGGTCGGTACCCTCATGGGTGGTGTATCCGGATTTACCAGCCAGATCGCGCATGCGGGCGGGCCTCCATTTCAGATTTGGGCATTGTCTCGCAACTTCCCCCATTTGGTTTTTGTCGGGACATCGTCGATATTCTTTGCGATCATCAACTGGATGAAGGTCCCGGCCTATGCCGCGCTGGGTCAATTCAATAGCCAGAATATGACGTTGACCGCACTATTCATGCCTCTCGCACTGGCCAGTACCTTTGCCGGGGTCTGGTTGGTAAAAAGGGTATCGCCTGCCCGGTTCAACGCGATCATCAACCTGTTGATGATCGGCGTTGGACTAGAACTGATCCGGCAAGCCGTCTGGTGACAGCGCGGCCGATTATTTCGGTGAAAGCACCATCAGCATCTGGCGACCTTCCATCCGGGGATGGGCCTCGATCTTTGCGGTTTCGGCCGTATCGGCCTGAACACGCTGCAAAAGCTGCATCCCCAACTGTTGGTGGGCCAACTCACGGCCACGGAAACGGAGCGTTATCTTGACCTTGTCGCCCTCTTCGATGAATTCCGCCACCTTCTTCATCTTCACCATATAGTCATGGTCGTCGATGTTCGGACGCATCTTGATCTCTTTGATTTCCTGCGTCTTTTGGCTCTTGCGGGCAAGGTTGGCCTTTTTCTGGGCCTCATATTTGAACTTGCCGATGTCGAGGAATTTACAAACAGGCGGATCAGCGTTCGGAGAAACTTCGACCAGATCAAGGCCAACTTCAGCTGCTTGTGCTATCGCTTCTCGGGTATACAACACCCCAAGATTTTCACCGTCATCATCAATGACGCGTACTTTTTCTGCGGTGATCAAATTGTTGTAGCGCGGTCCACTTTTAACAGGTGGGGTCATGGCGCGCCGGGTAGGCGGGGTTGCGATAGTGGATACTCCTGAAGTTATGAATCCGATACCAATACAGCCAATTGCCACGCAAATAAAGGGCTTAGGCTGTTTATGTGCAGAATTGTCGCATAATGTGGCCGTACCGCAACGTCTTAAGCCTCTTCCCTATCACAGACTGGCAGCCAATCCGATGATTCGCCAAGCCACCGGTTTTGGTGCTGATCGCAGCCATTTTAACCAATTGGATAAAAATTATTCAGAAGTGCTTTCAGCGCGATACACCTTGTTGGGAAATAACCGACCTTCGTTCACTTTACGTGCAGGTAAATTGATGTATATTTCCTCACAAAGTTGCTAGATGCGGTATTATTGTTGTTAAAATCTGGCATATAATTTCTCTAGATTGGACCAAAAATGAGTTTCTCCTCCACTGGTTCGCTTTCGAGCGTGCCAAATGGGCGGATCATTGACTTCGACATCGCTGAATTGCGTAAATTGCCTTTTCAAGACAGCCTGTATCTCTGGGTAAGGGGGAAACTCCCGGGAACTGGTTTCGAAGCCCGATTGGCCCCCCGTATATATCAGGAACAGCCCGATTATTGGGGTATCGAAGTGGCGATCGTCCACACGCGTTCTGCGAACGATAGCGAGCCTATGGCCGACGCTCTTGTTTTCGAACGATCTGTCCCCTTGACCGGTATAACGGGTATCAAAGGGATAACCGTGATCGGCGCCAATCAGGTCAAGCGCATCGACATTGCCCGCGAGTCCTAACCGGGTCGCAACTCGAAGGCATGGGTGGGGGCAAATATGTACATGATTTGCCCCCATTCCCAGAGATTCGGCCGTCATTGTGTCAGTTCCAGCATCGTATCCACCGTCAAAATCTGCGGCAAAACTATCGCCTCGCTCTTGGCTGGGAAATAGAGGTAAAGCGGTACGCCTGATCGTCCATATTGCGACAGAAACCGGGCGATTTCCGGATCGCGGCGCGTATAATCGCCCATGAGCGTAACGACACCGGCTTTTTCAAAGGCTGCGACAGTTTCGTCGCGGTTGATGGCAGTTGCCTCATTCACTTTACATGTAACGCACCAATCGGCGGTAAAATACAGAAAGACAGGTCGATTACCGGCGCGGTAGACAGCCAGTTTTTCGAGGGAGAAGCGTTCGGGATCAAGCTTGCTACCCGAATCGGCAATCGCTGTGGGAACATCAAGCTTTCCGATAGCCAGCACGCCTGACACACATATAAAGCCTGCCAATCCGATAATAGCATAAGTTGAAATCTTGTACCGGGAAATCGCAACGATACCGGTCACCAAAAAGGCAACGCCAACACCGCCGATCAGATATCCGGCCATGCCCAGCAATTGCGCCAGTAACCATAGCAATGCAAAAGTGGTCAGCGCCATGGGCACTGCCATCCATTTGCGGAACTTTTCCATCCACGCCCCGGGTTTGGGCATCATGGCGCGCACCGCGGGGATGAAAGCAATCAAGAGAAAAGGCAACGCAAGGCCAAAGCCTAGCCCCGCAAAGATAAGCAGCGCCTGACCAAAGGGAAGCAACAACGCCGCCCCGATCGCTGCCGCCATAAATGGTCCTGTGCAAGGTGTCGCCACAACCGCCGCCAAAACGCCGGTCCAGAACGAACCTGATATGCCATTTTGACGGGTAAGGTTATCGCCCAGCCCAATATTGCTTAAATTAAACAGGCCCGACAGGTTCGCGGTAATTGCCGTCATCAACAGCAACAGCAAGAATATTATATTTGGGTCCTGCAATTGGAATGCCCAACCAACTTCTTCGCCCGCGGCGCGCAAGGCCAACATTGTGGCACCCAAAGCAAGACAGCTCAAAACGATACCTGCTGTGTACGCAAGCGCATCTTTCCGCGCACGCCATTCATCGCCGCCCGATTTGGCGATGGCTATGGCCTTCAATCCCAAAATGGGGAAAACGCACGGCATCAGATTCAATATCAATCCGCCAAGAACAGACAGGCCCAATATCCAGAAAAGATTTCCTGACACAGCGGAATTCGGAGCGGTAGACGTATCGCCGAACACAGAAACCGCTGTTCCACCCGAAGGTACAGATCCTGGAGAGGCGCTTACGATCAACCCCTGTGCATCCCCGAAGCGAAGCACGCCGCCAATCGGGCCAGATCCCCGTTTGTCAATTTCGCCCGAAACTATAAGCCAATTGCCCGTCCGCCGGGCAGACTGTTTCGCGGCGTACCGGAACATATTTTCTGTCATGGGAAAGAACCACACGTCTTTGACATCGGCGCTTTGGGGGAAAGCTATCGCCAGAGAAATTTCTGTGCCGTTGATGGCATAAACCGCCTGCCGATCCAATGGCACGGGGAGGGCCGCGCGCCACATATCGAACTTTTCGCGCTGCGCTTCGGGGATATCTCCGCCGCGTAACGTCAAAGGGACAACAAAGCTGCCGCCTTCGGGAACACAGATTTCATCGGAGCAGGCAGACCATCGGGCATCGACTTTTAAATCGACTTTTTGACTCGGCTGAAGCTTGGGAGGCAGTTTGATGTCCACCAAAAAGGCATGCTTTTGCCGGTAAATATGGTTCATAAACCCGCCTATGACCAGCGTTTCCGGCACCGGCGCGCGGATAGGACCGGCGCTGACGCCTTCGGGCAACGTCCATTCAAGTTCGAGCGGCGTTCCGGCATCGCCGGGGTTAAGCCAATAATCATGCCAGCCCGGTTTTGGGTCCATGATGATGGCGACCGTTACGGTGTCGCCGGGGGCAGGCGTAGTCGTCTCTGCCTCGATTGTGGCCCGCACATTCTGCGGTGCCCCGGGCAATTGGGCGTGGACCGGTTCCAACAGAAACAGCCCAACACATAAAAATAAAAAAGCCGACAATTTCATCATGATTGACTTACCCGACTCGGGGGCCGGTAGGACAGTATTTTATTTGGTCTTATCCAGCCAAAGCGGTCGTTACCCCAACCGCTTGAGTGCTGCCGTAAGACGTTCCGCCTCGGCCGTCTTTTCGGCGAGGTCGGCGCGGGCTTTTTCGACGGCTTCGGGTTTGGCTCTTTCTACGAAAGAAGCGTTTGACAGACGGCCGGAAAGGGCCGCAGCTTCTTTGGTAGCGGCCTCGATTGCCTTGGTGATGCGTGCCCGTTCGGCGTCGAGATCGATCACCCCTTCGAGCGGGAGGACGAAGGTCGCTTCGTCTACTACAAGCTGGATCGAGCCGCCTTCAGGGGCATCGCCAGCGCCGATATTTTCTAAACGGGCGAGCCTTGCAATGACCGGCTTTTGGTTGGCAATGCGGGCCAATGTCGCAGGTGCCGCATCGCGGACAAAGGCATCCATCTTTCCACCCGGAGCAATGCCCAGTTCGTTCTTCGTGGTCCGCACTTCGCCAACCAGACGGATCAGCCATTCGACCTCCGCCTTGGCTTCGGCATCGACTTCGGCTTTGGGCTCCGGCCATTTGGCGTGGATCAGGTCATAGGCGCGTGGCGCTGCCGGATCGGCGAGCGCGTGCCATAATTCTTCGGTCACAAAGGGCATGAAAGGATGCAGCATCACCAATATCTGGTCGAGCACCCAACCTGCCACCTTTTGCGATTCCGCATCCATATCCTGCTTTTCGCCATCGACGAACGCAGGCTTGATAAGCTCCAGATACCAGTCGCAAAACTGGTCCCAGACGAAATGGTAGATGGCATCGGCCATTCCGTCGAAACGGAATTCGGCAAAAGCCTTGTTCAGCTTTTCAACAGTGTCGACGACTTCACCGATAATCCAGCGGTTGACGGCAAGCTCCGCCTTGGGCGCGCTGATGCTGTGTGATCCGCCGATGCCGTTTGATTGCGCAAAGCGGGCGGCGTTCCACAGCTTGGTTGCAAAATTGCGGTATCCGGCAACGCGGCTTTCATCCATCTTGATGTCGCGACCCTGGCTTTCCATCGCCGCCATGAAGAAGCGCAGCGCATCGGCACCATATTGGTCAATCAAGCCCAGCGGATCGACGGTATTACCCTTCGACTTCGACATCTTGCTGCCGTCGGCGGCGCGGACGAGGCCGTGGAGATAGAGCGTCTTCCAAGGCACTGATTCTTCCAGTGGTCGGCGTCCGCCTTCGCCCATGAAGTGGATGCCCTGCATCGCCATCCGCGCATCCCAGAAAAACAGGATGTCAAAGCCGGAGACGAGAACGTCATTGGGGTAATGGCGCGACAACAAATCCTCCCCGGTACGGGGAGGGGGACCAGCCGCAGGCTGGTGGAGGGGGTTTTCCGCATCGAGCGACGCCTTTGGTTGCGCCCCCCCTCCGTCAGCCGTTCCGGCTGCCACCTCCCCGTTTCGGGGAGGATTTTCCTCAGGCCAGCCCAAGGTGCCGAACGGCCAGAGCGCGGAGGAGAACCATGTGTCGAGCACGTCGGGGTCGCGGGTCAGGGCCACGCCTTCACCCGCAAGCGCCTGTGCCCCTGCTTCATCTTCGGCGACATAGCATTTGCCGTCGCCGTCAAACCATGCCGGTATCTGATGCCCCCACCAAAGCTGGCGCGAGACGCACCATGGCTGGATATTCTCCATCCAGTTGAAATAGGTTTTTTCCCATGATTTGGGGACGATATCGATGGCCCCGCTGCGCACCGCCTCGATGGCGGGCTTGGCGAGTGTTTCGGCGTCGACATACCATTGATCGGTCAGCCAGGGTTCTATTACCTGCGCGCTGCGGTCGCCAAAGGGGGTCTGGATGATGCGGTCTTCGATCCGTTCGAGCAGGCCAGCCGCCTCGATCGCTTCGACCACTTTCTTGCGGGCGTCGAACCGGTCCATGCCGAGATAATCGGCGGGGATCAGTCCGTCGGCGGTCTGCACAACCTTTGCTTCCGCATCGAGCATGTTGAGCATTTCGCTCGCCTTGAATCCGGCGCGCTTGCCAACTTCGAAATCGTTGAAATCATGTCCCGGGGTAATCTTCACCGCGCCGGAACCCAGTTCAGGGTCGGCATGTTCATCGGTGACAATCGGGATCAGGCGGCCGGTAATGGGCAGCCTTACATTCTTGCCGACCAGATGCGCGTAGCGTTCATCTGACGGGTTCACGGCGACCGCCATATCGGCCAGCATTGTTTCGGGGCGCGTGGTGGCGACCGAGATAAAGCCGCTGCCGTCCTCGAGCGGATATTTGAAGTGCCAGAATTTGCCGTTGATCTCGCGCGTCTCGACCTCAAGGTCGGAGATCGCCGTTTTTAGACCGGGGTCCCAGTTGACCAGCCGCTTGTCGCGGTAGAGCAGGCCCTGATTATAGAGGTCGACAAACACCTTGATGACGGCCTTGCTGAAGCCTTCGTCCATGGTGAAGCGTTCATTTTCCCAGTCCATCGAACAGCCGAGGCGGCGCAGCTGGCCGGTTATCTCGCCGCCGCTTTCCTCTTTCCATTCCCAGACCTTGGCGACAAATTCGTCGCGGGTGAAATCGGTGCGTTTTTGCTGCTTTTGCGCCATCTGGCGTTCAACCACCATCTGGGTGGCGATGCCGGCATGGTCGGTGCCCACGACCCACAAGGCATCCTTGCCCTGCAGACGGGCGTGGCGGATCAAGATATCCTGCAAGGTGTTGTCGAGCGCATGGCCGATATGCAGGCTGCCCGTCACATTGGGTGGCGGGTTGACGATCGTATAGGGTTCCGCATTCGGGCGTTCAGGGCGGAACGCGCCGGTCGATTCCCAATGGGCATACCATTTCGCCTCAATCGCGGCGGGGTCAAATGTCTTGTCGATAGTCATGCCGCTGCCTTTGCCAGCGCAGGCGCGATTGGGCAAGGTTTTCAAACAGGCGGCGTGACAGTCCCGAGCCCGGGCTTATTTGCTACCCTTCAGATGCTTATCCACCCATTTGAAAACGGTCTGGTGCCACTGGATCGAATTTTTGGGTTTCAATATCCAGTGGTTCTCGTCCGGGAAGACGAGCAGTTTCGATTCCACGCCCTGCTGCTGCAAGGCGGTGAAGGCGGCGAGGCTTTGCGAATAGGGGATGCGGTAATCCTTTTCGCCATGGATCACGAGCGTCGGGGTTTTCCATTTGGCGACATGGTTGACCGGATTCCACTTCTCGGCATCGGTCCGCGTCGTCCAAGGTCCGCCATTGTCCCACTGGTCGAACCATAGTTCTTCGGTTTCATAGGCCATGGCGCGCAAGTCGAAAATACCGGCATGGTTGACGAGGCATTTGAACCGGTCGGGCCAGTTGCCCGCAATCCAGTTCATCATATAGCCGCCATAGGATCCGCCGAGCGCGCAGGCATTGGCGGTATCAAGCTGGCTGTCGATCTTGCCGACGGCGGCCATGCCCTTCTGCAGATCCTCCAGCGGCCAGCCGCCCCAATTCTTGTTGATGCTGTCCGTGAATTTCTGGCCGTATCCGGTGCTCCCGTGGAAATCGATCGTGACCACGGCATAGCCCTGTGACGCCATGACGGCGGGGTTCCAGCGGTAGGACCAATTATTGTTGAACGTCCCTTGCGGCCCGCCATGCACGAGCAGCAGCACGGGCAGCTTACCGGCCGCATTTTGCGGTTTGACGATCTGGCCGAACACCTGCTCGCCATTGGCACCGGCGAAATCGAACTTCTGGTAATTGACCGGATCAACGGCCGAAAGCGTGTCGGCATTGACATTGGTCAGCCGTGTGGTCTTGCCCTTGGCGTCCATGAGGACAAGGTCGGATGGTCCGGCGATGCTGTTGATCGCATAGACCACGCCGCCATTTTTCAACGGCACAACCTCGGCGATATTGCCGCGTTCGGTCAGGCGAGTGACCTTGCCCTTCAGGTCGACGCGGTAAAGCGGGGTTTCGAGCGTGTCCTGCGCGGTGACAAGCAGGCTCTTGCTGTCGGCGGCCCATGCGAGCGAGCCGACGGAACGGTCCCATGCGTCGGTCAGCGCGGTGACCTTACCGCTTTTCAGATCCATCAGCTTGACGACCAGCCGGTCGGCTTCATAGGTGGCGCGGGCCATTGACGTCCATGCCAGCCATTTGCCGTCGGGCGATGCGGCGGGGGTGGTGTCGGTTCCGGCATTGTCGGCGGTCAGGTTGACCACTTCCTTTGATTTCAGCGACGCGCCGTAAATATCGAGATTGGTGGATTTGGCCTCATTGGCGTCGGCCTTGCGCAACGCGAAGGCAATGCCGTTGCTGTCGGCGGCCCAACTGACCTCTTCTGCTCCGCCAAAAGGTTTGGACGGGGCATCGCCGACCAGACTGCCGTCCATGGCCTCGCCCAATGTCCCAAGCTTGCCGTCGGCACCCAGCACCACGGTGAAGATGCGGCTGTAATTGCCCGGCGTTTCCCATGCGTCCCAGTGGCGGACCATCAGCTGGTCATATTCGCGGCCCGTGCCGGGGCCTGGCTTCGACGTGTCGCCATCCTTTTCGCAGCCAAATTCCATGCAGTCCCGTGCGATATCGCCCCAGACCGCGAATTTCTTGCCATCGGGCGAAATCTTGAAACCGCTGACGTCGGTTTTGAAATTGCTCGCTTGGGCGGATGTGCCGCTGGCGAGGTCATAGCGCCAGATCTGGTCCGACCCGCCCTCGTTGCTGATGTAGAATATGCTCTTGCCGTCGGGGGCAAAGGCGGGGTCATGCTCGTTCTTGTCGGGCTTGGAAGCGAACAGCACGGGCTGCGCATTGGGGGTGCCGAGCTTGATCAGATACAGATCGGTCCTGCCCTTGTTCGCGTCCAGATCCGTTTCGCGCACCTGATAGGCAACCATATTGCCATCGGGCGACGCAGTGGCCCCTGAAAGCCGCTTCATCGTGGCGAGATCGGTCTCCGTCATCGGACGGGCGAAGGCGGGGGCGGAAAGGGCGGTGGCGCCAATGAGGGCGGCGATCAGAAGGGGTTTTTTCATGGACGCCAAGCTAGTCAACACGATGGGCGCGCGCAAGAAAATTACCTTACCCATAGCGATGCTATGTTTACATAAATGCAACTACTTTGTCTACTATATCAATTGAGTTTTAACCATTTCTCCCTATTTGGGCGGCATAACAAAAAATATAGGATGCCTTCGATTGGACGACCCGGCCAAATTCTTGGCTGTGCGGCACAGAAGAAGGAATGATACATGCAGAAACTCGCCAGCTTTATCGGCGCAATTGCGCTGAGCAGCCTGCTTTTCTCCGTCACTATGGTGTAACGGGAATATGGTTTTGAAAACAGACAGACGGGCGGGGGCTTTCCCCGCCCTTTTGTTTATGGGCAGCAGGGGAGCGCGGCGGTCGGCCTATTTGACCTGCACCCCGTCCTTTACAACATGCGCCACATTTTCAAGTACGCGGATGTCGGTCAGCGCATCGCCCTTTACGGCGACCAGATCGGCGGTGTAGCCGGGGGTGATGCTGCCCAGATGATCCTCCTTGCCCAGCAATTCCGCGGCGCGGATTGTGGCGGACTGGATGGCCTGCATCGGGGTCATGCCATAACGGACCATATAGGCGAACTGCCGTCCGTTCAGGCCGTGGGGATAAACACCGCTGTCGGTGCCATAGGCGATCTTGACGCCCATCTTCACCGCCTTGGTAAAGCCTTCGCGCTGGACATCCGTCGTCTCGCGATTCTTGCGGAGATATTCCTCGGGCCAGCGTTCTTTGGTGCCGATATCGTTGATATAGTCGCCATTATAGATATCCATGACCAGCCAGGTCCCCGCCTTCTTCGCCATGGCCAGCGCCTCGTCATCTAACAGGCTGGCATGCTCGATAGAGCGGACACCGGCGCGGATCGCGTTCTTGATGCCTATGGCACCATGCGCGTGGGCGGTGACGAAAATGTCGGTGGGCAGCACCGGCACGATCAGCATGTCGGCAGGCGCATTGCGCATCGGCCGCGCCGGTCCCTTGCCCTTGCCCGCCTCAACCACGGCGCGCAGTTGCGCTTCGGTCATTTCCGGTTCGCCGGGCTCAGTCCCCATGGCCAGCACCGCGCCGGTGGCGATGGTCTTGATAAAGTCCGCACCGTTCGCGATCAGAAATTCGGTCTTCGCCTTGGCTTCCTCCGGCGTGCTCGCCACGCCCAGCCGCATGTCGGCGGGAAGCTGTTCATTAGGAATAACGCCGTTCAACTCCCCCCCGCCCTTGGGAATGGTGATATAGGCCCCGGCAACGAACATGCGTGGCCCCGGCACAAGTCCCTTATTAATTGCGTTGCGCAAGACAACATCGGTCAGACCGCGATAAGTCCCGACATCGCGCACCGTCGTAAAGCCAGCCTCCAGCGTCAGCCGCGCATTATGCGCCCCAATCAGCGCGGTTTCCTCGCGCGATGTGTTGAGCGGCAGGGCAAGGTCGGCATTCTGCCCCGCATCGGCCAGATGCGTGTGCAGGTCCATCAGGCCGGGAAGGACCGTCAGGCCGGACCAGTCGATCCGGCGGGCATCCTTGGGCGTTGTACCGCACGGGGCGACGGATTCGATCCAGTGACGCACAATATGGATGCACTGGCCTGTACGGACAGTTCCGGCGGTCACATCGATTAGCCGTCCGGCTTCGATATAAAGTTGTTCGGCAAGGACCGGCGCAGGGCTAAGCGCCAGTGAAAGCGCCAGAAGCCGTGCGCCGCGCATCAGCCCTTTTTGGTGATGCGGTTAATCTCGCGCTCGACCATCGCTTCGACAATCGGGGGCAGGTTGGTGTCGAGCCAATCTTTCAGCATCGGCCGCAGCAGGTCACGGGTCAGGCCCTCAAGCGAGGTTTCGCCCGAGCGCACGATCTGCGGCGCAACGCCGGGTTCGGAAAGTGTTTGCAGCGCGGAGAAGCTGTGGCGCAGGCTGCGTGCCTTGCTGTCATCGAGCAGGACTTCTTCCGATTCGGCGGCCGCGTCGATTTCCGAATCCGCTGCCGTTTCGGTCAGTTCAAGAATTTCATTTTCATCGACCGTTTGCGCGTCCTTGGGCGTGCGCTTCGCCGACAGGGGGCGCGCGCGGTCATCATCTGCAATTATGCGTTTTATCGACGACAAAATCTCATCCATTGATGGCTCATTCCGGCCTTCGGCCATAGTTAAAGCTCCCCATAGCTTTGTTTTTTACTTCCTCATTTGGGTCGGAAGCGGCTCTATTTCTGCTTTTTGTGCTGGCGTGTCAACGGTGCGCGTTGATTTTGTCGTCGGGTCGGGCCGCGTGGACAGGTCGTTCCACGCATTGTCGACTTTTTCATATTCGGCAACGGGATCATACAGGACGCCACCTTCAAGGCCCAGATCGCGTGCTTCCGCACGGCCCATTGCGGCCAAAAGGGTAAAGCCGGCGACATAGGCATTGCGCCGCGCCGTCACCAATTGCACCTTGCTGTTCAGCAATTCCTGTTCGGCGTTCAAAATGTCCAATATCGTGCGGTTGCCGACGCTGTTTTCCGCTCGTGTGCCTTCCAGCGACAGTTCGTTGGCCGACACCGCCCGTTCGGACGCGACAATAACGTCATTGGCCGCTTTCCAGCTGGCATAAGACGCGCGGGTCTGGGCAATCGCTTCACGTTCGGCGGCGATTTCCAGTTCCTGTGCCTGCCCCAAACGGGCCTGTGCCTGCCGGATTTGCGCCGCAGGTTGCCCGCCCTGATACAATGGGATCGTCGCCCGCACCCCGGCCTGCGCCGTGAAAGATTTGTTGTCCGCCTGAAATCCCGGGATTCGCGAAGAAATAGAATTCAATGCGTTGCTATAGGCTGGCGATGTAAACACGCTGACGGTGGGCAGACGCGACGCATTGGCGGCCAGCCGGTCATAACCCGCGGCCTCGCGCGCCTCGCGCGCCGAAATCAGATCCGGATTATTATCCAGCGCCACGTCCACCGCATTATCGGGCGTCTCGGGCAAATTGGGCAATGGCGGCGGCGCGGCCAATTGGCCCGGTTCGCGCCCGACCAATTGGATATAGATCTCTTTGGACCGGATCAGGTTCGCCCGCGCCGATTCAAGATTGCCCGTCGCCAGCGCCAGACGGGCTTCGGATTGGGCCACATCGGTGCGGGTCAGGTCGCCGATTTCGAACCGGTCGCGAGTCGCCTCCAGATTGACGGAAAGCACGCCGACCTGCGCCCGATTGAGATCGACAATCGATTCGTCGCGGATCACGTCCATATATGCGCCAACCACGGCCGAAAAAATGGCGCTTTCGGTACCGCGCAGCCCGGCAAAGCCCGCCTCGACCCGGTTTTCGGCCGCACGCACGGCGTTGCGGATGCCGCCACCTGCATAAAGCGGTGCGGATATGGTCCCATTCACATTAAGCCCGCGCGCCTGCGTGACTGAAGAACCGCTGTCCTGCATGATATTTTCGAAATAGGTCGACTGGGCGCTGATATCGGGGCGGCCATTGGCTTTGGCAAGCGGCACGCCTTCGTTCGTGGCCTTTTGCCCTTCACGCGCGGCGGTCAGGCTGGGGTTGGTTTCATAGGCCGAAATCAACGCATCGCGCAACGTATCGGCCGATGCGGAAACGCTGAAAAACGCAGAACCAAGCAGGGATGCGATCAAAAAACGGCGAGAGGTCAAAATGTAAATTCCGGTTTGCGGGCAAAAGCGGCCAGTGGCGCGATTTCGCTGTCGATAAAGGGTTTCAGGGAAGTCCGCCCGTCATGGACGAAGCCTTTGGCCAGCCGCGTCACCGGACCTTCGGCCACACCGGTGACCAATGTCGCCCCTTCCGCCGCCAGGGCCAGCACCGCATCGGGCAGAATTTCGACCGCACCATCAATGATGATAACGTCAAACGGCGCTGCGTCCGCGGCGCTGTGTACCGCGTCAGGATCCACTAAGGTCACCGCGGCGACGTGTTGGCGCACCACGGCGGCAACATATCCGTCCTGCGCGCTGATCAGCAGAACGCGGGCGTCGGGCGCGATATCGGCCGATTGCAATAACAACGCGGTGGCCAATGGCGGGTTCAGGACGGCTCCGTCGCCCGTCGCAATGGCACGGTCATTGTAGCAAATATTGCGGTGGGACGCAGGGACATGGTCCTCGCGCGCGACGGCACCCATTGCGGCAAGGACCCACGCCTGCGTCACACCGTTGGTGCGAAGTTGCGATTCAACCATGGCACGTCGCATTTCTTCAAAACTCACAGATTCCATCGGGATTTTTCCATTACTTTCTGGGTCATGTGGCACAGCTGTGTTGCAAACACAATACAGCATAGGAATCCGTATCTAGCCAGCCAGACCGAAATCGCCAAGCGGGATTCAGACAAACGCGCGACAAGTCGATGCAAATGGCATTTTTTCCGTGTTTTGTGGCGGACAGGGCACAGATTGCCGGTTGATTTGATCCGCCCAAGCCGCTAGGGGCGCTCCTCCACCACATACAGCATCGCTGTATAAAGCATATGCTTTCCAGAGGCCCGATGGCGGAGTGGTGACGCAGAGGACTGCAAATCCTTGCACGCCGGTTCGATTCCGGCTCGGGCCTCCAATTTCCTACTATCGTTACACTGGAGCTGAAATCTCCATCACACCTGCCAACTAAAAAATCTCCGCGGGCTCTGCTAACTCCGCGCACTCTGCGTGAACCAAAAACGCGGCGCTAGAGGGTTCACGCAGAGTACGCGGAGTTCGCGGAGAAGGTGGCCATCACGTTGAGTTCTACTCCCCCGTCACACTGAACTTGTTTCAGGGTCCATCGCGCCGCACACCCTGTGCACGAATGCACACCGAACCGCACGTGGCCACTTGGCGTGCCACGATAAGGCAGGAAAGGTCTGATAAATGGACCCTGAACCAAGTTGTGCTCTGCACGCCTCGGGCTCCAGGGTGACGGCTATATTTAAAGCAGGGCTGAATCCCCCTCCCGCCTGCGGGAGGGGTTAGGGGAGGGTGCTTGTTGAAACTTTGCTTTGTGTTCCCAAAGAAACAGAATATTTCACGCAAAGACGCGAAGGTTTTTAAGAGGGCAGTCGAAAAAATCAAAGTCACTCAACCCAAATCGCGCGTGACATATTTTAGGGGCATCCGTCCTCTTGAAAATCTTTGCGCCTTTGCGTGAAACTATCCCCGGATAAGACCAAGACCAACGCCTCCATCACCCTCCCCCGGCCCCTCCCGCATGCGGGAGAGGGGATCGACCCAACAACACGCCGCCCACCTCAAAAACACCCCAAAATCATACATCCCGCGTTCAGGAATACTATAAATAGCATCACAATGTATATTGACATAGCGCCACAATGTTTGGCAACACCCTGTGGATAAATCGGAATTCCCGAATCTGTTCGCGGGATTCCGGCTTTCGCAAATGGCCCTTTGGATGGGGGCCTTGGGCAAGACAGGGAGTATTACCGATGGGCACGACCAAACATACGCTGTTGTTACGGGCATCAACGACGGCTTTGGCCTTGGGGGGAATAACCCTGTTAGCACCGCCGGTTTGGGCGGATGCGACGCCGGAGTGTAATGCCAGTACCACAGTCGGTGCGAATGGTGCGTTAGAATGTGGCGCGGGTTCGCTTGCAACTGCGCCGCTAGCTACAGTGGTAGGTGCCAATTCCCAAGCCACTGCAAATAATGCAACCGTGGTCGGGTCACAATCTGCGGCATTCGGAACAGATTCGGTCGCCATCGGTAATAGTGTCGAAGCCGCCGATGATCATACAACAGCGGTAGGTAGCGATTCTTCTGCGGCCGGCGACGATTCCACTGCAATTGGTTATCAAGCAGCCACCACCGGCGCAAATGCCTTGGCGGTTGGTGCGCAGGCCAAGACATTTGCCACCGGCGCAATTGCCATTGGCGTCGGCGCTGAGGCTGGCAAGGATGCAGACGCATTTAGTAACGACGCACTCGCCTTAAATGCTGTGGCCTTGGGCTTTGGCGCAAAAGCGCGCGCTACGGCTTCTTTGGCCTTGGGTGCCAATGCAGAAACCCTCATCACCGTAACAAATGCCGTTGCATTGGGTTCGGGCTCAATCGCGGAGGAGAATGATGTTGTTTCGGTAGGTAACGCCACTTTTAAACGCCGCATTGTTAATGTGCTGGCGGGAACGCTCGACAATGACGCGGTCAATTTCAAACAGTTGACGGATCTGGAATCTAGAGTCGACCTAGCCATTCTTAATACGAACCCGCTTCTAAAAATTAGCGGTTTGGCGACGGCAACCAATAAACCTATTGCATCAGGTGATAGTACCATCGCGCTTGGGATTTTTAGCGAAGCAAATGGCGGAGGCAATGTCGCGATTGGCGGCGTCGCAACAGCTATCTCCGGTGACGATGGTCCGATAATAAATCCTGGCGTGGCGTTGGGTGCATCTGCAACATCGCGCGGCGGCGGATCGATTAGTATCGGTGGGTTCTCCAATGCTGGCGATCCATTAGCTACTGTTGTGTCTAGCCTCATCGGTGCCACCGCAATTGGCTTTGACGCCGATGCGCTAGCCGCCGATTCCACTGCACTCGGCAAACTCGCCAAGGCCCCGACGCTGGACAGCACCGCCTTGGGCGCAGATGCTGTTGCCGGGATTGTCGTAAAAGATGCCGGTGGAAACGTGGTCCGTTCCACAACAGGCGCAACGGCGATTGGCGCGAGCGCCAATGCAGAGGGTACGGCGTCAGTTGCGCTGGGCATTTCGTCCAATACGATTGGCGATGAATCCATCGCAATTGGCGCAAATTCGCGCGCCGGTCGAGACGTTGTCGACTTATCGGGTAATCCTCTATTTGATCGCGCAACTGCCGTCGGTTTTAGCGCCGCCGCCGACGGTAAAAACTCGATTGCTCTTGGCGCATCGGCAAATGCGAGTGCAGATGAAACCATTGCCATCGGCTTGGACGCGTTTGTAGAAGGGCAAAGCGGCATTGGCATTGGTGCCGGAACCGTCGCCGAAGGGCAGGAATCGGTCGCCATCGGTAAATCGGCCAGCGCGTCGGGTGTATCCGGCACCGCCGTCGGCGAAGGCAGCGACGCCGATTTTGACGGTGCATCGGCTTTTGGCGCGGATGCAAGCGCAGGCGGTAAAAACGCCACCGCGATTGGTGTGAATGCAAATATTGCGAGTGAAAACGGAACCGCGTTGGGCGCCAATGCCAAGATCGGGCTCAGCTCTGTCGATGCAATTGCAATCGGTAATGGTGCCGAAGTTGCCAAGGGCACCGCTGCCACCGCCGTCGCCACCAACGGCGTCGCCATTGGCAAAGGCGCAAAGGTTTTTAAAGAATCCGGCGTGGCGTTGGGCGATGGCGCGACTGTTTCGGAAACAGCGACCAACGGCCTTGCCTTGGGCAAAAGCGCCAATGTCACGGGTGCGGACGCCATCGCGCTGCGCGGGTCCGCGACCGGGGGGAACGCAGTGGCCGTTGGGGTTGGCTCTAGCGCTGCGGGCGCAGATGCCCTGGCCCTTCGCGGCAATGCGGCAGCAGCCGACTCGGTTGCGATTGGCCGCCTGTCAACCACAGGCTCGGCCGCGACCAGAGGCGTTGCCGTCGGTCAAGGCGCAAATGCGGGCGGTGTGGACTCGATTGCCCTGCGCGGGAATGCGGCCGGCGGGAATAGCGTAGCGGTGGGTGTCGGGTCCAGCTCGGCAGGAAACAACTCCGTCGCGCTTGGCGATGGCGCGCAGGCGAACGAACGCAACAGTGTGGCCTTGGGCTCCGGTTCAATCGCAGACGCGCAAGACACCGTGTCGATTGGCGCGGTCGGCGCGGAACGCAAGCTGGTCAATGTGGCCGACGGTATCGTCGCCTTGGGCAGCACCGATGCCGTTACCGGTAACCAATTGTTCAGCGAAATCGATACGCTGCGGACCGACCTTACCAACCCCTTCCTTGTCGTAAACAGTCAATTCGTGTTGGCAGGTGACGAGGCCGTGGCGGGCGGCGCTGATGCCATTGCGCTCGGTAAATCGGCGAATGCCTCGGGCAACAACAGCGTCGCTTTGGGCGCTGGCTCTGTCGCTTCTGAAAAAGATACCGTTTCCGTCGGCGATGTCGGCAACGAACGCAAGATCGTAAATGTTGCCAGAGGCACTGCCGATACCGATGCGGTCAACGTTGGCCAGTTAAATGAGGTGGAAATCGCGCTGGACGACCGGATCCAAGTCACCGAAAACGAACTGCAATATCTCGCGGTGAACAGCACCGAAGATCCTGCTTCGGCAAGTAGTGAAGATGCCATCGCTGTGGGAGAAGAAACAGCCGCCAGTGGTCTTCGTGCGATTGCCATCGGTAAAACCGCGAACGCCGAAGCTGCTGCCGAAGGCGGCATCGCAATCGGCTCCGACTCTCGGGTGACCGCAACAAATGCGGTTGCTTTGGGTGCGAATTCGATTGCGGATGTCGCAAACACGGTATCGGTCGGTACCACCTTACCGGGTGGGCAACGCAAGATCGTGAATGTTGCCGCCGGTACTTTGGCCGATGGCAGCACGGATGCGGTGAACGCGGACCAGTTGGTTGATCAGATTGCGGGCGTGAACAATAGCATCACGAACATCACGGCGGATATTCGACCTTCTCCACAACCGACATCACCAATTTGCAGAAATCGGTGGCGGATTTGACCAGCGAATTTAACAATATCAACACGCAGGTTGACGGGTTGAACCGCAAGGCACGCCAAGCAGATGGCGGTATCGCCGCGGCAATGGCGCTGGGCGGTACATTGTTGATACCTGACAAAGCGGTGTCCGTTACGTTCAACCTTGCGACCTACCGCGGTGAACAAGGCTTCTCCGGCGCGTTGGTTGCGCAGGTGAAGGAAAATATCTGGATCACCGGTGGTGTTGCCGGGTCCACCGTGAAACGTTCAACCGGTGGCCGCGTAGGAATCAGCTTCGGCTGGTAACATCAAGGCGGGATAGATTTTGGAAATCAGAAGGGAGCATGGCGGCAAAAACCGTCATGCTCCCTTATCATTGAACCAATGTGCTATGCGTTCTCGAGTATCAGCCACTAAAGAAATACGGCGTGCGACATGGCAAAACTTTACCTAATTCTATCTTATTCCCATTTTTCCTTTTGACGAAAAACCGGCGTAATCCATTGGGGGTCAGCCACGGTCTTGTGCGACCATTGATCTTTTATTCTGAACTTAAATCGCAATTCCGCAATTGGGTGCCGGCACGCTTCCTGTTCCGGTTCCAACGCGATTGATAAGTCGACCCGAACTATCTTGATCGCCCGCGAGTTCGTTCAGGAACTCCTCCAAATTGGTGTAGCCATCGCCGTCGGCGTCCGCATTGGCGTTGGTGATATTGTTGCGCTGTTCCCAATTGTCATCCATGCCATCGCGATCATTATCGATGTACGCGGCGCTGGATTGAAGGACAGGCCATCCGCCAACTTCGCTCGGGCTGTTAATAATCCGTCCGCTACATCCAAGAAACGTCTGTAGCACCCGACGGTCAGACGCATCGCGAGGCAAAGCCCCAGCGAACGCAGCGACATCCCTTACCGCTTGTTCAGGAGAGCTGAACAATTGAACGCTCAGATCGCCGATGGGTTGGGTCTTCACATATTTCCAGTCCAACGGGTCCATGAACATCCGGTTGTCGACATTGTGCGAACGACGGCGACCGTCGATATTCTGGTATAAATAGAATTCGGCTTGGCCCGGATTAGTGGAATATTGTTCGTCATAATTGCCGCCGAAAATTGCGGCACCCCGAATCGAACTTGGGCCCATCGAAACCCAATTTCCAACGATGTTGGCTTGACGCATCAGGCCGCTTGTGCTCAGCGCCCCTTTTTGCTTCATCGAGAAATATTGATGGGCTTTTTCCCGCATATTGTAAGAAATCAAGTTCACAAAGTCGGCACGTGTTCCAACACCGGCATTGGGCATACGATCGGTCGCGTGCGCCATAAACACATGGTGTGCGGTTATATTGCTACCTTCAAGAAACATTCCCTTTGAATGCTCGCCCGCTTGGTGCGTAGATTTGCTCAAACCCTCATAAACCATCGACCATTGGATGGTGATATTTGATGCAGTTTTGGTCGTGTTAAACGGCTCGTCCGTCGCCCATGACAATGAAACATGGTCAAGAATCGTATATGGTGCCCGGCTATCGACGGTAATGCCATCGGTGGTGTCTTGTTTGGTGCCATTGGTCGGGCCAGGACGCACGCGGATGTGACGGATAATGTTATGCGGTGCGCTAAAGAACAATGGCGATCCGGTCAGGTTATTGGGGTGGTTTTTGATGGCAATTCCGTCACCCGGTGCAGTTTGCCCCGCAACGGTGAGATAGCCGGATGTTGGCTTGATCTGGGTCATCAATTCTATGGTGCCGCTCACGCGGAAAACGCACGTTCGCGGGCCTGTATCCATCATGCAGGCGCGTAACGAGCCGGTACCTGAATCGGCCAGAGTTGTTACCTGAATAACGCGTCCTCCGCGGCCGCCCAACGACGCTGCACCGAATCCTTCGGCTGTCGGAAAAGATCTTTGCTGCCCGGCGGGCAATTTTGATGGATTATAGATTGAGGAATAATTTGCATGATTAGCCGAAGGCAAAAAAGCGAGTGAACCTGTTGCCAACAATGCTCCAAGAATTTTCTTCATCAAAACCTCCGCTGTATTTCCAAATCAAAACACAAAAATTGTGTGAAATGCGAAATGAACGGAGCAGGTAAAAATTTCACAGAGCAAACGCGGTTAAGTCAAAAATCGGTTTAATATTCGGATAGTGGGGTGTTCTGTCGGTGATTCAGCGGTTTATATAGTTAAAATAGGCTTTCCCATATTTGCCGGTATCAGAAGAAAATCTGATTATTTGATAATATTTTCGGTGCATTTAGGTCGGGGCCTTTTAAAATCACATGCGAGGTCAGAGGCAATTTTGACGCTTCGCAACTGATTTTTATAGGTCCTGACCCTAGCTGGCGCAGATCTTTTGATATAATGCGAGGTGATTGGCGCAGGTCGTTTCGATAGAAAAAGACTTGGATCGCATGATCGCTGACGCCGAACATTGGCCGTAAAATTCGGTATCGCCGAGCAGCTTCGAGATTGCTTCCGCCAGGCTTTCGGGATCGTCCAACGGGCAGAGAAGACCATTTTCCAAATGCCCTACCAGCTCGGTATTACCGGCAACTTTCGTGGCTATGATGGGAAGACCGCTCGCCATAGCTTCGAGTAACGCGACCGGCATACCTTCATAACGCGAGGTGTTGAGGTAGAGATCGGATGACTGCATCAATTGCGCGATATCGGACCGCTCGCCAAGAAAATGCACATGATCCGCAACACCGCGTTCCTGCGCCAACGTCCGCATATTTTCCAGATCGACACCGTTACCGGCGATCTGGAATTTAGGCATGGCATTGCCGCCCGCTTTGTTTTTCAGCGCCACCGCCACTTCGACCAGAAGATCATAATGCTTCTGTGCCGATATTGCTCCGACACTCAGAATCTGTGGGCTGGCACCCACGACGGCCCGGGGGGCCGAAGCCGAAAAACTCTTGCTTGCGGCATTGGGGATATATGCGATGGGACGCTTCACATGTTGCGCAAAAAGGGTTTCGGTTTCTTTACTGATGGCAACATAGGCTGATGCAATTTGGTCGAAAAGCCGGAACATGGCGACCGGGAAGCTCAGCTTGCTATTGTGATGGGTCAACACCACCGGTGCTTTGCCTGGATGGGCCAACATCATCAACAGGGCGCGTGCGGTATGCGCGTGAATGACGTCGGGTTTCAAATCACGAACGAGGTGCCGCATCTTGCGCCAACCATTTAAAGGGTTTCGCGAGGTGCCCAGTTGGAGCGAGATATGCTCCCCGCCCTCGTCGATGATCCTTTGTCGCAGGACGGCCTCCATCTCCGGTGAATTGCCGACACTATGTGCATCGACCAGGCTGACGACCGTGCTGCGATGGCCGTTCGCAACATATTCCTTGCTGAGGTTGACGACGAGCATTTCGGCGCCGCCGGACGTCAGGCTGGTCAGGATCGATACGATATGCATAGGGGAGCCGCCGGATTTCAGTCGAGTGCAATGCCGCTGCGTTGCATCAGGCTTTTGGCTTCCGCGACCATTGTCTCGCGGCATATCTGGATGATCCGTTCGGCCTCGCTGTCGCTTAAAGTATCGGAAAAGCCGCCGACTTTGCCTTTTCGGACGCGGAGGCTGTCCTCATCTGACCGGTCATAGTCATGGCCGGGAATTCCGGTTTTCTTTTCGGTCTTTTGCATTTTGCTGAACCGCGCCTGTTCGATGGCCTTGGCCAGCGCCACCTCATCAACCGGTTGGCCCAGAAATTCCAGAATGGACCGAACAGTTGCGTCTGTATTGCTGCTCATGTCTTCGTAGCTGATAACCAGCGAGCGTCCGTCTGCCATACCGGCTGCCCAGCCATTATGATATCGCACGATGGCCGGAACGCCATAAGTCTCGTCTTCAATAAATTCGGCGATGCTGCCTTCGAAACGGTGCTTGTGCTTGGTTTCGTGGAAATAAGCCGAAACGCACAAGTCGCGCGGATCGCGAACCAAAATGATCACGGGACGACCGGAAAACAGCTGGCCGGTAAACTGGCGATGGCTGACCGCGATCAAGGGGAGGGGTATGTCTTTTGTGCGCCCGACAAACACTGGCAGGCCGCGCTCGGCATCGCGGTCAAAATTGGGGAGCACGCGAAAGGTCGAGTGCAGATCAGGCTCGAAACCCAAATTGGCGACTTGCGCGAAATAGCTGGACAATAAGTAACGTAACCATGTCCGTCCGCTTTTGGGGTAGGATACCAGAAAGGCATCGACCGATGGTGCTGCCCGTTCGAGCAGCATCAGGTTACGTATCCTCCGGACACGGCGATATACATTCTTCACAAATTCCGGGGCCATCTGCATTTCTCCTGAACCCTTTACTGGCGCTGTGCGGTTGCAAGAGCGCCGCGAATTGTATTTTCCCACAGATCGCCGATCGCTTCGGGTGCAAAACGATCTGCGGCCGATTCTGCTTGTGACCCAAGACGTTGGCGCAAGGCATCGTCGCCCATCAATTGCGACAAGGCGGCGGCCATAGCGTCAACATTGGCTTCCTCGATCAAAAGCCCGTCAAGGTCGTGGGTGATCATATCGGCGGGACCAAAGGGGCAATCGAACGATACACAGGGCAATCCCGCCGCCATCGCCTCTCCCAGCACGAGCCCCCAGCCTTCGAAACGGGAACTGAGGACAAAGGCGTCAGCTTCTTCGATCCACTGTCCGGGCGCCGAGCTGACGCCGGGCATCTGCACGCTATCGCCAACACCATTTTGGGCAATCAGTTCTTCCAGCATTTTGCGGTCGGGACCTTCACCCCAGATACGCAGGCACCAGCCATCATGTTGGCCCGCAATTTTGGCCCACGCCTGTATAAGCAAATCAAACCCTTTCTGGTCGACCAGACGGCCAACGGCGGTCATCACCTTGCGTTCGTTGGTGAATTTCGGTTTGAAATCCTGATAATCGGCCATGTTAGGGATGACCCAACTGCGTGGCCGCATTATTGGGGGAAAGCATTCCAGTGCGCCGCGTGTCATTGTAATCAAGCCAAAGGCGCGGGCATATGCGTACCGGCGCAAAATCTGCCAGACGATGCCCGGCTTTTGGCGAAGCGGGTTATTGCGCTCTGAAACGATGACGGGAATATTGAGGCCAGTGGCCGCCAATACCGCAATGACATTGGACCGTGTGAGCAAGCTGACCACCAAATCGGGGCGCTGTTCCTTGAATATGGCGCGCAGCCGGTTCACCCGTCGCACAATGTCCGAAAGAACGCCCAAAGGTCCGCGTTTGCCGATCGGAACATCGAGATAATCGATGCGGATCCGTTCGTCCGTTTTGTAATATGGTGTGCTGCCGCTCATTTCGAACGACATAATGCTGACATCAAAACCGGACTGCGCCAAACGGTTGGCAACAAAGCTGACCACATGTTCGGAACCGCCTGCTGTAAGGCCGGGCAGAATGAATTTGATCCGTGCCGGACGGGGCGTGGTGATCGTCATTCTTTCGTCGCTTTCGCGGTCTGTCCAATTTGGCGCCACATTGCGATATCCATGGCAATGGCGGTCAAAGCGGCAAAGGCAATATGGGCAAAGTTGGCGCCCAGCGCGCCATAGGTCGGCATTGTTATCCATGCAGTGACGAAGAATAATATCGTCGATGCAATCGCTACCCACAGCACAAAACCCGGCCGGTTCATCGACAGCAACGCCGACCGCGAAGGGGCGGCGTGCATGATCAGGACAACCGCGAGCAATTGTGCGACCAGCAAAGGATAAGCTTGCGCGAATTCCGGACCGAATACGAACTTCATCATCCAGTCACCCACGAGCCAGAACGCCCCCAGAAATGCGACGCCTACCGCGCCCAGAACGAGCTGAACCCGTTTGATGGTCGAACTAAAGGCGGCAACATCCTTTTGCGCCCACATGCGCGCCATGTCGGGATAGACGACGGCTTGCATCATAGCGCCGACTTGTTGCGCCACTTTGGCAATCCGTTTGGCGATGTGGTAAAAACCCGCCCAAGCCGTGCCGGCAAAGGCGCTTACCAACAGCGTGTCGGCTTCTTGCGTCAATGTCCGCAAGGTTCCAGAAATATTGGTAGACCATGCAAAGGACATGAAGCCCGGGAACTTTTGTTTCAAACCAAATGGATTGGCGCGAAAGGGGCTCGGGATGCCTTGTTTGCGGATAACGCGCAAACCCAACCACAGAAACAGGAGGGAATCCAGCGCCTGACACACTGTCCAGACAATCACAAATTCGAGTAATGAAAAGCCGAGAACCAATCCCACCCCGGCCATAGCCAGTCGCAGCACAGACGACAGCATCTGAACATAAGCGAGCGTCCGGAACTGCCCATCGAACCTCAATGCCGCTGTTGGAACGCCGCGGATATTCATGGCTATTGCAACGGCATAGATAGCCAAAAGCGGCATATGTTCGGGTTCGAGGCCAATTACCGTCATTAACGCATAGCCGACTATCATTGTCAGGACAGCCGCCAACAATGCCGTTCCGATGTCCAGGAACAGACCATATAGGTAAAGTTCGGACATTTTCTTCTTGTCGGCGGCAATGTCTTCGGATGCGGCAAAGCGGATCAGCGGCTGCCACGATTCAAAGCGCAAGAGTCGCTCGCTTAACCGGCCGACTGTCAACACAAGTGCTAATACACCATATGCCGCGGGACCAAGAGTCCGCGCCGCAATCATGGTGCTAATCAGCATCAGGATCGCATTGCCCGCACTGCCCGAAACAAGATGAAGGATGCTTTTCAGCCAGCCCTTTTCAAAACCTTTTTTGCGCCATGCCGGGGTGACTTCGGCTGTAACGCCGTCTGCGGCGGATTTCGGAACGGTCATGCCTGCGGCCCCCTTAATGCAAGGGCAGTTGGTGTTCCATCGACTTCGAATATGTCGTCATATTCCCCGGAAGTTTCCGGCATGAAATATATCTGCACATTGCGCGCAAAGCTTGCCGCCAGTGCCAACATCATCGGTGTAATCCAAAGGCGGTTGTACATATGCGGAATCGATGTCGAAAAAATTAGCAAGATAACCAAAATGGCAAGCGCCATCGCGCCGTCTTCGCGGTGGATATTAAACGCGCGAATCCCCATCATGCCCAGTATCCCGAACATGAGAACAAGTCCGGTAAAGGATATGATCCCGCCTTCGGTCAACAACAGCATCCAGAATTGGTGAACCGGCATGCCGTGAATGCTTTCCACCCTGAAACGGTCTACACCCAGGCCGACGAACAACGTATCCTTGCTCATTTCCCACGCTTCCACAATCAGGGCGGAGCGATGGGTAAAGGTGCCGGCCTGTGATAAATCACCGGTCAGAACAGCGCCTAATACGCGTTCGCTGAACGCTTCGGGCAGGGGCAAGCCAAGGGCAATATAGGCGACTGCGCATATCATCAACGGGATGCCGACTTTCATAAAGCGGCCAAGGTTGGACGACACGAAATAAATGCAAGTTGCAATCCCCGTCGACGCAAACGCGGTAAAGCTGGCGGTTGTGAGCAAGGCCCACAACAAAACAGCGCCGACGCAAATCGCAAAAAAGTTGCGGATCAGTCCGTGGTGTTGGGCATTAAATAGCGCGATAATCGAAAATGCAATAACCGCGCCGTTCAGATTTGCATCGGACACAAGGCCACCTAAACGACCATTTCCCGCGACGACACTTGGCCCAAGCATCTCGTTCGACTGATCAAAGCTGAAAAAGCTAGCCAGCGACAGCGCGACAATTTGCGAGGCGGCAACACCCAGAACGAAATAGAGCAGGCATTTACGAATCCAGACGCGATCCTCGCTCATGAACACCATCGGCAAAAGCAGGAAACCGAAAATATACTGACCCGCGATATTTGCCCAGCGAAGCGGGTCGCCGTTGAAGACCGATCCGATCAACAAACCACCGAGCATCATGGCAAGTGCCGCGCACCAATGCGCGGTCATGACGTTCAACGCCATCATGTTCAGGCTTTGCCGGACCAGAAACAGCCCGAAGCAGACAAGGAACAGAAAATCCGATGCGGTGAAATTGAAATCACCGACCCTTAAGACATGCCATGAAAGCAGAAAACAGGCGGCACCAAGACATAACTGCCGTAAACGTTCAATCCGTTCCAGCGGTGGTGCAAATCCCATAACATTCTGGCCATGAGGATTTGCTTGGCTTGCGTCCTGCGTCATGGTCGTTGCTCGGGCGAAATGGGGTCGGGTCGGGACATCATCTGTCGATCTGCCGGATCAACATAAACGCTTCGGCGGCTTTCAGGTACATAGAAGCGCCGCGCATAGTCGCGAGCGCCCGGATCGCTTCGATTGACCGTTCGTCCGGGAATATCTTTACCTGGCTTTCAAAGCATCGAAATGCGTCAAGTTTCAAATCGAGCGTATCGGAGATGTCGATGAACACATTTGGCATGAATGCCGGTGTAATGCCTGGCGCATACCAATTGGTTTCGGACAATGTTTCATAGGCATAAATCCGCTTTGGCGCATATTCATCGCGCGGACGCGCGGCGACCATTGCCGCAAGAAACGTCAATTGATGATCGGTATGGATGTCGCCGACGAAGGGAACAAATAATGTGTCGGGGCGAACGTCCTGAACGAGCTTGGCCAAAGTGCCATTGAGTTGCGTCGCTGGAACCGTATCAAGCGCAGCGGCAGGCAGATTTAGGTAGATCGTCTCTGCAACACCAATCATAGCATGCGAAGCCTTCGCCTCGGCAAAGACATTTTCCACAAATTCTTCCGAAAATTGCGGAGCCACACCACGCGTTACGATGGCGACAACGACCTCTGCCCCCGACTTTATCAGCCGAGCCATCGTGCCGCCGCAGCCCAAAATCTCGTCATCGGGATGCGGCGCGATTACAAGCACCTTCCCCATGTAATTCAGGTCACCCATGTTTGCCTCCCCAGATGCCGTGCATAGCAGGGCGCCCTTCGCCTTCCCATGACCAATTGGTAATTCGTATCTGACCCGCACCGGTTTGCACAAGCAGACCCTCGGCATCATCGGCCAGCAACTGTCCGGGGGACGCGTGAAACGCCAGCGCTGGTTCGACCGGATGCGCTTCCCAGATCGTCAGGCGCGCATCTTTGACGGTTGTAAATGCGCCGGGATAAGGCTTGCCAGAGGCGCGAATGAGGCGGTCAACTTGCCGGGCCGATTGGCGCCAGTCGATCAGGCCATCAGCCGGTGTCCGGCGGACCGCATATGTGGCACAGCTTTCGTCCTGAACCCGAAATTCGGGGTTGCCCTGCGCGAGCCGCTCAAGAGCATTTTTGACCATCTTATCCAGTGCAACCATATGCTTGTCATATAAGGTCTGCGCCGTTTCACGTGGCGCGATATGGAAATAGCTTTGTTCGAGCAACGGGCCGTCGTCGACACCGTCCGCCATTTTGAACAGCGATCCGGCGCTGATTTTTTCATCCAGCACTATAGTCCAGGCAATCGCGGCCCGGCCGCGCAGGCGGGGTAAAGCCGCCGGGTGATAACCAATAATCTTTTCAGGTGTAATCGCCAGAAACTCGGGCCCGCAAATTTGGGACCAGCCTATCACAAAAATATAATCGGGCTGTGCCGCACGAACCGCCGCGATTGTATCGGGGTGGTTGGTTTGGGTCGTATGGAACAGGCCCGCCCCGATTTTTTCGGCATCGGCTTGCAAATCGACATAATCCGAATGCCGTGCGGATTTCTCTGGCGGCAAAGTTACAACCAGTGACAAATCCCACCCCGATCCGGCAAAGGCCCGAATGGCAACGGCGGTGCTTTCAACGGCACCAACAATGACTGCGCGCAACGTCATGCTTGCTTGGCCACAAAAGGCGCGGCTGACGTAGCATGGGTATTCGAACTGTGTTGCAGGCCCATATGGCCTGTCAGAATATCGTTGACCTTGGCAACGTCATACACCGCTTCAGCGATCGCACGCGATTTCGCGCCCATTTCTTCGGCCTGTCCGGGGTTTTGGATGAATGATCGCATCGCATTTGCCAGAGCTATCGAATCTTGTCGCGGAATAATGAGTCCGTTTACACCCGCTTCGATCGGATCACGGCAACCCGGCATATCGGTGGTGATCACGGCCCGTCCGGTTGCCAACGCTTCTAAAATCGTGCGCGGTAGTCCCTCGCGGTAATAAGATGGCAGGACAAATACCGAAGACTGAGCCAGATAGGGACGAACATCGGTGGTTTCACCCAAAAAGGTGACGGGATAATCGGATTGAAGGCGGGGTATGTCGTCTTGGCTGATCCCTGTTGGATTAGAATCTTCGGCCCGGCCGAGGATGCTGAACCGTGCAGCTGGGTAATCGGCCGTCAATTTCCGTGCGGCCTCCAGAAATTCATAGACACCCTTGTCGCGCATTAGCCGCCCAACCATGAGGAAATGCGGGGCGCCAGCCGGAAGAGGTTGCTGCACAAAATATGTGGTATCGACACCTGATCCTGGCACTTGAATGACTTTCTGGGTCTGGTCGACAATGCCAGCCGCGATCATATCTTCATGGTCGTCGCGGTTGAACACGAAAATTTTGACCGCTCGCCTGACGCCCTCTCGATAGAGGCGCAGGAAGATCGACCTTTTTAAGCCGGGTTTTGATCCGTCGGGGCTGAACAAATAGCCTAGGCCCGACATTAAGGCATAAAACGGCACATTACCCGTCAGCCGCGCAGCGATCCCGCCATAGATAATCGGCTTTTGGGTGTAGGCCAATATCAGCCCCGGCCGTTCCGTCAAAATCAGCTTGATATACCCCAAAAGGGTACGAATATCTTCCATCGGTTTCATGCCGGTCCGGTTCATGGATATGGTTCTGAATTCGATGTTTCGCTCGCGTAACCATGCCGCAACCACCGGATCATCATCGGGCGCGACGGCGACAACATCGTGTCCAGCTTCCTTCATTCGGCACAATAACGCGCCACGGAAATTCACGAGCGAATAGGCAAGACTAGAAAAAACAAGGATTTTCATGCTTGCTCTACCTCCAAAAAATGTCGTTCACGCCGTTTTGGCATCTCTGTGTTGCGCCTTATGTCGAAATCGTATCAGTCGCGTTAATACAGGGTCCAGATGGGCCATCGAACGGCATTAGGCAATTTAGCAATAGGTATTCATCCTTTTGTCCCGACATGGGGGTGCTCTTGCAGCCCGCGCGTTGCGATTTAGTAGACTCCTATCCCCCATTAGGGCCGACATCGCTCTCCTAGGCCGAATTTTGACCCTTTCGTCTAATGTCAGCAAGAGAATGCGACGTGTTAACATTCCTGTCGTAGATAGGCCGGGAAATGACGGAATCAGTTTTCATCACCGGCCACGTCAAATGTGGAATCGCCGCCAAGCCAAACGCTTGCCAGGCATGCCTCCGGCTTGTGATGCACGGAAATGGGAGCAAGCAATGATCCAAGGCTTGGCACGAAAAATAGACCTGTTCATCCACAGCCGCGGAAACCAGCGGGATTTGAACTCGCTATGGCGGTTTCCATATTGGAAACGTGTGGTCCGGACGGCTGCTGTATGGACATTGGACACGCTTGCGATTTTTGCATCCTTTGTAGTTCTTTTGGCGCTTACCAGGGGATGGGCTGAATCGGCGACTTTGCTGACTTTATATGACGGTGCAATCATCGCGGGCGTTGCTTCGACCTTTTTGTTTCTGACCGGAATGTACAAGCGCAGTTGGCGTTTTGTGTCATTTGCCGACAGCATCTCGATGCTGATTACAAGTTTCATCGGACTTGCGATCGGCTGGGCGGCTATCGCCTATTTCTCTCCATTGTCATCCTATCTGTTCAATTTCGTGACCTTTGCATTTTTGCATTACAGTCTGGCCAGCATGGCGATGCAGCTGATGCGCGCCGGTCGCCGTGCCGCCCGGTCCTATTTACGCCGGAAGCAAAATGCGGCTTCGATCTATTCCAACGACAATGTGGCGAAAACAGCGTTGTTGATAGGCGATCCGGAATGGGCGTTATCCGTGCTGGATATGTTCGGACCGCGTAACTCGTCGGCTATCAATGTCATTGGCTTGTTGCTGCCGTCAGATGATCGCACCATTTCCCAATTGGCCAATGTGCCTGTGCTTGGTGGTCTCGAATCTTTCAACCAGACAGTTTCGTTTCTCACTGAACAGGGGGAAAAGCCAAATCTTGCGATTGTTTGTGATGACGGTTTCAACATCAGCGTGCGCGACATCTCCACATTGAGCAAGTCGGCAAAGCAGCACAATATCGAAGTGCTAAAACTGAGCGATCCAGCCAGCCAGTTGCTGAACCGTCAGCCAACCCGCGATCCCAGCAACTTTCCACTCTCGGAACTGCTGGGCCGCAGCGAGCGCACCATCGAACGCAGCATCATCCAGCGTCAGGTTGCAGGGCAATGTGTTCTTGTAACCGGTGCAGGTGGAACCATCGGAGGCGAGTTGGTCATGCAGCTCGCGAGCTATGGCCCTTCGCGGATCGTGCTGCTCGATCATGCCGAATTTCAGCTGTACAACATCGAAATGCGTTTGAGCGAAGGCTATCCCGATCTCGAAATCTTCCCTGAGCTCTGCAACATTCGTGATGAAGATGAAGTGCGCCGCGTTTTCGCAAAGCATTTGCCTTCGGTGGTCTATCACGCAGCGGCGCTGAAACATGTGCCAATGGTTGAGGCCAATCCGCTGGGCGGTATCCACACCAATATCATTGGCACCCGCAATGTCGCCAATGCGGTGACCGAATATGCGGTACGCGCCATGGTTCAGGTTTCGACCGACAAGGCGGTTAATCCCGTGGGTATGATGGGCGCAACCAAGCGCGTCGGCGAATTATATTGCCAGTCGCTCGATCTGTGCGGCGTCGACGACACATCCGCGCCCCGTTTCATGACCGTCCGGTTTGGTAATGTGCTGGGTTCCAGCGGATCGATTGTGCCCTTGTTCAAGCGCCAATTGCTCGAAGGTCGTCCTTTGACGGTCACCCATCCTGACATCGAACGGTTCTTTATGACTGTGGGTGAAGCGGTGCAGTTGATTCTGGAAAGCAGCGCCCGTTCGCTTGAGGACAATTCCACCCGCGGCAATATTTTTGTGCTTGATATGGGCGACCCTGTAAAGATCGTCGACCTTGCCAAGCGGATGGCCAAGATGCACGGTTTGGAGCCGGATGTGGATGTTCCCATCCAGTTTGTCGGCCTGCGTCCGGGTGAAAAATTGTTCGAAGAATTGTTCGACACCTGTGAACGCCGTGTGGATTCGAAAATCCCCAATTTGTTCGAAGCTTGTTCGCGCCCCATTCCGCTACCTTTGATTGGCCGCGCGATCGACGAACTTGATCTGGCGGTGAAGCAAGGCAAGCTGGAAGAAGCCTGCCGGTTGACCCATTCGTTGGTGAAACTTCCAAGCAGCGACATCGATCTTTCGACGATGTTCGTTAATAATTCTCTGCCAAAGCGGGGCCACCATCTGCAGCTGGTGCAGGGTCTGTAAACGAAAAGAAAGTTGGCAAATCATGAACAAGCAAACAACGCCGACCTCCGCCGAGATCCGTGATTATCCGGTGCCGATCGCGTCTTCGTGGCCAACCCATGGCCGAGATGAAATCCTTGCGGTCACTCAGGTTCTGCAAAGCGGCCGGGTCAATGCGCTGGTCCATGGCGAACAAAATCGCGGCTTTGAAAAGGAATTCGCCGCCTATATTGGTATGCCGCACGCCATTGCCGTCAGCAACGGAACCGTGTCGCTCGAAATGGCTTTGCGGGCATTCGGGGTTGGCGTTGGCGACGAAGTGATCATTCCCGCACGCAGCTTTTTTGCCACCGCGAGTGCTGTCGTGTCCGTAGGCGCCAGCCCGGTTTTTGCCGATATCCTGATCGAAACACAAAATATCGATCCCGATTCAGTTGCGCGCATGATTTCGGCGAAAACGAAGGCGGTTATTTGCGTCCACCTCGCTGGACTGCCATGTGATATGTGTGCTTTGACCCAGTTGTGCAAAGACAACAGCCTCTTTCTGATCGAAGATTGCGCTCAGGCGCATGGCGCTGTTTACGATGGGAAAATGGTTGGGTCTTTCGGAGATGCGTCGTCTTTTTCATTTTGCACAGACAAGATAATGTCGACCGGCGGCGAAGGTGGCATGATCTTGTTCGCTGACAAATCAGCCTGGTCCAAAGCATGGGCAATAAAAGATCACGGTAAAGTTCCACCCGAAGAAATGCCACAAAATATAGCGCCTCCCGGTGAGTTTCGCTATGTACACCAAAGCTTTGGCACCAATTTCCGTATGACTGAAATGCAGGCTGCCATCGGTCGGGTACAGCTTAAAAAGCTGCCAAAATGGCTGGCGCAGCGTCGTGCGAATGCAAATTGCCTGAGCGAGGCCGTTGCCGACATTCCGGGCGTTATCGTTGATACATATGACGGGCATATTGTATCCGCGCGGTATAAATATTTCATCCGGATTGATGAAAGCAAATTGCCGGGCAATAAAACACGTGCGGATATTATCGCCGGCCTGCTGGCTTTGGGCATCCAGTGCGGCAGTGGTTCCTGCCCGGATATGAGCAAAGAAATCGCGTTTCAGGGCCGCGAGCCGCGACGCGACGGACATCTTGAAAATGCCCACAGACTGGGTGCGAGCACGATTATGTTTCCCGTCGACCATCTGTTCAACGAAGATGACATGCTCGTCATTGCCGGTGCCTTGAAAAAGGTTGTGATGGCATGACACAGACCTATTCTGGACAGGCCGACTGGCATCCCTCTTTCATCATCATCGGCGCGGTAAAGGCGGCGACGACTTGGGCGCTGGAACAACTGCAAGTCAATCCGGCGCTGTACATGCCCGACCCCGAACCACATTATTTCAGCAGCGAATTTGAACAGGGCGAAGATTATTACCGCGCCTTTTTTGAGGCACATGCCGGTTCGGAACGCATGTTGGGTGAAAAATCGGCTGACTATCTTGCCCACCCGCAAGCCGCGCAACGAATTGCTGCGATGTTGCCGCACGCTCGTCTGGTCGTGCAGTTTCGCAATCCTATCGAGCGCGCTTATTCCGATTACAAAATGTTGTTCCGCCGCGGAACGGTGAAAGAAGGTCCCGAGGCCTATCTCACCTCGCTCGACAATCCCGAGCCACGATTTCTGAATGACGGTCTTTATGCGCAGCATTTGCGCCGCTGGTTGGATCATTTCCCTGCAGAACAGATTTACTCTTTTCTATATGATGACGTAAAAGCCCAGTCAAAGGCGACCATCGAGGCGATTTCCAAGCATATCGGTGTAGATCCGGTCTTCGACATCGACCAGTCGGGTAAGAAAGCGAACAACGCGTCGGAACGTTTTTTGCCCTTACCCGTCCGCAAGATACTGGCCCCGCTTAAAAGCACAATCGCACCATTGCGTGGGTCGGCATTGTTCGAATCAACACGAAATATGTTTGCGCGGGAAATTGTATATCCCCCATTGTCGTCAGATTTAAGGTTGCGGTTGCGCGATTTTTATGCCGATGATATTTCAGAACTTGGACGAATGCTCGGAAGAGATGTGTCAGGTTGGCTGGACACTAAAGAATCTGGCGCGAAACAAAATAATGGTCGGGAAAATCACAAAAAAGTCGCCTGATCACTTGAACTGGTTAACTAGGGTGCACCGAATATTTTCGGTCGCAAATGAAAATGGGGAGAAGGCAGAAATGCTGAAAATGCTCAAATGTCTGCTAGCGGCGGCTGTTATTGCTGGATCATCTATGGTCGCTGGCTGCATGCCGGCAACCAGCGGACTTTACGCAATACCGGCAACGGATGCAGCTGAATTCCGGCTCGAACCAGGCGACAAGATCAAGGTTCAGATTCCTGATCTCGTAGGGGGTGATGGCGAATATACGGTGGACCAAAGCGGTATAATTTCGCTTCCGTTGGTCGAAGAGGTAAAAATTTCCGGCCTGACTTTGCGCGAGGCCGAACGGGCCGTCGAAAAGTCACTGCTCGACAAACGCATATTGGTGCGTCCCAACGTCACTATGCAGGCCGCTTCTTTGCGGCCGATCTATATTCTGGGCGAAGTCGGCAAGCCCGGCCAGTATGAATATAGAGAGGGTCTGACCGTATTTTCGATCATTTCGCTTGCCGGTGGTTACACCTATCGCGCCGACACCATGTCGATGATCATTACCCGGACAGTGAATGGCCGCAAGGTGACCGGTAAGGCTTCGGAAAATACCATAGTAATGCCCGGCGACCAGATCCGGATTGTAGAGAAGTGGTTTTGATTTCGATGCGACATTCTCTATGCGCGGCCTGCACGGTTGCCGGTCTTTTTGTATCGACGATCGCACAGGCCGAACCGGTCAGTAAAACCGCACCGCTTGTGTCCGACCAGCTACCGGATTTCGAGCCCAAAGGGTTTGAACTTGGCGGCTTTCGTCTTTTGCCGGATTTCGAGTATATTCTTTACGCCGATGACAATGTCTATTCCGTGCGCGACGGAAAATCTCTTTTGCCGGACGGAACGTTAAGTGGCGGAACGCAAGCCGACGCTGCGTTCATCATCATTGGCGGCGTTGAAGCCAAAGGACGCGTTGGCAATATCGATATTGCCGCCAATGCGCGAACACGGATCCGGCGCTATGATAAGCTCACCACAGAAAACTCCGAAGGGGCCGAGACTTCGGTTACGCTAGGTTGGCAGCCTCGGTCGGGTCAGAAATTCGGCTTGTCAGGTGGATGGCGCAGGGTTGTCGAAGAACGTGGCGATCCTGAAGGTTTGAACGTAACGTCGACCGGACCAAGGCTGGCGAATATTTTCGAAACCGAAGCGAAATTCAGCCAGGAAGGCGGCAAAATGCTGGTCGGCACTGATGTTGTTGTCCGGAAATTTGACTTTCTGGGTGCGACAAATGACCGCCGCGATTTTGCGTCGCAGTTTGTATCGCTGACATTGGGCCGCAGCATCGGTGGCAAATTATACGGAATTGCTACCGCCTTTGTAACTAACCGTGATTTTCGTTTGCCGGCAAGCAATGGTGCTGTTCAGGATGAGACCACTGTGGGTGCTCGTATCGGCGTTGCCACCAAAGATCGTGGTTTGATTGAGGGCCGCGCGTCGATTGGGATGTTCAGGCTTAATCCAGCCGATCCGACCGAAAAAGGCCGCAGCGGAATTTCCGCCGATGTGTCGCTCACCGTTCGGCCGCAGCGACGCACGGCAATATCGTTGAATGTATTTTCCGGTGACGTCGCCACGTTTCGTTTGGGTGCCATCGCACGTTCGGATACAACTGCCTCGTTAAATATCCAGCAGGAAATCAGGCACAATCTCTATGCTACTGCAGGCGTGTCCTATCTTCGCGCGGCATTTGTTGGTTCTACCGATTTGGAAAAGGCAATCAGCCCCCGCATTGAAGTGGAGTGGCTTGCCAGCAAGCGCCTCTCTATCGCCGGGTATCTTGGCCATACGGATCGGACGAGTAATATTCCCGAAGAAGTTTTTGACCGCACGCGTGGAGGGATCTCCCTGCGATTGCGGTTCTGACCTTATGGGTCATCCCTCATTTGGATAGATTGCAATAGATCTGCGATATTCGCGCGACATGCGTCGCTTCGGAAAAGCGCGCTTTAGCGCTTTTCCGCGCGCGCGCGGTCATCGCGGCCGCGGCGTCGCTGTCGTTTAAAGTATCGAGTGCAATTGTGGCCATCGCCCGTGCATCGTCGGGTATTACAAGCTTTCCCAAACCGTCAAGAATCGCCTCTGGGTTTCCGCCCGAATCTGCCGCGATCACGGGGGTTTCGACGAGCATGGCTTCGACAAGAGTCCGACCCAACGGTTCGTGAACCGCGGTAACAAGCAGCAGATCGACCGCTGCTATCCAGTCCACACCAGGTGAACGGTACCCCATCATATGGACTGACCCCGCCACATCGGGATCATTCATTCGCGCGCGCATCGCCGTTTCAAGTTCGGGATAGGTTGTCTCGCCGAACATAACCCCGATCACGGGGCGATCTTGCATTTTCCGCATTTCAGCCACCGCGTTGATGAATTCCAGCGGCCGCTTGCGATCAATGAAGCTGCCAAAATAGCCGCAGATTATTGTGTTTTGCGGAGCATCCAGTTCGGTCAACAATCGTTGACGCATTGCTTTGCGATCGGCTTGAACGTCAATATCGAAAGGGCTGAAAACGACTTGTGCTTCTTTTGCCACTTTGCCAGGGCGCATACCAGACAAGGAAAACCGTGACACCGCGACCACTTGGTCGGCAACCCAAGGCGCAAGATAGCGCAATCCCTTGGCAAAAGGATCGGCACGGTGGTGCCAAAGCAATTTGCAGCCTGCACGTTTTGCCACAAGCGCCCATGTTGCATGAGTCCGCCCATCATTGCTGTGAACAATTCGAGCGTCAATTTGCCGCAACAGTGCTGCCCGGCGGCCCAAGCCCGAAAATGTTGATGCAAAATTGGAAAGACTGAATTCGCGCCCCACAGCGAAGCTTTCTTGTGGCGGCGCGGGGTCCGCGCATTGTTCGAACGCCGCAAAATGCTCCGCCAGTCGACCGGACGGATTTTCCAATATGATAACGGGCTTGTAATGCGCGGGGTCAAGTCCTTCGAGCAAACCCCGAAGCGAATGATGGCTGCCGCCTAGACTATCGCCCGCCATCGGATAGGCAATTGTAACAGGTTTATTATGCATAAAAGATATTCAGGCTAAAATCGTTCAACGCAGCAGTGCTTGATGCAGCGCGTCAAGAAAACTGTCCAAATTAGTTATACCATCCTTGTTTGAATCCACCCAAGGGTCCGATACTCCTACTTTGGCGCCGTGCTTGGCCTCCCATCGATCATCCATACCATCACGGTCACTATCGGGATAGGGTGTTCCGGCCAATATGGCTGGAATAGACCCGGGTAAATCGACAATCCGCCCAGTTCCATTTGTAACATCGGTCACGACCTCAACATCGATGGCATCGCGAGGCCACGCTCCGGATTTGGCCAATACGACGGAATATGCGTTTGAGGCTGATAGTGGAGTTATCGTCAGCGGGCATGACGGATTGTTTCGTTGCGCGACGGCAACCGATGGGTCGATATGCGTGAAACTGCCAAAAAACTGGTTATCTTGGATATAGATTGCTGACGATCCGGTGCTGCCAACGGTTTGGCGAATGATGCCCACTGCGCCATCGGTCGTGTCTTCGCCCGACTTGAAACTGTTGCCGACCAGGGAAACGGGTGTGCCGCCATAGGTTTCCCAAATCTCGGCAAATTCAGAAACGGCGTTATAAAAGACGTTGTTCACAACCTCGACGCAGGACGCGGGCTTGAAGTTTATGTCGGGGTTCCGGTCACCATTGTGCGCGCAGATATTGCCGACAAAGCTGAATTTTTGTGGCTTCTTTGGATCGCTGCCCAATAAAGCGCATTTGTCGTGGCGCGGTATTCCATATGAGAAAATGGAATTGCTGATGGTGATGAAATCATTGCTGCCATAACCGTTGATAATCTCGTCACGGGCCCAACTGGCGCTCACCTGGTCTATGACAACATATCTACTGTTTTCTATGGTTATTGAATCTTCTGACTCCTTTTCTCCGCCGATCCGGTCGTTGCGGACGCGGACGTGGCGGACAATCACATCATTGGTGTTTTTGATGACCAATGGCGTGCGCGATTCCGCACTGCCATCGTGCGCGAGGGTAACGCCCCCGCCCGGCGCGGTTTGACCCGCTATTGTTAGGAATGGATTGCGGATGACAGGAGGCGCGCCGCTAAAACGAAACACACCGCCAATACGAAACACACATGTGCGCGGGCCGATGGCTTCAAGGCACGCCCGCAGCGATCCCGCCACTCTGTCTGTAACGGTGGTTACCTGAACAATCTTACCCTGAAAGCCGCCGATGGTCGCGGCGCCATGACCGATGGCACCGGGGAAAGCTTTGGAACGTGCAGATGGCTGCGTTGTGCCTTTGGTCTGGCCATCCACGGGTGAGCAGGACGAAAAAGCAATGCTGGTAGAAAGCAAGAGGCCCAATCCCGTAAATAGCCCGTTTCGCGCAAAAGGAGACATCAGCATATCCTCGTAAAATCCCTTAAATTCATATTGCACCTATTGGGTTCAGAATTGAATAGGGCAAAGGGCTTACCCCTAATGTCCAAAAGAAATAAATCAGTGCTTTATCACGATAATGACGGTTGATTTGCGGCTATGATACTTGCCAATTTTGTGGAAAGTCTTATGCCGCGGATAATGATTTTTTATCGAGCCAACTATCTATATCTCGTTAAATTCCTGTTGTTTACAGGTATTACTTTGGCTGCGCCTAATCGTTTGTTAGCTCAAGTGTATGAAATTGGTACACATAGTAATACTATGTTAAAGCCAACTTTAACTCAACCGATAACGGGCAATGAACGTTCCCGAATCGAAGACAAAGACGATGCGGCCTATTCACCTTTGGTGATGCGAAAAATAATGCCGCCGAACTGGAAAATAATTGTCACGACGATATCTGAGCAGCACGCCATAGATCCTGTGTTGTTCGAGGCTCTGATCTGGCAAGAAAGCCGCTGGAACCCTTCGGCCCGGTCGCCCAAGGGGGCAATTGGCCTCACTCAATTGATGCCGGGCACGGCCCATCAGCTGGGTGTTAATCCCTTTGATATCGTCGCCAATCTTGACGGCGGTGCGCGATATCTGAAATCCATGCTGATCAAGTTTAATGGCGACACCCGCCTGGCTTTGGCAGCTTATAATTCCGGCCCCGCGCGTGTTGTTCAATATCAGGGTGTGCCGCCTTTTGCGGAAACCCGCCAATATGTGGATGCGATATATCAGCGTGTGGCATGGGGCGGTGCTTTGGAGGAATGAAGATATGAAAAACCTGCTTAAACGAATGGCAATATTGTGGCCGATGGCGTTGTTGTCGTCGCCCGCTTTCGCGCAGCAAGATCCCGCCGGTAGCGGCCCGATTGTCCGGGCAGCCCAATGGTTGCAAGGAACCTTGCTGGGCAATGTCGCGACCGCGGCGGCCGTCGTTGCGGTTGCTGCCGTCGGCTTTTTGATGCTGACCGGACGGATGAACTGGCGCTACGGAATGACCGTTGTGTTGGGCTGTTTCATCCTGTTCGGTGCGGTCGCCATTGTGTCGGGCATCCAATCCGCAGCGGGCGCAGGTTGAACAGTGGCGCTCAGCAAGGCCCCCATTTTTACCTCGCTAACGCGACCGCATATGTTTGCGGGTGTCACCTATAGCTTTTTTGTCATCAATGGAGTGATTTCAACCGAAGCGTTTTTGATTACCCGCAGTTTCTGGGCTTTGGGCGTGGCGCTGATTGTGCATGTTATCGGGTATCTGGCGTGCCTTCGGGAGCCCCGGTTTTTTGATTTATGGATTACAAAAGTATCGCGAACACCACGCGTTAGAAATTGGAAACGCTGGGGTTGCAACAGTTACGCACCGTGAAATGGAATAAATGATGGCTTGGCGGGGTCCCGCAGCATGGGGAAAATATGAACAGCGTGCCGGGGATCGTTTGCCCTATCGCCGGCATGTTGATGACGTGACGCTGCAATTGCGTGACGGCAGCCTGATGCGTGTCCTGCACCTGAATGGACTTCCCTTTGAAACCGAAGATGCAGACCATCTGAACCACACCCAGGCCGTGCGTGAAACAATTTTACGCAGTACGCTCGACGCTCGTTTCATTGTCTATCACCATGTTATCCGGCGGCGCGTATCGGCCGAAATGCCCTCGCATTATTCGGGTGCATTTGCCGCGCATTTGCAGGAAAAATGGACCTATCGGCTGGCCAAAAGAACATTGTTCGCCAACGAACTTTTTCTGACGGTATTGCGCCGTCCGCCAAGGGGCAAGGTAGGCCTGCTCGAACGGTTGCGTCGCCGGTTCAATCGCAATCATCAAGATGCCATTTTCCAGGAAGAATTAAGGGACCTCGATAGTGCTGTAATCGGGTTGAGCGCGGCATTGCAGCAATATGGCGTGCGCGATCTGGGCTGTTATGAGGGCGAAGGCGGCACCTGTTCCGAACCGCTCGAATTTTTGGCGGCGCTATACAATGGTGAAATGCGGTCGGTGTTGAAACCCGATGACGATGTCGATCTGGGAAATCACATACCTTATAAGCGGGTGAGTTTCGGGCTCGACACCATTGAGTATCGCGGTGCTGGTGGTTCCGAATTTGCCGCGATGATTTCGGTCAAGGATTATCCTGGCGAAACGCGGGTTGGCATATTGGACGATGTGTTGCGCCTTCCGCATGAATTCGCCCTGACAGAAAGTTTTGCGCCCGTAGACCGGCAAGTCGCCAAGGAACGCATCGATTTGTCGTTGCGGCGGTTAAAGGCAACCGACGAAGATGTTGCTGGTGAACGCAGGGAAATGCTGGCGGCCAAAGATCAGTTGATTGGTGGTCAAATCGGTTTTGGAATGCATCATTTGTCGTTGTCGGTCCGCGCCGATGACATACCTTCTCTTGACAAGGCAGCCGCTAAAGCTGTCGCCGCGCTTGCGGATTTCGGATCGATCGGCGTGCGCGAGGATGTCAATCTGGAACCTTCCTTTTGGGCGCAGTTTCCGGGGAATGAAATGTTCATCGCACGCGGTGCGATGATCTCGACCAGCAACGCGGCAAGCTTCATATCGATGCACGGCTTTCCAATGGGCCAACCCAAAGGCAATCATTGGGGCGACGCGATCACGATATTCGAAACGACCAGTGCAACGCCCTATTTCTTCAATTTCCATGAAGGCGATTTGGGCCATTTCAGCCTTATCGGGCCTTCGGGGTCGGGCAAGACTGTCGTAATGAATTTCCTCACGGCACAGGCGCAAAAGTTGGAGCCGCGCACGATATTGTTCGACAAGGATCGCGGCGCGGAGATTTTCTTGCGCTCGCTGGGTGGAAATTATGTGGAATTGCGCCCCGGCGTCGCGACCGGGTTTAACCCGTTATTGTTACCCGACAGTCCGCTGAACAGGGCGTTTTTGCGCGACTGGCTGGCTTGTTTGCTTACACCGGAACGCGGGGGGCTTTCGCCCGCCGATGAAACGGTAATTGCCGCAGCTGTCGATGCAAATTTTGAACAGGGGCTGCATCTTCGGACCTTGCGCCATTTGGGCGATCTATTGGGCGGGACTAGGCGCCCTGAAGAAGGCGATTTGCAATCGCGCCTTCGGCCCTGGCTCGATCATAGCGATCGCGGGTGGGTGTTCGACAATAGCGATGACGGGCTGGACCTTTCAAACAGGATTATCGGGTTTGATATGACCGCGCTGCTGGATCAACCTGCGATCCGCACAGCTGTCATGATGTATCTTTTCCACCGCGTCGATGAACGGCTTGATGGCAGCCCGGCGATGATCATGATTGATGAAGGTTGGAAAGTTCTGGACGATCCCGTTTTTGCCGCCCGCCTTCGCGACTGGCTCAAGACATTGCGAAAACGCAACGCCATCGTCGGATTTGGCACGCAAAGCGCTCGTGATGCATTGGACAGCAAGGTGTCTTCTGCCATTGTCGAGCAAACCGCGACGCAGATTTTCATGCCCAACAGCCGGGCAAAAGCCGAAGATTATTGTGGTGGATTCGGGTTGAGTGATCATGAACTTTCGCTCATTCGCACTTTGCCTGTGCACAGCCGTTGCTTTTTAATCCGCAAGCCCAATCACAGCGTCGTCGTCCGGCTGGATCTGGGACAAATGCCCGACATGTTGACGATTTTGTCCGGCCGGGAATCGAGCGTGCGTGCCTTGGACAGTTTGCGCCTGAGCCACGGCGACAAACCGGAAAACTGGTATGAATATCTGACCAAAACACCATGGCCGGGTGATCCGAATATCTTGCTGGATTTGACGGAATTCGCCCAATGAGCCAATTCTGCCAACCGACCGGCCTGAAAGAAAAAGGCATTACCGCAGGGTTGCAGTATATCGACTGCAACAGCGAGCGTATTATTGAATATGCATTCAACCGCTTCTTCGGACCCGGCGGCGCATTGGGTTGGGCGCTGACGATCATTTTGACGATCTATGTCGCGCTTATCGCCTTTCGGTTGCTGAGTGGCCGTGGCCGTCTGTCGGGGCTTCCGCCCAAAATTCTCGGCCTTGGATTGATACTAACATTTGCGACAAGCTGGATCGGCTATCAGAGCTTTGTACTTAATATCGCCCTGGGGGCTCCGGAAGAACTTGCCAAGATACTGCTGAATACCAAGGGCAGTGCAACATACATGTTCTCGCGGCAACTCGACATCATGTTTCAGGCAATAGCCCAGGTGGCATTGCAGTCCCGCGGTGCAGGCGCCGGGCCGGAGGCTGCGACGGGTGTCATGTCTGCCGAGGGTGATTTGCTTTGGCTCGGCGCGTTGATGCTGCTGCTCGGCACCGTCGGGGTGCTCATTGTTTCGCGCATGGCACTGGCCCTGATGTTGGCTTTGGGGCCGGTTTTCATTATTCTTGCTCTGTTTTCCGGAACCCGTGGCTTGTTTGTCGGCTGGATGAAATCGGTTGTGATGCTGGCCGTGACGCCCCTGTTCGCTGTGCTTTTGGGAGGAGGTACGCTTACGCTTATCCGGCCACTGGTGGTTGAACTGGCAAAGCTGAATGGCGAAATTGACATGCGGATTGCCGTGAACATCTTTTTGGCCGCCTCCGTTCACATTGCCCTCATGTTGATGGCGATAAAGCTGTCGACGACTTTGGTGTCAGGATGGCGGTTGCCTTGGGCCGAGCCAGACGGCAATGGTTCGGTGACAGACAACGGCAATTCGGCTGCAAATGCCGCGGCATTGAGCGCTTCGGCATCCGCTTTGGTTGCCGCAAGTGCGCCACAGTCCTCGTCAGACTCGGGGCCTGACCAGCGCACCCAGTCAATTTTGCGCGCGGTGGATCAAGGCATGATGGCGTCTGCATCTTCGGATTCTGCGGAACGTTCGGGCTTCACCAGAAGTTTTGCGATGAATAGTGGTGACAACATTGGAAATGCAGGAAATGCGAGACGTGAAACCAACGATGTTACGCAGGCACTGGGTCGCAAATATCGCCCCGCCACCATTGGCGCCGTGCGATTGAAGCGCGAGGGAGCGGATTGAAAATGATGCGATTCTCTCATTGTATCGCGGTGCTGGCTCTGGTGTTTACAAGCCAACCATCGATCGCGCAGCAGTCGAACGACAGCCGTGTTGTCGAGCGGCATTATTCTGCGGCAACAGTCTATCGGATAGCCGGTGTCATGGGCATCCAGACCGCCGTGCTGTTCGGGGAAGAGGAGCGGATTGAAAACATCGCAATCGGGGATGGCTCGAACTGGCAAGTCACACCGAACAAGCGATCCAATATCCTTTTCATCAAGCCGATCGCGACCAAAAAAGTCACCAATCTGACGATTGTGACGGACCGGCGGACATATTTGTTCGAGTTGAATTCGGTCGATCAAAAGGCGGTACCAATTTACACATTGCGGTTCATTTATCCACCTGATCCAGTGGAGCCCGAATTTCCCGACCTGACCGCTATTCCGCCCGAGGCGATTAGCGACACTCCGGCCGTTGCGCCGTCAAATCTCAAGGTCAGCTGGTCCAAAAGCGGTAAAGCCAATTTGTGGCCAAGCGAGATTTTTGACGATGGCACGTTGACCTATTTGCGTTGGCCCAAAACGGTGTCACCGCCGGCTATATATTCTATCAGCGTCGATGGCACCGAAAGCCTGGTCAACCAGCTCGCCCAAAATGATTATTTTGTGATCGATTTCGTACCGAGCGCGATCATGCTAAGGCTTGGCAAAGCGAAGGCCAGGTTGGACAGAATTACGCTGGCTGACGCGAATATGACTAAACTGGAGTCGGGGAATTGAAGACGATCACGAAAGGCATCCATGATGAACGTGATCCACGGACAATGCTGGATGGCGAAAGTCTGGAAGAGGCTTCGACCAACAGATTTCCTGTCGTTGCCAGCCAAAAGCGCGGCAAAGACGGTTTTGCCATTTGGGGCGGAATGTTCGGCGCAGTCGCGTTGGGCGCATTGACCTTATATTTGATGACCGAAGCACGGCAAACAGCAAGTCCGCAGCCAAAGCAAGAAGAGGAAATGCCGGCGATTGCCGATCTGCAGCCGCCATCGGTCCCACAAAATGCCGTCACTCTGGTCGATCCGTTGGGCAATTCGGTGATGGGCGTACAACCCGGAACCGGGGTGCCCGGCCAAGGGATACCGCCCGTTACGCCCCCACCGGTATCAGTGGTGGAGTCGCCGTCGGCATTGACGTCGAACTATGAACCGCGAACGACTGACCCGCGCTCGCCCGCGCTTATTCTGGATGAATATGCAGACCGGCTGCAACGCCGTAATGCGAGCCGTCAGGGGTCATCGGGTGATGTGCCGACAACACCTATCGGGCTCAACAACGATGAACTGTTTGGTTTGAGGGCGGGTGAAGAAGGCAGCAGCAGCGCCACACCAATGGCAAACCCCGCGGCAACCATTGTGGCAGGCACGCTGATACCCGCTGTTCTCGAAACCGCGATCAATTCCGACCTGCCAGGTTACACGAGGGCCTTTGTCAGCCAGGATGTTCGCAGCTTTGACAATAAGACTGTGTTATTGCCGCGCGGTTCGCGCCTGATCGGCCAGTATAAAAGCGGTGTCGCGGCCGGACAGACCCGGGCTTATGTGATATGGACCCGCGCGATACGCCCGGACGGTGTTTCGATAGACCTCGGGTCCCCCGGAACCGATGGTGCTGGTGAAACGGGCCTTCCGGGTAAAGTGAACAGCCATTTCTTCCAACGTTTCGGCGCCGCAATTTTACTGTCCGTCGTCGGCGCATTGGGTTCGCGATCAAACGATGGCGTTGTCATCGCGTCCGGCACGAGCGCGGCATCTGTGGCGGCGCAGAGCAATGCCAACATTCCCCCCACGATTCGGGTTACCCAAGGGCAGGCGGTCAAGATTTTCGTTGCACGCGATCTTGATTTTTCGACTGCCTTGGATGCCAGTCTTTGACGATGAAGCCGGAACACGCATTTGGCCGCGCGCCCGAGAAGGTCGCCGAATCTTACCTCGAGGCGTATTTCGCGCCGCTTCAGCCTTGGCTTAACCAGGATGATGTAACTGAGGTTCTGATCAACCGGCCGGGCGAAATATGGATCGAACGCGCAGGCCCGGGCAAGATGGAGCGGTTTCTGGTGCCGCAGATTGACAGCAGGTTGATCGAACGGCTGGCGACGCAGATTGCGCGGGTTAATAATCAGGGCGTGAACCGGGAAAATCCATTACTGTCAGCGGTGCTGGAAGACGGCGCCCGTGTTCAGGTCATTGCACCGTCGGCAACGCGGGGCGACTGGATAATCGCGATACGACGGCACAAGATCAAGGCAATGCCGCTTTCTGCGTTTTCAAATCAATTGGCACCCGCCAGCGAACCAGCGATTACACTGGCCAAAAGCGACCCCATTGCCTTTTTGCAGCAAGCTATACACGCACGAAAAACCATTTTGATCAGCGGCGGAACATCGACCGGCAAAACGAGTTTTCTGAATGCGTTGCTGGCTGAGGTCCCCATGTCTGAACGTATTGTGCTGGTTGAAGATACGCCGGAAATACGGCTGTCGCACCCCAATTCGGTTGGCTTGGTGGCGATGAAAGGCGATATGGGCGTTGCCCGCATCAATACGAATGACCTGTTGCAGGCGGCGCTGCGGCTTCGGCCTGACCGCATTGTTCTGGGCGAATTGCGCGGATCTGAATCCGTAAGTTTCTTGCGTGCCATCAATACAGGGCATCCAGGCAGCTTTTCGACCATCCACGCCAATTCTCCCAGAGGAGCAATTGAACAACTGGCCCTGATGGTGATGCAATCCGGTATCGGATTAAGCCGTCAGGATGTTATCGAATATGCACGGTTCGTCATCGACATTGTAGTGCAACTGGAACGTCAAGAAGGAAAAAGGGGCATCAGTTCAATAGTTGTTACCCGTGACCTTGAACTGTAACAATTGGCGACTTTTTGGTAAAACTGAACCTAACCAATTGAATGCTATCAGCTAAGCCCTGTTCTTTAAAAAATTCGGGAAAAACCTCGTTAATCCGCCGTTCATGAGGATTTTCGGCTGACCGATAAAATACAACGTGTGGCCGATCCACAGTTTCTTTAGCGATATGTTAACCATAGTTGCGTACACCTTATTAGGTAGCTTCGAATACTCGATGCTCAGAAATAAATAACGGCACGGGTTTCAATCAATATGGCCAGAGGTCGCAATTCGATGCAAAAACGCGGGCGCATTGTCGTCGGTTCCACTACACTTGTCTTTGCCTTAGCCCTTTCGGGCTGTGGCGGCGGCGGTTCAGGCGGCAGTACAGGCGGAACGCCTCCGTCAAGCTCGCCACCTCCGCCCCCTGTCGTGGTTGTGCCGCCTCCTCCTTCTCCGCCGCCGGTTGTAACACCTCCGCCATCGCCTCCACCTACGACGACGCCTCCCCCGTCGCCGCCACCTCCGCCTGCGCCTCCCCCGTCGCCACCACCTCCACCTCCACCTCCACCGCCGGTTCCGCCTCCGCCCCCGCCCCCGCCACCGGTTCCGCCTCCACCCCCACCGCCACCTCCGACGGCCGGGATCTTTAGCCCTTCGAAACTGCCTGATGGCCGTCAGAGAGCTTTCCCGACCGCGCAAGGTTTTGGTGCCGCCGCTACAGGCGGTCGCGGTGGACGTGTTATTCCGGTGACGACATTGGCCGATTCAGGCTCGGGTTCGTTGCGCGAATGCATGATGGCATCTGGAACGCGAACCTGTACTTTCCGTGTCGCCGGTACGATTGTTTTGCAGTCGCAGATCAAGCCAACATCGGGCAATTTGACCATCGCAGGGCAAACTGCCCCTGGCGGCGGCATTGCCATTCGTAATGATCCATCAAATCTGACTGGATCACCTGTTTTCCTGGTACAGCCCAATAACATCATTCGGCATGTCCGCATTCGGCCGGGCGAAACAAGTGGTGTAAAGCAAAGCTCGACAGACGGTATTACGATCGACGCGGGTGCCCAGAACACCATATTGGATCACGTATCGCTGTCTTGGGCGACCGACGAGCCGTTTAATTCGACCAAAGCAGCGGCCAACATCACAGTTCAATGGTCTTTGGTATATGAAGGCCTGAGCAAATCAACGCACACATCGGGCGAACACGCCAAGGGGATGTTTGTAGAAGGTAGCAATATAACGGTGCACCACACCTTTATTGCACACGCCACAGATCGTATGCCCAATGCAGGCGTCGGCAGTCGGGTCGATTTCGTCAATCTTGTAACATATAATATGCGTGAACGCGGGCATCAGTATTTCTCGATGCTTCAAAAGCAGGGCAGTACGACGAGTGGTCTGACCCGTCAGGCAAATGTGGTGAGCAATTGGGTCTCGATGGGCCCCGATTCATCGCGAGGCACACCGATCTATGGTGGCAATTATGACGAGCAATTTTCAACCAATCCCGGTTTCGCTCAGTTTTTCCTTTCGGGAAATATTGACGGTCGCCGTGTGTCGACTTCTGTTGATGACCGCTTGTTTCTGGATCCTGCTGACTGGCGCTATGTTTTGAGCCAACCCATAGGAACCCTGTCGGTTGAGCTCTTCTCCTCGGCTGCACAGGGCGTAAGGGATATTATGACCTTCGCCGGGGCGTTCCCGCGGGATAGTTCGGACCAGCGCGTGCTGGTTGATTTCCTGAATTGCCGCGGTGCGATTATTGACAGCCCGAGCCAGGTGGGCGGTTGGCCCTCTCTCGCCGGCGGGACGGCTTATGCTGACTCTGACGGTGATGGCATGGACGATGTTTGGGAAGCCGCACGCGGCGTTAGCTCGGGTACAGCCGATGCGGACGGTGACGGTTACACAAATCTGGAGGAATTCCTGAACGAATTAGCTGGTGATCAAGATGCCACGGGAAATATGATAAACCGCGTGGGCATGGGTGGCGGGTCTGTACCCGCCGTCAATTGCTCTATCGCTGTCTAGGGTTCTGACCCTGGGGTCAGAACCTGCGACAGCTTGGGGGCTAGGGGATAATATTGCAATTGACGGCAGGCACGGCGCCGCTCCCAGCGCCTACCCGGTTGATGAAATTGCCAGCGGAGTCCTGGTCGCCCGCAAGTTCATTCAAAAACTCTTCTAAATTGGTATAGCCATCGCCATCGGCATCTGCGGTAGCGCTGCTGATATTCCGGATGCGTTCCCAATTGTCATCCATGCCATCCTTGTCCGCATCGGGATAGGCAACGCCGGTGGCAAGTGCCGGCCAACCACCGACTTGCGAAGGGCTGTTGATAATGGCACCGCCGCAAGAGAGGAATCCTTGTAACGCCCTGGCATCGGCTGCATCCCGAGGGAATGCACCTGCAAAGGCCGTTACATCCCGGACAGCCTGTTCGGCAGGGCTAAATATCTGGACGCTTAAATTGCCGATGGGCTGCGTGGTGATATATTTCCAGTCGGCCGGGTCGAAGAACATTTTCTCGTTATTTGCAGGCGTCCGGCGTCGGCCGTCGATATTTTGATAAAGGTAGAATTTGGCAAAGCCGGGATTGGTTGAATATTGCTCGTCATAGTCGCCACCATAGATCGCAGCGCCGCGTATTGAATTTGGTCCCATCGAAACCCAATTCCCGATAACATTCGCCTCACGCGGCAAGCTGGTTGTGGTGGCACTCTGTTTTTGCTTCATCGAGAAATATTGATGTGCCTTTTCCCGCATATTGTATGAAATCAGGTTGACGAAATCGACACGGCTGCCGACCCCAGCATTTGGCATACGATCCGTCGCATGGGCCATAAACACATGGTGTGCGGTGATGTTGTTGCCTTCAAGGAACATGCCTTTTGCGTGCTCGCCCGAAACATGGGTCGATTTACTAAGCCCTTCATACACCAATGACCATTGAATGGTTATGTTGGACGCTGCCTTTGTTGTGTTGAATGGCTCGTCTGTTGCCCAAGACAGCGACACATGATCAAAAATAGTGTTCACTGCACCGCTATCCACAGTGATGGCATCGGTTGAGCCTTGCTTGGTCCCGCTTGTTGGCCCGGGGCGGACGCGAAGGTGCCGGATGATATTATGCGGCTGGTTGAAAAATAGCGGTGATCCGGTCAGGTTCGACGGGTGGTTTTTGATAGCAACACCGCCGCCGGGAGCGGTTTGTCCGGCAATCGTCAGGTATCCAGACGTTGGCTTTATTTGCGAAAGCAATTCTATTGTTCCCGATACACGGAATACGCAGGTACGTGGGCCTGCGGCCATCATGCAATCACGCAGCGAGCCAACGCCTGAGTCCGCCAAAGTAGTGACCTGAATAACCCGCCCGCCGCGACCGCCGACCGACGCTGCGCCAAATCCCTCCGCGGTAGGAAAAGACCGTTGAGGCCCGGCAGGCAGCTTCGATGGGTTATATGTTGCTGGCGTGCCGGCCTGTAACATGACCGGAACAGCAATGAGTGCACTGGTCGTGCAGAGAATTCCTGCGAGCCTCTTCATCGTGGCGGACGAAAGCGTCGTTTTCAATTGGCCGGAAAGTTCAGTGAGTGAATGCGATGCATCGGATTTCGATAATTTATCAATATAAAACATCAACTTGCTCCATTTGAGTATCTCCCAATAGAATTTCATCGGCAGACACAAAGTTTAATGAATTTCGTCGGTGCTTTTAATATAGTAATACTATGTTTGTAAAGATAGTAACGCAATGTATTGTGCTACATGAACTAGAGCCATGATTTAATTAAATTTAAATGGATTTTTCTATTGCGGATACTGCCCATATTCCCGTTTCAGGAGAGGCTTTCTGTATTTTGACACTTTTGTGTCGATATAGGTGAAATAAGGGACTATATCTCAAGTTATAATTTCTGGTTCTCTCAAGATTTCAGCAATATAGACCGAAGTGCATATTGATTTCTGCTACGGAAAGTGGAAATCTAAACTTGGTTAACGTGCGAATCACCAAACCGAATCACACTTTGAAAGTGATCCCGATTAGGCAATTTCGTCCATTTACGTTTAATTATATGACTGTCTCATTATGGTACGACACTGATGATTTCGTACAAAGAATTGAAATATTCTTATAATAATCAGACACTTAAATGGTTATTTCGCACATGCAAAAAAATGCAAAATTTGCCCCAAAATGGGCTTTTGGGAGTCGACAGCCCGACTGAAGTTAGATAAATTTAAGGAACTCTCAAAAGTAAAAGTTTTCGTGGGTCGCAAACGTGATAGCTTCTGGACAAGGTACGTTTGATGATCGATACAGTTTTATCAGCCGTTGTAGTGGGCAAGAATTCTCTAGCTCGTGAAGGCCTCCGCCGCATTCTCGCCGAAGAAAATTTTTCGGTACAGGCATCTGTCGAAAGTGGAACATCTTTCCTGCTCACAAATGCCAATGATGAATCGCCCAATCTTTTCATTCTCGACAACAGCACGACAGACCATCTCGAAAGCGAATTGGAAGCACTGAACACCAGCTTTCCGAAATCGCGTACAGTTGTGCTGTCGGATCAGTTCGATCTCGATGAAGTCGTTGATGCCTTTAAGTTCGGCGTCGATGGATACATCGTCAAAGAGATCAGCTGTGAAGCACTTATGAAGTCGTTGCGATTGGTCGCAATGGGGGAAAAGGTCATGCCGAGCCAGCTTGCAAAACATCTTTCCGGGATGGAAGAACGCTCGCAAGCGCCGCAATTGGCCCGTAATCCTGATGTTTCACGCATATTGTCGGACCGTGAAATCACCACGTTGCGCTATCTTCTGGTTGGTCATGCCAACAAGGTCATCGCCCGCAGGCTTGAAATTAGCGAAGCAACTGTAAAGGTCTATGTGAAGGCGATTTTGCGCAAATTGCGTGTCAGCAATCGCACGCAAGCTGCGATCTGGGCCTTCAACAATGGCGTTCAAGTTGTCGCAGATGATGTCAAGGAACTGGACGACGAAATGGGCTTCGATGACGTTCAGGTTGCTGCCGAATAGGCGCTTCTGACGCGAGGGAGAATTTAGTGAAAGGCCGGGGCATCGAAAAGGTGCTCCGGCTTTTTTTGGTTTAGGAAATTGCTATACAGGACGACGCTTGCGTTTTTCGCCCGAGACCATCACGCTTATAGTCGACACGATGATAGCAAGATCTGTCTGCCAGTTGCCGTTTTCAATGTACCACAAATCAAGGTCGATTTTTTCATCGAGTGACAACAGAGTGTTGCCGCTAACCTGCGCCCATCCGGTAAGACCCGGATGGACAGAGCCGCGGCGAACACCGCGCTCACCAAGGCCAGCGATAGTTTCGGGAAGCAAGGGTCGCGGACCGACAATTGCAATGTCACCGGTTACGACATTCCATAAACTTGGCAGCTCATCAAGCCGTGATTTTCTCAAAAATGTACCGATCCCGGTAACCCGATCAGCATCGTCGAGCAATTGGCCGTCGGCACCTCGCAAATCTCGCATTGTCCGGAATTTCACAAGTGTAAAAGGCGCGCCGCCCAATCCGGCCCGTGACTGTCGGAACAACACACCCTTGCCTTGGAGCAATCGCAACAGCAGCGCGATCACCAGATTAACCGGGATCAGAGCTATCAGCGCCACCACTGCCAATAGGCGCCGCGTGAAATCAACAATGAGTTTCACGGCACAACCTCATGTGAACGCGCTTTTTGTGCGATGCGCTGCAGAACATCCGCCAATGGTTTTGGCATGAATCCAAAATTCTGCAGCCGGTCACTGTTGATTGCCGGGAAGCCTATGTCGGGCGGACGGTTGGCATGAACCATCTGGATTGCATCTGGCGGGCAGTTTAGGAAATCGGCCAGCTTCATGACGATATCAATTAGCTCCGTTCTCTTGCCCGAAGACAGATTATATACACCGTTCAAGCGCGTTTCGACCGCCAGCAGCAGACCAAGGCACACATCTTCACAGTCGATAAAATCAGCGCCGAAGGCGGCCCCATCGTGAATTTTTACCGGATTACCCCGCGCGAGGTCGCGCGCGAGCTTGTCCACGATGCTTTGCCCATCACCGATGACCGAAGAAATGCGCAATATGGCGTGATCGATCTCGTTTTCCTGGCACATGCTTGCCGCCAGCCATTCTTGTGCCGCTTTTGATGCGAGATAAAGTATGCGTGATTGCGGACCGAAAGCGGAATCTTCAAATGCTTCAATCAAGTCGGTTCTGTAAACATTGGCAGCCCCCGCCAACACAAACCGCTTTATGTTTGCCATAACCATCGCGTCGATCAGGCGTTGCGTGCCAAGAACATTGGTTGTCCAAAGACTGGAGTCACCTTCGGCCCCTGCGACTTTGCTGGAACTGATCGCGGCCAAGTGAACAAGCTGGTCGACGCCCTCCAATTGTTGAGCGATGCGATCGACCGTGTCGGTCAACTGGAACGGCCGCACGGTTACCTTGCCCGTATGTGTAAAGCTAGAGTCGCGCTGCAACGCCACTACGTCAAATCCACCGTCTTCCAGCAGTCCGACCAGGCGGCTTCCCATTGCGCCGCTTGCACCGGTAACGGCGACTTTCTGCGCTGTCACGATTGCCCCACTGCTGCGATTTGGTCGGAGCCGAGGAACTGTTCTTCCAAAAACCGTATGACGGTACCGTGACGGATAACGGGCGGGGTAATTTCCTCACCCAGGATCAATTTGCGCAGGCAGAGATCAACTTCGTTGAAGCCAAACAGTGCCCGCATGGGTGTCGTGCCGGAGAAACGGGCGTTGATTTCAAAAAGGCGGGGGACGCCATGCGCATCCACCCGAAACTGGAAATTGGTCGGGCCATGCGGTTTCAAGGCGTCCGCAAGTTCATGCACATATTTCTCGTAATCCGGAAAATTGCCCGAATAGGCCCTGTAGGTGTTTCCGTCTCGCAAGTCTCGGCGCAGGACAATCGAGGCCTGAACGCGATCATCAAAAAACAGCACACCGGCGGTATATTCCTGATCATCGGCGCCTGCCATTTGCTGAACCACTAGGTCATGCCGACCCTTGATAGTATCGTCCAACTCGGTCTGATTATTGACTTTGGAAACTCCGACAGCGCGCGCACCGCGCCGGGGTTTGACGATCAGTGGAAAGCCAATCTCCTCCACCAATTGGCGCAATGCGTCGGCATCCTCTGCTTTAACCGATTTCGGGTTGGATAGCTTATGCTGTTCCAGAAACTGTGCAGTTTGATATTTATCGTCGGCGATTTCGATCACGTTTTCGGGGCTAACCAGAATATGGGTTTTGAATCGCTGTTCCCACTCGGCGCGCTTTTTGGAGAATATGGCCAGTTCGACGTCCGTACCTACAAGAACCGCATCGGGCCGTTCCACATCAAGTATCGCCTCAATCCGGTTTTCATATTCATCGTCGGTAGCCATCGGTATCAGGTGCGAACTGTCCGACCAATGCAGCCCCGCCGACAGGGGGTTAGGATCAAGCGCAACGATATGGCTCGGCAAAGTTGCCGACCGAAGCGATTTTATAATTCCCTGACCCAAAACGGCGCCGGCACCTGTAACTACAATTTTCATGATTCAAAAAATCCACATAATCTGTTTTTGGTGCCCGGCGAAAGATCGGGATGTCGCTGAATTTTGGCGCAATGCGCCGGTGCGTCGAAGGCAATATTATGCCTGACAAGTGTCAATTTTTCGTTGAGATATTCAAGCATGGCCCATTGCGGCACCCGGTCTTCGGACGCTCTGGGTTGTCCGACCGAACCTACGACATGAATTTCGGCGAAACTATCGACAAAGTGCCGACTGCGGTGCAAATGGCCGAACACGCCGTATCGGAATCCCCGTTGCGCGCAGACCGATGCAGCCCGCGCCATTTCGGTATCCCCCGACATATAAGTCCAGTCGCCATAGCCAAACGGATTGGCATGGGCCAAGAGCAAAGGGCCATAGTGCCATTCTTCCAGCATCGGCAAATCGTTCGGCCAATGCTTACCTAATTGCGACCATGTCCAGGTAACAGATTCCCCGATCCAGTCTGGCAATCGGTCAAAGTAGGAATTCTCTCCGTTTTCCAGATCAACATAGAGCTGGTCGTGATTGCCGCCGATGAGCAGCGCACCCTCTTGAGAAATTGCGTTTGCCGCCAACTCTGCGCATGGCCGCGGATCAATGCCATATGTGAACAGATCACCCAGCAATATCAGCTGGTCAAAACCTGCCGCCTTTGCATCGGCTAACGCCTGTTCAAAAGGCGCATATGCCGAATGGATGTCGCTAATGACAGCTATACGCAAGACCTTGACCTTATTTTCTATACAACGGGCCATGTGGCCCTGGATTTACAGGAACAGGTTTAATCCAGATATGATTTTTTGCCGAAGAACCGGTTGAACCATGTGGGCATTTTCGACCGTGTCCGACCTATGTCGGAGTAATAGCTCGCTGATTCCCAATAATATTGGATTGCATCGCCATAACGGCCACGGGCATGTTCTTCATAATTGACCTGGTCGAAAATAACGCCGGCGACGCGGTTGGTTCCCAGCATTTCCATCGTGGCATTCATCTGGTCAATCGTGGTCTTGCCCCAACGCGCCACAACGACAGTATGGTCGGCAAAGCTGCACATTGTCCGGGCATCTTTCACCGCGAGTGTCGCTGGTGCGTTGATGACGATGAAATCGAACTTGTTACGCAAATCCGCCAACAGGATTTGCAGGGCGCGCGATCCGAGTAAGCGAGCGGGTTCTGCCACAGGCTTCGTCGCGCTGATGAGGGCGATACGGCTGGTGTCGACAGCCGTTTCGGTGTCGATCTGGTCCAGATCGCTGTCGGCGGGTAACATCGGCGGCGCAATTTTCGCAAAATCGACATGACCTTTCAGGATTTCGATCAAATCGGGCGTATCAGCGCGCTTCATTTGCTGGATCAAGCCGGTCTTGCGAAGGTCAAGGTCGATAACCGCGACGCGTTTGCCGACCGCCATTGCGGCGGCGGCCAGTGTAACAGACACCACCGACTTGCCGTCGCCGGGTAAAGGTGATGTAATCAGAACCGTCTGGCACTGGTTAGGGGTGCTGAGAGCATTGACATCGAAATAGGCCGCACGGGCGACTTCCGAAAACAGGGATTGGGGGTCTTGCAAAACCGGGCTTTCCTCAATCTTGTTTCCGAAGTCAGCATTGATGAAGGGCAGCATTCCAAAGGTCGGCAAGCCAAAGAATTTACGGATTTGAGCCGAATTACGCAGCTTGTTGTCGAACAAGTCGATGGCGAATGCGACAAGAAACGCCAACACTGCTGAAGCCAAAAGCGCCATTGTGGTGATTTTGAAAGGTTGCGGCGATACCGGATCGTCATTCACCGATGCCGGTGAAACGACTGTTGTGTTCACACCCTCTAGCGGGTTTTTGGCGCGAATTTCCGAAACACGCTCGGTAAGCTGGTTGTAAGCCTTAACCGCCTGTTCGGCCTGACGGGAAAGTGTTTCCAGTTCAACAACGTTTCTGATGTTGTTGTAGGCCTTGCCGGTAAGTGCGTTCAATTGCGCCTTTAACTGGCCCGCACGTGCCGCATCGCCGGACGCATCGCTGCGCGCGATCTGGGCCATGCGTGCACTTTCTGCACTTGCCACTGCCGCCGCGTCAGATGCCGCGCGGCTGCGTTCGCGGACAAGGTCTTGACGGACGCGACCAAGCGCAGCGGAAAGCGTAATGATTTCCGGGTGGCTGTTGCCGAAAGTTTCAGATTTGCTGGCGAGCTGGGAAGTAAGGTCTGCTTCCTGCTTTTCAAGCGCCATCGTAGATGCATTGGTTGCACCAGCTGTGCTCCGCATACCGGCGGCTGCCGCCACACCCGCGCTTCGTGAAGAGGATCCAGCGCTCAAAGCTGAAGCCGAAATGGCTTCGCTTTGGATCCGGTTAACCTGATTAAGGTCTTCATTACCGGCTGCCCCTGAAAGCATGCCGTTGGCAATTCTGAAATCGGAAACTGCTTTGGCGGTATCTTCAGCACGTTTCGCCGTTTCTTCCTGCTTTTTTGTCAAAGACGCCAGCAATTCGTTGCTGCGTTCTTCAGATTTTTTGATACGGATTGATTGCACCGAAAGTGGATACTGGTTTGCAATCAATGTGGCCATTTCTGCCGATCGGGATTCCACGGTAATTTCAACCAGATCCGAACCTTCCTGCGAAGTGATCTCCGACATCTGCATCAGCGTGCTCGCGGCCTGCCGGATTTTCTGTTTCTTGCCGCCAACGGCCTCTTTTCCCATATCCTTTTTGAAATCAATGCGATCATATAGTTCCAGATCGCGCACAACTTTTTCGGCAGCGGCGCGTGAACGGTGCAGTTTGACTTCGTTTGCAATACGCTGATTGTTCTTTGCCATGATGTCAGCTTGGTTGACGCCGACCGAGTCAATCAATTCGACTTGCATCGAGACGGTGGAATTATAGAGCGTTGGGCGGGTAATCTGCCAGACAAATGCACTGAGCGTGATCGTTGCAATGATGCTCAACACCAATTTTTTATGGCGGAGCAAGACATTGGTAAACTCTCCGATGCCAGAGCTTTCCATTGTGGTAAAATTCTGCGGAGCCGGGCTCATCGGGCGACCCTGCAAATAACCGACCTGTCCGGTATGGTTCGAGCTGATGATAGCATTGGACATTAGATTACCCTCTTTATTTCAATATATTGCGTCTTTCCGGTTGCGGAAAACGGCTAAATTCAGCTGTACGCCTTACGCGAACGATATAGCGCCCTTGGTGGTCGCGGCGCGATTGATATTGGGGGGATAGGCCGTCTTTATTGGACTACCCCCTTTGCGCCAACTCTGATCATCTACTTAGCTCTGATTAACATACATATAGCATCCTGATAGAAGATCGCTGACCTGATGCTGTAAACTGTCGCCGACCCAATGCGCCGGAATTGGGTGAACAGGCGATCAATTAACTTTGTTAAATGAAAATTCACATAAAAATGGATAAAGAATTGTTTAGATTTGAGGAGTTAATTACGCTCATTATATATAGTGTTGCTATGGTTTAGAGTAATCTCTTAAAGACTATCAGTCTTTATTAAGATAGATTTTTGATTTTCGGAGCGTTTAGTCATGAGACATTTTTATTTTGGAACAGCGATAGCCGCTTGTTCCGTTATTGCTATAAGTCCGGCGTCGGCTGACCGTGCTGGCGATCCTATAACTGATAGCTATATTTGTGTATTCAAGGGTAATGCTGTTGCCAAAGCCGACGTGGGAGGAAAAGCTGACCGTGCCGTGCGTGATGGTGGCGGAAAACTGAAACATGTTTATCGCGATGCAGTCCGCGGCTTTGCCGCCGAGATGAGCAAGACTGGCATCGACGGCCTAAAGGCTCGCAACAGCGAAATCGCATTTTGTGAGGCGGATCGCGTAGTTACCGTGACGCCGCGCGATGAAAATGGAAATGTCGTTTATGCGTTGGTAGAAGGTAAAGCGCGCAAAGGCGGACCCGACGGCGTCAAGCCAACCCCGCCACCTTCGCCAACACCTCCACCACCGCCACCTCCACCTCCACCACCTCCTACCTCGGCAGCACAACAAACTCCGTGGGGCATCACCCGTGTCGGTGGGGGTACCAATGGTAATTATGCGACAGCGTGGGTTATCGATTCCGGCATACATCTGGCGCACCCCGATCTCAATGTAGACCGGGTCCGCAGCCGCAGCTTCATTGCCGGATTGACCCCCGATGACCAAAATGGCCACGGCACCCATGTGGCGGGCACGATTGCTGCGCTGAATAACAATATCGGCGTAGTGGGCGTTGCACCCGGTGCCCAAGTGGTTGCGGTTCGCGTGCTTAATAAAAAAGGCAGCGGATCAACGTCGGGCGTTATTGCTGGTGTGGATTATGTGTCACAAAATGCAGCAGCCGGCGATGTTGCCAATATGAGCCTTGGCGGTGGTATCAGCCAGGCACTGGATAATGCTGTTGCTGCGGCTGCTGCCAAGGGCATACGTTTTGCTTTGGCTGCAGGAAATGAAAGTGCCAATGCAACGAGCAGCTCACCCGGCCGGGTGAACGGACCGAATATATATACTGTATCTGCATTCGGGACGGGTGACGTGTTCGCCTCTTTCTCGAATTTCGGTAACCCGCCTGTGGATTTCTCCGAGCCCGGCGTTGGCATCCGGTCCACATGGCTGGCCGGTGGATATAACACGATCAGCGGAACATCGATGGCAACCCCGCATCTGGCAGGACTTCTGTTACTTGGCCCGGTTCGCAGTGGCGGATCGGTGATCGGCGACAGGGATGGGACAGCGGATATTATCGGCGTCAGATAACTGCTGGATAAGGTCATTAAGACCCAATGATGCTCAGGTCTTTCTAGCCCCAATTTACAAAAATCCCCGCGCATACTGAAATGCGCGGGGATTTTTTATACCTGTGGAAACCTATTTGATACTCTTTTGGTGCTATGTGGTTATCCCTTTTAGCCGCTTGCTGTTTGCGCCCTCGCGAAATAATGAGGCCGCGAACAAAAGCTATTGCCAGGAAAATTCTGTATGAAAATTGCAATGATAGGATCAGGTTATGTCGGGCTCGTTTCTGGCGCGTGCTTTGCCGACTTTGGCCATGATGTTGTGTGCGTCGATAAAGATGCACGCAAGATCGATCAACTCAACGCCAATATCATGCCGATTTTTGAACCGGGCCTCGATACTTTGGTTAAGACCAATGTCGATGCCAAACGACTTTCTTTTTCGACGGACCTAAAGGCATCTTTGAAAGGTTGCGAGGCGGTATTTATAGCCGTGGGTACGCCCTCGCGACGCGGCGATGGCCATGCCGACCTTAGCTATGTTTACGCCGCCGCCGAAGAACTGGCGGGCGCCATCGACCCTAAAACCGTTGTCGTGACCAAATCGACCGTTCCGGTTGGTACAGGTGATGAAGTCGAACGCATTATCCGTGAAGCCAATCCATCGCTCGATTTTGCCGTTGTATCCAACCCCGAATTTCTGCGCGAAGGCGCAGCCATTGGCGACTTCAAACGACCTGACCGTATTGTTGTAGGTAGTGATGTCGAATGGGCGCGCGAAACGATGCGCGCGATCTATCGTCCATTATTCCTGAATGAATCGCCGATCTTGTTCACTAGCCGCCGGTCTTCGGAACTTATCAAATATGCCGCCAACGCGTTTCTGGCGACAAAAATCACGTTCATCAATGAAATGGCCGACCTTTGCGAAAAACTGGGTGCCAATGTTCAGGATGTGTCACGCGGAATTGGGCTTGATAATCGTATCGGGTCGAAATTTTTGCATGCCGGTCCGGGATATGGCGGCAGTTGCTTTCCAAAGGATACGCTTGCTCTGCTCAAAACCGCTCAGGATAATGATAGTCCGGTCCGCATTGTCGAAGCCGTCGTTCAAGCGAACGATCTTCGCAAGCGGGCCATGGGTCGCAAGATTATCGCTGCCCTGGGCGGGGATGCGCGAGGCAAGAAAGTCGCGCTGCTCGGTTTGACGTTCAAACCGAACACCGACGACATGCGGGATGCACCTTCAATTGCGATTGTGCAAACTTTGCTGGACGCCGGTGCACAGGTCCATGCGCATGATCCGGAAGGAATGGAGGAAGCAGCCAAGATCCTTCCCGGCGTAGTGATGACCGAAAGTGCCTATGCCGCCGCGGATGGAGCCGACGCAGTTGCGCTGGTGACCGAATGGGACGCTTATCGAGCGCTCGATCTGAAAAAGCTGCGGTCTGCTATGAACGGAAGTGCGATGGTAGATTTGCGCAACATCTATCGTGCTGCGGAAATCGAAGAGGCTGGTTTCAGCTATAGCAGCATCGGCCGTTAAGCATCATGTGGCGTCCGGGCTAAACTGCCTGCGACGCCCCATTTTTATCGGATTGGCGGAACCGGTCAAAGATTGCAGCAATGCAACGCGCATAAGGTCGACCGCTGTCCTCGATATAAAGGGTGTCGCCGCGCCATTTGGTCAGCCCGCGATCTTCAAAGGGCTTCAGCGCCTGGCGGGTTTGGCTATCTGGACCGATTTCGACATGGCCTTCGCACAGTAGGCGTTCAATCCAATGGCTATGCTTTATGTCTAAAGCATCCGGCATGAAACCTCGGGCCGTTGGCAATGAACCGGCGTTCACGCGCGCGCGGTAGGTCCCGATATTTTTCTCGTTTTGCACCAGCAACCCGGGCAACATGCTGATTGAACTGGCTCCAAAGCCCAAGAGGGTGTCGTTAGCATCTTCGGTGAAGCCCTGAAAATTGCGTCTGACGCCGCCCGATTTTGCGGCTGAAGCCAAAGGATCTTCGGGCAATGCGAAATGATCGAAACCGATCGGGACGTAACCAGCTGCAACCAGAAGGTCGAAGCCCATAGCGGATTGCCGGAACCGCAAATTTGCATCCGGCAGAGCGCCGCCATCTATGCGTCTTTGGCGTGCTATCATATTGGGTAAATGGGCATAACCAAACAAAGCGACGCGTGTCGGACGAAGCGTTATGGCGAGTTCGATACTATCCGCCAGGTCATCCAATGATTGATTGGGAAGCCCATACATCAGGTCAAAATTGATCGCCGCAATCCCCCGCATCCGCAAGGCCGAGACGCAATTTTCAATCAGTGACAGCGGCTGGATCCGGCCGATGGAGGCTTGTACATGGGGTGCAAAAGTCTGAACACCCAGACTTACGCGGGTCACGTTTGAAGCTGCCAAAACCAAGGCCCATTCGGGTGTAAATCCCCTCGGGTCGATCTCGATCGATATATCCGGTTGACCGGCGGCAAAGACGGTAATCATCCGGTCAAGCAACCTTACAAATTCGACTGTGGAGAGCGCATTTGGGCTGCCGCCGCCAAAAGCGATTCGCCGCAAGCATCCCCTGCCACCAATCCGTTTGGCAACCAGAGCCAGTTCTGCCTCCAGCGCTTCCAGATACGCCGTCATCCGCTGCGCCTTTGATGCGGCTCCCGTGTTGCATCCACAATACCAGCAAATTGAGCTGCAAAATGGGATGTGGACATACACTGAAAGTGGCGTGCCCGGCGCGACTGCTTCCAATGCATCGGAATAAGCTTCGGCCCCGACGCCGTCATGAAACTCCGCGGCCGTCGGGTAACTGGTGTATCTGGGCACAGGCCGGGACAATAATTCTGGATAATAAGGCCACATGGCATCCGTTTAATCGAACACGGGTACATCACCTTGATCTGTGTCAAAGACAGGGCATTTCTGCGGTGCAATATGGCTTTATTGACAACAAGGTCAGTAAAAGGAACCGACATGAAATCTCTCCCTCTGAAGCTTGCATTATGGGTGAGCGCCGCCATGTGCAGCAGCGGTATTGCCCATGCCGAAGCAGGCGATACTTTTGTCCGGGTGCGCGCCATCATTGTTGCCCCGAATGAGAGTTCCGGCGACATATTGCCGGCCTTTCCAACCGAAGAGGTCGCGGTGAACAACAGCATTATGCCGGAAATTGATATCACCCACATGGTCACAAACAATGTCGGGCTGGAACTGATTGCGGCGACAACCAAGCATAATGCATCCGGTACCACAGGGACCACCGGCGGCATTGGCAAGCTGGCGTCGACGTGGGTATTGCCGCCTACGTTGACGGTGCAATATCATTTCACACCCGAAGCCAATGTGCGGCCTTATGTCGGGGCAGGGGTCAATTATACGATCTTCTATTCCGAAAAGGCGTCTACCGGATTGGAAACGGCCGTTGGCCAGACCGACGTCAATTTGAAAAACAGCTTTGGTTGGGCCGCGCAAGCGGGGGTCGACATTGATTTGAACGAGAAGTTATTTTTGAACTTTGACGTCAAATATATCGATATGGATACCACGGCACGCTTGGCGACCACCGCCATTGGAACACAGCGGGTGAAAATCAATCTTAATCCGTTCATTGTAGGGGTTGGCTTGGGTTTCCGTTTTTGAGAGTCAGCGGAATTCACCATGCATTGGGCGGCGTCTCCGGGGGGAGGCGCCGCTTTCATTTTATCAGCAGCAATCGTCTTCGTTCGTGCCATCTGTCTTTTTCTTACGTTCGCTGGCGGCGTGACACCCTTTTTGGCAGCAGCCGTGATTTCCTCCTTCGCCGGGCAGCGGTTGTTTGAACGGAATTGACACGCGAATATCCCCTTTACCGCAAACTCCTACCATGATCGATTTACCCTGTGCCGGCACTGGCGGCAGGGTCAAAATCAGGATTGCGAACAGGCCGACAACTCGCCTCATTCGTTGTCTTCATCCTCGATCAAAATGCGCATAGCGGCGCCATCGGCGTCGTCAAACTGGCCATTTTTGATCGACCAGAAAAACCCCGCAAGGCCCAGCAGACCGAGTCCTAATGCAACGGGGATCAGGAAGGCGAGCCCTGTCATCGGCCGCTGGCCGCATTTTTGAGGCGAAGGGCATTTGCAACTACCAAAAGCGAGGAACCCGACATCGCCGCTGCCGCAATCAAAGGCGTAACTGTCCCGGCTATGGCAAGCGGGACGGCAAGAATATTATAGCCAATCGCCAAAATGAAATTCTGCCGTACAATCTTTTGCGTTTTTCGAGCAGCGCGGATTGCCGTGGCGACGGGGCTGAGGGCGTCCCCCATGAACACCACATCAGCGGCATTCTGGCCTGCATCGCTGGCGGAAGCGGGCGCGATAGAAGCGTAGCCAGCGGCAAGCGCAGGGCCGTCATTCAAGCCGTCACCCACCATCAAGACTTTGTGCCCGGCCGCTGTTTGCCGTGCGATTGCATCCAGCTTGTCCTGAGGTTGCATGGATGTCTGCGCTGTCATTGCCAAAGCCCGTGCAATCGGGGCCACCGATTCCGCGCGGTCGCCTGAAAGAATCGATGAGGCAATGCCCAGCCGGTTCAACGCCTGCAACGTGGCCGCCGCCTCTGGCCGCAACTGGTCGGACAGATGCACGACAAAGGCATCACGGGCATCAACCTGCAACACTGTCGCCAGGCCGTCGTGTGACATGTTATGATCGGTCCGGCCAAGCGATACAGCCTGCCCATCTACTGTTGCAAAAATTCCCGTACCTGCAACTTCGCGAATCTGCGTGGCGGAGGCGGCTTTCACGCC
>NZ_JBJXFW010000045.1:0-228305 GCF_046154385.1 Sphingorhabdus sp. | reverse complement strand
CGGGGGTGGCGGGTTGGGTCATACTGCGATGATATCAGCGATTTTCGCATGTAGGACAGCGAAATCTTCGTTCAGGATTGCGCATTCGCGGTTATGGCCAAAGCGGCGATCAGATCGACCGTGAAATGCGCGATAACGCAAATCATGATGTTTCGTTTCCACAGATAGAGCGCGGTGAACAGGGTGCCGGCCAGCGCGACGAGGATGAGCTGGCCCGCTTGCCAACCGCCGAAATGCATCGCGGTGAACAGCGCGATCGAGCCGACTATTCCGATCCACCGGCGTCCGCTCAGCCGGGTCAGCCGGTCAAGCAAATAGCCGCGGAAGAGGATTTCCTCGACGAAACCCGCGCGCAGGGAGAGCAGGACCAGCATCCACCATGGCATACCGGCGAGCATGGATATGAGGTGGTTGTCGGCTTCGAGATGGAAGACGGTTTGCGCAATATATACCGCCGCTCCCGCGAATAGCGTGAGGGCGATGCCTGCGGCGAGGCCGGGTAATTGGGTTTGCTTCCAGCTGAAGGGGCATAGGCCGAGGGAGGTTGCGGGGAGTTTTTCGATGCGTAGGGCGTAGCCGACGACGACCGCCAGCAGCAGCCACGCCGTGCCCTCGCGGAGCAGGCGGGCGGGGATGCTGGCGTCGGGTTCGAGTTGCGAGAAGGCGAACAGGGCGTTGCCGATGATGGCGATGGCGACGCCGAGGAGGATGAGGGGTTTGGAGGGAGTGGCGCGGCTCACAGAACCTCCCCGGAACGGGGAGGGGGACCATCCGAAGGATGGTGGAGGGGCACTTTCGTGAGCTCCCGCCGCTCCCTCAACCGCTCCCCCCTCTCCTCGCAAACCTCGACAATGCGCGCGACCGTGGCTTCCAGACTATCCAATACCGCCTGAGCCGGAACGCGCATCGTCGCCACATGCTGCGATTTCAAAAACGCCGTCCGCGCCGCATCGCGTCTGTCGGCGTCGTGCCCATCATGCGCCATACCATCGACCTCGATCGCCAGACTGGCTGCGGCACAATAGAAATCCAGGACATAGACGCCCGCTGGATGTTGTCGCCGGAATTTGAGGTCGCCGGGTCGCTTGCGAAGTTCGCGCCACAGAATGACCTCCGGCAGGCTCATTTCTGCCCGCAATTTGCGCGCCAGTTTGACGGAGCGCGGAGGGCCGGTGATCATGTTCCTCTCCCAACGGGGGAGGGGGACCAGCGAAGCTGGGGGAGGGGCACTCTCGGTTGAGCGTCATCTCTCACCACAGCGCGTCCCCTCCTGTGCCCCTCCCCCATGCTTCGCTTGGTCCCCCTCCCCGTTCCGGGTAGGATTTGGGGGCGGATGATCCGGTTGGCATTTTCGCTCTGGTGCGTGATGACGAGGGATTGGGTCATCTCAATATCTATAATTTTCAGGTGGTGGTCCACCGCTGCTCACGAAGACATCCAATGCCGATTCGATCAGCGAGAACGTAGATGCGATTGCTGCCAGGCCAATAATTGCTGCCATAAGAAGGAAAGCAAGCGATAAAAGAGCGCAAACGGCTTCTATAAAGAAATTGTCGATTCCAACATCTACAGCCGTCTTTAGCCATATTCCTAGTGCAAAACTTATCACTAAAGAAAGAGCCAGCCGAACGCTATTAGTATGCCAACTTTGATAGCCATCACGGTAGTGAAAAAAACGGCTAGGCCTAGCAGAATGCGTTTGGCTTCCTGGTCGGGCGAAATGTCCATACTCACATCCGGAATACCCCGAATTCGGTCGTCCCACCCGGCGCACCCGCACAAGCCCCCAACGCTAACCCCAACACATCCCGCGTCTGCACCGGGTCGATAATTCCATCATCCCACAGCCGGGCCGTCGCGTAGTACGGATTCCCTTCATCCTCATACTTCTGGCGGATCGGGGCCTTGAACGCCTCCGCCTCCTCCGCCGTCCATCCCGCCGCATCGCGATGCACAGTAGCCAGCACGCTCGCCGCCTGTTCGCCGCCCATCACGCTGATCCGCGCGTTGGGCCAGGTGAACAGAAAGCGCGGCGAATAAGCCCGCCCGCACATACCATAATTGCCCGCGCCGAAGCTGCCGCCGATCAGCACGGTGATCTTGGGCACGCTCGCGGTGGCGACTGCCGTGACGAGTTTCGCGCCATGCTTGGCGATCCCCTCCGCCTCATATTTGCCGCCGACCATGAAGCCGCTGATGTTCTGGAGGAACAAGAGCGGTATTCGCCGCTGGCAGGCGAGTTCGATGAAATGCGCGCCTTTGACCGCGCTTTCGCTAAACAGCACGCCGTTATTGGCGAGGATCGCGACGGGTTGCCCCCAGATATGGGCAAAACCGCAGACGAGCGTGCTACCATAGAGCGCCTTGAATTCGTGAAACTCGCTACCGTCGACGATGCGCGCGATCACTTCGTGCACGTCATAAGGCGCGCGGACGTCGTCGGGGATGACGCCGTAGAGTTCTTTTGCGTCATATTTTGGCGGGCGGGGATCTTTAAGGTCGATGTCGAGTTTGTGGATGGGGCCCAAATGGCTGACAATATCGCGCACGATGGTCAGCGCATGTTCGTCATTCTCGGCAACATGATCGACCACGCCCGACTTGCGGCCATGTAAGTCGCCGCCGCCCAGATCCTCGGCGCTGATTTCTTCCCCCGTCGCGGCCTTTACCAAGGGCGGGCCAGCGAGGAAGATCGTGCCCTGATTGCGGACGATGACGCTCTCGTCGGACATTGCGGGAACATAGGCACCGCCCGCAGTGCAACTGCCCATGACGCAGGCGATTTGCGGGATGCCCTTGGCGCTCATGTTCGCTTGGTTGAAGAAGATGCGACCGAAATGGTCGCGGTCGGGGAAAACCTCGTCCTGATGCGGCAAATTCGCGCCGCCACTGTCAACCAGATAGATGCAAGGCAGGCGGTTGGCCTCGGCAATTTCTTGCGCGCGCAGATGCTTTTTGACGGTCATCGGGTAATAGGTGCCACCCTTAACCGTAGCGTCGTTGCACACGATCATGCACTGGCGGCCCGAGACGCGGCCTATGCCGGTGATCAGGCCAGCGCCTGGAACTTCTCCGTCGTAGAGATCGCAAGCAGCGAGCTGGCCGATTTCGAGGAAGGGTGAACCGGGATCGAGCAAGCGTTCAACACGTTCGCGCGGAAGCAACTTGCCGCGCGAAGTATGGCGTTCACGCGACTTTTCGTTCCCGCCCAGCGCGGCTTTTGCGACCTTGGCCCAAAGTTCGTCGCGCAACGCCCGGTTATGCGTACTGCGCTTTCGAAATTCATCGGCGTCTGGATTGATTTGGCTGGGTAAAACAGGTGCGGTCATAACACGGCCTACCCTGCCAGAAAATTTGGTGCAATTGAAACTAAATTACGCAAAGCGCCCTTGCAGTTCGTAGAGAGCAAGCGCCGCTTTTGCAGCCTCTCCGCCCTTGTCCTTTTGCTTGGGATCCGCGCGCACCAGCGCCTGCTCTTCATTTTCGACGGTCAAAATGCCATTGCCGATAGCGATGCCGTCCATTGTCAGCGCCATGATTCCGCGCGCACTTTCGCCAGCCACGATTTCAAAGTGATAGGTTTCGCCGCGGATCACGACTCCAATGGCGACAAAGCCGTCATATTGCTGGCTTTCGGCGGCCATCGCGATTGTACCAGGCAGTTCCAATGCACCGGGAACCGTGATAACTTCAACTTCGTGCCCCGCGGCCTTCAAAACTGCCTTCGCTCCAGCGACCAGCATATCGTTCAAATGGTCATAAAAACGCGCTTCAACTATCAGGAACTTAGCCATTATTCGCCTCCGGTACCCGGTATGGGCCGTTCACCTACGATGGAAAGACCATAGCCTTCCAGCCCCACCAGTGTGTGATGTGTATTTGTGAGCAGGATCATATCCTGTACACCCAATTCCGTGAGAATTTGTGCACCGCCGCCATAATCGCGTAATTCTTCGACTTCAGGAGCGCCCGCCTGCTTGCCTTCGGCACGCAATTGCATGAATCGCGTCACAATGCCTTTCATTGGTTTATTGATCACGACAACGACGCCAGCGCCTTCGGCGGCGATCGCTTCCATTGACCGTGACAAAAGCCCGGCCCGTTCGTTTTCTTCCCCGAAGACATCCACGAACATCGACATGGTGTGCATACGCACCAAAGTAGGTTTTTCAGGGTCTACACGGCCCTTGACCAGCGCCATGGTCTCGTCGCCGGTCGCTTTGTTATAGAAGGTCATCGCCGTCCATTCGCCACCCCAACGGCTATTGAATTTCATTTCGGCGCGCTTTTCGACCAAGTGGTCATGCTTGCGGCGGTAAGCGATCAGGTCCCTGATCGTGCCCATTTTCAAGCCGTGAAGCCGTGCGAACGACACAAGATCATCCATCCGCGCCATGGTGCCGTCATCTTTCATGATTTCGCAGATGACGCTGGAAGGGTTCAGTCCCGCAAGACGCGAAATATCGCATCCAGCCTCGGTATGCCCTGCCCTGACCAGCACCCCGCCGTCACGGGCGATCAACGGAAACACATGTCCCGGAGTCACAATATCATCACGGCCTTTTGAAGCATCAATTGCGACGGACACAGTCCGCGCACGATCGGCGGCGCTAATCCCGGTGGTGACACCTTCGCGCGCTTCGATCGACGTCGTGAATGCCGTTTCGTGCCGTGTTCCATTCGCACGGCTCATCAAATCCAGGCCCAGTTGATCGACCCGATCCTTAGTCAAAGTAAGGCATATCAAGCCGCGCCCGTGGGTCGCCATGAAGTTGACAGCATCAGGTGTCGCCATTTGCGCCGGGATTATCAAATCACCCTCATTTTCCCGATCTTCGTCGTCGACCAATATGTACATGCGGCCATTGCGCGCTTCTTCGATAATTTCTTCAATCGGGACAAGCGCCGGTGTGTCGTCATTCGCAAACAAATAGCTTTCCAGCTTACGTAGCGTCTCTGCCGTCGGGTTCCAATCGGGCTGGTCCAGGTCGCGCAAGGTGTTGGCATGAAGGCCAGCGGCGCGGGCCAAGCCTGAACGGGATAATCCACCTTCATGGACGAGAGAGCGAAGTTTTGTGATAAGTTGCATAGACATGATTCGCATATATTCACATTACAATGTGATTGTCAAAGACGTTATCACAACTATATGTGATTGAAGGCACGACAGATCGGTAACGCCACGTAAATTTGGTATATTTTTATATGACCATTTGCAACGTCGAGCATTGAAAGCCCATATATGTCCAACTAAGGTTCGCCCAATAGGAGAGACATTATGGCGTCGACAGTTTGGGTTAAAAAGGCGGAACTTGGTAACATTGTTGTTCATGACGAGGACTTACCATTGCTGGGCGATGGCGAAGTGCGGTTGAGGATTGAGAGCTTCTCTGTAACTGCGAACAATATTACCTATGCCGTTATCGGCGATTTGTTTGGATATTGGAACTTTTTCCCGGCTCAGGGTGATTTTGGGATTGTACCGATGTGGGGGCACGCAATCGTAGAGGCTTCGCGCCATCCCGAAATCGCAATTGGCGAGCGCATTTACGGCTATTTGCCGATGGGGACCCATCTTGATGTTGTGCCCGGCAAGATAAGCCAGGGGGGCTTTACCGATATGGCTGCACACCGTCAGCCTATGAGCCCGATTTACAATCAATATAGCCGCCTGAACGCGGATCCGGAACATGATCCGTCCAAAGAAGCAGAACGCATGTTGTTCGGCCCGTTGTTTAAGACAGGATTTCTGATTGAGTCCATGTTCCGCCGCGAAACATGGTTTGGTGCACAAAATCTCATCATGACAAGCGCATCGTCCAAGACGTCGATGGGCTTGGCCAGTGTCGCCAAAGACATGTCCCCGGACATTAAACGTATCGGCCTGACCTCCAACGGCAATTTCGCATTTGTCGAAAAAAGCGGACTTTATGACCAGGTACTTGCCTATGAAGATGTCGCACAACTGCCGCAGGAACCTTCGGTTTCGGTTGATTTTGCGGGTAACAGCCAATTGCTCCATGAAATCCATGCCGTGCTTGGAAACCAATTGAAATATAGCTGTCTGGTTGGTGCGACCCATGTCGAGGCGCGCGGCCTTGGCGGCAACGGCGAAATGGCTGGGCCAAAACCAATCCTGTTTTTCGCGCCCGATCATGCTGTGGCTTCCATACAGGAACTGGGTCCCAAAGCTTTCGGTGAAGCAGTCGCCAAAAGCTGGAAAAGCTTTTTGGGAGCCGTCGACGGCGTCGTCGCTTTGGACAAGCGCCAAGGCCTCGACAATGCCGCAAAGAGCTTTGTCGAAACGCTGGAGGGACGGACTGACCCGCACAGGGGAATCATTATTCATCCTTGAAGATTTTGCCGTCGTTCAAATTGGATTTTCGAAAGCGCACACCAGCCCTTGGTGGATCTTGGGGCGGCCCGGCGAAGCATTGTGCGACCACCATCCATTGTTTTGCAACATCACCGATGACTCTTAAATCGGTGTCGGCGATATTGCGGCATTGGGTGACCACTTGACAGAATTCTGTTGCGCTGCCTTCAATCAGACCGCTCTCAGATACGTCGCCATATTCCCAAAGAGCGCCTGATGGAGCCTTCAGTTGCAAATGCGGCATAGGCCCGGGCGGTTCCATTCGTCGGTTTTTCCAAGTCCAGCCCCAAGTATTCACCCCAAGGCGCACGATGTTGCTGATCCGATCACCGTCTTGGCGCACGGCACCCAACACATCGTAGATCGCTTGGCCATGAGCCCATGTTTCCATAAGGCGCGCGGTTATGGAACTGAGGGCGCTCATATCCGGGCCGACCCATTTCAAGCGCTGCTTTGGCTCTGCCGCCGCAAAATGCTCCGTCATGATCTGCGCTTGTGCGATCCATGTCTGCCGCAGTTGTTGCCCCGAAAGCCCCGCAAGATAAGTCGATTCAAAATCCGGCAGCCGCCCATCGCGAATACCAGCGACCATTTGTTGCAAAAATTCCGTAAAGCCAGCCTCATCCTCAAGCGACAGATCCGCAGCGATATTCCACACGTGCAAATGGCGCAGGATGTTGTTGATCGTCCATCCCTTGAACAAGGTTCCGGTTTCAAATTCTCCATCAGAAAGCGGTTCAAGCAGTGCGAAGAGCGCTGTACATTCGTCGTAAAAATCCTGTGCCTGTTGCATATTGCCCCTAACCCATAAACCCGAACATATGCCCGGCAACCTTACGCATCTGTATCTCCTCAGCGCCTTCGGTAATGCGATAGCGCCGATGGTGGCGGTAAATATGCTCAAATGGTTTGTGCCGCGAATACCCAAGACCACCATGAACCTGCATAGCGAAATCGGCGGCATTGCATACCAGACGGTTGGCCTTGTAATTGCACATGCTGACCTTGTCTGACAGTCGAACGGCTACTTCCGGTTTGGACATGGTGTCCATCTCTGCAGCGGTTTTATAAATTAGTAATCGCAGCATTTCCGCATCGGTTTGCAACTCGACCAAAGGAAACTGGATGCCTTGGTTTACCGCAAGCGGCTTGCCAAATGGCTTGCGCTCCCGCGCATATTGCACCGCCTCGTCGATACAATATTGCGCCGCGCCGAGTGAAGACGCGGCTTGACGGATGCGATTTTCGTGAACGAAATGCTGCGCGACGGCGAGGCCATTGTCCAATTCCCCCAATATTGCACTTTCGGGGACCCAAACGTCTTTATATCTCACCTTAGGGTGATCGGTTGGCATATTGAACGTCCATAGATATTCGCCGATTTCAAACCCCGCAGCATCTGTAGGTACAACAAAGCAGGTAATCCCTTTTGCTTTCCCATTCTCTCCACTCGTCCGCGCGAATGTCATGACATGCGACGTGTAGGGCAAGCCTGTCGTCCACATCTTGTTGCCATTTATACGATATCCGGCCACGCCATCTCGTACTTCCGGCACCGCCCGCGTATCCATATGGGTTGCATCGCTGCCATGATGCTCTTCGGTTAAACCGAAACTCCATCCCATTTTGCCTTCGAGCATAAGCGGGATAAAATCGCGCTTTTGTTGTTCGGTTCCAAAATCCCGAAGCATCAACACCTGAACCAGATTGCCGACAATACTGCTCTCGTTTTGAAGGTCATTGTGCAATCCAAGCCCCTTGTGCGCCAGATGATGCCGGATGACTGCCATCGCCAAATTGCTGCCTTCTTGACCTCCATATTCTTTCGGAATGGCATAGCGATAATGGCCTGCCCGGTCGGCAACCTGCCGCATTTCGGCCAATAACGCCCACCAATCGGGACGCGGAAGACCGCCATTGTCCCAATCGGTCCGGGCATGTTCACGGCGATGATCGAAAAAGCGGATATTGTCGTCGCGGCTTTCAATCGGCTTGATTTCGCGTTCGATAAATTCATCGAGAATGGTGAGATAGTCAGTGATTTCCTTTGGAATCGCGAATAACATTTACTCTCTCCCGTGCCGCGAAAACTGCAGAAAATGAGGCAGATTTTCAGCCCCCCGCCGATTTCGCAATCCCATAGATCCCAAATGGTAGTGGACGAATTGACAGGGCGTGCCATGCTTTTCAAGAAGATTTAATTGCACAATTAAATCCAAAGCTCGATTGCCTTGGCGAGAGCCGAATATTTCGGCTGGTCAACCCGCAATTTCTGCATCGATTGTTGCTTTAACTGGGCAAGCAAACCAGGTGTCGCCAATGACTTTCGCCCAGCGAGCAGGTCGTCGGACAGGGTTTTGTCATATAATGTGGTCTGATGCTCAGATTCCCGCTTCAACATACCCAATGCATTTAGCGCGACCGAGGCCATGAACCGGTCTCTGCTCTGCGCCTTTGGCTTGACCTCGTTTTCAATCCAACCTGTGATCGCTTCCAGCATTTCAAACACGGATGGTTCACCGGTGCGTCGGACTGCGGTGGTGGAAGGGATCGTGACAGTGCTACGCTCTGCTGCGGGCGCGTCGAGTTCCAGAAGCAGCAACAGATCCACTTCGGTTTCCGAAGCGCGTCTGCCAATCACCGCGCGCTCCAATCCGGAGTCTAGTCCACTGCGCCAGATATCCGCCATCTGAAGGCAGCACATCCCCCACCACAAAGTCGCATAGACCAGCCACCAGCGAAACCGTTCAGGATCAACGGTAACACCGCTGGCGGCTTCATATTCTGCCCAAAAAACCTCTATCTGGCCGAGACCGAAAGCCGGGCGATCAATTTGGCCAAAACGCCAGCTGTTAATGCAGCCAAATGCCAAATCCTGATGCCGGTCACCCAAATGCGCGAGTTCCCAATCAAGTACCGCCGCAAGACCGTGTGTATCCACCATGATGTTGCCCATTCGGAAATCACCATGCAACAGCACCGGGTCGACATCCACCGGACATTGATCCTCAAGCCAGCGCAAAGCGAGCGCCATGACAGGCCGGTCACCGCCAAAGCCAAAAAACCGCGCCTTGAGTTCTGCCAACAGGCTTTGCCCGCTTGTCGCTGGCAACTCTGGCAAAATGTCCCGCGCCACATTGTGGATCAATGCCAGTTCGCGGGCAAGATCAGCAAGCAATTGCGGGGGTGGATCTTTGAGGATCGTGGCGGGATTAACCTCGGCATCGACGCGCCGCATCAGATAGCCAGCACCCAAATCATCGCACGATTCAATCTCTGCCACTATTTCAGGTGCTTTCACTCCGGCGGCAAAGGCAGCACGCACCAAGGCGGCTTCGACATCATGGCCATAGGCACGCCCCGCCGTCAAGTCAGCCGATGGTGAACGGCGCAGGACATAGCCTTGGCCGGCATAATCAAAAGACCAGCTTTCCATATTGGCACCGCCGGACAGACGCCTGAGATCGTCTATCGAACCGTCTCCTCCCAGATTGCGCCTCACAAATTGCAGCAGTGTTGCAGCGAAAACCTCGGTCATCCGTTGCGTCCCTTCCAGAAAGCGAAGACCTTACTTTGCAACTCGGCGATGTGCGCCTGCGCCTCCGATCCGGTCCATTGGCCTTGATAATCGGTCCGGCCGGTCCACCAACCTTGCCCCGGCAGTCCATCGCCTTCGCGGACCACCAGCACCGCCAGCGCAGGTGCGCCTTCTTGCGCTGTTAGCATGTCGATCCGGTCGAGCGTCTTGCAAACTGCGCGCATTTTAGGGCGGGTGAAGCGGAAGCCGAGGGTCAACAGAAGCTCGGAGTAGCTGATCGCGCGACCTTCTTGTGCGCAGTTTTCGAGAATTTTCTTGATCCGAGCGACGTCGTGTAGCGCCGACAGGTCGGCCGCGGGATCGCTTAGAAAATCTTCAAGTACTGCGTCCAATATTCGTCCTATAAATAGGCTTTTGCCATCTGCCCCATGATGTCGTGAAAATCGGCAATCACTTCGTCTATAATCTGTTTGGCGGGCTTGACCTCGTCAATGCGCCCGGCCACCTGACCTGAGAGTGCAATGGCAGCCTCCATATCACCGCCGAAATAAAGATCGAGAACTCCGCGCATTTCGCCCATGATGTTATCGCTCGGTTCCAGGTCGAGCTTCGTCGTCCGCTCCGTCCGCAGCGCACGTAATGCAGGTCCCGGGCCGTGCCGGTTCAGGAACAGCGTATCGGTTTCCTTGGCGGTTATGATGGCGTCTTTCCAATTCTGGTGCACTGGCGATTCCGCTGCGCTGACCATACGCGTTCCCATTTGCACGCCCTCGGCACCAAGGGCAAAAGCGGCTGCCATTGTACGGCCGCATAATATGCCGCCTGCCGCAATGATGGGCACTTCGACTTTGCTGCGGATGAGCGGCAACAGCACCATAAGCGCCACATCTTTGGGATTCTTGAACCCGCCGCCTTCGCCACCCTCGACCACCAGACCATCGACTCCAGCATCAATCGCTTTCAAAGCGCCGGCTAAAGTCGGAACAACATGGAACACGGTCAGACCAGCCGCTTTCAACGGGCCGCAATATTTGTTGGGGTCCCCCGCTGAAGTCGTCACAAATTTCACACCCTGATCGACCACGAAATTCACTATTCCGGGATCGCGGACAAAGGCTTGGGCGATGTTGACACCAAAAGGCTTATCGGTCAGCTCCCGCATCTTGACGATTTCGGCGCGCACTTCTTCGAGTTGGCCTGACGATGTTTCGATTATTCCCAATCCACCGGCGTTTGACACCGCAGATGCCAATTGAGCCCGGGCGATCCAGCCCATCGGAGCCTGAACAACAGGATATTCCACACCTAATAACCGGGTGATGCGGTTGTTAATTTTAGTCATGGCCGCTCTACCGCCGGTTTTTAAAAATATGAAGTATTTCAGGATACTATTTTAATGTGCTGTTCTCTTTTTGACTCGGCTGAAGCTTGCGCGCCTAATCCGTTGAACATCGTATCGACGATTTGGGCCAATTTTTCGACCTTTAATTTGGTCGTTCCTATATAGATGATGGACTCAGGATTGGTGTAGCATTGGGCCATCTGATTGACGAGCGACACGGTTTCGTCAATCGACAGACCCTGAAAATAGCCTTGCTCCATCGCCTCGGCAACGATCAGCGATAGATAATGATCACCAAGATCGACATAGCCGCGCACGACTTCGAAATGTTGCTGACCGATTTCGAGATAGCTTTTCAGCAGGTCTGGCTCAGCTTCGTACTTCTGGACCATCACCAAAAACCGCCGCGCAAAAAACTGGTACATTTTTTCGCGGACAGGAAGATCGGATTCGGTCACTTCGACCATGATCTTGCTCTTGTCTTCAAAGAACCGCTCCGCCACCGCCTCCAGCAATGCCTCTTTGCTGTCGAAAAAGCGGTAGAGGTTAGACGGCGACATTCCTGCTGCTGCGGCAAGATCGGTCATCGAAATATCGACCGCGCCGCGTTGCCGGACCAGATCATCAACGACGTTCAGCAATTCGGCTTTTCCAGCCTCGATATCGGTTTGGGGGCGGGCCATGGGGGGGTTCCTGTATTATATGAGCACAACAGTTTTTTGATATATGGCGAATATCTTCAATCTTCAATGCCGTCGAACGCAAATCGGCCCTGCCCTGTCGCATCTTCTGCATCACCGGCATCACCGACCAGCCCGGACAGTGTCAATCCGAGCAACCGGACGCCCATTTCTGCCGGCAATATCTGGTCCAGCAACGCATGGCCCAATTGCGCAAATTCCGCGCGGTCGGCTAATATATGCGGCACAGTGCGCGACCGGGTGATGGTGCGGAAATCCGAATAGCGGGCCTTCAACACCAATGTCTTGCCCCTAGCCTGATAGCGTTCGATCCGGTCCCACACGATATCGATAATCTCGTCCAACGCCTCGCGCAGCTCATCCTCGCTGCGCTTGTCGTCAAAATAGGTCAGCTCTCCGCCCAAGGATTTGCGGACGCTGTTGGCGTTGACCGGCCGGTCATCAATCCCCCGCGCCGCCTTGAACAAATGGCTGCCCCAACTTCCGAAATGATGCGCCAGCCATGCGGCGTCCTTTTGCGCGAGGTCGGCGCCGGTATGCACGCCAAGCTTTGCCATCTTCTCCGCCGTGCGCGGCCCCACGCCATGAAAGCGCCGTACCGGCAGGCCGGCCACAAATTCCGCACCCTGCTCAGGTAAAATAACGCACAATCCATCGGGTTTGTTCTGGTCACTCGCAAGCTTGGCGATAAACTTGTTATAACTGACCCCCGCGCTCGCCGTCAGGCCAGTCTCGGCGCGGATGGCAGCACGGATCGCCTTGGCAATCTTGACTGCCGAGCCGATGCCCTGCTTGTCCTGCGTCACATCCAGATAGGCCTCATCCAGCGACAAAGGCTGGATAAGATCGGTGTGCCGCGCAAAAATGTCCCGGATTTGCCGCGATACCATGCGATAAGCTTCAAAGCGGGGCTTTACAAAAATCAGGTCAGGACATTGCCGCTGCGCCGTAACCGAGGGCATGGCCGAACGCACACCAAAGGCCCGCGCCTCATAACTCGCCGCCGCCACCACGCCCCGTTTGGACGACCCGCCGACCGCAACGGGTTTACCGCGCAATTCCGGATTATCCCGCTGCTCCACGCTCGCAAAAAAGGCATCCATATCGACATGGATGATCTTGCGGACAGGTTGCGGGGCGTCGGGGTTGGACACCAGCGTGGATTATGGGGAAGTTTTGGGGATTGCTATGGAAAATCGTCTGCGGGATTTTTTGGCCGAAGATATTTAGCTAGAAGGAAGAAGGGCTAAGAGGAAGAAGGCGTGGGTTTTGGCCTTAACGGATGCAATTGAATTGCAACCAATTTCCTACAATCACCGTCACCATTCTTGCCAACGCCATGACGTTTTCCCAACACCGTCACCCTGAACTTGTTTCAGGGTCTATCGTGAAGCAACGACCATCTGGTATAGAACAAAGCAACCGTTCGGAGTTGTTTGGCTTCGCAAAGATTTGGTGGACAAAATCTGAAAAATGGACCCTGAAACGAAGTCACCGGAGGTGAAACAAGTTCAGGGTGACGAATTAGGATGGTTCAGGGTAACAAATTAGGAGAGGTAACGCCGCAAATATCGAGCGGCGCCGAACGCCCACACCAACGCCTTCTTCCTTCTAGCCCTTCTTCCTTCTAGCTAAAAAACCTAACACCCAATCTCCGCCCGCAAGGCCTTCCGGTCCAGCTTCCCAATCATCGTCTTGGGCAAAGCGTCGCGCACCACAACGGCCTGCACCCGCTCATGCTTGCCCAATTGCGGGTTCAGCCATGTCATCAGCGCCGCGCCATCTTCCGTGGCACCGTCTTGCAATGTTACGAATGCGCGCGGCATTTCGCCGTGATAGGCGTCGGGCACGCCGATCACGAGCGCCTCTTTTACCGCTGGATGTTTGTAGAGCACATCTTCGACCTGGCTGGGGAAAACCTTGAACCCGCCGACCGCGATCATGTCTTTCAGGCGGTCGACAATATGGATGAAGCCATCCTCATCGATTGTCGCCACATCGCCGGTGCGCAGATATTTGCCGACAAACACTTCGGCATCGGCATCGGGCCGTTTCCAATAGCCGCACATGACCTGTGGCCCTGCAAAGACCAACTCGCCCGGCTCGCCCGGTGGTGCGGGCTTGGTCGGGTCTTCCTTGTCGAGCAACTTCACATCGGTGCCCGGAATAGGCTGTCCGATGCTGCCAAGCTTATTCAGCCCCTCATAGGGGTTACAGGAGACCACGCCGGAGCTTTCGGTCAGGCCATAGCCTTCGATTACGACGGCACCGCTGCGCTCTTCAAAGCGGGCTTTCAACTCGGCAGCCAAAGGTGCCCCGCCGGAAATGCAGGCACGCAGGCTGGTAAAATTGGTTTTTGCGATATCGGGACAGTCAAGCAGGGCCTGATACATGGTCGGCACACCGGGCAGCGATGTCACATGGGTCCGGTTCACCGCCGCCAGCGCCGCTTTCGCTTCGAAGCGTGGCAACATCACGATTTCGCCGCCATTGAAAATGGTCCGGTTCAAAACAGTCGCGTTCGCAAAAACATGAAAGAATGGCAGTACGCCCAATATGCGGTCTTCTGCGGGATTGTCCGGCATGTTGATTCGGCTATGCGGGTCCAGCATGTTGATCTGCCGCGCATTGGCGGTGATATTCTGGTGGCTCAACATCGCGCCCTTGGGCACGCCGGTCGTACCGCCTGTATATTGCAACTGGGCAATGTCCTTTTCAGGATCGCAGGGCTGAACCGCATAATCCCCGCCATTTGCAGTCAGGTCTGCATAGGATGTGATGCGATCGTCGGCCGGAATAGCTGCGATATCCTTGCGCTTGAACAGGCGATAGGCCCAGCTTTTGGCGCGTGGCAAGGCTTCGGCCACGCTGCCCACGACCAGTTCCTTCAAACTGCTGTTGTCCAACACCTTGATCGCGGTTGGCAAAAGCGCCGCAGCCGACACCGTGAACAGGATCGACGTACCGCTGTCGGCCACCTGATGCGCCAATTCATCCACCGAATAGAGCGGGGAAAAATTGACCACCGTCGCCCCTGCGGCAAGCGCGCCATAATAAGCAGCGATATAATGCGGCACATTGGGCAGGAACAGACCGATATGGTCGCCCTTCCCTATCCCTTTGTCCTGCAGGCCTTTGGCCACGCGCCGGACGTTTTCGGCCATTTCGGCATAGCTGTATTTGCGGCCCATGAAATCGGCCAAAGCCGCCTTGCCCATGCGTTCGGCCGACTGGAAAAACATATCGTGCATGGCCAGCGGCGCAAAATGCTGGTCCCATTTTGACGGGTGGAGATAATGCGTTTGCCAGATGCTGTTTGTCATATTCCCACGATGCGATATTATTGTGAACTATACCAGCCCACGCCGTCGCGGACCTCCAAAGTCGCACGCCCCGCGCGTTCGAGATACCGTAAATGCGCCATCGCTTCGCCGGCGGCGAGGCTGAAGATACTGTCATCGATCGGCCGTCCAAACAGCAGGCCGAATGTATCGACGGCGCGCATTTCGGTGGTCCGAAGCGCCGCTTCCAACCGGTCAAGCTGTTCATGATGCCCCGCTGCCAATCGGTCCAGACGGGTGTGGATTCCTTTGAACGGAAAGCCGTGCGCAGGCAGAACGAGCATATCCTCGGGCAAGGCAGCCCTGAACTTTGCAATCGACGCCAGCCATTCGGCCAACGGATCGGCATCCGGTTCGCTGTCCATGATCGACACATTCGAAGTGATGCGCGGCAAAATCTGGTCGCCTGCGATGATCACCCCATTGCGGTGATCAACCATACAGGCATGTTCCGGCGTATGGCCACCGCCGGTCAAGATCTGCCAGTCACGATTGCCAACCCGCACGACAGCGCCGTCGTCGAGCCTGTGATGCCCACTTGGCAAGCGCGATACGGCACGGGCAAAATTGCCCCAACCGCCCTTTCGCATTTTATCGAGGCGCTCGTCATCATAGCCGTATAATTTCCGGCGGCGCAGAATGTCTTCGGGGGGATGTTCCAGCTGTTCGTTCACCAGCAATCGCGTCAATAACCATTCGGTGCGGTTCATCCAGACCGGAACCTTGAACTTGTTGGCCAACCAGCCGGCGCAACCCACATGGTCGGGGTGAAAATGGGTCACAAAGATCCGCGTAAGTTGCCGCTGCGACAACGCCCCTGCAAACATCGATTTCCAGTAATCGACCACATCGGGAAGGAACAGGCCGGTATCGGCAATCGCATAACCATTGCCCTGCGGCGCATCATCATCGAGCAACCACAGATTGATATGCGACAAATTCCCCGGAACCGGCATCCGCGTCCATCCAAGGTCGGGCGCTAACTGATAGATTTCGCCATATCCCGGCGCATGATCGCCCAACGGATAGGTCAGGCCTTTCAGCTCTTTGGCTTCAAATCCATGGTCGACAAGCGACATATCATATGCGGGCGGTGCTTTAGGGGCCATCCCACCGTCGTGCCTTAACTGCGCGGTTAAAGCAATGCTGACGTTAGGGAAGGTTATAGAGCGAAAGTAAATGCACTGCAATTAAGCGCCCGTCACCCTGAACTTGTTTCAGGGTCCATTTGCAAGCCCTCACCCCACCTGTAGTGACAAGCCATGCTGCGACGCACGGTTGCTTTTAGCTTATACCGACGGAGCCGCTGCACGATAGACCCTGAAACAAGTTCAGGGTGACGGGTGTGGGATTATCGAATTCCGAACACCCCCTCTCCCGTTGGGAGAGGATATGGAGCCTTAGCCAACAGGCCTAGGCGCAGTTGGTGAAGGGCTTCGACGGTGAGAACCTATGCGTCGAATGTTGGGGACAGTCCCTAAAGGGACAGTCCCCGTAGATTCACCCTCGGGGACTGTCCCTTCAGGGACTGTCCCCTTGCCTTGCCCGCCGAACCTTGAGGCCCGGGCGGAGGAAGGAGAAAGTTTACTCGCCCGTTTTTTTGAACAGCGTGTAGGCCGTCAGCTCGGGTTTCGCCACGTCTGGGTCTTCGCCGTTCAGGGCGGCTTCGGCCTTGCGGGCGGCTTCGGTACGTTCGGCGCGGAGCTCTTCGATCAATGCTTCGCGATCGGTTCCAAGGCGCGCATCGTCGATGGCGGTGTTATCAATGCCAGCCTTTTTCGCGGCGCGTGTGACGATAGCGTCTAGTTCGCGCTGCGATGTCAGGCCCAGAGTCACCGGATCCTTGGGCTGAATTTCCGCAATGTTCCAGTGGCTCCGCTCACGGATGGCGGCAATGGTGTTACGGGTCGTGCCGATCAGCTTGCATATCGCGCCATCGGAAATTTCAGGATGGTTCCGCAGCAACCATGCGATGCCGTCCGGCTTGTCCTGACGCTTTGACACCGGGGTATAGCGCGGTCCTTTGGTGCGGCGGACCTGGTCAGGCCCTTTCGACATTTTCAGGACATAATCTTCGTCCGCCTGACCTTTTTCGATTTCGTCCATCGAAAGTTCACCGGCGTGCACAGGGTCGCGGCCGGTATATTTGGAGCCGGTCATATCGTCCGCCATAGCCTGCACTTCGAGGATGTGAATTCCGCAAAACTCGGCAATTTGCGAGAAACTGAGCGCGGTGTTATCGACCAGCCAGGCGGCGGTCGCGTGCTGCATCAAAGGGGTGGCCATTTTTATTGCTCCAATAATAAGGGCCGCACCTTGCGGCGCGGCCTGAATATGTTGTCCGGGACTTTAGGCCAAGTTGCCGCAATCGGCAAGCCGCAATCCGCGATGACACTTGCGCCGGAAACAACTCGGGTGCATTCATTCTGAAAAAGCGGGAGAAACTTATGAAACGGCTGTTGAAATATTTGGGAATAATGATCCTGATTGCATTTACGGGCCTGTTTCTTTGGGGATATGCACCCGACACCGATGCAAAGGCGATGAAAGCAAAATATGGCAATGGCGCATCACAATTTGTAGACCTCCAGCCAGGCCTGAAGGTCCATTATCGCGATGAGGGCGTGCGCGACGGCCGGACGATCATGCTGATCCACGGGTCCAATGCCTCCCTGCACACTTGGGAAACTTGGGTGAAGATTTTAGGCGCAGATTATCGTGTCATCAGCCTGGATCTTCCGGGGCACGGTTTAACCGGCAAACATCCGGGCGGCGTGTATGATTATCCTGTCTTTGTTGATGTTGTTGACCGGTTGATGACGCGACTGAAGGTCAAATCCGCGGTTATAGGTGGCAATTCGATGGGCGGCGGGACAGCATGGATGTTCGCCCTTGCCCATCCGGATAAAACCGACGCGGTGCTGTTGATCGATGCGGCGGGGGCGCCGCAATGGCAGGCGCGTAAAATCCCCATCGGGTTCCGGCTGGCGCGGATGCCGGTGGTCAAGGAACTGACCCGCTTTATTGCTCCACGGAGCATGTTTGAATCGAGCATCAAGACGTCGATGTCAGTGCAATCCAAAATCGATGATGCGCTGGTCGACCGTTATTGGGAACTGAACCGGTTCCCCGGCAATCGCGAGGCAACGATGAAGCGCTTTGCCCTGCCGCATAATAACCGGCAGGCGTCGAAAGAGGGACTGGCGGCGATCATGGTCCCGGTGATGATCATGTGGGGTGAAGAGGACAATCTCATACCCGTAGAATCTGCCAAATGGTTCGCTGATGCCTTACCGGGCGCCAAGCTTGTCATCTATCCCAAGGTCGGCCACATTCCGATGGAAGAAGTGCCGGAACAAAGCGCCAATGACGTGAAGGTCTGGTTGGACAGTCTAACCGCAGGCTAAATTTCCAGAACGATCTTGCCCACATGCTCCCCTGATTCCATGTGCGCGTGGGCAGCGGCGGCGTCCGACAGCGGGAAAACCCGGTCCATTTCCGGACGCAACCGCCCATCGGTGACCATTGGCCAGGCATGAACCTGGATTTCCTGTGCGAGCAGCGCCTTGAACTGCGCCGAACGCGGTCGCAATGTTGATCCGGTCAGCGTCAGGCGGCGCATCATGACCTGTGCCATGTTGATTTCGGCGACCATCCCGCCCTGCACCGCAATGGTCACATGACGGCCATCGTCGCGCAAGCATTGCAAATTGCGCGCGACATAGCTGCCGGCGACCATGTCCAGCACGATATGCGCGCCCTGCCCACCGGTAAGTCTTTTGACCTCTTCGACGAAGTCCAGGGCGCTATAATTGATCGCGTGATCCGCCCCCAGGGCAAGGGCCGCGCTGCATTTTTCATCGGAACCGCATGTTACAATAACGTGCAGCCCGAACAATTTGCCAAGCTTGATCGCCATACTGCCAATGCCACTGGTCCCGCCATGAACCAGGATTGTTTCACCTTCGCATACATAGGCGCGCTCGAACACATTATGCCACACGGTAAACAGGGTTTCGGGCAAAGCTGCCGCTTCTGCCATACCGAGCGATGCCGGCACCGGCAAGCATTGGTCGAGCCGTGCAACGCAATATTCGGCGTAACCGCCCCCCGAAACCAGCGCGCAATACATCGCCCCTATCTCGTTCCGATCCACAGCATTGCCGACGGCGACAACAGTTCCGGATACTTCGAGGCCGGGCAAGTCGCTCGCGCCGGGCGGCGGCGGGTATAGCCCCTTTCGCTGGATAACATCGGGCCGGTTGACGCCCGCATAAGCAACCTTCAGCAAAACTTCACCCGGTCCCGGAACCGGAACCGGACGCTGGCAAGGCACAAGGACTTCAGGGCCACCGGGCGCCGAAATCTCGATTGCCGTCATCATCTGTGGCAAATCTGCCATTCCGTCCCCCATTACACCCCTGAAGCCACCGGAACTTATTGACAGCAACCACAGTCCAGTCAACACTACTCGACATGGAAAGCGACGAGAATTTACCACTCCGCCGTGACGATCCGCTGGCACTATTGGTCAGGCAGGACCTTGACCCTTTGTCGGTCGACGAATTGGCGGCCCGGATAGGCATATTAAAATCGGAAATCGTGCGTTGTGAAGGAAAAATTGCTTTTGCAACCCGCCACCGCAGTGCCGCTGATGCCTTGTTTCGGAAATGAAAAACCGAAATCAGTCTATGAATTTTTCACGCTTTTGCCGTTATCTTGAATAAGCCGGTTGAAAGCGCAAAAGGCCAAACCGATATAATGAACGTAAGTTCGGCGACCCACGATTAAGGAAACAATATATGCCATCATTTGCGGAATCGCTGGAAGCAACGCTTCACAACGCGCTCAAGCACGCCGGTGACCGCGCACATGAATATGCCACGCTGGAGCATCTTCTGCTTGCGCTGATCGAAGATAGCGATGCCGCCAAGGTGATGCAGGCGTGCGGCGTCGATCTGGGCGAATTGTCCGACGTCGTAATGACCTATCTCGACACCGAGCTGGAAAGCTTGCGTGTTGAAGGCAAGGTTGACCCGTCACCCACAAGCGGGTTTCAGCGCGTCGTCCAGCGGGCTATATTGCATGTGCAAAGCTCCGGCAAAGACGTTGTAACCGGCGCAAATGTTCTTGTTGCGTTATTTTCCGAACGCGAAAGTTACGCGGTGTATTTCCTGCAGCAGCAGGATATGAGCCGGCTCGACGCGGTTTCATACATCAGCCACGGCATCGGCAAAGACGGCAAACTCGCCGAACCGCGCCAAATTCAGGGCAGCGAGCAAAAAAGCGAAGAACCCGAAGACACCAAATCCAAAAAGGAAAAGAAGGAAGGCGCGCTCGATCAATTCACCGTCAACCTGAATGAAAAAGCCAAGCAGGGCCGAATCGATCCGCTCATCGGACGAAGCGCAGAGGTTGACCGCACCGTCCAGATCCTGTGCCGCCGGTCAAAGAACAACCCGCTTTATGTGGGTGAACCCGGAGTCGGCAAAACCGCAATTGCAGAGGGCCTCGCCCGCCGGATTGTTGAAAATCAAGTTCCCGAAGTGCTGTTGCCAGCGGTGATATATTCGCTTGATATGGGCGCGTTATTGGCGGGTACACGCTATCGCGGTGACTTTGAGGAACGATTGAAAGCCGTTGTTTCCGAACTGGAAAAGCTACCTGATGCGATTTTGTTCATCGACGAAATCCACACCGTTATCGGCGCTGGCGCGACGAGCGGCGGCGCGATGGATGCTTCAAACCTTTTGAAACCGGCGTTATCCGGCGGCAGCATTCGGTGCATTGGTTCGACCACCTACAAGGAATTCCGCAATCATTTCGAAAAGGATCGTGCGTTGCTGCGCCGGTTCCAGAAAATCGATGTGAATGAGCCGACGATCGAAGATACGATCAAAATTCTCGCCGGTTTACGCAGCGCGTTTGAAGAACATCACAAGGTGAAATATACGCCCGACGCGTTAAAGGCCGCAGTTGAACTTTCGGCACGCTATATCAATGACCGCAAATTACCGGATAAGGCCATCGACGTCATCGACGAAGTTGGCGCGATGCAAATGCTTGTCGCTCCATCGAAACGTCGCAAGTTGATCACCGCGCGCGAAATCGAAGCCGTCATCGCAACCATTGCCCGCATCCCGCCGAAAAACGTCTCAACCGACGACAAAACCGCTTTGGGCACGCTCGAAGCGGATCTGAAGCGGGTCGTGTTCGGGCAGGACAAAGCCATCGAAGTTTTGGCAAGCGCGATCAAATTGTCGCGTGCAGGTTTGCGCGATGGCGACAAGCCGATTGGCAATTATCTGTTTTCCGGTCCGACCGGCGTCGGCAAAACCGAAGTCGCAAGGCAACTTGCCTCTATCATGGGTATTCCACTCAAGCGGTTTGACATGAGCGAATATATGGAGCGCCATTCCGTATCCCGCCTTATCGGCGCCCCCCCGGGCTATGTCGGTTTCGATCAGGGCGGCCTGCTGACCGACGCGGTCGACCAGAACCCGCATTGTGTGTTGTTGCTCGATGAAATTGAAAAGGCACATCCTGACCTGTTCAACATATTGTTGCAGGTGATGGATAATGGCCGTTTGACCGATCATCACGGCAAGACCGTCGATTTCCGCAATGTCATTTTGATTATGACAACCAATGCCGGGGCCAGCGATATGGCAAAGGAAGGCATCGGTTTCGGCAACAATATCAGCAAGGAAGATGCAGGGGACGAGGCGGTCAAGAAGCTGTTTGCACCTGAATTCCGTAACCGTCTGGATGCTCAGGTGCCGTTCTCTTATCTGCCAACCGAAGTTGTCGCGCGCGTTGTCGACAAGTTTATCTTGCAACTCGAACTGCAACTGGCCGACCAGAATGTCCATATCAAGCTGGACGACGCAGCCCGCGCCTGGTTGACCGAACGTGGCTATGACAAGCTGTATGGCGCCCGCCCAATGGGCCGTTTGATTCAGGAAAAAATCAAGCAGCCGCTTGCCGAGGAATTGTTATTCGGCAAGTTGATTCATGGCGGCGAAGTTGCTGTGCACATGAAAGATGGCGAACCCGTCTTCGAAGTAACCCCGGCACCGCCGAAAGCTGCGAAAACAAAAGCTCCGAAAAAGCCCGCGAAAGAAAAGCAAAGCAAAACAGATTAGCGCGAACGTCGGGGACAGTCCCTAAAGGGACAGTCCCCAAGGTTACGTTATACGGGGACTGTCCCCTTGGGGACTGTCCCCAACGGTCGCAGGTCGCGCAAATTGCCTACTGCCTGTCCGGATCGCAGCGCCGATTCAACCGCGTCACTGGCATCAAGTCCGTCCGCGAGCATTGCCCGCCAATTCGATACATATTGCCGCAGTTCACGCCAGTCCGTCAGCCCATCATCCAGGCAATCAATATGCGCACGAGCGCTTAACCAGCGCCATTCTTCTGCGGTCGCCACAATTCCGGCTTTAACCGGGTTGCATTCGATATAGCGGACTGCGAACATCATGTGCCGATCATCCATCGGGTAACTTGCAAAGCGGCCCTGAAAAAGATGACCGCTGGAACCTTGCCTGAAATTGACCCGTTGTGCGTATTTTGTGTGAACGCTCGACAATGGTGCACGCAGTCCGTCAAGGCGGTCTGGAACGAGCATCAAGTGGACATGGTTGTCCATCAAACACCATGCAAGGCAGCGGGTACCCGAACGTTTCAGCGCATCTGCCAATATCCGGATATAGTCCCTCCTGTCACTATCTGAGGAAAACAAGGCCTGCTGCCGATTGCCACGCTGTGTGACGTGATGTGCTACTCCGGGTATTACAATGCGGGGAGCGCGTGGCATAACAGAATGTTAAACTTAAGTTATATGCTATTCAAGAGTTAATGTAGTGAGGTCGCGGTTGGGGACAGTCCCCGTCGAACTGCACCGGGGACTGTCCCTTTAGGAACTGTCCCCAACCTCGTTTCAGCTTCAACCCACTCCCGGAACCGCCACCAAATGCGCCGCAGGGCCGATTGTGTCGAACAACGCGGCTTCGGTACCGGTCATCCACACCTGTGCGCCTGTCTCACCCAATCGTGCAAACAATGCCGCGCGGCGGTCGGGGTCGAGATGGGCGGCTACTTCGTCGAGTAATAATATCGGTGGCGCGCCACGCTGCGCGGATACCAGGGCCGCGTGGGCGAGGATGAGCGAGAGCATCAATGCCTTCTGCTCGCCGGTTGAACACCGGTCGGCCGCCTGCCCGTTCGCCCGGTTATGCACCACAAGATCTGCGCGATGCGGACCGGTCAAAGTCCGCCCTGCCCCTGCATCCTTGCGCCGTGATGATCGCCAGATTTCCCGCAATTCCTGGGCATTTGTTGGCCCTTCCATGGCCAAAACAATATCGGGAACGGGAAAAGGGTCTTTGGGAAGAATAGCCAGTTGTACATCAAGCGCGGCCAACATCCGTGCGCGCGCTTCAACAATGAAGTTGCCGCTTTCGGCCATCTGCGTTTCAATTGCATCAAGCCAAAAGGGATCCGGGGCGGCATGTGTTGCCAAAATCCGGTTGCGTTGTTGCACCGCCTTTTCATACCGGCTGGCATGTCGCGCATGGCCGGGTTCAAGCGCCAGCACCAGCCGGTCGAGAAACCGCCTGCGCGCACCTGCACCATCGACGAAAAGCCGATCCATCGACGGCGTAAGCCAGATCGCCGATAGCCATTCGGCCAGATTGTTGATGCTGGCATTCGCGCCATTTATGCGGACCTTGCGTCGATCCAGCTGAGCGGCTTCAACACCGGTTCCGATGATGGTTCCGTCCAGTTCCGCCGAAATTGTGAAGCCGCTATTGCTGATACTGTTTGCCATTTCCGATAAAGCGGCACGGCGTAATCCGCGACCGGGTACAAGCAGCGATACGGCCTCCAGAATATTTGTCTTTCCAGCCCCGTTTGCGCCATGCAAAGCGATAAACTGCGCCTGTGGCCGCAATGTTAACAGCGTATGATTTCTAAAATTGGTCAAGGTCAACACAGATAGGGCCATTGCCCGCATCTGCTATAGAATGATCAGCTATCGTCAAACGGATATTTCACGGAACCCATCTGCTAAATATTGGGAAAAATCACCAATATATGAAATGTTACAACACTTAAAAATCATTTAGATACATATTATCATATTGATATTTATCAATTAAATCAAACTGGCACGCCCCCTGCTATATATCTTGCATCGCCGAAATGGTTCGGCATTTTGAAAGGAATATAGAAATGACAATATCTTCACGCACCCAGATCGCATCTGTTTTTGCCGCCGTAGTTTGCGCTTTCATCACCATCGGTACGAGCGTTGCCCCTGCCATTGCCCCGATCGCAAGCATTGTTGCCTGATCTTTTCAGCCACAAAAACAATTTTTGAAATTAGGGAGTTATAAAAATGACACGCTTGGTTCTTGATAAAGCCAACAAGAAAATCCTTGGTGTTTGTGCAGGTTTGGCCAACTGGTCAGGCATCGACCCGTTGATTGTCCGGTTAATCTTTGCGGTTGCCACCCTGATTGGATTTGGATCGCCAATTCTGATATACATCTTGCTGGCAATGATTTTAGACTAAATTAACGAATTGGTTTGAATAAATTTCCTTGCCTGTTGCCGTATAAAAAGGAAACATAAGTTGGTCGCACAGGAGCCACCAGTTGGTCGAAGGCAGATATCACGTTAATTCGCGGTTGTTCCCCCGCGGAGAGGTCAGCATTCCCGGAGAGATCCGGGAACGTGGTGGCGGTAAACAAAAGATATCTGTAATCGACCTTTCGCAATCCGGTTTCAAAATGCACTGTATGTTTTTGATCCCGGAAGACCGTATGGTTTTCCTTACCATGCAAGGGCTAGAACCAATGGAAGCCCGCATAGCTTGGCATCGGCACGACTTTTACGGATGCGAATTCAAACGCCCCTTGTATCAGGCCGTGTTTGAACATGTGATACGCACTTACCCGATGCTGAGGAAAGCCTGAGCACAATTGCGCCGGTTTGACGTGCGTCAGGCGACCTTTCGCACAAAAACGCAACCCGCCGAATATCCGGCACCAAAAGAACATATGAGACCGATATCGCCTGCGTTCAGATCTTCATTGTGCGTGTGGAATGCAATGATGGAGCCAGCGCTTGACGTATTTGCATAGGTGTCGAGCACGGTCGGGCTATCATCCTCATTCGCCTCACGACCCAACACCTTGTGCGAAATCAGCCGGTTCATACCCGCGTTCGCCTGATGCAGCCAAAGACGCCGCAAGTCGGCACCGGTTAACCCCAGGCTGTCGGCGTGTTCAATGATCATCTGGCCCACCATTGGCACCACTTCTTTGAAAACCTTGCGTCCTTCCTGAACGAAAAGCTTGTCATTGTGCGGTCCGCTTTGGTCGACTGGGCCGTTGCCGTGGGCACGGTTGAGGAAGCCGAAATTGTTGCGGATGTTATTCGAAAACTGGGTTTTCAGCCGGGTTCCAAGAATTTCCCAGTGGGTCGAGGGCGCCATATCTTTTGCCTCGACCAATATTGCTGTGGCGACATCGCCAAAGATAAAATGGCTATCCCGGTCGCGCCAGTTCAAATGCCCGGAGGTTATTTCCGGATTGACCACCAGAACCGACCTCGCATTCCCGCTACGGATATAATCCGCCGCTGTCTGGATACCAAAGGTGGCCGACGAACATGCCACATTCATGTCGAACCCGAAACCGCGCTCCATGCCCAATTCATGCTGGATTTCGACGGCCATCGCCGGATATCCCCGTTGCATATTCGATGCGGCGCATAAAACAGCGTCCACATCGGCGATATCGCGCCCCGCTTTGGCCAATGCATCGCGACATGCGGCAACGCCGATTTCAGCCATCAGCGAAATTTCATCATTGGGTCGCTCGCGGTAGCGCGGTTCCATGATGTCGGGGTCAAGAATAGCGGCTTTGTCGATAACATGGCGCGATTTGATGCCGCTTGCCTTTTCAACAAATTCGACCGAGCTGTGCGTTAGCGGTTCGGCATCGGGGTTCGCGGCATTGTAACGGTCCGCATACGCGTTGTAACTGGCGACCAACTCCTCATTGCTGATGCTGTCGGTCGGGGTAAACAGGCCGGTAGAGGAAATTACCGGTATTGCAGTCTGCGCGTTTTGCGACATTATTTTTCCTGTATTCAATTGAATTGCGTCCCAATGCCTAGCGCCTGCGTATCTATGAAACAAGCCGTTTGCATGGACTGGCAACATCGCTAAACACAGGGCGGGGAGGACGTGAATGTCATTTGAAGTACGCAAGCCGAGCTGGTTTTCACGACTTTTTCGAAGAGCCTTGGTCGGCATTTACCGACAGCAAGGCTGGCGCGCGCATGGCGAAGTGCCGGAACCCCGGAAATTCGTGCTTATCGCTGCCCCGCATACATCGAACTGGGATTTTGTCTATTTTCTGGGTCTGACCGAAGAACTCGGGATCATGCCCCATTTTATGGCCAAAAAATCGCTATTCCGGTGGCCGTGGAAAAACTTCATGCTCGATATGGGCGGCGTTCCGGTCGATCGGTCGTCCAATAAAAATTATGTCCAGCAAATGGTGGATGAATTTGCCCGGCGGCCGGAATTCATGCTTACAATCGCGCCAGAAGGTACGCGAGGGAATGTAAAGGCATGGAAGACCGGATTTTATCACATCGCAATGGGCGCAGGCGTACCTTTGGTGGTTGGGATGATGGACTATTCGTCAAGATCCGGCGGATTGGGCCCTGCTGTCTGGCCAACCGGCGATTATAAAGCGGATATGACAAAGGTTGCCGAAATCTACGCAAAAGTGACGCCACGCCATCCCGCGAGAGGCATGACCGCAATTTTCGCTTCGGAGGACGAATGATGGACATAATATCGATACTCGCAATTAACGCAGCATCCCTGATCATCGTCATTCTGCTTTTGTGGGCTTATTCCGTCCGTATTCGCGATGTTTCCTTCATCGATGCGTTCTGGGCATTTGGTATGGTGTTGCTGGCATGGGCCACCTGGGCGCAATCGACTATGCCAGGTGCGCGATCCCATTTGCTACTGGCGTTGACAACATTGTGGGGACTGCGCTTGACCTTGCATCTCTGGATACGGTGGCGCGCGCATGGCGAGGACCCCCGTTATACCAAAATCATGGCCAGCCGCATGAAGAAAACGGGCTGGAGCTGGTCGAAGACATCCCTGCATTCGGTGTTTCTCACACAAGCGCCGCTGCTGTTCATAACGTGCCTGCCTGCACAACTCGGCATCTGGGCGAGCGAGGGAGGCCGCACCGTCATCGGGCCTTTGGGCGCCCTAGGCGCGGCTATCGCGCTGATCGGCATTGCTTTTGAAACCATAGGCGACGCACAATTGGACTCCTTTCGGAAAGATCCGGCCAACAAGGGCAAGGTGCTCGACACCGGCCTGTGGCGCTATACCCGCCACCCCAATTATTTCGGCGATGCCTGCACCTGGTGGGGCATTTGGCTGATTGCTGCCGAAACCGGACTGCCCGGTTGGATCAGCATTATCGGCCCCTTATTCCTGACCTTCACGCTCACCAAATGGTCGGGCAAGCCGTTGCTGGAATATGGCATGAAGAAAACACGGCCGGGCTATGCGGAATATGTGGCCCGTACATCCGGCTTCTTCCCGCTGCCGCCGAAGAAGGGCGAAATCTAATTTTTGAATACCTGTCCGATATGGAGTTTGTTCCGATAGAACAGGGAAAATTTGTATATATAGTATTACTATAAATTTAAAAACGGGTCGCGCTCTACCTTTGAGGAGTGCGTCATGAAAACATCCACTTTAGTATTTCTATCATCCTGTAGCCTGTTATTGAACGCATGCGGAAACCGGTATTTTTCTCCACGCAGTGTCAATCCGTTGATCGAGGACCGAGTAAGAATGGGTCCGTCATCGGCGGACAAAATGTCGGTTTTAACTTCACGTGCAGATCGCAGGACAATCTTGATCTTTGGGCCGGGCAAGGTTTGCGCTGAACCTTCTCCCGATGTGGCTGAAGCGATCTCCAGTCAAGCGATTGCAACGCTCGAAGCTAAAGATGTCAAATTGTCGGCAGGACAATCGCTGCAAACGGCGATCTTGCAGTTAACCAGAAGGTCTCAAGGTCTTGAATTTCTAAGATCAACATCATTTGTTTACTGCATGATGCATTATAACGGCGCGATCGAAAGATCGGAATATCTCGCCCTAATGAACAGAGCATTTGAACAAAGCGTTGCATTAACACTTTCCGAAATCAAAAACCTGCCCTCTATTGCCAATTCCGCTGCCCAGATTTCGAATCCATTAAATTTCCAAGCCAAGGTGGTCGAACCAGCTGAGAGTAAACCTTAGTTTCACATAAGGTATGGGGTGCAATAGCCTCCTACTTCACCAGCCAGATCTCACCATAGCCGTTAAACGCGGGCGCGATCTTGTGCTTCACTTCCCGCTCTGGCGCAAAGGCGAGGTCCGGGAAGCGTTCGAACAGCATCGGTAGCGCAATCTTCGCCTGTGCCTTGCCCAGCCCGGCGCCAAGGCAATAATGCGCGCCGCCGCCAAAGGCGAAATGCTGAATATTAGGCCGCTCAATGTCGAACTTCAGCGGGTCGGGATTGACCTCCGGATCGAAATGCACGCCGAACAGCGACATGTGGATCGTGTCGCCCTGCTTCACCTGCTTGTCCGCAACCTGCATATCCTGATGCGCGCTGCGCAGCACTTGAGTGACCGGCGGTTCGACACGCAGGATTTCGTCCATCGCATTGTCGTGCAGGTCGGGGCGCGTACGGAATTTGGCGAGCTGTTCAGGGTTCTTCAGCAATTGCACCACCCCTGCCCCCAACATATCGGTCGTAGTCGAATTGCCCGCGATCAGCAGCAAGCGGATCAGCAACACGATGTCCTGCGTGGTCAGCGTATCGCCCGCCTCCTCGGCCTGCGCCAGGCGGGTGATGAGGTCATCGCTCGGGTTGGTCCGCCGCAGGTCCACCTCGCGCGCCAGATAATCGGCGAGCACCGTCGTCGATTCCTCATACAACGCGGTCTGCTCCGGCGTGCGGAAAGGATTGAGCGCCTGCATACAGCCAAGCGACCAACGCCGGAAATCCTTGCGGTCCGCCGCATTTATCCCCAGCAATTCCGCCATCACCGTGGTCGGCAGGGGCGACCCGAAAAGCTGCACAAAATCAAACTCGCCGTCCGCAGCGGCAATGTCGTCAAGCAGGTCACGCGCAATCTGCTCGATCCGGGGCAGCAGCGCATCGACCGACCGCTTGTTAAACGCCTGCAACACCAACGTCCGCTGCCGCTTATGCTCAGGGTCATCGAGCATCAGGATCGACAGTTCCTTGCTGTTATTCCCGTACAGCGTCTTGGAAAAACTGCCGTCATTGGCCTTGCGCGGGTCGGCATTTAGTTCACGATTCTTGATAAGCTCCGACACTTCCGCGCCGCGCGTCAGGAAATAACGGCCCAATTGCTGGTCATGATGCACAGGATCCGCCGCGCGCAGCCGGTCGAGCGGCACCCACGGTGTCTCGCGATAGGTCGGATCCAGTGCCGAAAGCTGGTAGCCGGTAGGAAGCGGATTATCGTCGGACATGGGGGACTTTCGGTTATCGGGTTTCGCCCCGACTATCCCAGATGTTTTTTCGCGGCAAGCGATGTGTGGTGGTCAGGGGACAGTCCCTGAAGGGACAGTCCCCAACGTCGCGCTTTACGGGGACTGTCCCCTTGCGCGCTTTACGGGGACTGTCCCTTGGGGACTGTCCCCAACGCCGTTTAGGACCCTACCCCGCAATCACCCCAAATAAGTCATGCTCATCCGCATCCTCGATCGCGACCGAAACGATATCGCCTTCCTTCACCGTCGCCGCGACGTCGCGCAGGTAGACATGGCCGTCGATTTCCGGCGCATCCGCCTGGCTGCGGCCCGTGGCGCCGATGCTGCCGTCTTCGTCGGGCTCGCCAATTTCGTCGATGATGACCGGCAAAGTCCGTCCCACCTTCGCCGCCAGTTTCGCCGCGCTGATGGCGGCGGTTTTGGCCATGATCCGCTGAAAACGCTCTTCCTTCACCTCTTCCGGCACCGGATTGGGCAGCGCATTGGCCTGCGCGCCTTCGACCGGTTCGAAACGGAACGCACCAACGCGGTCGAGTTGTGCTTCGTCCAGCCATTCGAGCAAATATTCAAAATCCGCCTCGGTTTCGCCGGGGAAGCCAACGACAAAGCTGGAGCGGATAGCGATATCGGGCGCAATATTACGCCAGTTGCGGATGCGTTCGAGCACCTTGGCTTCATTTGCGGGCCGCTTCATGGCCTTCAGCACATTGGGCGCAGCATGCTGGAACGGAATGTCGAGATAAGGCGTCAGCAAACCTTCCGCCATCAACGGGATTACATCATCCACATGCGGATAGGGATAAACATAATGCAGGCGAACCCATGGCGCGACGCCTTCGCTTGTCCGCAGACCGCCCAGCTCGCGGGCCAGATCGGTCATATGCGCGCGAACATCGCGACCTTTCCACTGCCGGCTTTCATGGCGCGTATCGACGCCATAGGCCGATGTATCCTGGCTTATGACCAGCAATTCCTTGGTCCCCGCGGACACGAGCTTTTCTGCTTCACGCAGAACCGCATCAATCCGGCGGCTGGCGAGTTTGCCGCGCAGTGACGGGATGATGCAAAAGGCGCATCTATGGTTGCAGCCTTCGGAAATCTTCAAATAGCTATAATGGCGGGGTGTCAGTTTCAGGCCGCCCTCAGGCACCAGATCGACAAAGGCCCCGCGCGCAGGGGGTGCAGCCGCGTGGACGGCCGACACAACATCTTCATATTGATGCGCGCCGGTAATGGCCAAAACGTCCGGAAAGCGGGCGCGAATGACGTCGGCTTCATTGCCCATGCATCCGGTAACGATCACGCGGCCATTTTCGGCGATCGCCTCACCAATGGCTTCAAGGCTCTCCTCTTTGGCAGAGTCGAGAAATCCGCAGGTGTTCACCAACACCACATCTGCACCCGCATAATCGGGCGACAGGCCATAGCCGTCGGCGCGCAGCTTCGTCAGAATACGTTCGCTGTCGACCAGTGCCTTGGGACAGCCGAGGGAGACCATGCCCACCTTGGGCGCTGCTTTGATTTGAGTTGCCATGTTGGCCGCGCGCATAGCGGGTTTATGCGCGCTTGTCACGAACCGCAAACAGGCGCATATTTAACATATTCATTTGGAGGGGTGAAACATCATGGCAAATGCAAATTTACTGGCGATTTTGGTCGCCGCCGCAACCGGATTTCTGGTCGGCGGACTATGGTACGGACCGCTGTTCGGCAAAATCTGGATGGCCGAAAACGGCTTTACCGAAGAGGAATTAAAGCAAGGCAACATGCTCAAGATTTACGGGCTAACCTTTGCCTTTTCAGCGCTGTCGGCGGTATTTTTGGGGCACTTATTGGCGTTTTTCGACACGAATACCCGGGCCACTCTAATGATCTCCTGCGGAATTGCGCTGGGCTATATCGTGCCGGCCATCGGTACCAATTATTTGTTCGCACGCAAATCGGGGAAGCTGTTCGCGATTGATGCGGGCTATTGGGTGGTGTTCTACGCCGCGATGGGGCTGGTTTTCGTTTTTCTGGGCAGTTGATGTCGGTTGGGGACAGTCCCCTTAGAAACTCAGTGGGTTGGGGACAGTCCCTGAAGGGACAGTCCCCGTAGAAACTCGGGGACTGTCCCCTTGGGGACTTTCCCCAACAATGTCAGCCCTCATAAGCCTGATGCAAGGCCGCAAGCGACTCGCGGTGCGTCAGGTCAAGTTGCAACGGCGTGACCGCAATATAACCGTCCTCAATAACTTCGAGGTCAGTGTCATGCCCCGATGTGTGCACCATGCCGTGCAAGCCGAACCAGTAATAATCATAACCGCGCGGGTCGGTGCCCTTGACGATCGAGCCGCGGCTATAATCATGGAAACCCTGCCGTGCGACCTGGATGCCTTTGACATCCTGCGGCAACAGAGCGGGAAAGTTGATGTTGATCAGCGTGCGCGGCGTTGCCGGCATATCGAGTAATGGCCGAAGAACCCGTTCACCCCACGCCTCAGCCGCGGAAAAGGGCACGCTGTCGGCCATGCCTTCCTTGCTGTAGACCTGGCTCATTGCAATTGACTGCACGCCGGCAAGCGCGCCTTCCATGGCGGCGGACACGGTGCCCGAATAGGTGATGTCATCACCAAGATTCGCGCCGCGATTGACGCCGGACAAGATCAGGTCCGGCTTCGCGTCTTTCATGATGACGCCCAGACCGAGCATCACCGAATCTGTCGGTGTTCCCGAAACCGAATAATGCTTGTCGCCATGTTGCCGGATGCGAACCGGACGGGTCAGTGTCAGCGAATGCCCCGCACCCGAATTTTCCTCGGCCGGGGCGACAATCCAGATATCGTCGCTGATTGTCCGCGCTATCTGTTCGAGCACCTTCAACCCCGGCGCATTCACGCCGTCGTCATTTGTCAGCAATATACGCATCAGGCCATCGGCTCCAATCGGGTAATTCCGCCCATATAGGGCAGCAAAGCCGAAGGAATTAAGACACTTCCATCGGCTTGTTGATAATTTTCGAGGATGGCCACCAATGTACGACCTACGGCAAGGCCAGAACCGTTCAGCGTGTGCACGAACGCCGTCCCTTTGCTGTCTGCGGGACGGTAGCGGGTGTTCATCCGGCGTGCTTGAAAATCGCCACAATTGGAACAACTGCTAATCTCGCGATACAGCCCCTGCCCCGGCAACCAGACTTCCAGATCATATGTTTTGCGAGCGCCAAAACCCATATCACCGGTGCACAGCAGTAATCTGCGATATGGAAGCTCCAACGCCTGCAAGATCGATTCGGCTGCGCCCGTCATACATTCATGCTCCGCCGCGCTGTCTTCAGGGCGAACAATTGAAACCAGCTCGACCTTTTCGAACTGGTGCTGACGAATAAGGCCCTTGGTATCCTTGCCCGCCGCACCCGCCTCTGACCGGAAACATAAAGTATGCGCCGTCAAGCGGATCGGCAGTTCAGCATCGTCCAAAATCTGGCCAGCCACGCTGCTGGTCAGTGGGACTTCGGCTGTGGGAATAAGCCAGCGCCCATCGGTGGTGCGGAACGAATCTTCGGCAAATTTGGGAAGCTTGTCCGTGCCGTACATGGCAGCATCATTGACGAGAACCGGTGTATTACATTCGTTATAGCCGTTCACCTGCGTTTGATGATCGAGCATAAACTGACCGATTGCCCGGTTCAATCGCGCCATTTGCCCCCGCATGAACGTAAATCGAGTGCCGGAGATTGCTACGCCCGTCTCAAAATCTAGGCCGAGGAGTGGACCAAGGTCGGCGTGATCCTTGGGTTCGAAGTCGAATTCGCGCACGGTGCCCCAGCGTGATATTTCGATATTGTCGTGTTCGTCGGCACCGTCCGGCGTGTCGTCAGCCGGCAAATTGGGCAGAGCGGCGAGCAGCCCGTCCAGCTCGGACGCCAGGGCGCGTTCCTGCTCTTCCATTTGTGGCATGCTGTCTTTCAGCGATGCGACTTCGGCCTTTAACGCCTCAGCCGTGGCGGCATCGCCCTTCCCCATTGCGGCACCGATTGCCTTTGACGCTTCGTTACGCCGTGCTTGCGATGCCTGCATTTCGGTCTGGACCGCCCGCCGTTTTTCATCGAGCGCCAGCAAAGACGCCGACACAGCAGCCGCCCCGCGCCGTTTGAGCGCCGCGTCAAAAGCTTCGGGATTTTCGCGTATATATTTCAAGTCGTGCATGGCGGCAGGCTATGCCGACGCGCCGGAGGTTTCGCAACGAAAAAGGGTGTGGCGTAAGGTGTTGGGGACAGTCCCTGAAGGGACAGTCCCCGTTGAACTTCACTGGGGACTGTCCCCTTGGGGACTGTCCCCAACATTAACAAACAAAAAAAGGGCGGCTCCGAGAACCGCCCTTTCAACAGATACAAGGCAGCACCCCCTATGCTGCGATTGTATCCTTGGATTTCTTGGCGGCACGACGGCGGGCAAACAGGCCTGCGGCCGCCGCGCCAAAGAGCAGAACCATTGGTGGTGCAGGAACATCGGTTCCGCCCGTTGATCCGCCGCTCGATCCGCCACTTGACGATGAAGACGATGAACTGGACGAGGATGAAGAGCTGCTGCTCGAAGAAGACGAGCTTGCACCGAAGCTGGACGATCCGCCCGATGAGGAACCTGTGGACGAAGAGCTGGTCGAAGATGAACCACTCGAGCCATTGCTTCCTCCGGAACCACCGTCACTCGATGATCCGTGACCGCCAGAGCCGCCGCCCGAAGACGAACTGCTGCTGGACGACGAACTGGACGAGGACGATGAGCTGGACGAGGACGACGATCCCGAGCTCGTCACCGCACCGCTGGATGTACTGACATTGCCCGATGATGTCGAAACGCCGCCTGTTGAAGTCGATACACCACCGGTCGAAGTTGAAACGCCGCCTGTTGAAGTGGACACGCCGCCTGTCGACGTGCTCACGCCGCCTGTAGAGGTAGATGTGCTTATGCCACCTGTAGATGTAGATACACCGCCCGAAGTACTCGAGGTACTTGAACCACCCGTCGAAGTGCTTGAACCGCCTGAACCACCAGATGACGTCGAACTGCTTATTCCGCCGGTGCTGCTGGATGTCGATGAAATAACAACTGATCCACCGCCACTTCCGCCACCGGAAAATCCACCGAAAAATCCACCACCAAATCCACCGCCGAAACCGCCCGAACCTCCGATCAGGATAGGCACGCCACCGCCGCTGCCGCCTTCATAGGGCGCAGATGGCAAGAACGGCACCGGAATCGGCGGCATTCCCTGGCTGGCTACGGTTACAACACTTGGCGTGCAGGTGCTGGTCGTCGTTGTACGGACGACCTTGCGGACCCGTTTTACTTTCCGGACCGGTGCATGGTGCGCGATTTTACGTACCTTATGCTTCTTCTTGGCTATTTTCTGGACTTGCGCGGGCGGCGTATCTGCCACTTTCATCGCGCCACCACCGATCAACGCACCGCCACATGTGCAGGCACATAATTTCGCTAAAGCCATGCGTACTGACATAATTTCGACCTTCTTCGGCTATGGGGCAGAATTTACGTCGGAGAGACGGACCCCATTTCACGTCTCCTGATTTAGCCAGAAACGCAGAACTATTGGTTAAACTCAATTGCATTAACCCTGTTTGGACAGGTCACCTTCGGAAAATTACCGAATTTCAGTGGGAAAATGGCAAATCGTCCCGAACTGGAACTGTTTACACGGCGACCATTGCGCGGCGAAGGTCATTTCCACAGCTTTTCCGGGCGCATTGTGCAGTTAGGCAATTTGGCGCTTGTGCGCCTATAGCCCCGAGTCTATATCGCCGCCCGAGAGTTGAATTTAAGCGGGATTCCGTGGTTCCCCCCGGACCGCAAGAGGTGGAGAATTCATAATGGGCGCCAGCGCCAAGCCTCACGAAAATTCCAGTGAAATCAAAGTTATAGATATTGATTTGGATCCATCTTATGTTCCGGCCGATGACGAGCCGTTCATGAATGACCGTCAATTGAAATTCTTTGAAAAGCAACTGATCGATTGGAAGAACAGTATCCTTGCCGAAGCGCAAGGCACTTTGAACCAGTTGCAGGACGGTCCGATACGGGAACCTGACTTGAACGACCGGGCGTCCAGCGAAACCGACTGGAGCATCGAACTGCGGACCCGTGACCGGCAACGCAAACTTATTTCCAAGATAGATGCCGCATTACGCCGGATATCCGAGGGTGAATACGGCTATTGCCAGGTAACTGGCGAGCCTATTTCGCTCGCCCGGTTACGCGCCCGGCCAATTGCGACCATGACGTTGGAAGCGCAGGAACGGCACGAACGGCAGGAACGTGTGTCCCGCGACGATTGATCGCAAATTTGGTTAATTGATGTTGTCGAAATTCGTCACCTTTTGGTGCCATATTAACCTTTTGGCTACATTTCGCTGCCACTAATATCGCTTAACATGAAGACAATTTCTTCTCTGGTAGCGCGATATGACCGATCTGTTGAAAATTGATAACCCAGCGTCCGCCAAACGCGGCAACAACCGTGATAGCCTTTTGCTTAAGGCAATATTGCGATTCAACAGCATCAGCGATGACCGCGAGGTACGAATTCGCAACCTTTCTGCCGGTGGATTGATGGCAGAAGCACCGCTTCGTGTAGCGCGCGGTGAACCTGTGGAAATTCATTTACGAAGCATAGGTTGGATCAGCGGCCATGTCGCGTGGGTCACCGAAGGCCGAATTGGCATCGCCTTTGACCATCCCATCAACCCGAAAGATGCGCGTAAACCGGTTGGCACTAGCGAAATCGAAATGCCTAATTATCTCAAGAAGCTTAATAATCCGGCCGCGCCGAGCAAAATGCGCCGGGTGTAATTGCGCGGGTTTATCGGGGACAGTCCCTAAAGGGACAGTCCCCAAGGTTGCGCTATACGGGAACTGTCCCTTTAGGGACTGTCCCCAACCCTTGCCACGCCAGCATTACGCATCAAGGCAATAAATATCGACCGGAATCGTAATCCGTTCCAAGACTTGGCCGACGGGACTGGTCGATTTCGCGCCGTCTTCGATTGCCTTTTCCAGAACTTCGCGTTTCTGTGTGCCTGAAATAACAATAATTGTCGTGCGCGCCGATGCAATAGCGGCGGCGGTCAGAGTAACCCGGTTTACCGGCGCTTCTTCCGGCAATGGATCGGGAGCCACGCCAACTGCCCGAATATCTTTGCCGCCATGCAGGGCATCGTCCATGTCCGGTCCGGGAAAAATAGATGCTGTATGACCATCGGCCCCCATGCCCAGCCAGACAAGGTCGGGCGGCCAATGCAAATCGGCAAGCCGCGCGTTTGCTGCATTTCCGGCAAGTTTGTGATCGGCGGCGTCGCTGGTAATTGGCAAAACCCTTGCGCCCTTTGGAATGAAGATTTTAGCGATCATCGCGACGTTGGATAACGGGTTATCCACCGCAACCAACCGGTCGTCGGTCGGGATGATCGTGACGCTTTTCCAACGGATATTGGCTTGTGCCAGCTTTTCCAGAATCGGCTTTGGCGTCGAACCACCGGGAAATGCAACCAAGGCTTGCCCTCGCGCATCGAGAGCGCTTTCAATGATGAAGCTGACATCGCCGACGACCGCATCGATCAGATCTTCTGCGGCATCAAAATCCCACCATTCAACTTCTTCGGCCATGCGCTTGTTACTCCATCATGTGCGTAGCGCCGCGGCGGCGCGCGCTGCGGCCTCTATCGCCACAACATCCGGTGTCCCTTTACCAACAAGCCAGCTACCGCCAACACATAAAATTTCAGAAACGGCCAACCAATCGGCAGCGGTTTCCTGTTTGATGCCTCCCGTGGGGCAAAATTTGCACTGGCCAAAGGGACCGATCAGCGATTTCAACGCCGGAAGCCCACCATTCGCCTCAGCCGGGAAAAATTTGAAATGTTTGAGGCCCAGATCCAGCCCGCGCATGATATCGCCCGCATTGGCGATGCCCGGCAGGAACGGGATGCCCTTGGCAACCGCAGCCTTTCCTAGATTTTCGGTCAGACCCGGCGACACAATAAATTCCGAACCAGCGGCAATCGCGCTTTCAAGACCGGGGATATCGACAACGGTCCCTGCCCCCACAATCGCGCCGGGCACTTTCTTCATTTCCGCGATGACATCCAGCGCCGCCGCCGTGCGCAAGGTGACCTCCAGCACGCGAAGCCCGCCGGCGACAAGCGCTTCGGCGACCGGGCGGGCGTGGGCGACGTCTTCGATGACGAGCACCGGAATGACCGGTGCGGTGCGCATGATGGTTTCGATTGCGTTCACTGCGCATGCTCCTGTGCATAAGCCGCCGCCGCGCCGAAAAGGCCGGGTTGCGGATGGGTAATGAGTTTAACCGGAATTCCAGCCATCAACGATTCGAAGCGCCCCTTGGCACGGAAACGCTCGGCAAAGCCTGAGCGGACGAGGATATCCTTGATCCGCAGCCCGAGGCCACCGGCGATCACGACACCTGCAAATCCACCCTGCGCGAGGGTAATGTCGCCCGCGACGCTGCCCAGCGACAGACAGAAACGGTCAACAGCGGCTGCGGCAAGACTGTCCTCACCCGACATGCCCAATTGCCAAAGCTGCTTGTCGTCAAGTTGCTGGACGGCTTTGCCTTCCAGAGCGGCCAAGGCTTCGTAAATTTCCACTAGCCCCGGCCCCGACACGACGCGTTCCGCCGAAACCCGGCGATACCGTTTCCGCAACCGTTCGAGCAACGCATCCTCGATACTGTCGAGAGGTGCGAAATCGATATGCCCACCTTCGGTCGCTTGCACATGGTAACCGTCGCCCTTGCGCCAGATATGCGCGACGCCAAGCCCGGTTCCGGGTCCAATGATGCTGATTGTACCACTATCGGCCAAGGGCTGCACCGGCCCGGTCAGGTGCAGAAAATGCTCCGCATCTGCCTGCGCCACAGCATGGCCCACAGCGCCGAAGTCGTTGACAATGACGAAGCTGTCAACGCCCAGTTTTTCGCAAACCAGCGACCGCCGGATAATCCAGGGATTATTGGTCAGCTTAATCACATCGGCATCGACAGGTCCGGCAATCGCGATTGCGGCAGCGCGCGGCAAAGGCTTTCCGGTGATCCGGCCAAAATCCTCCCACGCGGTTTGAAAGCTCGCATGCTCCGCCGTCTTGAGCGTTACCGCTTCACCCAGCGAGACGACACGCCCGCCGGAAACCTCGGCAATGGCGAAGCGGGCATGGGTGCCGCCGATATCGACCGAAACAATCTCCATCACAGACCTGCTGCCGCCAGCATCGCCGAGCCGCCTTTCTCTGCCTCATCGGCGGTGGCGCGCATCAGCGCGAACAATTCGCGTCCTGTACCCACATGGCCCGAAGGCATGGGAACAGCCATCCGGCCCGCCCATTCCGCTTCATCGACCAAAACATTCAGAGACCCGTCATCGGCGCAGAGCCGAACCACATCGCCATCCTGCAATTTCGCAATGGCACCGCCGCGTGCAGCTTCGGGACTGAGGTGGATCGCTGCAGGAACCTTGCCCGACGCACCCGACATACGGCCATCGGTGACGAGCGCGACCTTGAAGCCCTTGTCCTGCAGCACACCGAGCGGCGGGGTCAACTTGTGCAGTTCGGGCATGCCATTGGCGGCCGGCCCCTGGAACCGGATAACGACGATCACATCGCGATCGAGTTCACCCGCCTTGAACGCGGCCAAAGCGTCGTTCTGGTCGTGGAAGACCCGCACCGGCGCTTCAATGGTCCACCGCGCCGGATCGACTGCGCTGGTTTTGAAGGTAGCGCGGCCCAGATTGCCGGTGACGAGCCGCATCCCGCCGTCGGGACTGAACGGGTTGGAGGGCGGGCGGAGCATCGATTCATCGGCAGTCACAGCAGGTGCCTCGCGCCAGCACAGTTGCTCATCCTGCAATACCGGTTCTTGACCATAAGCGGTCAGATCGTCCGCCGCGACGGTCATGATGTCGCGGTGCAACAGCCCTGCATCCAGCAACTCGCGGATCACATAGCCCATCCCGCCTGCCGCGTGGAAGTGGTTCACGTCACCCGAACCATTGGGATAGACACGTGCAATCAATGGCACCACGGACGACAATTGGTCGAGATCTTCCCAATCAATCATGATGCCTGCCGCACGCGCAATAGCTGGAATATGCAGGGCATGGTTGGTCGACCCGCCAGTGGCCAGCAATCCGACGCAGGCATTTACAATCGCCTTTTCATCGACGCAGAGGCCGAGCGGACGGTAATCGTCGCCTTCCCATCCGATTTCGGCAAGGCGGTGCACCGCCGCGCGCGTCAATTCGGTGCGCAATTTCGTACCCGGATTGATGAAGGCCGCACCGGGAATGTGTAGCCCCATCACTTCCATCATCATCTGGTTGGAATTGGCCGTGCCGTAAAAGGTGCAGGTCCCTGCCCCATGATAGGAGGCAGCTTCCGCATCCAGCAATTCTGCGCGGCCGACTTTGCCTTCGGCATATAGCTGACGGACACGTTGCTTTTCTTTGTTGGCGAGTCCGGACGGCATGGGGCCTGCGGGAATCAATATCGTCGGTAAATGGCCGAAGCGTAATGCACCGATCAGCAAGCCGGGCACGATCTTGTCGCAAATGCCGAGCATCGCGATGCTTTCGAACATCCCGTGGCTCAGGCCTACGGCGGTCGCCATGGCAATCACGTCGCGGCTGAACAGCGACAATTCCATCGAATCCTGCCCTTGCGTCACCCCGTCGCACATGGCCGGGGTGGCTCCAGCGACCTGCGCCGTGGCGCCGACTTCGCGGGCGAAGATCTTCATCTGTTCAGGGTAGCGTCCATAGGGCTGATGTGCGGACAGCATATCATTATAGGCGCTGACGATGCCGATATTCATCGCCTTGCCGCCACGGATTGCGGCCTTGTCTTCACCGCTGGCGGCAAAGCCATGGGCGAGATTGCCACAACTCAAGGTGGGCCGGTTGACGCCCGCATCCCGTTGCCGCGCAATCAGGTCCAGATAGGTAGCGCGTCCCGGCTTTGACCGTTCGATGACCCATGCGGTAACCGCTTCCAAGGTGGCGTTCAGCTTACTCATGCCAGCTTACTCCATCCCGTTCGGCAAGTGCGATGGCGGCATTGGGCCCCCAGCTACCTGCGCCGTAATTTTTGGGCTTCAATCCGGTCGTCTTCCATAGATCCCGGATGGCATCGACCCATTTCCACTGTGCCTCGACCTCGTCGCGGCGCACGAACAGGGTCTGGTCACCCTCGATCAAATCGAGCAGGAGCCGTTCATAGGCGATTCGGCGGCGCGATCCTGCAAAAGCGGTGGTAAGCGACAGGTCGAGCGGCACTTCACGCAGCGTAACCCCGCCGCGATCGAGACCCGGTTCCTTGGCCATGACCAGCAGACGCACATATTCCTCCGGCTGCAACCGGATGATCAGGGTGTTGGCCTCCAACCGTCCGCCGCGCGCGCCGAACACATTGTGCGGTACCGGTTTGAATTGGATCACAATCTCGCTCCGCCGTTCAGGCAGACGCTTTCCGGTGCGCAGGAAAAAGGGTACACCCTGCCAGCGCCAATTATCGACATAGGCCTTGATGGCGACAAAGGTTTCGGTGTCGGATGGCTTGCCCAGATCGGAATCATAGCTTTTCACCGCCTCGCCCTTGACTGCGCCATCGCCATATTGGCCGGTCACAACATCGCCCTCGGCAACGGGCCGCAAGGCGCGGAGCACCTTGACCTTTTCATCGCGGATTGCAGTGGCATCCAGATTGGCGGGTGGCTCCATCGCGGTTAGCGCCACGAGCTGGAGCATATGGTTCTGCACCATATCGCGTAGCGCACCGGTGTCGTCATAAAAGCCGGCACGTCCTTCCAGACCGACCGTTTCGCTCACGGTAATCTGGACATGCTCGATAGCATTCGCATTCCACAACGGCTCGAACAGCATATTGGCAAAGCGCAGCGCCATCAGGTTCTGCACCGTTTCCTTGCCGAGATAATGGTCGATCCGGAACGTCCGCTTTTCCGGGAAGACGGCGTTGACCGCATCGTTGATCTGGCAACTGCTGGCGAGATCATTGCCTAATGGCTTTTCCAGACCGATACGCACATTGTCGCCCGCGAGCCCTGCGCTGTGCAGTCCTCTGATGGTGGGTTCGAACAACGACGGGGCGGTCGATAGGAATATCGAAAGGCCGCCCGAAATGTCGCCGATTTTGTCGGCCAACGCAGCAAAGCCGTCAGGCTGCGACGCATCCAGCGCCTGATAGTGGAGACGCTGCAGGAAGGCATCGATCATGCCTTCTGCCTTGCGGTCTTCCGGCAGAAATTCGCAAAGTGCGGTGCGCGCAAATTCGCGGAACTCGGCATCGCTATAGGCGCTGCGCGCGGTGCCGAAAATGCGCAAGGCAGGGTCGATCAGCTCGTCGGCGTGCAGCGCATAAAGGGAAGGTAGCAACATCCGCCGCGAAAGATCGCCGGTCGCGCCGAATAACAAGAGGGTCGAACTATGCTCGCTCATGCAGCCTATCTCCAACAATCGGCGTCCTGCGCGTCGATTACGCGCCATCACTTAGCTTGCCGACCCCTCGCGTCTAGCGCTTATTCGTATGCACCGCCCTTAACGGACCACCTGCGCCCTCTGATCGGCTATTCCCATCGACAATATCACCGGATTTTCCGCCTGACGGGCCTGAAAATCCGTTTTTCCGGAAAGGCCGCGCCAGTCTGATGCGATCAGGGCCTGCGCGGTAGGTGCGCCGAGCGTTGTGCCGGGGCCTAGGACAATGATCTTATCCGGCGCAAATTCGGCCGCCGCGACCTGAACCGCGCGGGTAAAATCATAGGTCCGGTTCAACTGCGCTCCCAGAGTATAATCATAGATCGCAGCCGGATCGAATGCCTTGGGAGACCAGACCTTGCCCTGCCCGTCCACCGCCGAAAGCCCACCGGCACCGAAATCTGCCAACGGATTGGCGGCGCGCGCCATTTCCGGGATATGGTCGAGCAGCGGGCTGTGAAAAGCCGCATGGTGCATCAGACGCATGGGGAAGCGGTCGTCCTTGGGCAAACGCTCCGCCAACCATTTCAGGCCATTATCATCCGCCGCGAACACGATCATGCCACCGAGATGGATGGAAATATGGACTTCTATATCAGGGAGAGATACAACTTCTTGATGTATCTCACTGACTAATTTGTCTTTTTCGGGATCGACACGCCAATCGGCATCCACAATCGGCCAGACGATTTGCCCGCCGACGCCATGCTGGTGCATCATACCACCCATATTGTTGACCAACCGCGCTCCACCTTCGAAATCGAGTATTCCGGCGCAAGCCAATGCCAAATACCAGCCCATTGAATTGCCGGTGACCGCAACAATATCGTAGCGTTCCCGGTCAATCGCCGCGAAATCGGCCAAGGCACAGGCGTAGATTAGCAGGGATGCATTATCGCCCGTCATATGGACCGACGGCGCATATTTCTCGGCACCGTCCAGTTCCGAAATCGGCACCTGCCCCAGCGAACGGCGGAGCGCGTCGAGTTGTTCGACCATCGCCCAGCGGCCGGCATGATGGGTTTTCAGATAACCAAGTTCCGGCGCATTATAGGTGCCGCGTCCGGGGCAGACGACAAGTGCAGTCTCTTTCATGCCACAGCCGCCTTTGCCGCTGCGATGATCGACTCGCGGCTTGGCAAAACCAGCTCTGCGGCGGGGCCCAAGGGGATAAAGCAATCTTCGGCAGTGACCCGGCGTGTACTATCCCCACGCCCCGCCTCGGCAAGTATGGTCATCAGCTTCTCGCTCAAACTGCCTGTCCGGCGGCTTTCATCGACGATCAGGATATTCCGGCAGTCGGCAACAACCTCCACTATGGCGGCATCGTTCAACGGGTGTAGCCAGCGCAGGTCGATGATCCGCAAATCAATCCCCCCTGCGCGCAATTCAGCCTCTGCTTGCCGCGAAAGAAAATAACCATTTCCGTAGGTTATGATCGCAAGTTGCGAACCACTCCCATGCTGGTGCAATTCGCCAAAGCCGATATGCTGCGCGTCGGCGGGCGCAACATAAGGTGCCGTCCACGCCCCGTCATTGGCCTCCACCAAATCGGTTGTGTGATAGAGCGCGATGGGTTCGACAAATACAACCACTTTGCCATCCTCATGCGCCATCCGGACACATTCGCGCAGCATGGCGGGCGCGTCTGCGGCATTTGAGGGACAGGCGACGACGATACCCGGAATATCGGTCAACACCGCAAGGCTATTGTCGTTGTGGAAATGCCCGCCAAAGCCCTTTTGATAGGGAAGTCCGGCGATGCGGACGACCATCGGATTGCGATACTGGCGGTTGGAGAAGAAGGACAGAGTGGCCGCCTCCCCGCGAATCTGGTCCTCGGCATTGTGCAGATAGGCCAGAAACTGGATTTCCGGAATCGGTACAAAGCCATTATGCCCCATCCCGATGGCGAGGCCCAATATGGTCTGTTCGTCGAGCAATGTATCAAAGACCCGCGCCGCGCCGAATTTCTCCTGCAGCCCCTGGGTCACCCCGTACACTCCGCCCTTGCGCGCCACATCTTCGCCAAATAGCGCGACATTGGGGTAGCGCTGCATCAGATCGGCGAGCGCAAAGTTGATGGACTTCGCAAGCGTTACTGGCTTGGCCAAATTGCGCTGATCCTTGGCAAACAGGGCATCACGGGCCGGTGCATCCGGCAAAGTCGGCGATGCTTTGAAACCTTTTATGGGGTCAATCGACGCCATGACGTCAGTCGCAGTCTCGATCCGTGGCTTGGCCAGCGCGTCCTGCGCCACATGGTCGACGCGAGCGCGCATATCCTGATAGCGTTGGACGATTTCGTCCCCTGAAAGCCCCGCCTGTTCATGTAAAATGCGGGCGCTGTGCAGCAACGGGTCCTGCGCCTCGGCAGCCTCGATATTGGCGAGCGCCGAATAGCTTGCCTCTACGTCTGCCCCGGCATGGCCCATCAGGCGGACGGTGCGCATATGCAGGAACACCGGCCTGCGCCGCGCCCGCGCATAGTCGACTGCTTCCTTGCACCCGCGCACGGCATCGTTCAGGTCTGCCCCGTCGCACTGTATATAATGCAGCGCAGGCCGGTGCGCGAAGTTCGCTTCGATCCAGCCGCCCGGCGTGCGCACCGATATCCCGATGCCATTATCTTCACACAGGAAGATGATCGGCATCGGCAAATGCTGATAGGCGGCCCAACAGGCCGAGTTGAATGCCCCTTGCGACGTCGAATGGTTCGCCGACGCATCGCCGAAGGAGCACAAGATCACCGCATCATGCGGCAGGATAGCGTCCTCAAGCTTCAACCGCTGTGCCATCCCCAGTGAATGCGCCGCGCCCACCGCTTTTGGCAGGTGCGAGGCGATGGTGCTGGTTTGTGGGGGAACGAACGTATTGGCGCAGCCCAATACCTTGTGCCTTCCGCCCGATATCGGATCATCAGCAGAGGCGGCAAAAGACAGAGCCATATCGTATAACGGGGTCAGGCCGCCGAACTGCTTCTTACGCTGGATCAGGAACGCAGCATCGCGATAATGCAGGAACGCCATATCGGTGTGCCGCGTCGCCGTCGCCATCGCTGCGGTGCCTTCATGGCCGGAACTGCCAATCGAATAAAATGTCTTCCCCTTCGACCGCCGCGCCCACAAATCGAGATGGCGGCTCATGATCTGGCTGTCGAACAGATCGACCAGTTGATGCGTTGAAATTGAAAATGGTGCAATATTGCTGCGCGGTGCCGGAAAATCTTGCGCCGCAACACGGCGCGTAAAAGCGTCATCGATTATAGTGGGTCGGTCAAACATATCCCGACACTGAATAACGAAGCGACACGCAAAAGCCACACCAAATCGCAAAATTCAATCGCTTGATTAAATCACTGGATTTGTGAAAATTCTTCGATAGGATGTTGATTGAGAGAGAGCTTATTCCCCGGGAAATCCCAGTGAATTTGTAAGTGACTGCTGGATCGAGACGAACAGAAAATGTCGCAAAATCCACAGTCAATATGGAGGAGAGAGAGAAATGCGTCGTTTTAACCGTATAATGACGGCCGCTTTGTGCGGCACGATTTGCAGCACTTTGGCGGTACCTGCCGCCTTTGCCCAACAGTCCGCAGCCGATGACGATGGGGATGAGCCGATCATTGTGACCGCAACTTTGCGTGCGATGGATGTGCAGGACATTCCCCTCGCTGTGACAGCAGTAGCGCCCGAGGCATTGGAACGCGAAGGTGTTTCGGACATCAAAACTTTGTCCTCGATTTCGCCCAGTTTCAACATCCAGTCATCACAGACTGAAACCCAGGGCACCTCGATCAAAATTCGCGGCGTCGGCACCACCGGCAATAACACCGGCCTGGAAAGCTCGGTCGGCGTTTTCATTGACGGCGTCTATCAATCGCGCCCCGGCGTAGCGCTTGGCGACCTAGTCGACCTGGAACGGCTCGAAATTTTGCGTGGGCCACAAGGCACGTTGTTCGGACGCAATACATCGGCCGGTGCGCTCAATATCACAACGAAGCGCGCCAACCTCTCCGAATTTGAAGGCTTTGCCAACGCATCTTATGGCAATTTCAATTTCATCAATGTGCAAGGCGGGGTCAGCGTCCCGATCGCACAGGATGTCGCAGCATTCCGAATTTCGGGTACCTATCGCAAACGGGATGGATATCTGAAAAGCTCAACCGGCGCGGAAAGCAACAACCGCGACCGTTATATGTTGCGCGGCCAACTCTATATCGAGCCCAATGCCGATGTCAGCATCCGCTTGCTTGCTGATTATTCCAAGGTCGACGAAAATTGCTGCGACGCCGTTATCGTTCGTGAAACCGAACTGGCACCCTTCTTTGCGTTCCATGGATTGGCGAATGATGGGGTCGATCAATCTGGTCCTTCAGCGTTGAATAATCTGGCAACCAATGGTCAGCTTTTCGTCAATGGTGCCGAACAATGGGGTGTTTCGGGCGAACTGAAATGGGACCTTGGTGGCGTCAAAATGACGTATATCGGTTCGTATAGAAACTTTGAATCCAATTCGACGCAGGAATCAGATTTCGTGTCATTGGCCATATTTACAACCGGTGCAGGTGGCCAAAATTCCCGTCCCGGCATTTTGCCAACAGGCAACCGGATCAAAACAATGACCCACGAACTGCGGTTTCAGGGAACGGCGTTCAACGATCATCTCGACTGGCTGGTCGGCGGTTTCTATTCGACGGAAGATATTGTCGAAGACCAGACCATGACATTCGGGACCGATTACCAACGGGCCAATAGCGCGTTTAACTTTGCAAATGCACTCGGAGTTAATCCACTATTTGCATTTACCGCATTGGGCAATGGCGGAATTCCGGTAAACTCGGCGGGTGCTTTTGCAGAAAACCGGTTTAGTCAAGATGCTAAAAGCTTCTCTATTTTTACGCATAATGTCATCAACTTCACCGATAAATTGAGCCTGACATTAGGCGCGCGCTATGTTGACGAGAAAAAGACGGCATCATTTGACCAGCTTAATTCTATAAACGGCGCATGCCAGGCAAGTGTGAACGGCGTTCTGACCGGCGCGTTCTCTGGCGCTGGATTGCCCGGCGCAGTTCAATCAGGCATTGTTGGGCTTAACTGCTTCCCGTTCGCAGCACCAGTCACCTTGGCGGCACCTGCGGGATTGGGCGGCGGCCTTGCCAGCAACTTCCTGCCCTTGCCGCGTGAATGGTCGAACGTCTTCAAAGACGACGAAATTACCTACACGGCGCAAGTCGGATATAAAGCCAATCCGGATCTTTTGCTTTACGCGGGTTACAGCCACGGCTTCAAATCGGGCGGGTTTAACCTTGATCCAACGGCGGCCAATATCACCAATTCCGGCGCCGTGCTGGCGGGTGGCGGCACGGTTGCTCCGATTTTTGCAGATCCGCGGTTCAAATCCGAAAAAGTGGACCAGATCGAAATCGGGGTGAAAGGCACCTTCGGACCGATCAAGGCGAACCTTGCCTTGTTCGATATGAAAATGAGCGATTTCCAGGTTCTCGAATTCACCGGCGTCCAGTTTCTGACCTTTAACGTAAACTCCGCCCGTTCAACCGGTGCGGAGCTCGAACTGTTCGGTGATTTCGGCAATTATGTGAAAGGCAATCTGGCCCTAACCTATGCCGATGCGCGTTATCCGAGCAATTGCGCCAACGGTGTCGCCCCCGCTGCGTTGGGTTCTGTAACCCGGCTTTGCGGTCAAGATCTTACCAACGCTCCGAAATTCACCGGCGTCATCGGGTTGACCTATGACGGTCCGCTCAACAGCTCAGGCTGGGGATTGCTGGTCAACGGCAGCATGAACTATTCGGACAGCCGGACCACACGGACTATCAATCTGGACACAAATGGTCTTCCCATTCCGCTTGCGGAGCAGGAAAATTATTTCAAGATGAATGCGCGCATCGGGCTCACCACGCCGGATGAGCGTTTCACCTTTGAATTGTGGGGCACGAACCTGACGAACGAAATTACCCGCGGCATTACCGCCAACACCCCGTTGCGTGGTGGCGCTGGCACCCGTTCGCTGATCGGTTTTGTCGAAGAACCCCGCATGTATGGCGTAACGGTTCGCGCGAAGTTCTAAGAAGCTAAATCGAAAAAGGGGCGGCCTTCCCAGTGGAGGCCGCCCCTTTTTTTGCGCGCAAATACTAAACAGGTTCAAATTATAGCGACCGTCACCCTGAATACTTCCATGCCCAATCCGTTCGCATCGAGCGTAGTCGAGATGCCGTGCAGTAGTTCGCTACCGATTGGTGTCTCGACTTCGCTCGACACGAACGGAAGGACTTAGATTAGAACGCTAACCCGCGTCTTTAAGCAGCCGCCTTATAAAGTGTCGCCCCTGTATCCGCCATTTCGCGGAAGCTTTTCGGCGGCGCGAAACGGCTGCCAAAACGCTGTGCCAGACTGTCGGCGGTGCGGACGAAGTTTTCGAGGCCGACGGTGTCGATATAGCTCATCGGACCGCCGGTATAGGGCGCAAAACCCCATCCGAAGATCGCCCCAAGATCCGCGCTTTGCGGATCGCACACGACTTCTTCTTCAAAGCATTGCGCCGTCGCAATCAACTGGATGTAGAGAAGGCGTTGCTTGACCTCTTCCACCGTCGGCTGGTTTTCCGCCAGGGGATAATGATCGGCCATTCCCTGCCACAAAGTCAGGCGCTCGCCCTTTTCATCGTAGTCGTAAAAACCAGAGCCGAAGCGGCGGCCCTTACGGCCCAGCTTGACGACCATCAGTTCCATGAAATCTTCGGTTCCGCTTGGCTGGTAAGCGTCGCCCAATTCCTTCTTGGTCGATTGCATCACATCATAGCCAAGCTGCAACGTGGTTTCATCGAGCAACGCCAGCGGACCGATGGGCATGCCCAGCGACTTGGCCGCATTTTCGATCAGGGCAGGCTTCACGCCTTCGGTCACCAGCTTCATCGCTTCGCCCATATAAGGTGGGAAAACGCGGTTGGTGAAGAAACCACGCACGTCTTTGACGACGATGGGGGTCTTTTTGATCTTCGCATTATAATCAAATGCTGCGGCCAAAGCGCGGTCGCCCGACAGTTCGCCGGGGATGATTTCCAACAGCGGCATTTTTTCTACGGGCGAGAAAAAGTGCAGTCCGATGAACAGTTCCGGACGGACCGAATTTTTCGCAAGGCCGGTGATAGGCAAAGTTGACGTGTTGGAAGCAAATACGACGTCGGGACGAATAACCGCCTCTGCCTTTTTGATGACGTCGGCTTTTACGTCGGGGCGTTCAAACACCGCCTCGATGATCAGGTCGACATCTTTCAGATCGTCATAATTATCGGTCGGCGTAATGCGGGCCATGAATGCCTCGCCTGCTTCCTTGGACATTTTGCCACGGCCCACGGCCTTGTCGATAATCTTGCGGCTGTATTCGACCGCCTTGTTGGCGTCTTCCAGACTGCGGTCGAGAACAACAACATCCATGCCGCCCTTGACGGTCACATGGGTGATGCCCGATCCCATCAGGCCGCCGCCCAAAACGCCGACTTTCTTGATTTCGACGGGAGGCACATCCTTGGGACGTCCGGCGCCCTTTTCTGCAGCCTGCTTGTTGATAAACAGCGTGCGGATCATATTCTTGGCCTGGCTGCCCGAAAGCAGCTTGGTGAAATATTTCGATTCCACGCGAAGCGCCGTGTCGAACGGAAGGATCGAGCCTTCATAAAGGCAGGACAAGATCGCCTTCACGGCATCGAAATTGCCCTTACTTTCCTTGTGCGCCATGGCGTTCAGTCCGACGAAAAGCTGAACCGAACGTGGGTCCATTGCGCCTGCACCGCCCGGGAATTTGAAATCCTTCTTATCCCAAGGTGCAGTGACCTTCGGATTGGCCTTTACCCATGCCTTGGCATTGGCGATCAGGTCCGCAGCCGGGACAACGTCATGCACCAAACCCTGCGCCTTTGCCGTTGCGGGGTCGAGCGACTTGCCCTGAATGATCATCATGGCCGCATTTTGCAGGCCGATCAGGCGAGGTGTACGCTGGGTACCACCGCCACCGGGCAACAGGCCAACCATCACCTCGGGCATGCCGAGCTGGATTTTCGGATTGTCGGCAACAACGCGATAATGGCACGCAAGGGCCAGTTCCAAGCCACCGCCCAGAGCGAGGCCGTTAAGGGCACATGCGACCGGCTTTGCCGAGGCCTGACCGCTGGTCAACGCCTTGGCGGTCTTACCGCCGGCTTCCATCTTGCGCAGCAAGGCGTTTAGCGCGAATGCCTGGTCAAAGGCTTCTTTCGTGCTGTTCGCCTTTGCCCCGCTCAGCATGGTGAGGTCTGCGCCCGCGAGGAATCCGTTAGCTTTGCCGGATGTAATAACGGCACCCTTGACCGCGTCGTTGGTTGTGAAGTCTTCGACCCACGCACCGAATTCGGCAATCAGGTCGCCATTCCAGACATTCATGGTCGCGCCGGGAATGTCGATGGTGACAAGCGCGATGCCGTCGCTGTCGATGTCGACGGAAAAAGTTTTGTAAGTCATGTTCGAAATCCCGATCAATTCACGCGTTCGATGATAGTCGCAGTGCCCATGCCTGCGCCGATGCACAGGGTGGTGAGCGCGGTCGATTTTCCGGATCGTTCCAGTTCGTCCAGAACGGTGCCCAAGATCATCGCGCCGGTTGCACCCAGCGGGTGGCCCATAGCAATCGCGCCGCCATTCACGTTGATATCATTATGGTCGATGTTGAGTGCCTCCATGAAGCGCAGGACAACGGCAGCAAATGCCTCGTTCAATTCCCACACATCAATGTCGCCCTTGTCCATTCCCGCACGCGACATAGCCTTTTGTGCAGCAAATTCGGGGCCCGTGAGCATGATCGACGGTTCAGAACCGATGGACGCCATTGAAACAATGCGTGCGCGCGGTTTCAGGCCGAGTCGTTCTCCGGCTTCCTTATTGCCGATCAACACCGCAGCAGCCCCGTCGACAATGCCCGAACTGTTCCCTGCATGATGCACGTGGTTGATCTTCTCGACCTCGGGATACCGCATCATGGCAATATCGTCGAAGCCAGGCATCATGGTGCCCATCATCTGGAAAGCTGGCGACAAGGCGCCAAGCGATTGCATGTCCGTTTCGGGGCGCATGAGTTCATCATGATCAAGGATCACCTCGCCAATCACATCGCGGATGGGTAGGATAGATTTTGCAAACCGCTTTTCAGCCCAAGCTTTAGCCGCGCGTTTTTGGCTCTCGACCGAATAGGCATCAACATCGTCGCGGCTATATCCATAGATCGTCGCAATCAGATCGGCGGATATTCCCTGCGGAATGAAATAATTGGCGATGGCCGAGCGCGGATCAATCGGCCAAGCGCCGCCGTCCGAACCCATTGGCACACGGCTCATCGATTCAACGCCGCCGCCAATCGCCAGATCGCATTCGCCCGACATAACTTTCGCTGACGCAATATTCGATGCCTCAAGCCCTGATCCGCAGAAACGGTTTACCTGAATACCTGACGTGGTGTGCGCGTACCCGGCCTGAAGCGCGGCTGTTCGCGTAATCACCGCCCCCTGTTCGCCCACCGGGGAGACGCAACCAAAGGCGATATCTTCCACCGCATCAGGCGCAAGACCGTTACGATCACGCACACTTGCCAAGACCTGCGCCGCCAGATCAAGCGGTGTAATTTCATGCAGCGCGCCATCGGAACGCCCTTTGCCGCGAGGGCTTCGTACCGTGTCATAGATATAGGCTTCAGTCATAATCAGTCCTTGTTTGCGACCACGGCACCCGCCGCGATCAATTGGGATATTTCGGAATCGGATAACCCTGCTTCGTCCAAAATCGTTGCATAGTTACCGCCTTTTGTTGCAATTTCGAAATGGGTAGCCAGCGGCTGCGTTGCAAGGCGCGGCGCGATTTGCGGGTGCAGCCAGCGACCATCCTGCAGGACAGCTTGCCGCTCGGCATTGGCGGGGTGCGCTGCTGCTTCGACATAGTCCAGCACCGGCGTGACGCACGCATCGGTCCCGGCAAAAATCGCCTCCCACTCATCGCGGGTTTTGGTCGCGAACACATCTTCCAGCATCTCGTGCTGTTTCGCCCGGGCGGCCACGTCATGCTGATGTCCGAACGCTTCCTGATCGATGGGCAAACGCTCCATCATCGCCGCAAAGAATTGCGATTCGATACAGCCGACCGCCATGAATTTGCCGTCCGCCGTCATGTAACAACGATAAAAAGGCGCAGCGCCATCGAGCAGATTGGCCTCACGCCTGGTCTGCCATTGGCCGAGACCCGCCATGCCGTGGACAAAGCTCATCAGGCTGTGCGTGCCGTCAATGATCGCGGCATCTACGATATTACCCTTGCCGGTCCGCCCACGCTCGACCAGCGCGGCCAATATACCGGCAAGCAAGAACATCGAACCGCCGCCAAAGTCGCCGACCATGTTGAGCGGCGGAACGGGCGGTTGTCCGTCCTTGCCGATGGCGTTCAGGACGCCGGTCATGCTGATATAGTTGATGTCGTGACCTGCCATATGGCTCCACGGACCGCTTTGACCCCAGCCAGTCATGCGGCCGTAAATAAGGCCCGGATTGATCGCGTGACACGCTTCTGGCCCGACACCCATGCGTTCGGTCACGCCGGGACGGAGGCCTTCGATCAGCACATCGGCTTTGGAGACCAGCTTCAGCAAGGCTTCGACCGCTTCGGGTTTTTTGAGGTCGAGCACAATGGACCGCTTGCCGCGACCATCAACCGCCTTGGGCATTCCACCGCCCGGCCGGTCAATCACAACCACATCCGCGCCCATATCTGCCAGCAATTGCCCCGCATAGGGACCGGGGCCAATACCGGCCAGTTCAATGACCATGATGCCGGATAGCGGGCCGGCCTTGGCAGAGGAATCAGTCATGGCATCCTTCCGTTACGGAACGGGCGGCACAGATATTTAACCGCACGATTAACTGCGGCCTTCTACCCCGTCCTTCAGGTTGACGCAAGCGTCAACTAACGGTTTTGCCGTCCCTCGATCAGCGCATCAACCACGCTGGGATCTGCCAAGGTCGATGTGTCGCCCAGCGCGGCAAAGTCATTTTCCGCAATCTTGCGCAAGATGCGCCGCATGATCTTGCCCGACCGGGTCTTGGGCAAGGCGGTGGTGAAGTGGATATGGTCGGGCGATGCAATGGGGCCTATTTCGATCCGCACCTGCTGCCGCAATTCGGCGTGCAGTTCGTCCGACGGCTCCTCGCCCATGTTGAGCGTGACATAGCAATAAATGCCCTGCCCCTTGATATCATGCGGAAAACCGACAACCGCCGCCTCGGCCACCTTGTCGTGCAGCACCAGCGCGCTTTCGACTTCGGCGGTACCCATGCGATGGCCCGAGACATTGATAACATCGTCCACCCGCCCCGTAATCCACCAATAGCCGTCTTCGTCGCGGCGACAGCCGTCGCCTGTGAAATATTTGCCCTTATAGGTCGAAAAATAGGTCTGCACGAAACGGTCATGATCGCCATACACCGTGCGCGCCTGCCCCGGCCAGCTATGCGTGATGCACAAATTGCCGCTTGTCGCGCCGCCGATCTGCTCATCTGCCAGCACAGCACCTTCGGCATCGACCAGTTGCGGGCGGATGCCGAAAAAGGGTCGGCCTGCGCTTCCCGGTTTCATGCCATGTGCGCCGGGCAGCGTGGTGATCATCACCCCGCCCGTCTCGGTCTGCCACCATGTATCGACGATGGGCAATTTCCCCTCACCCACCGTGGCATGGTACCAGCGCCATGCTTCGGGGTTGATCGGCTCACCTACCGTGCCCAAAAGCCGGAGCGATTGCCGTGATCGTGCCTTCACAGGCCCGTCGCCGTCGCGCATCAAAGCGCGCAAAGCTGTGGGCGCGGTGTAGAAAATGTTGACCTGATGCCGGTCAATAATGTCCCAGAAGCGTCCGCTGTCGGGATAGCTCGGTATTCCTTCGAAAATCAGGCTGGTCCCGCCATTTTGCAGAGGACCGTACACCACATAGCTGTGGCCCGTGACCCAACCGATATCCGCCGAGCAGAAAAAGACCTCGCCGGGCTGGTAATCAAACACATAATGGAACGTCGCCGCGGTCCATACGGAATAGCCCCCGACCGTATGCAGAACGCCCTTGGGCTTTCCGGTCGAACCCGACGTATAGAGAATGAACAACGGATCTTCGGCATTCATGGGCTCGCAGGGGCATTCGCCCGAAACCTGCATGTCGTGGAACCAATGATCGCGACCCTCGTGCATCGCAACGGCTTCGCCCGTATGCCGCACGACCAGTACCGCATCCACCCCGCCAACCTTTTCAAGCGCCGCGTCGATATTCGCCTTCAACGGCACTGACTTGCCACCCCGGACGGCGGTGTCGGCGCAGATTACAAAGCGGCTGGCGCAATCTTCGATCCGTCCGGCGATGGCTTCCGGCGAAAAGCCGCCAAAGACAACGCTATGCACAGCGCCAATCCGCGCGCAGGCCAACATCGCGACCGCGCCTTCGACACACATGGGCATATAGATTGTAACCCGGTCCCCCTTGGCAACGCCCAACTGTTTGAGACAATTGGCCATGCGAATGACGTCGCCCTGCAACTGGGCATAGCTGACGCGGCGGGCATCCTGTGCGGGATCATCGGGTTCAAAGATAAAGGCGATCGCATCCCCGCGCCCCACGGCAACATGGCGGTCCACCGCATTGTGGCACAGGTTCAGGACGCCATCTTCATACCATTTGATCGAAACAGGATCATAGGACCAGTTCGCGATTTTCGTGGGCGGCGTGAACCAGTCGATGCGCTCGGCCTGCGTTGCCCAAAAGGCGTCGGGTTCGGTAATGCTTTCGGCATAAAGCCGGTCATAGTCCGCAGCGGTGCAATATGTGTGCTCGGTTGCGCTTTCGGGAACGGGAAACCAGTCCTGTTGCTCACTCACTTGCTCTCTCCTGCGCTGGGCCTTATGCTGCATCCTGCTTAAGTGGAGTATGTCCGGTGATTCAAGGGTAAAGAGCAGAACGCCTTTCGAAATAACGTCCGTCGGTCTGAACCAGATTCAGCATGACGTTCGCCTTGAAGTCCATTCTACAGGATAACCCTATGCCCAAATTACAGAACAAATCCGCCCTCGTCACGGGCGGCGCGCGCGGAATTGGCGCGGCCATCGCCAGACGCTTTGCCGAGGAAGGCGCCCATGTCATTGTTGGCGATATCGACACCAAAGCAGGTTCGACCCTCGCCGCAGAAATCGGCGGCCGCTTTTTCCGGCTCGACGTCGCATCCGAAGCAGATTGGCAGAATCTGGCCAGCGCAATTCCCGAAATCGACATTGTCGTCAATAATGCCGGGATCACCGGGTTCGAAGACAGCCCCGGCCCGCACGACCCCGAACACGCCAGCTTGGCCGAATGGCACCGTGTCCATGCGGTGAACCTCGATGGCACCTTTTTGGGATGCCGCTATGCGATTGGCGCAATGCGGGCAAAGGGGGCTGGCTCAATCATCAATATGTCGTCCCGCTCCGGCCTTGTCGGCATACCGGGCGCGGCCGCCTATGCCTCGTCCAAGGCCGCCATTCGCAATCACAGCAAATCCGTCGCGCTCTATTGCGCGCAACAGGGTCTCAACATCCGCTGCAACTCGATCCATCCGGCTGCCATCTTGACCCCAATGTGGGAAGCATTGATCGGCGATGGTCCGGACCTGGAAGAACGCAAGGCGGCAATGGTCGCCGATACGCCGCTAAAGCGGTTCGGCACAGTCGAAGAAGTGGCCGCTATCGCCCTGATGCTTGCGTCGGATGATGCCACTTTTATGACCGGCAGCGAGGTCCATTTAGATGGCGGTTTATTGGCCGGTTCGGCAGCGTCTCCGGGCGGGTAACAATCCATTCGATAATTTTTTACAGGATAAGTTTATGCCCAAACTCCATAACAGAGCAGCCCTTGTCTCAGCCGTTCCGCGCCGTGGTTAGATAGATTGGAACCCATTATCGCGATCGCGTCATGCATATTGAATGGAGCTTACGAATGAACGGCTGTGCTCACTAATATCCTTGGCGGAAGATAGCAACAAGGCCGATACCCGCGCGAGTTCGCCTGCATTGGCATGAACCTGACTGGCGCGCGCACCAATATCATTGGCCCGCGCACTTATGTCGGACGTTGCGTCTGCAGCTTGCTCGACAAAGCCTGCAATGACCAGACTGGTCGCACTTTGCTCGACTACCGCTGTGTCGATTTGTTCGGATATTGCGCTGATCTGCTCCATTGCCTCTACAATTTCGCCATGGCCGGTCATAACCTGATTAACGGTTCGACCAATTCTTCCTGCTTTCTGCGCAACTTCTTGTGCCGAGTTTTTTGTTTGATTTGCGAGCTGCTTGATTTCACTCGCCACGGCGACGAAGCCGTGGTTATCGGAATCTTGCCGAACGGCCTCTATTTGCGCGTTTAGAGCCAGAAAATTGGTCTGCTTGCCGAACTTGTGGATCACATCGATAATTCCGCCAATTTCGTCGCCGCTTTTGGCCAAGGCCTTCATCTGGGGCTCGGCCGCGTCTATTACATATCTTGTCCGGGTCCGAACCATTTTCGCTTCTGATGCGGCAACCGCAAGTTGTTCCAGCGCTTTTGCGAGGTTGCGTCCCCGTTCGTTGACATCTTGCAAACCCATAGACGATTGCGCGGCCCCCGTAGCGACATTATGCGCCGCGTTGGTCATTTCTTGAGCCTGGGCACCGAGCGAATCCGACAGGCTGTTCACCTCGATCGCGGTTTGTGAAATCATGCCCGACAGTTCCAGTATCTGCCGGGTAAATTCTTGCCCATATTGGGTAATCTGTTCCGCACGCGCAATTCTGCCTCGTGCCAATAGTTCCAATAACCGGTCGCCGCTCAACGTTTGCCTGAACTTTTTCCCGTCCACCAAAACAAGGCCGGGGCTGTCCGGGTATCGCGAGAAAATTTCGATCATACCGGCGCTGTCCCGATCATATTCGGCAACCGCACAGTCTTTAATCAATCCGGTAATGTCATTTCCAAAACCGGGATTTGACATTAACGCATGACCGAATGGATTGAACAGCAGGTCGCGAATATCGATTTCGCGAATGACCCCGACGGGAGTTTCATCTTCATCGACAACCGCCAAAAGACGCATCGCCCGGTTGACCCGAAATACCTCGAGAGTATCCCGCAAAGAGTCGGATGGGCGAACAAATAAGCGCGAGTCGTCTTCGCGTTCTTCACTTCGCATTATTCTATTCATGAAGTCGGTCCTAAACGCGCTGATTCCGCCACGTTCCTAGGACTATAATGGTTAATATGCAGTTAGAGAATGTGACATCATTTTACAAATTTGTGCATTTTTATTCGGCACCCAACCTGATGGAATATTATTGCGGCTCGACCTCAATAAAAAATGCAGTGCATAGAATTATAGGATAGTGTTACTATCTTTATATTTGAAGTTAAAGATCAGATGATCAAATATATTCGAAAAGTGCCGCAACTTAAGTAATTTTACTTGCCTAACGGACATCCTCTGCTTAACTCCTTCAATCAAATGGGGAGGGCATATCTATGAAAAAACTGGTTCTTATCGGCTTGCTTGCAACGGCAGTGCCGCAATTTGCAATCGCACAATCATCCGCACCTGCAACGACTGTTACAGTCAAGCCGATGGTATCGGAACCAGGCCCTGATGCATCGACCCGAGTGGTCCGGGGCGGAGCCCAAGTACGCGTTCAGTTTCTTCACGAAATCACAACCGAAGACAAAGCATCCAAAGTCGGTGATCGCCCTCGTTTGGAAGTCGCTGAAAATGTTGTCGTTGACGGCGTGACTGTAATACCAAAAGGCACACCTGTTGTCGGTGAACTGACCGCCGTTCGCAACAAGGGCATGTGGGGAAAATCTGGCAAATTGGAAGGCCGCGTGTTGAACATGACACTCAATGGTCGGACCGTCCGGATGTCGGGCGCATTTGATGACAAGGGCGTAACAGGAACCGCAGGTGTTGTTGCAGCCGTTGCATTTGTTCCGGTTGTGGGCTTTTTTGTGACCGGCACCAGCGCCCGCATCCCTGCAGGCGGCCAGATCAGCGCGTTCATCGATGAAGATATCGTCTTCACGGTCGCACCTGCTCCTGTTGAGGTTGCTGCACCTGCCCCAGTTGAAGCAACCGCTGCGGTCGCTCCTGCAACAAACTGATTTTTGATGTTTTAAATTATGGACAGTCCTCAAACGGGACTGTCCATTTTATTTGTAAGCAGCAGCGTAAGCATAGACGCCTGCACGTCTATTTTCTAATCCACATCCTCAACAGCTACCGCCTCGCCCGTCACACGCTGCGCTAGCGCGGCTGCGATGAAGCTGTCGAGGTCGCCGTCAAGCACGTCGGATGGCGTCGGTGAAGTGACGCCGGTGCGCAGGTCTTTGACCATCTGATAGGGTTGCAACACATAGGACCGGATCTGGTGTCCCCATCCAATTTCGGTCTTGGCCGCATATTCGCCCGACGCGACCTCCTCCCGCTTGCGCAATTCCGCCTCGTAAAGCCGCGCCTTCAACATACCCATGGCGGTGGCACGGTTTTTGTGCTGGCTTCGGTCGTTCTGGCTGGCCACCACAATTCCCGATGGCTTGTGGGTAATCCGGACGGCGGAATCGGTGGTGTTGACGTGCTGGCCGCCGGCACCTGAGGCGCGATAGGTGTCTATTTTCAGATCACCTTCGTTGATTTCGATATCGATATTGTCGTCGATGACGGGATAGACCCAGACGCTGGAAAAGCTGGTGTGCCGCTTGGCCGCGCTGTCATAAGGCGAAATGCGGACGAGACGGTGCACGCCGCTTTCGGTCTTGGCATAGCCATAGGCGTTTTCGCCCTTCACCAGCATGGTGGCGGACTTGATGCCTGCTTGGTCGCCGGCCTGATAATCGACCATTTCGACTTTGTAGCCACGCTGTTCCGCCCAGCGGTAGTACATGCGCTGTAGCATTTCGGCCCAATCCTGGCTTTCGGTGCCACCTGCGCCTGCGTGGATTTCGATAAATGTATCGTTGCCGTCGGCTTCGCCCGACAAAAGGGCCGAGACCTTGTCCCTGTCGGCACGGTCCGCCAAAGCCTTGAGCGAAGCAGCACCTTCGTCGCCGAGGGCCGTATCGCCTTCCATTTCCGCGAGTTCGATCAATTCGACGGTGCCGCTTTTGTCGGCGTCAATTTCGCGCACGGTGGCGATGGCCGCATCCAGACGGCGGCGTTCGCGCATCACTTCTTCGGCCGCCTTGGGATTGTCCCACAACGTTGGATCTTCGACCTTGGCGTTCAACTCGTCTAGGCGACGCAGTGCGCGGTCCCAATCAAGCGACATCTTGACGAGATTAAGGGCAGCATCAATGCGGGCAACATAGCCTTCTGCGTCGGCGCGCATGGGGAAACTCCAAAGGGAATGAAATCAGGTTGGCGGCCTTTAGCCGATTAGCAGCCCAAGTCAAAGGGAGCTAATGCCGCGGCCTCTCGTTCAGTAGTTTGACCAATTTCGTGATCGAACCGAATTGCGCGATAGTCTTACCCAGCAATTCACGGTCGCGTTTGGGACTCAGCGTTGCGCTTTCAAACATATTGCCTGTGTGCAAGGTGACGATCAGGTCACCGCCCAAAAACAGCGCCGCCAATTTGTCCCCCTCAAATTCCTGCTCCATTTCGATCAGACGCTCGCAATAGGCCGGGTGCACCAGATAGCGGGCCTCAACCTGGTCGGTGCCATAGACATCAAAGGCATCTTCGAACCGGGGATCGACCATCTTGATCCGCTCCAGCGTCTCGCCGTTATAGGTTTTATTGTCGCCAAACAGGGTGATCTTGAACCCGTCGCGGCGGACCAGCGTCGTTCCCAGAAAGGGCCGCGCAAACTGGAACCGCAGCACAACGCCCTCGAATTTGGTCACGGTCCGCCGGTTCTTGCCCGAACCCTGTTCCTCGGTCAGCTTGGCTTCGTATAAGAGGAAATCCGTGCCATCGATTGACCCATGCCATTGGTCCTGCAAATATTTATCGTCATAGGTTGGCAACAGGCCATAGGTGCGGGCGTTTTCAAATTCCTGCCCTGAAAATGCGGAGACCGAATAGTCTACCTGCAAACTGCGGGCGAGCGCGCCGTTCATCTCATGTTTCAGGGAATCGATCATCTGTTGCCGAATATTGCTGGCCCACGCCAACGCTCCGCCACCGACAACCGTGGCCGCGAAATAGCCGATTTCCTCAAGCCCAAACGTATAGAAAATGAACCCGACCAAAATCGCCGCGACAATGCCGCCTGCGCCAGTCCAGATCATTTTTTCCTTGGCCTTGGCCCGATCTGCAACCAAGGAATCCAGCCGGTCCTGCAAGCTACCCGCCATTAGAGTGTCGACATCAGGCAATGCTATCATCTTTGCTTTCCCCTTCCCCCGTGATATCCAATGCTATCGACCGCAAAAGGGGGAGTAAAGCGATGGGTTTGGTAATTATTGGCATTGTCGTTTTTTTGGGGCTGATTGCCGTATTGATTTACAACCGGCTGGTGGGCCTGCGTCAAAATGTACGGCAAGGCTGGGCCGACATCGACGCCCAATTGCGACAACGGCACGACCTTATTCCCAATCTGGTCAACACCGTTCAAGGCTATGCCGCGCACGAAAAATCGACACTTGATGCGGTGATATCCGCACGCAATTCTGCGTTAGGCGCTTCCAACCCTGCCGCCGCCGCTGCCGCAGAAAACGGCTTGTCAGGCGCATTAAAAAGCCTTTTTGCGCTGGCCGAAAATTACCCGGACCTGAAAGCAAACGAGAATTTTCAGACTTTGCAGCATGAACTGTCCGATGTCGAAGACAAGCTCGCCGCATCACGCCGCGCCTATAATGCAGTCACGGCGGACTATAACGGCGCGCGCGAAGCATTCCCCGCTGTCCTTTTCGCAGGGGCATTCGGCTTTAACGAACAAAATTTCTGGGAACTCGGCGCAGAAGAACGCCCAACAATAAGCGCCGCGCCGGAGGTGAAGTTTTAGATTTTTAACGTAGACCAGCATTTACGACGGGATTTTGTGACCTTACCCTAATAAATCCCGCCGTCTTGCTGTATGAATTCCTGATCGCGCTTGGTACCGGCGCTTGGGCCTTGCGATACTGCCCCGGGTTTGGCGTTGTTGCCGGTATCAGATGCATTCTTTTTCTTCGGCTTGTCGCCGCGTGCTTCAAGGTCTTCGCGCCGGATGGAGCGCTTGGGTTCCGTTTCAGCCTTAAACGCTTCCCAGATCACGGCGCTTTTCGGATCATCACCGGGCCATGATCCGTACACGCGCTTTCCACTTTTGCGATCGATGCGGACCAGCCGTGTTCCATAAGGCGCAACAAAGGGTGTTTTAGGCATTCCTGCCATAGCGGTGCGCGCGAATTGCTTGAATACGGGCGCGGCCAGCGACCCGCCCTGGGCATAGCCGCCCATGTTGCGCGGTTGGTCATAACCAAGATAAAGCCCAGCCACCAGATGCGGCGAACCGCCGATGAACCAGACATTGGTTGGTCCGGTCGTCGTCCCAGTTTTCCCAAAAAGCGGACGATCAAGATCACGTAAAATCGTCGCCGTACCGCGCTGAATAACGCCTTCCAGCATGTGCACCGTTTGATAGGCCGTTATCGGATCCATGACCTGTTTGCCGGTTGCGACAAAGCGCGGCATCGGCTTGCCATCCCAATCCTTTGCCCTGCATCTGCGGCATGGTTTCCATTTTGCCGGTAAGATGACCTTGCCATTACGGTTCTGGACAAAGTCAATCAGCGTCGGCTTCAATTCGCGCCCATGATTGACCAGCATGGAATAGGCCGTCACCATTTTCAAAACCGTGGTTTCACCGGCACCCAAAGCATATGACAAATAATCGGGATAATCGCCGATACTTAAGGCGCGAAACGTATCGGTGACATTGTCCATTCCCGAATCCGCCGCCGCACGAACCGTCATCAGGTTCCGCGACTGTTCCAATCCCCACCGCATGGTTTGCGGCCCTGCACCACCACCGCTGAAATTACGGAAGCATTTTTGTCCAAGCGATGCGCCTTGCCACACGCAATAGGGTCCATCGACAATAATCGATGTAGGCGTCATGCCATTGTCGAGCGCGGTTGCATATACAAAGGGCTTGATGGTCGAACCAGGCTGACGCTGCGCCTGTGTGGCGCGATTGAAACTGGATATGCGGTTGTCAAACCCGCCTTGAATGGCCAGAACGCGGCCATTGAGCGGGTTTTGCACGACCATTCCGCCACCCACTTCAGGGACTGTTCGAACCGAAAAGCTGCTGCCACCATTGGGAACAACTGCAATAACGTCACCTGCCCGCATGGCTGCGGGACCGCCGGTCAATATCCCAACGCTGCCGTCGACAAATCCCACGCGGTTTTTGCCCAAGGCGACAGCTGCGCGCCAATTTGCGTAATCAATACTGATGTTGGTCGATGCAAATCGCGATGCCCATAGATCGTCTGACACATCAATTGTGCCCATATTCGCTTTCCACGCCTTGCCCGCATTGTACCGCAGCAATCCATCGCGCAATGCTTGCGTTGTCAGCTTTTGATATTCAGGGTTCATTGACGTGCGGACCCACAATCCGCCCGCATAGACGCTATACGGACCTTCCTTATCGGTTTCACCGAATTTTTCGATCAGCTGGCGGCGTACCTCTTCGGTAAAATAGCCCCCGATATTTTTGTAACCTGTGCCACGTTGTTTGATCAAACCAAGCGGTTGCGCGCGGGCCTGCGCCAATTGCTGTTCTGTAATCCAACCATTGGCGAACATTTCACCCAGCACCCAATTGCGACGGGTGATGGCTGCGTCGACGTGCTTAGCGCGTCCGTAGCGTTCTGGCGCTTTGGGAAGGATGGCAAGAAATGCCATTTCGTGCAGAACCAATTGGTCAACGCTCTTACCGAAATAGGCCTGTGCTGCAGCCTCGACACCAAATGATTGACGCCCAAGCGCGATTTCATTCAAATAGAGCGACAAAATTTGCGGCTTGGTCAGGGCGCTTTCGATCCGCGTGGCAAGGATCGCCTCTTTAACTTTACGCGTATAGCTATACTCGTTTGTCAAAAGCAGGTTCTTAGCGACTTGCTGGGTTATGGTCGACGCGCCGCGTGACCGCCCGCTGCTAAAAATATTTGCAAATATGGCCGATGCTATGCCTGGATAGTCGATGCCGCCATGGCTGAAAAAAGTCTTGTCTTCCGCAGCCAGATACGCGCGGATCAAAAGCTGCGGAAAATCCGCATATTCCAATTGTACACGGCGTTCACGCGCATAGCTTTGGAAAGGCTCCCCATTTACATCGCGGACGACAGTCGGCAAAGGCGATTCATATTCGATCAGCGCGTCAGCATCCGGAAGGTTTCGGGCAAAAACGGCCCAAAACGCCGCGACAAATATCAATGCAGCGCCGACGGCATACACGGCCCAGCGAAAACGCTTGCGTTGCCACCAAATCTGCAAACGACCGACAAAACCGCCGACGTCGCGTTTCAACTTATAGCTGATGCTTGATGATTCATCAGGTGGGGTCACTGCGCCTGTCATTATCGGGTCTCTCTAACCGATTTGCCGTCAAGGTCCAGATTGTTCATCATTCCTATCGCGATTTTCGGGCAAGGCTCGCTATTTTATCGCAAGCCGACGCGCAAAATGTACCTGCACAGCGCTGGCCACGCTGCGTGCCACTTTGTTCTGGCCGGCCTCCGATCCGAGAAATTCTACATCGCCCTCGTTGCTGAGATAGCCCGTTTCAAAAAGCACGGATGGCATATCAGGTGCTTTTAATACAATGAAAGATGCGAAACGGTGGGAATTTGTCCGGATACGCATATTCGGCCTTGATTCGCGCAAGAGCAATTTTGCAAAATCGGCGGATATATTCATTGTTTCGCGTTGCGTTAGGTCGATCAATATCGACGATACATTCGCATCGGCCCGCCCCAGATTGATGCCGTTTATGATGTCGGATTTATTTTCACGCGCCGCCATCCGTTGCGCCTCCCTATCGGACGCAACTTCGGATAACGTGTAAACTGTTCCGCCGCTCGCTTCGGGATTTTCGGCGCTGTCGGCGTGAATCGAAATAAACAAGTCCGCGTTCATTTTTCTGGCAATGCCATAACGATCCTGCAAAACCAGAAACGCATCGGACTCCCTCGTCAATGCAACCCGAATTCTTCCAGTTTTCAGAAGTTCGGAGCGGATCGATTTGGCGATCGCAAGGGTGACGTCCTTTTCAAATTTCCCGCCGTGCGGACTGATAGCGCCAGGATCGTGCCCGCCATGCCCCGCATCCAGCACCACCAAAGGTAGCGAACTGTCTTTAGGACCGCTAATTTTCGGAAGATTCCTTACTATAGCAGGCTTTATAGGAGCGGTAACTTCGTAACGCCTTTTTGGCGGCTCCGACCGAAATGCGAAGGGCTTGTTTTGAGGTGCCCGCGATACCAAAATGCTGTGTTTTGCCCCATCCATGTTTGACTTTGAACCTGCCCAATCGGGTGACAGGGTCCAAGGCAAAGTCGCGATGATCGCCATTATCAACATATTGGCCTTATGCGTTTTTGATTACCGATCGGTCCAGAAATATTTTTGACCTGGGCCGTGAACTCATACATTTCATCGTCGAAGCGTCAAAAGCGACCATTACAGGCTTTTTACGCATTCCCTTGCCCATCTTGCAAACGGGTGCTAGCTAGACTGAATGGGGCTTATATAACTTTGTCCCTTTTATCGGGTGCAGACTATTTACTGCCCATCTAACAGGTTGACGCTGCATGAAGCATGATATTTCCGCCTCCGCCGCCCTTACAGGGAACGGCGTATGGGCTGGAAATCAAGCGCGCGCGATATTCGCCCGCCATGCACAAGCAGCAGACGCATTTTTTTCATTTCAACCATATTGCCATGCCGCGGCCGACGCACTGCGTCCGATGCGGCTGGGCACCAACAATAGAGCAGGCGGCCATGGGCTGACAACCGGATCGGTCACCTGCTGGAGTAATTTCAATGACCACGCGTATGCTAATCGACGCGCGTCACCGGGAAGAAACCCGGGTCGCAGTCGTCACAGGAAACCGGATTGAGGAGTTCGATTTTGAATCGGCCGAGCACAAGCAGCTCAAAGGCAATATCTATCTTGCAAAAGTAACACGAGTCGAACCGTCGCTGCAGGCGGCGTTTGTCGATTATGGCGGTAATCGCCACGGTTTCCTTGCATTTGCTGAAATCCATCCGGATTATTACCAGATTCCCAAGGAAGATCGCGAACGACTGTTGGCAGAAGAGGCCGAAGCCGCAGCGGAAGAAGCGGCCTTGCGCGAGCAGGAAGAAGAAGAAAGCGACGAACCTTCTGACATCATGCAAGGGTCGGAAGAACGCGAAGACGAAGTATCCGATTTTATCGAAATCGATAGCGACGACAGCGTTGACACCATCGACATGAGCGAAGGCGAAGAGCCCGATCTCGGCAGCAACGGCGACGAAGCTAACGAAGAAAACCCGCTTGATGACGCCAATGCGCGGAATAACCGCCGTCGCCGTGGCCGTGGCGGACGTAATGGTGGTGGCGAAGGCCGCGCGCCAAAAGCCAGCGATGAAGTTCGTGCCAAGCGCATGAACTTGCGCCGCCGCTATAAAATTCAAGATGTTATCCACCGCCGCCAGGTGTTGCTGGTACAAGTCGTCAAGGAAGAACGCGGCAACAAGGGCGCGGCACTCACCTCGTATCTCAGCCTTGCTGGCCGTTATTGCGTGTTGATGCCCAATACGTCGCATGGCGGTGGTATCAGCCGAAAGATCCACAGCGCTGCTGACCGCAAGCGCCTGAAGTCGATCATTTCCGACCTCACTTTGCCTTCAACCATGGGCTGCATCATCCGCACCGCCGGGCTTGCCCGTACCAAGCCAGAAATCAAGCGCGACTTCGATTATTTGGCGCGGTTGTGGGACGAAATCCGGGAACGCACGTTGCGCGGGGCAGCGCCGATGCTGATCCACACAGACAGCGACCTTATCAAACGCGCTATCCGCGATATCTATAACAAGGATATCGAGGAAGTTTTTGTGGAGGGCCCCGAAGGCTATAAGGCAGCCAAGGATTTCATGAAGCTGCTGATGCCCAGCCACGCCAAGCGTGTGCAGCATTATGCCGACCCTGTGCCTTTGTTCCAGCGTTACCATGTCGAAGACCAGCTGAACGCCATGTATCAGCCGATCGTACAGCTGAAATCGGGCGGTTATATCGTGATCAACCCGACCGAAGCGTTGGTATCGATCGACATCAACTCCGGCCGGTCGACAAAAGAACATGGCATCGAAGCCACCGCGCTTTCGACCAATCTAGAAGCCGCGCGCGAAATTGCCCGTCAGTTGCGTTTGCGCGACATGGCCGGTCTGGTCGTCATTGATTTCATCGATATGGAGCATCATGGCAACGCCCGAAAAGTAGAGCGTGCAATGAAAGAAGCGCTCAAACACGACCGTGCGCGCATCCAAGTTGGGCGGATATCGGGCTTTGGTCTGATGGAAATGAGTCGTCAGCGTTTGCGGACCGGTGTGCTGGAAGCATCCACCCGCCAGTGCCCGCATTGCGAAGGCACCGGCCTTGTCCGCACCGCATCTTCGGCAGCGCTCTCTGCGCTACGCCTGATCGAAGAAGAAGCCGCGAAGGGCAATGGCAGCCAGATCGTTTTGCAAGCCAGCCAGGAAGCCACCATCTACTGCCTCAATAACAAACGCGGGGAATTGGCGGACATTGAAGAGCGCTATCATGTTCGCATACTGATTGTACCCAATGGCGAGACCGAAGGCGCCAAGCTGGCGGTAAGCAGCTCAGGCCCGCGCCCGGAGGCTCCGGTTGCATTGCCCCCCATCATCGACATTGAAGAAGATGATTTCGACGAAGAAATCGACGATTTTGAAGCCGAAGAAGAAGAGGCAAATGAACCTCGTCGCGCCCGCGAAGATCGTCCACGCGATGATAGCGAGGGTGGCGAAGGACGTCGGCGCAAGCGACGTCGTGGACGCAGAGGCGGTAAGTCACGCGAGCGTGATGAGCGTCCTGAAAATGCCGACGGACAAATCGAGGCAGATGCTGAAAACAGCGACAATATTGTCGAAGCCGAAGCCGAGGCATCGCCGACCGATGATCCAAAGCCCAAAGCCCGTCGCGGACGTCGTGGCGGCCGTGGACGTGGTCGTTCGGACACCGATAGTGCCGGAACCGAAGCAGACGCCGTTTCGGGCGCAGAAACTTCACCGGAGCAATCCGCCATTGTGGAACCGGTGGCCGTCGCTTCAGCACCTGAAAAGCCGAAGCGCCGTAGCAGGGCGAAACCAAAGGCGGAAGTCGTGGCGGTGGCTGAAAGTGATGATGCCCCTGCCGTGTCCATCGCCGAAGAAAAGCCGGCACCCAAAAGGCGTAGCAGGGCAAAAGTGGTAAGCCCGGAGCCTGAGCCTGCACCTTCCGCAGCTCCGGCAATCGAAGAAGCACCCGCGATAAAGCCAAAGGCAACCCGCAAGAAAGCCCCGGCGAAGACGGCAGAAACAGCAGAAACAGACGTCGGGCAACCGGCAGAAAATGATGGTCCGCCGCGCACAGGCTGGTGGCAACGAACTTTCGGCTAAACTGCTATAAGCGAAAATATGCCCCGCCCGTTTCGACTGGCGGGGCTTTCGTTTTTGAACCGCTCCCCTCAACGACGCGGTTTCTTCATTGCCTGTTCACTTTGTTGGCGGCACAACACGAGATATGGCTCAAGCTTCATTCAAACATCTTCGAACATTTATTGCGTGTGTACTCGCACTGGCATTGACGGCTCAGCCCGTAATGGCGCAATCCATATTACGGGATGCGGAAACAGAGGCTTTTTTCGAAGAAATTTCAGAACCATTGATACGAGCAGCAGGACTGGATCCGGCCAATGTTGACATTGTTCTCATAAATGATCCTTCGATCAACGCATTTGTCGCAGGCGGCCAGATTGTTTATCTGCACAGCGGCCTAATCGAAGCCGCCAAAACCGCAAACGAGGTACAGGGTGTCATCGCCCATGAACTTGGCCATATCGAAGGCGGTCATGTTATTCGCTATTCAGAAGGTGTCAGCGCTGCAAGCGGCCTCAGCATAGCATCACTGATACTCGCTGCGGCTGCAATTGCCGCCGGTGCGGGCGAAGCCGGTATGGGCATACTGGCCGCAGGACAGCAAGCTGCGCTTGGAAAATTCCTTGCGTTCAGCCGCGCTCAAGAAGGCACGGCCGACGCGTCGGGTGCTCGCTATCTTTCGGCAGCCGGAATTACCGGCAAAGGATCAATCAACTTTTTCAAAACCTTGCAAAATTTTGAATTCCGCCTCGGCATCCCGCAAGAAGACAGCTACGGCCGGACGCACCCCTTGTCAGGGGAACGCATTTCGGTGTTGGAAGATACATATTCAGCCGATCCAGCATGGGAGAAAACATTGAACCCGAAATGGGAGTCGGATTTCAAAAGGATCAAGGCAAAATTGACCGGCTTTCTTGCCGATCCCACTGACACTATGCGCGATTATCCGGAAACCGATAAAAGCATTCCTGCCCGCTATGCGCGTGCTTATGCCTGGCACAAAGGTGCGTATCCGCAAAAGGCGCTGGAAGAATCGTCCTCCCTTGTCGCCTTAGCACCTGATGATCCCTATTTCTTGGAATTGCATGGACAGATTTTATTGGAATCGGGCAAGCCGGTTGATGCGGTTTTACCATTACGCAAAGCGGTAGAGCTTACGGGCAATCAACCTCTGATTGCGGCGATTTTTGGCCATGCCCTTGTTGCGACGGAGGACAAAGCCAATCTGGACGAGGCCGCCACAGTGTTGAAAGCGGCTGTGACAAAAGACAATCAAAACCCGTTCGCATGGTACCAATTGGGTGTGGTCTATGCCCAAAAAGGCGACACTGCCCGCGCTGCACTGGCTAGTGCTGAACGCTATTTGATGGAAGGCGCACCTCAATTCGCCCTGCCCAACGCCCAGACCGCTATGGCCGGACTGACGGAATATACGCCTGACTGGATTAGAGCCCAGGACATCAACATGGTGGCAGAAGCACAATTGGCCCAGTTGAAAAAGCGCCGCCGCTAGAAACTGGGTCCTAAATTACTGGTATAACCATCTTTTTCCTTTTAAGCGCAAAAGCCATGAACGTGATTGCCAAAAACAGCCGCCTGCCACTTCTTTTCCTCGCCTTGGCCGCTTCGGTGCTCGCACTGATCGGCGTCTATTTTTTGTGGCAGTGGGTGCCGAACACCGAAAGTTCCCGATCTGAACCCAACGCCCAAAACGCATCCGCCTCAGCGGATACGGCGGTCGCCGCAGCCGGCATGTCGAACGAAGAGCGCAAGGCAACCGAAGCTCTGGTGCGCGCATATATTCTGGAAAACCCGGAAATCATCACGCAAGCAGTTGAAATCCTACAACAGCGGGAGACAGCAAAACGGCTCACTTCAGTAAAGGATGAGATTATTAAACCCTTTGCCGGCGCAGAAACCGGGAACCCCAAAGGCGACGTTACCATCATCGAATTTACTGATTATAGCTGTGGTTTTTGCCGCGCCAGCGTGGCCGATGTAAAACGTCTATTGCGTGATGACCCCCGCATCCGCCTTATTTATCGCGAGTTGCCGATATTATCGCAAGGCAGCCGTGAAGCGGCAGCTTGGGCGCTTGCCGCTGCCCGGCAAGGAAAGCACCAAGCGTTCCACGACGCAATGTTTGCCGCCGGAATTCCCAATACACAGAGCATTCGCGTCGCCGCGACAACAGCGGGGCTAAATCTTGCAGAAGCCGAGAGTTTTGCCGCTTCGCAGCAGGTCAAAGATGAAATTGAGAGCAACCTTGCAATCATGCAACAGGTTGGATTTAACGGGACGCCAACTTTTGTCATCGGCGATCAAATTTTGGAAGGTGCGTTGGGTTATGATACGCTCAAAGCTGCCATCGAAAAAGCGCGCAGCCGAAATTGAACCCAAGACGCAGGTCCTGGCCCTAAACTTTTTTCCCTTGAGCGATAACATACCATTCAACCGACCCCTTCCGGCTGGCAGGCGGCTTTGCGTGCTTGACGGTGGTAAAATTGCTTTTCAAAATCGATAGTAAAGCGGGATCTGTACCTCCGGCAAAAACCTTTGCAACAAAATCGCCACCGGGTTTCAATACTTGAACGGCAAAATCTACGGCCGCCTCGACTAATCCCATCGTTCGCAAATGATCCGTCTGTTTATGCCCCACCGTGTTGGCAGCCATGTCGGACAGTATCAAGTCCGGAGCGTCGCCCAGTGCTTCTATCAACCGGCCGGGAGCCGCATCATCCATGAAATCCATTTCGAACAGGATAACACCCTCGAGCGGCTCTACAGGCAATAGATCAATGCCAACGACGCTTGCTTTGGGATTTTGCCGCCGAACAACCTGCGCCCACCCGCCCGGCGCAACACCAAGATCGAGTACGGACTTTTTACCGCGCAATATGTGAAATTTCTCATCAAGCTCGACCAGCTTGTACGCGGCCCGGCTCCGATAGCCTTCGGAATGCGCGCGGCGGACATAGGGATCGTTCAACTGCCGCTCGAGCCAACGCGTAGATTGCATAGACCGACGCTTGGCAGTTTTTACCTTTTGCCGCCCGGCAAGGCTACGCCCCGAATTTTTCCCGCCAAAAAGATTGTCTGCCATCGTCAGTTCCGTCGATTTCTGCGATTGGCGTCACTTGCCATCAGAGCCCGCAATATACCCTCACGAATGCCTCTGTCGGCGACGCCCAGACGTTCGCCCGGCCATATATCAAATATGGATTCGAGTATTGCACATCCCGCGACCACCAGATCTGCTCGTTCATGACCAATGGTGGGAAACTCAGCCCTGCCCTTAACCGACCTTCGGGCCAATTCACGGCTGATTTCGCGCATTTTTTCCGTGGGCAGATGCAGACCGTCCACGGCGCGGCGGTCATAGCTTGGCAGTTTCAAATACACGCTGGCCAACGTTGTAACCGTACCTGAAGTGCCCAGCAACCGATAGTCGCCACCAGTTTTGGGAAGGCGCGCGCCAAATTCGGCAAAGCTCGCAGATACCTTATCGCGCATCGCTTTATAGGTGCTGGCAAGACTGTCGGCATCATCCGCATCCTGTCGTTCGCTTTCGGTCAAGGACACCACGCCCCATGGTACGCTCACCCAATCGACAATTTCAGGTACGACACCATCGGTCGACACCAGAACCAATTCGGTCGAACCCCCGCCAATGTCGAAAATCAACGCTGGGCCATCACCTTCCTCCAACAGGGCATGGCAACCCATCACAGCTAGCCGAGCCTCTTCTTTCGGGCTGATAATATCAAGATGTATACCCGTCTCGCGCTTTACGCGCTCTATAAATTGCGCGCCATTGACCGCTTGGCGGCATGCCTCCGTCGCGACTGATCTGGCAAGAACAACGTTCCGTTTCTTCAGCTTTTCCGCGCATACAGATAAAGCTTCAACCGCACGATCCATCGCCTCATCGCTCATCCGTCCGGTCGACGTTAACCCCTCCCCCAGACGCACGACACGGGAAAAAGCATCAACTACGGTGAAATCATCTCCGCCGGCTTTAGCAATCAAAAGCCGGCAGTTATTGGTTCCAAGATCAAGTGCAGCATAAGCTGTGCGTTCAAACCAATTGCGCCTCGAAGAAAATGTGTCAGATTTGGGTGCGCGTGCAGAATTATCTGATCGGGCATCAGAAACGCCATTGTTTGAAGCCGACGCACAGGATGTAACGCCATTCGATGCGGGACGCCGCGCAGCACGCGCCGCGCCATTGGCCGAAGCCGGCTGCCCATTGGCAGCCATCGGTGCCGCTTTTTTGCGACGGGGCGACTTTCTACTTTTACGCCCGCGTCCCTTATGCGGCGATGGCGCGATATTTTCGCCCATGGCCGAAATTCTCTTCTTATATTCTATCCGGTTCGGATTACCCGCCGGTACCTGACGGTGACGCTACGACGAACAGGTTAAAATATCAAGATTTTTGCTCACAACCCACGAAACGCACGATTCAGCGACTTGACCGCCCACTAGCACAGGCATATAGGCCCGCCCTCTGTTCCCCGGTCGTCTAACGGTAAGACTACGGACTCTGACTCCGTCTATTGAGGTTCGAATCCTTACCGGGGAACCAGTTTAAATAATTGATTTATTGTAGTAATTATCTTCAAAATAGCTGCCAAATCGTAATGGTTGTGTTGCGTGAAAGCACCACGCATTTCCGCGTGTTTCCCTCCCTTTACGCTGGGTTCCGGCAGCTCCATGCAACATGGGCCAATCCCCGTAGAGATTAAAACGACCACCCAGCTGACTGGGTATTCCTGCAGACTACATGCTGTGTTAGTCTTCACACAAGTGTATTGGGTATCCATGCGTTATTGAGATGCCGCTTTAGAGATTAACGACAGGGTGGAGAACAACGTGATACCTGCAATCAAAGATACCCCCTTTCATCATGCGGACATTTAAGGGGCCGGCTTGAAAAACTGCGATACTATACTGTCATTTCACTTTGATCTTCAATCAACCGGTTGACCGCTTCCTCATTGTATCGCGGCAAAGCCTCAATTTCAGGAAGGTCTTCAAGATCCCGCTTTCCTGTTTCAATGTTCAAATCGGCAAACTTGCGACCGGTGGAAAGAACATTACGTTCAAAACTACCGACAAAATCATTATATTGCCCCACCGTTCGGCCCAAGCTCGAGCCTACTTTCTTCAAATGCTCGGCTGCCACAGCAAGACGGTCATACATTTCTTTGCCCAACGCACCGATCTGGCGCGCCTCGTCGCTCAATTTCTTCTGCCGCCACATCCCTGCGATAGTTTTCGCAAGTGGAAAAAATGTGGCAGGGCCAGACACGATAACCCTGTTGCGCGCGGCGCGTTCCCACAAATCGAGGTCATGTTCCAATGCCGCAGAGAGGAAATTGTCCCCCGGAATATAGAGAACCACATAATCCGGCGCCTTATCAAATTGGTTCCAATAGGCTTTCGAAGCCAATGACTGGACGTGCCCGCTCACCGCATTCGCGTGTTTTTTCATATATGCCAGCCGCGCTTCGGTTTCCACTTCATCTACAGCGGCCAAATACGCATCAAGCGGACATTTTATGTCGACAATCAAAGTTTGGTCGCCCGGCAAATTTATAACAAAATCGGGACGAAAAATACCGTCCGCATTTGCAACGCTTACTTCTTTTCGATAATCTATTCCGCTCTTCAAACCAGCTATTTCCAGTAAATTTTCAAACTGCTGCTCCCCCCAACGTCCGCTTGCTTTGGGCGCCGAACGCAGCGAGTTTACGATTCTGGCAGCTTCGGTTGTAACGCGTTCTTGCCCCTGCTTCATCTCGCCGATCAAGCCTTTCAAGTCACCGTAAGCCACAGATCGCTCCTTTTCGATCCGATCAACTTGCTCTTCATAGGCCTTTAGCTTGTCGCCTACGGGCGAGAGCAACAATTTAATCTTCTCTTCGTTTTTCTCGCCGGCCTGATCGAAGCGTTCGCTGGCACGCTGCAAAAAAGCAGTTTGTGCATCGTGCAGCAATTTCTGGCTTATTTCGGCAAATTGCCCTGACAAAGATTCTTTTGCAGCCGCCAATGTAGATAATTGTTCTTCAAAAGACTGTTCACGTTCGCTTAGTGCCGTTTCTGCCTGAGCCAGCTTTATGCGCGCTTCTTCTCTTTCGACGATCACGCCATCAAGACTGAGTCGCAAAGAAGCTACAGTTTCGGCACCGTCATTTGTGCCGTGACGACCGGCAATCCAGCCAAGAACCAGTCCGAGCAAAAGTGCGCACATACCGACTATAGCGATCACTAACGGCTCCAACATGCTACTCCAAAAAAAGAACGAAGATGGAACATAGCGCGTTGCGGAGCAACGTCAAGATTCTAAAGTGGCCGCTTTTCGTGCGCGTTTTACTTTTGCGTAACTCATGATGCTGAATGGCAAAAGACCCAAATAAAAAACACTCGCACCGATCAAAGCGACCCATGGGGCGGCAACTAAAGTTGCACCAAAAAGGCCGACGCCGGCCAATGCGATGAAGCGAAAACTTGGGCGAACCTTGATGGATGACCAACTGAAAGTTGCGACATTTGAAATCATGAGCACGGCAACAATGAGGAGCCAGGGCGCGATAAAACGGTAATCCCTAACCCATTCTCCTCCTGTTTCGAACCAGATTAGCATAGGTAGCAAGGCCAGTCCGGCACCGGGCGGCGATGGCACTCCCGTGTTAAATCCGGCTGATTTATGGGGCTGATCATCGGTATCGATCCGCGCATTAAAACGCGCCAAACGAAGCGCCGCACACAGCACAAAGAACACACAGATCGTCCAGCCAAAGCGGGGCATATCCTGCATCACCCAAATATATATGATCAGGGCTGGAGTCGCACCGAACGAAATTACATCCGACAATGAATCAAGTTCTGCGCCAAAACGGCTTTCGCCTTTTAACAACCGTGCTATCCGGCCATCCATTGCGTCTAATACACCCGCAACGACAATCGCGGCCACAGCGCTTTCCCAGCGCCCCTGCAATGCGAACCAGGCACCGGATAGACCTGTGCACAGCGCCAGTGCCGTTACCGCATTGGGGGCCAGTGCCCTTAGCGATATTCCAGGAAGGGTCGAACCATTTTTCATCAATGCGCGATAGCGACCAGATCCTGGTCGACCCCAAGTTCCGCAATTACCGTTTCGCCGGCGATACATCGCTGACCTTTTATGACGCGTGATGCCGTACCCTGCGGTAAATAAACATCCACGCGACTACCAAAGCGAATAAGTCCGACGCGTTGTCCGTTTGCGACGCTATCTCCTTCTTTGACAAACGCGATGATTCGCCGCGCAACCAAGCCGGCAATTTGCGTGAACCCGATGCGTACTCCATCGCTGCGTTCCACAAGGAAATGCTGACGTTCATTTTCTTCGCTAGCTTTATCCAAATCAGCGTTCAGAAATTTGCCGGCGATATAAACCACTTGCTTTATAGTACCCCGAATTGGCGTTCGGTTGATGTGAACGTCAAACACGCTCATGAATATTGAAACGCGGGTCAAAGGTTGATCGCCCAAACCGTCAGGTCCGGAAAGTTCGGAAGGCGGCATTACCCGTTCGATCAAAGTTACTAGGCCATCAGCCGGCGATACGACAAATCGGTCATCGATCGGGGTCGCGCGGACTGGGTCGCGGAAAAATGCAAGGGTCCAGACAGTAACCGCAGCCATCGGCCACGCAAGCGTTTCCCAAGCCATAAGGGCGAAAAATAAAGTCAACCCACCCGCAATCAGACCAAATTTTCGGCCTTCTGGATGAACGGGGGGAAACGACCATTTTGCGACCCCGGTACCCCGGTTTGTCAGTTCTTGTCTGCTCATCCGCCCTAGCTAGGGGATGGCGTGCGATGTTACAACCATTTCCGCCACGTGCATTGCGCGTTATAGCGCAGTTGAACATATGGCAGACTTTGCTATGGCTCCGCTCAAAGATCTCATCATCCCAATGGAAAGCGCGTCCCGTCATGGCAAAAATCAAGGTGAAAAATCCAGTCGTCGAACTAGATGGTGACGAAATGACCCGCATCATCTGGGAATGGATACGCGAACGCTTGATTCTTCCGTATCTGGATATCGATCTCAAATATTACGACTTGGGCGTTGAAAAGCGCGATGAGACCGATGACCGTATTACGGTTGATTCGGCGAATGCGATCCGCGAATATGGCGTAGGGGTTAAATGCGCGACCATTACACCCGACGAGGCCCGGGTTGAGGAATTCGCGCTCAAGAAGATGTGGAAGTCGCCGAATGGAACAATTCGCAACATTCTTGGCGGCGTTGTTTTCCGTGAACCTATCGTCATTCAGAACGTACCTCGCCTGATCCCCGGCTGGACCGACCCAATCGTTGTCGGGCGTCACGCATTTGGTGACCAGTATCGCGCGACCGACTTTCTGGTACCGGGCCCCGGCACATTGCGCCTGGTTTGGGATGGTGATGATGGCCGAACTATAGACGAAGAAGTGTTCCGTTATCCGTCGTCGGGCGTCGCTATGGCGATGTACAATCTTGATGACTCAATCCGCGACTTTGCCCGCGCCTCGCTCAATTATGGCGTAGGCCGGCAATGGCCGGTTTATCTGTCGACCAAAAACACAATATTAAAAGCCTATGACGGCCGGTTCAAAGACATCTTTCAGGACGTATATGAAAATGAATTTGAGGCGAAGTTTAAGGAACTGGGTATTGTTTACGAACACCGCCTGATCGACGACATGGTTGCATCGGCACTGAAATGGTCAGGCAAGTTTATCTGGGCGTGCAAGAATTATGACGGCGATGTGCAGTCCGATCAGGTCGCCCAGGGTTTTGGCTCATTAGGTCTGATGACGTCTATCTTGATGACACCAGATGGGAAAACCGTGGAGGCCGAAGCCGCACATGGAACCGTTACCCGGCACTTCCGTCAACATCAGCAAGGTAAGGCAACGTCGACCAATCCTATTGCTTCCATTTTTGCATGGACCGGCGGTTTGAAGTTCCGTGGAAAATTTGATGAAACTCCCGAAGTGACCCGGTTCGCGGAAACTTTGGAAGAAGTCTGCATTCAAACGGTTGAAGACGGCCACATGACCAAAGATCTTGCCATCCTAATCGGACCGGATCAGGCATGGATGACAACAGAACAATTTTTTGAGCAGGTTCGCCTTAACCTCGAAAACAGAATGGGTAGCTGGCAATAATTGCAAGTGTTTCGAAGGTAGAATTGCAAAGATAGAAAAAGCGCGAGGCACCGGTCTTGCGCTTTTTTATATGTCCGGCCCTTCCCTTTCCTCACCGCATGTGCGTACTAAAGCGACATGGCAGGCGAACTCCAAACAGACGGCCTCAGCAATGCGCTGGTAATCTTGGGCGCGGCAGGTGTTGTCATACCGGCATTTGCCCGCGTCCGCATCAATCCTATTGTCGGTTTTTTGTTGGTCGGCGTGTTGGTTGGCCCCTTTGGACTTGGCTCCCTAGCCGACAGTTTCCCGTGGTTGCGCTGGATCACTATTTCTGATGTCGAAGAAATAAGCCCGTTAGGTGACTATGGAATAATATTGCTATTGTTCACCATCGGGTTGGAGCTTTCATTCCGGCGGCTTTGGAAAATGCGAAGGACCGTTTTTGGCTTAGGTCCGGCTCAATTATTTGGCGGCGGCCTTCTCATTGCTCTTGGTCTCTCGTTTCTCGATTATAGTTGGGCGAGCGCAATTGGGTTGGGTCTGGCATTGGCGCTCTCCTCCACAGCTCTCGTTATTCCAATCGCAGGAACACAATCGGCCGTAGGTCAGCGAGCATTGGGCATGCTGTTATTTGAAGATCTTGCGATTGTTCCAATCATCTTTTTCCTTGGTGCTTTGGCTCCCAAAGCTGCGAGCGGGTCTTTTGACGGGCTGGTGACTGTTATAATGGAAGGCGCATTGGTTGTTGGCCTCATGCTATTATTGGGCCGGGTCATGTTGCCCTATCTGTTCGGTCAAGCCGCCAGGACCAAAAGCCCTGAGCTGTTTTTGGCAGCAAGTTTGCTGGTTGTCATAATCGCAAGTCTTGCAACTAGCGCGGTAGGCCTTTCCCCGATTTTTGGGGCATTGATCGCAGGCTTGCTGATCGCCGAAACGGATTATCGGCATGAAGTGGAAGTCATAACTGCACCCTTTAAGGGCTTAGCACTTGGGGTATTCCTGATCACGATTGGCATGCAAATCGATCTTAATTTTATTCGTGCAAACTGGTCTTTATTGGCCGCCGCTATTTCAGGCATAATAATCGCAAAGTCCTTAGTCACGGGAGGTCTGCTCAAACTGGCCGGAGCGCGCACTGGCACGGCTACCGAAACCGGATTGTTGATGTCGAGCCCGTCGGAAACGACACTAATCGTATTGGCGGCGGCAAGTGCAGCCCAATTGATCGACAAAGAAACGGCCACTTTCTGGCAGGCTGCGACGGCCATCGGACTCACAATCACGCCCATTTTGGCCCGCATTGGCCATGATATGGCAAAACGGATTGAATTGCGCGAAAGCGAGCCGTTGCGTGCGGAAACCGCAACACCAATGGACCGGGCAATAATCGTAGGCTTTGGACGTGTCGGGATGCTGATCGCAGATATGCTTATCCGACATGAGCAACCTTATATCGCGGTAGAGGCTAATATTGATGCGGTTACGTCGGCGCGGCGGAGGGGCTATGACGTTATGTTTGGCGACGTCTCCAGACCAGAAGTACTGGAGAAGCTGGACATTGCAGGTGCCAAGGCGCTTATCCTTACGATGGACGAGCCTGTACTCGCCGCCCGTATTGTCAAACGCATCCGGTTCGATTTTCCGGACCTAACGATCATATCCCGCGCCCGCGATGCAGACCATGCCGCAGAACTTTATAGAGCCGGTGTCACTGATGCGGTGCCGGAAACACTTGAAAGCTCGCTGCAGTTATCAGAAGCCGTGCTGGTCGATTTGGGAATCCCGATGGGCTTTGTAATCGCTTCAATCCATGAAAAGCGCGACGAATTCCGGCGCATCATAATGGACCAGGGTGGCCTTGACGAAGCGCCAAAACTCAAATTGCAAACCCACGATCTGCACTAGGTTCCTCCTAGATCACGGCAACCCAACGGCAAGGCGGTGAGTTTCCCAAGGTTGGTCATGAATCCGTCATACGCGACGCGCAGTTGTTCGCCGAATCTGCAAAAGTCCCAACCGAAAGATCGATCATGTCGAAGCTGAAACCGCCGCACCTTATTCGCCATCTTATGGTAAAAGGGTGCATGGGGGAATTTGCAGCGGGATCGAGTGCATTTAATCCCGATGAGAGCATTGCGTTGGTCCGTTACTTCGCCCGCCTTGCGGCCGCACGCACGGCTGAAACTACTGACCAGCTTGTCGAAATTTATCGCGCGGTTGGCGAAGCCAGCATGTCGCGTTACAAGCCCGCACAAAAAGTCGCTTGCAGCAAAGGATGCGGTAGCTGTTGCCATCAGCAAGTATCCGTCAACGCGGTGGAGGTTTTCTATATTGCCCGGCGACTGCGCCGAACAAAAGCGATTGCCGACCATGAGGTGCGGATTGCGACCAAACTTGCGGCGGGTCGCGGTGATCTGACAAGGGTCATTGATCCCGCTAACCCATGCGCTTTTCTTGTCGATGGCATGTGCAGCATTCATGTTGACCGGCCTTTTGCATGTCGAGCCATGGTTTCCCTTGATCTCCCGGCGTGTCTGCGCCGTTTTGAAAGCGGAACGGGCCTTATTCCCTATCCTGTCGCCAACGACCCGATTAAACAATGGCTCAACGTTTCACTTTGGACGGCAATGCGGGTGAACGGTTTGCCACCACATACTTACGAATTGACCGCCGCGATTGACGCTGTGCTCCACGATCCCTCGATCGAAGATGACTGGTATGCGGGCGTCGACCGGATGGATTCGGCCATTGACGACCGCGTTCCCGATCACTTCCCGCCGGGAGATGCCCTGCAGGCCTTGGCTCGGCTTTGACAAGGCACCAATGCGTTAGGACTTGAGCGCAAGCTTGATCGCGTCGAGTGCGGCCTGCGCCTGTTCGGCACCCTCAGGCCCGCCGCCTTGCGCCATATCAGGCCGGCCACCCCCGCCCTGCCCGCCCATTGCAGCGGTCGCTGCACGGACAAGATCAGGTGCTGTAATTTTCCCATGCAGCGTTGGAGAGACAGCCACGACAACGGTATTACTCGCCTCATTCGCCGCCACGATTGCCACGACGCCGGTTCCAATGGCCTTCATCTGGTCGTCCGCCAATCCGCGCAGAGCCTTGGGGTCGATTCCCGCGATGACCTGACCCATGAACGAAACGCCGTTGATATCCTCTGCCTCCAATTTGGGTCCAGAGCCGCCCGAAAGCGCGAGTGCCGTTTTGGCTTCACCCAGTTCCTTTTCAAGCCGCTTGCGTTCGACAAGCAGGGTTTCGACCCGCGCCGCGACTTCATCCGGTGCGGTTTTCAAAAGGGCGGCCACATCCTTCAGCTGACCCTCGCGGCCGGCCAAATGTTGCCGTGCCGCTTCGCCCGTCAATGCTTCGATCCGGCGAATACCACTGGCCACAGCACCTTCGGAGAGGACCGTGAACAGGGCAATGTCGCCAAGCGCCGTAACGTGCGTTCCACCGCACAATTCGACCGAGTAATTTACACCTTCTGCGTCGCCCATGCTGAGCACGCGGACTTCGTCGCCATATTTCTCGCCGAACAGGGCAAGCGCACCGGCGGCCACAGCATCGTCCGGGGTCATGAGCCGCGTCGTTACCGGCCGATTGCCGCGAATCTGCGCGTTCACATCAGCTTCAATCCGCGCCATTTCTTCCGCAGACACCGCCTGATTGTGCGAGAAGTCAAAGCGCAAACGTTCCGGCGCAACAAGGCTGCCCTTTTGCGTCACATGGCCGCCCAAGCTAGTCCGCAGCGCGGCATGCAGCAAATGGGTCGCACTGTGGTTCGCACGCAAGGCATCGCGGCGTTTGGTATCGATTTTCAGCGTGACGACATCACCCACTTTGATTTCACCGCCGGTCAACGAAACCTGATGTGCATGCAATCGACCAAGCGGCTTGGCGGTGTCGGTCACTTCACCGCGCATCGACGCGCCAGAAATGGTCCCGGCGTCGCCCATCTGTCCGCCACTTTCACCATAAAATGGCGTCTGGTTGGTGATGACCGTGACAGTATCACCGGCAATCGCGGACTGCACCTCGGCACCATCCTTGACCAGGGCCAACACCTGACCTTCACCTTCGCTGGCGGAATAACCGGTAAATTCGGTCGAACCGACTCGTTCGGCAATATCGAACCAGACATCGTCTGATGCCTTGGCGCCCGAACCTTTCCATGCCGCCCGCGCGCGTTCCTTTTGTGCGGTCATGGCGGCTTCGAAGCCCGCAGCATCGATGCCAAACCCTTGAGCGCGCAAGGCATCTTCGGTCAAATCATAGGGAAAGCCGAACGTATCATAAAGCTTGAACACGGTTTCACCGGCAAGCGTATCGCCTGTTTTCATGCCCGCTGTCGCTTCATCCAGCAGCTTCAACCCCTTGTCCAGCGTGCGGCGGAATTGCGTTTCTTCCTGATTCAGCGTCGCCTCGATCAACTGCTGCGCGCGGATCAGTTCGGGGTAAGCTGCGCCCATTTCGGACACCAGATTGCCCACGAGACGGTGCATCAACGGTTCTTTCGCCCCCAGAATATGGGCATGGCGCATCGCGCGGCGCATGATGCGGCGCAGTACATAGCCGCGGCCTTCGTTGGACGGCATGACCCCGTCCGCTAGCAGGAAGCTGGTCGACCGAAGATGGTCGGCAATGACCCGGTGGCTGGCCATCTGTTCGCCTTCGGCCTTGGTTCCTGTCAGTTCTTGCGATGCCGCAATCAGCGCCTTGAACGTATCGGTATCATAATTGTCGTGGACACCCTGCAACACCGCCGCGATGCGTTCCAGCCCCATGCCGGTGTCGATCGACGGTTTGGGCAAAGCGGTCTGCGAGCCATCATCATGCCGTTCAAACTGCATGAAGACCAAGTTCCAGATTTCAACAAAGCGGTCACCATCTTCATCCGGACTTCCGGGAGGGCCACCAAAAATATGGTCGCCATGATCGTAGAAAATCTCGCTGCATGGTCCGCACGGCCCGGTATCGCCCATCGACCAGAAATTGTCGTTGGTTGCGATGCGGATGATACGTTCTTCAGGAAGGCCCGCAATTTTGCGCCACAGGTCAAACGCCTCGTCATCGGTATGATAGACCGTGGTCGTCAAACGGTTGGGATCAAGTCCCCAGACTTTCGTCAGCAACGTCCATGCATGAACAATCGCCTCTTCCTTGAAATAATCGCCGAAGGAGAAATTCCCCAGCATTTCAAAGAAAGTATGGTGCCGTGCGGTATAGCCGACATTGTCGAGGTCATTATGCTTGCCACCGGCGCGCACGCATTTCTGGCTTGATGTCGCCCGCGGAATCTCCCGGCTTTCAAGGCCGGTAAAAACATTTTTGAACGGCACCATCCCGGCGTTGACGAACATCAACGTCGGGTCATTGTAAGGCACTAGCGCTGCAGACTGCACTACGTCATGCTGGGCGTTGCCAAAATAGTCGAGAAAACCGCGGCGGATGTCATTTGTTGAGGTCATAGCGTGAGCGACTTAGATGGATTTCCAGATAGATGGAACATGTAACGGACAAGAATGTGCGCCAATCGTCAAAAATTCAGGCGTAAGCATAAGGTCCGCCCTTTTCGAGTGCCCTTTGATAGGCAGGCCGCGCATGAATGGCGGCGACAAAAGCGGTCAATTTGGGTTTATCGGCAGCATAGCCCATTTTAACGGCGGCTTCTGCCGGAAAGCTGAGCATGATGTCAGCGCCGGACAAGTTTTCGCCGACAAACCAGCCCGATGAAAGCAACTGGTCTTCCATATATTGGAAATGGCTTTGCAATTGTTGGTCGATGCGGGGACGCAGCGGTGCGGCCGCATCGCCAAGACGCGACGTATAAATGTTGAGAAGGATCGGTGTCATCACCGAACCTTCGGCAAAATGGAGATATTCAAGATAGCGGATATGGTCGTCGGTGCCGCGTGCCGGAACGAGATCCGCGCCGCCGTGGCGTTCGCAGATATATTCGACGATGGCTGCGGATTCGTAGATTATCTTGCCGTCGTCTTCGATCACCGGCGATTTGCCAAGCGGATGGATGGCAAGCAATTCCGGCGGAGCGAGGTTGGTGACGGCGTCGCGTTGGTGGTGATTGATTTCGTAAGAGGTGTTTAATTCCTCCAACAACCAGAGGATACGCTGGGACCGGGAATTGTTGAGATGGTGGACGATGAGTGACATTTTGCTCTCCTAAAAATGGGTTTTGTTGACTCGGCTGAAGCTTGCGAGCTCTTTGAGGAGCTTGGCTGCGAGGGTGGCGGTGACGGCGTTTCGGTCGTGGGCCGGGTTGAGCTCGACGATATCAGCGCCCACAATACGGCCTGTTTGGCGGGCGAGGACAGCCATGACCTCGCGGACGGTGAGACCGCCGGGTTCAGGATGGGCGACTCCGGGGGCTTCGGAGGGGTCGATGCCGTCGAGGTCGATGCTGATATAGAGCGGGCCGTCCAGCACCGGCACCTGAGCGGGGCTGAAGTCGGCCATGGGGATGATTTCGACGCCGAAGCGGTCTGCCTGTTCGCGGCAGTGGCGGTTAAGGGTGCGGATGCCGAGTTGAACCAGACGATTGACATGGCCGCCCTCCAGGATGCGGGCGAAGGGCGAGGCATGGCTACGCGGATTGCCTTCGAAATCGTCATAGAGGTCGGGATGGGCATCGAAATGCAGGATATTCAGAGGGCCATAGTGCGCTGCCACGGCTGCAACGAGCGGAAAGGTCACGGCATGGTCGCCGCCCAGTGCCAGCGGGATACCACCTTGGGCGAGAATGCCCGCCACTGCTGTGTCAATCATCGCATCGTCGGCAGCGCAATCGGTGTCGGTCAGTGGCAGGTCGCCATGATCGACCAGCTCTATATCTTTGCCTATTTCCAGCCCCGATTCGGACGACATATTGCCCCGTTCGCTCCACAACGCCGCGCGGATTGCGCCGGGACCGAGCGCCGCGCCGCGTTCGAACGAGCTGTTCTGGTCCGTGGGAAGCCCCAGAAGGTGGATGGCGGGATTCATGGCAGCAGATGGGCTTTTACCTTTGCCCCTGTCAAGGACGGTAAAATGCTCAAGCCCCGACAAAATGACCCGCCCCGGGGTGGACCAGGGCGGGTCTAAAGCAGCGGTCTCAGGCAAGACCGCGCTTAATCCTCTAAGGGGAGAGAGGATATTTATTCTGCGCTATCGTCCTCTGCGTCCGATCCGGTCATCAATACCTCGGCCACTTCCTCGGTCTTGCCGCGGATCGCAGCTTCGAGTTTCGCGGCCACTTCGGGATTTTCGGTCAGATAGGTTTTGGAGTTTTCACGCCCCTGCCCGATGCGGATCGAATCATAGCTGAACCAGCTGCCCGATTTTTCGACGATACCGGCCTTCACACCCAGATCGAGCAGCTCGCCGGTCTTGGAAATCCCTTGCCCGTACATGATGTCGAATTCGACCTGCTTGAAGGGCGGCGCCACCTTGTTCTTTACGACTTTGACGCGCGTGGTGTTGCCGACAATATCCTCACCCTGCTTGATCTGGCCGGTGCGGCGGATGTCGAGACGGACCGATGCGTAGAATTTGAGCGCGTTACCGCCGGTCGTGGTTTCGGGCGAACCATACATCACGCCGATCTTCATACGAATCTGGTTGATGAAGATCACCATGCAGTTCGACCGGCTGATCGAACCGGTAATCTTGCGGAGCGCCTGGCTCATCAAGCGGGCTTGAAGGCCGACATGGCTGTCGCCCATTTCGCCCTCGATTTCAGCGCGCGGCACCAGTGCCGCAACCGAGTCGATGACCAAAATATCAACGGCATTGGACCGGACCAGCGTATCGGCAATTTCCAGCGCCTGCTCGCCCGTATCCGGCTGCGACACGATCAGATTGTCGATATCGACGCCCAATTTCTTGGCATAAGCAGGATCAAGCGCATGCTCTGCGTCGATAAAGGCCGCCGTGCCCCCTGCCTTTTGCGCTTCGGCAATGGCGTGCAGGGTCAGCGTTGTCTTGCCCGAGCTTTCCGGACCGTAAATTTCGATGACCCGCCCCTTTGGCAAGCCACCAATGCCCAGTGCAATATCAAGCCCTAACGAGCCGGTTGAAACCGCATCAATTGCAATTGCCTCGCGGCTGCCCAGCTTCATTGCCGAACCTTTACCAAAAGCGCGATCAATCTGCGCCAACGCTGCTTCCAGCGCTTTATCACGATCTGAACTGTTCATATTCTTTGCCTGAACTCCATCGATTACTTTAAGACTTGCTGCCATTTTTCCACTCCTTAGCGTCATGCCTGGGTCCGGAACATCACCGGAACAAAAAGACATGTACGGCATTTGTTCCTAAAGAACAAGAGCGGAACATATTTTTATTAGTGTTGTTTTTTAGGTATTTAAACTGTTTTTTGCAAAACCTCTGGTGTTGGGGACAGTCCCTGAAGGGACAGTCCCCGGTGCAATTCCCCGGTGCAGTTCGACGGGGACTGTCCCTTCAGGGACTGTCCCCAACACCCCACATCCTACTCCTTTGCAAGCGCATCATGCACGGCTTCGGCGATTTGCTGCACCGAAAACGGTTTGGGCAGGAATGAAACATTGTCCAGACTGATCGTTTCGCGCAATTGTTCCTCGGCATAGCCCGACATGAACAACAGCCGGATATCGCCAAATTGTCCGCGAAGGTTCCGCGCCATAGTCGGCCCATCCATATTGGGCATCACAACATCGGACACCACAAGGTCGTAACGCTTGCCATCGGCGAACAAGGCCAAAGCCTCTTCTCCGTCGCTAGCGGTTTCCACGACATAGCCTTGCCGGACCAAGGCTCGTTCGGCCACGGCTCGGACCATATCTTCATCCTCGACAATCAATATCCGGCCGCTGCCCCACAAATCCTTGGGCCGGTAAAATTCCTTTTTGCCGGTATCGGCCACAGGCGCTTCGCCCACATGCACAGGAAGATATATGTCAAAGCGAGTTCCCTGGCCCAGTTCGGATTCGGCAAAAATGAAACCACCTGATTGTTTCACGATGCCATAGACGGTCGAAAGACCCAGGCCCGTGCCCTTGCCCACTTCCTTGGTCGTAAAGAAGGGTTCGAATATCTTGCCCAGATTCTCCTTCGAAATCCCCGACCCGCTATCTTCGACCGATAGCATGGCATAATCACCGATCGGCAAAATATCGCTGCCCATCGCCCGCACGTCGTCTTTTGACACGGACTTGGTGCTGATATGCACAACACCGCCCTTGTCCATCGCGTCGCGGGCATTCAGGCCCAGATTGACGATGACCTGTTCAAGCTGCCCGGGATCAGCGCGCACAGGACCCAAGGATCGTCCGTGATGCACCTCCAGGCGGACGGTTTCCCCGAGCAAACGCTTCAGCAGGCTGGACACATCGGCCACCACGTCGGGCAATTGCAAAATCTGCGGACGCAGGGTTTGCTGACGCGAAAAGGCAAGCAATTGCCGCGTCAGGCTGGCCGCGCGGTTGGAGTTGTTCTTGATCTGCTGGATATCGTCATAATCGCCGTCGCCCGGCTGGTGCCGCATCAGCATCAGGTCGCAATAACCGATAATCGCGGTCAGGATATTGTTGAAATCATGGGCGACGCCGCCTGCAAGTTGCCCGATGGATTCCATCTTCGTTTGCTGCGCGACCTGGCGCTTCAGCTTTGTTTCTTCGCTATTATCTTTCAGGCCAAGCAGAACCGCTGCTTCACCCAAACCGCGGACGCCTGCGATGGATAGCGCGATGACTTCATCGGGGCGTTCTTTCAGGCGGACCGCAATATCCCCCGATGTCATCGCGCCGCTCCCATAACGGCGGATGCTGTCGAGCACTGCAGCGGTATCTTCGGCAATAACCAGATCGCCGGGATAGGGGGGAATCGCCTCTGGCAAAAGGTCAAGCACCCGAGCAAAGGCATCGTTGGCGAAAAGAAAGCGACCGTTGCGATCCACCAGTGCCAACCCCAATGGCAAGGTCGACAATAATTGTTCGACATGCGCCAAGGCGAGCCCGCGCTCCACTTTCGCGCCTTCCTCGTCAACAGCGAGCAGCAATGATGAACCGTTGGCCTGATCTTCAGCCAATGCGATATTCAGCAAACGGATTGGCAAGCCGCGCCGCCCTTCCCTTTCGAAAAAGACGCTTCCTGCCTCGTCCATTCGCATATAGTTCGCAAATTGGTGACCGATGATGATTTCACTCTCGCTGCCGGTCGCGCGCAAGGTAAATGCGATATTGGCAGCCCGGATCCGGCCATCGTCGCCAATCGAAACGGCCATCACGCCATTTTGCGCCATCGCCCGGCCAATGCGCCCACTCACCAGTTCGATGGCTCGGCTTTCAATATCCAGCCGCTCGATGGGGGCCAGCCGCCACAACAGATATTCGTCGGCGGTTCCGGCGCGCGCAACTTTGACGCCATATTGGCGTTCGCCCATCGACAGCATTTCTATCTGCGCGCTGCCGTCGCGCCACGCCGCCCTGCCCGCCGCGACCAGATGTTCGCGGTTAACGTCATCAACACCCAGATCCGGCGGCGCTTTCAATCCGGGAAAAGCTTTGATGAAATGATCATTGGCACACACCAGCCGTCCGGCGCGGTCGCTAATCGCGATTGCGGCTACACTTAGTTGCGCGGCCGCATGGGTTATCGACCAATCGGGCGGTAACATCTGCAATGATGCCTCGACCGGCCGGGTGCGCCGGACAAAATTGACCAAAGCCCATGCCGCAACCATCGCCGCAGCGCAGCTTCCCAACAAGACCACATTCTGTGTCGCAAACCACAATATGGCGAGCGAAACCAACGTCGCGCCCGCCAGCCACACTATCGGCTGAAGTTCAGCGTGCGAAACACCTTCCGCCTCCTGCCCTAGAATATCGAATGACGGAGGCGGGACTTGGGGTGTCAAAATGGTTCCTTACCAGATGCGAACGCGTTCCTCGGGCTTGAGGTACAATTTGCCGTCGGTTTTTGGCTGGAACGCATCGTACCATTTGTCAAGATTTCGCACCACCCAAACGCGCTGCGCCGACGGGCTGTGCGGGTCGGTTATCAACCGTTGCCGCAAATTCGCCTCGCGATAGTTGCGCCGCCAGACCTGCGCCCAGCCAAGGAAGAAACGCTGATCACCGGTCATACCATCGATAACCGGCGCCTCTTTGCCGTTCAAAGACGTGCGATAGGCATCATATGCTATGGTCAATCCGGCCAAATCGCCAATATTCTCGCCCAGCGTAAATTCGCCCTTTACCGATGCATCAGGGAAAATCTTATAGGCGTCATATTGCGCGATCAGTTGCTTTCCGGCGGCTTCAAACGCCTTGACGTCACTTTCGGTCCACCAATCGGACAGCTTGCCATTCTGGTCATATTTCGCGCCCTGATCATCGAAATGATGGCTGACCTCATGCCCGATTACCGCGCCGATACCCCCATAGTTGATGGCCGGGTCAGCTTTAGGGTCAAAGAAAGGCGGCTGCAAAATGGCGGCCGGGAACACGATTTCGTTCATACCGAAATTGGCATAGGCATTGACCGTTTGCGGCAACATGCCCCATTCCCAACGGCGGATGGGACCGCCAAGCTTGGAAATATTGTCGTCAAAGCCCCATTGGTTGGACCGCATATCATTGCCAAACAGGTCGCCCCGCACGATTTTCAGCTTCGAATAATCTTTCCAGCGATCAGGATAGCCGATCTTGGTTGTGAAATTCGCCAGCTTCGCCCGTGCCTTGACTTTGGTTTCCGGCTGCATCCAGCCAAGACCATCGATCCGACGCCCCATCGCCGCCAATACATTTTTCACAAGGACATCCATCGAAGCCTTGGTTTCCGGTGGGAAATATGTGGCCGCATATGCCTTGCCCACTTCATCCCCTACTGTGCCTTCGGTCAACGCAACACCGCGTTTCCAGCGTGGTTCACGCTTTGGCGTCCCCTGCAAGGTCGTGCCGTAAAACGCGAATGTGGTGTCCGAAACCGAATCGGGTAACACATTGGAATAGGCCGCCAGGCTGTTTATGATCATCTGGTCTTTCAGAACCGCCAAATCGGTCTGGGCAAAGATTTTCGCAATGCCGGTGATCGCACTGGGCTGTCCGACGACAACTTCGGTGATATTCCGGCTAACTTTGCTAAGGACAGCCGACAGTTTCACGCCCGGCGTAATAGCGTCCAGTTGCGCCAATGACATCTTGTTATATGTCTTGGTTGCGTCAGAACTATCTTCTCTAGTCCATTGTACTTCCGCTATTTTCTTTTCCATATCAAATATGGCTTCTGCACGGATGTTTGCGTTTTTTTCACCCGCAAGGCTCAACATCTTGCCCAGATATTCCTTGTACGCTTTTCGAATCGATTCAAATTTGTCATTTTCTACCAGATACATATCGCGATCTGGCAAGCCCGTGCCGCCCTGAAAAATCTGGAAAATATAGACTTCGGGATTTTTGTCGTCCTGCCCGACAAATCCGCCAAACAACGCGCCTACGCCGTTGCGCGCCGCTGTTGGCAACATTTTTTCAAACGCGGCCTTGCTCTTGATATTCCGCACCTGCTTCAGCCAGGGCTGAATGGGCTTCAAACCCTTTTTCTCGACCGTCGCCACATCAAGATAGCTGGCATATATATCGCCCGCTTTGCTGCCCTTGACGTCCTTTTCGGCATCAAGAACCAGCTTCACCCGTTCTTTGGACAGATCGTCAAGCGCAGTGAACATGCCATAATTGGACTTGTCGGCAGGAATTTCGGTCTTTGCCGCCCATTTGCCGTTGGCAAAAAGATAGAAATCATCACCCGGCGCCGTGGCCGGGTCCATACCTTCAAAATCAAAACCAAAGCTGCCCAATTGCGGCCCGTCCTTGGCAGGTGCTTCAGAAGCAGGCGCCGTTTGCGCCAAAGCCGGAACAGCCAATGCCAGCGCCGATGCCGATGCGGCCAATGTGCATAGTTTCAAAAAATTCATGATCGACTCCCCTAAAATACAGTGAAGCCAGTCTATTGCGCCCAGTCAATGGCGCGAGTGCTTATCTACTAGCGGCGATGGCTTTCGACCGGCGTCGCCATTTTGAACTGATCCACCAGCGCCAGAACCACGCAGCCAGAACATAACCGATCGCCGCCGCGACAACCGAAATAATCGCCAAACCGGCCACGCCTTGAACAAAAGCCATTGGCGCTTCTGTCCAAACAAAGTCGACCCATTGCGACAAGGGTGCGCCGGTCTGGATCAATTCATAGAAACGGCCCGAACCGCCACTCAGGCGCAACACCGATTCGCCGACATATACCGATGCCACCAAAATGAACGGCGTGGTTGCCGGCATACTGAGAAACGTCATTGCAGCGCCGATGGGAATATTTGCGCGGGCCGGAAGTGCAAGCAATGCAACTCCTGCAATTTGCACGCCCGGAACCAAAAGGAAAATGCCCACGAGCAAGCCCAATGCAACCCCGCGCGGGACGGAGCGGCGGGTAAATCGCCACAAGGCGGGGTGAAACACCCGCTTGGCAAAAGGACGCAAAAAACGGCTGCGTTCAAAACTGTCGCGGGTCGGGGCCTGCCTTTGTATCCATGCGCCTAATTTGCTCATCCACGATCTCGCATGATACGTCCCTGTTCGCGTTTCCAGTCGCGTTCTTTTTCCGTTGCCCTTTTGTCGGGCGCCTTTTTACCCTTGGCCAGCGCCAGTTCCACCTTCGCCCGACCCCGTCCGTTGAAATAAATCGACAGTGGGACGAGCGTCATACCCTGACGCATTACGGCGCTATGCAACTTGTTTATTTCACGAACATTAAGGAGCAATTTACGCGGGCGCTTGGGTTCGTGATTGTAACGATTTCCGTGGCTGAATTCAGGGATATTGGCGTTGATTAGCCAGATTTGTTCATCCTTGACCTCGGCATAACTCTCCGCAATCGATCCTTCGCCAAAACGCAGCGATTTGACCTCTGTCCCGGTCAGCACGATCCCGGCCTCATATTTGTCGTCGATATGGTAATCATAGCGCGCGCGCCGGTTTTCGGCGACGGTTTTGACCTTGTTAAACTCTTCGGTTTTGGGACGCGTCATCCGATAAGACCTGCATTCTCCAAAGCGGCATCGACCTGACGACGGCTGGCTTCGCACGGCGGGGTCATGGGCAGGCGCAATTCGGTGGGAAATCCCTCGATCACCCGTGACAGGGCATATTTGATCGGCCCGGGCGATGCATCAGAAAACAACGCCAAATGAAGGGGATATAGCTTGTCATTCAGATTGCGTGCCAACTCATAATCGCCGGTCGCACATGCCGCCTGAAACTCGGCGCACAGCTTCGGCGCGACATTGGCGGTCACTGAAATGCACCCCACCCCGCCGCTTGCATTGAATGCGAGTGACAGTTCGTCAACACCGGACAGTTGGCAAAAGTCTGGGGGACACGCAAGACGATGGTCAGTGACCCGCGACAAGTCACCACTTGCGTCTTTAATACCAATCACGGTGGGCAGTTTTGCCAGCGCCGCAACGGTTTCCGGCTTTATGTCCGTAACGGTCCGCGCCGGAACATTATACAGCACAATCGGAAGGTCGTTTTTCTCGGTCATCCGGTGGAAATGGGCGTAAATCCCCTCTTGATTAGGCCGGTTGTAATAAGGCGCCACCACGAGCCCCGCCGCCGCACCGCTTTTCTTCGAGAAATTGAGGTGCAGGATCGCGTTTGTTGTATCGTTTGAGCCGCAACCCGCAATAATCGGCACGCGTCCGGCGGCCTGTTCGATGCACACCTCGATCACGCGATGATGCTCTGCATTGGACAGCGTCGATGCCTCACCTGTAGTCCCTGCTGGCACCAATGCGCTCGATCCTTGCTCGATTTGCCAGTCGATCAACGCCCGGAAATGCTTCTCGCTAAACGCTCCGTCGCAAAAAGGAGTCACTAGGGCGGGTATTGATCCGGAAAACATGGCTAATTACTTTCATTTTGGACCATAGGGGTCAGCTATGGGGAATATAGTCGTTCGTTCAGCACCTGATAAGGATGGGGCACATAATATGTCCAGCATGGTAAAGCATCTCATTTCGGCATCACTGCTGATTCTTCCCGCGACAGCGATGGCTGCGGCGCAACAACAACCTGAAATCCAGTGGCAACGGGGCACAGGGGAACCTGCACAGCCTAGCACCACGGGCGCTCCCCCAATCGCACCTGCTATGGTCCAATATGATCCGAGCGAAGGCAAAATCCCCGCCGCCCTGCAACAATGGAAAGTGTTAAGCGCGTCGACTGGCTATAGTTTTAGCGAATATGCTTCCTTTTTGATGAGCTACCCCGATTGGCCCAATTCCGAAGAAATGCGGAAAAATGCGGAACAGGCCATCAATCCGTTGACCTATTCCCCCAATCAGGCCGTCGCCTATTTTGACCGATTGCCGCCATTGACCAACGCCGGTCGCGCAAAATATGCAATGGCGCTTGATGCCACCGGAGACAAAGCGCGCGCAACCGCAATGGCGCGCGAAGCATGGCGCAGCGGCCTTTTGAGCGATGATGACGAAACACGTTTGTACCGGATCGCAGGCACTGCGCTCACCTCGGCGGATCATGACGCACGGGTTGACCGCTTGCTATGGTCAAGCGCCACGCGCGCCGCGCAACGATGGATTGATCTTACATCGCCGCAACGTCGGCCTGCATTTGTCGCCGCGCTTGCAACGCGCCTGAACAGCCCGGACGCAGCGTTGAAGGTGCAAGAAGCTGGCGACGGCGCGAATGGCGAAGCAAGCTTGCTTGCCGCCCGTGCAGATGCCTTGCGTCTATCCGGCAACAGTTTTGCCGCGCGCGAATTGTTGGCCAACCGGTCGCGACTGGTTGCGCCGGTTCCGGTATTGAAGGACTGGTACAAGCTGCTTTTGACCCATGCCCAGGCCGCAGCGAATGATGGCCAATATGATGTGGCATACCGGATCGCCTCACGCGTTGATGATGCCCCACCCGCAGGATTGGTGATGGTCGATCAGGATCTGTCGACACGCGATCATTATACCAGCCTGACATGGATGGCCGGCAGCCTTGCCCTTGAACGGCTTGGCCGTCCGGGCGATGCCGCCGCGATGTTCGCCCTGTATGCATCGGCCGCCAAATCACCGCAAACACGATCCAAGGGATTGCATTGGGCCGGAAAGGCCGCGGCCAGAAATGGCGACTCTGCCCGATCAACCAGCTATTACGAACAAGCCGCCGTATATTATGACAGTTTTTTCGGACAATTATCGCTTGAACAACTCAGACGTCCCTTGCCGCCTGTCCCGCAAGTGGCCGTCACGCCTGCGCCTTTGACAGACGCGAGCACACCGACAGTGTTTCTCGCCGCTGCGCTGGCATCGAAATATGGCAGCTGGAAGGACCAAAGCAATTTCCTGCGGGCGATTTCCAAAAATGCAAAGACACCGCAGGATTTTGTCGCAGCCATCAATTTGTCGAAAAAAATCAATCGTCCCGATCTGGCGGTGATGGCGGGGCGCAGCGCGCGTTATTTCGGTTATGCCGATCTGCTTGGCAATGGATATCCCACGGTCGATGTCCCGGCCTCGCAAAGTCATAACTGGACGCTGGCCCACGCGATCATGCGTCAGGAAAGCCAGTTTGACAAAGCCGCCGTCAGTCACGCTGGCGCGCGCGGGTTGATGCAATTGATGCCCGGCACGGCGCGCGAAACATCCGGAAAGATCGCGATGGCCTATCGCCCCGATGCACTGACCGTTGATACCGATTATAATATCTCGCTCGGTTCGACCTATATTCAACGAATGCTCGATTATTATGGCGGCAGCTATCCGTTGGCGATTGCGGCCTATAATGGCGGCCCGGGCAATGTGAACAAATGGTTGAAAGCCTATGGTGATCCGCGGACTGGCCAGATTGGTATCATGGAGTGGATCGAAAAAATCCCGCTCAGCGAAACCCGCGATTATGTGTACCGCGTCCTCGAAAACGCCGTGATGTATGATCATCTGCATCCCGAAAAAGCGCGGGTGCGTTCGGCAACGCCGCTAAGCACCTATCTGGGCAAGTCGACACCGGGGTGACATAGGTCACCCCCATGGAACGTACCAACCCGATTACCCCCGCCGGATTCGCAGCCTTGCGCGAACGCTATGAACAGCTTTTTGCCATCGATCGTCCGGCGGTGGTCGAAATTGTCCATTGGGCAGCCGGCAATGGCGACCGCAGCGAAAATGGCGATTACATCTATGGCCGCCAAAAACTCCGCGCCATCGACCGCGAACTGGGGCAGCTTTCAAAGAAGATGAAGGTCGCCAAAATTCTCGATCCGTCGCTACAGGAAGACCGCAGCCGGGTGTTTTTCGGGGCGTCCGTCACCATCGCCGATGCCGATGATGTTCATCGCACGATTACACTGGTCGGCGATGACGAGGCCGATGCTGGCGAAGGCCGGATCGGATGGAACTCCCCCCTCGCCCGCGCATTGCGTGGGTCGTCTGTGGGCGATGTGAAGACGGTGACACTACCGACAGGCCCGAAAGAATGGGAAGTGCTCGGGATTTCATATTCGGAAAGGGCGGAATAAGGGATCGCGCTCACCCCCTCCCTCGCCTCTTGGTATAACGGCTAACGGAAGGCAGCTTTCCATAAATATGCGATAAAAGCGGACTTTCCGAACAGGACAACATTTCGGACCCTAAAGGGAACTTACCTAGCATTCCAAAAAAGCGGAAGTCAGCCTTGATTGTTTGCTAGGGCAACCAATCATGCTACACCTTGTATGGGAAGGGGCACTTATCATGAGCGGACTCGAAAACAAGGTTATCCTGATTACTGGCGCGACATCGGGCCTTGGTGCGACGGCGGCGATACTGCTGGCGAGTAAGGGCGCGAAGGTAGCGATTACCGGGCGGCGTGAGGAACAGGGCCGCGCCGTGGTTGCGCAGATGGAAGCGTCGGGCGGCGAAGGGATATTCATCCAAAGCGACGTCACAGTTCAGTCCGATGTCGATGCAATGGTCGCAAAGACCGTTGATCGCTTTGGACGGCTCGACGGCGCGGTAAACAATGCGGGTGTCACGGGCGGCCTGTTCAAGGGTGTTGCGGACTTTGCCGACGAAGACTGGCATAGCGTTATCGACATCAACTTGACCGGCGTTTTCGCCAGCATGCGCGCCCAGATACCAGCCATGCTCGACAGTGGCGGCGGATCGATTGTAAATATATCGTCGGCTTACGGTCTCAACGGCGGCGACATCGGCAATTGCGGTTATGTTGCCAGCAAATGGGGTGTCATCGGCCTGACCAAAACTGCAGCGATTGACTATGCGCGGCAGGGCATCCGGGTCAATGCGATTTGCCCCGGCTATTGCCATTCCGAAATGGTCGACCCCGTTGCCGAGGCCGAACCGGCTTTGTTCGAAAAACTGCTCGAACGCTACACAGCATCGGGCAAGTTGGGAGAATCGCATGTCGTCGCCGACGCGATAGAATTCCTGCTCTCCGACCAATCGAGTTTCATCAGTGGCGCGGCGATTCCCGTGCAGGGTGGCCAACATTCGCGGCTGTATTAGAGCAATAACGGCTATCCATCATATCGGCACAACGCTACGAGCGTCCCTGCTCATCGCTACGCCCGCCCTCGCGCTACAGGCCCCAGCAGCCCCGCCAATTCACAAACCCTCGCCTGCAAGGCGGCACGATAGCGCCAAATCTAGCTGGCTGAAGTTTGAAAACCCGCCCTTCACTTTTCCAACGCTTTCCAGACATTCCCGGTTGTTTTCGGATACTCTAAAACCGGCCGTAAGTTAGGGGAAATTGACAACGCGATCCAATCTGGGGTAGCTCGACCATTCCCAAATTATCGCTATACCCCGTTTCAGGGGCGAGGATATGAAATCAAGTCCGCAAGGCACGGGTTTAGTTGGAGAAGGGCAGCAGCGGTGAGGTTCCCCTCAATCCGTCTTATACCCCAATGTCGTTGTCGCCAACGCCATGATCCCTGCATCCACCTCGGGAAATTCCTGCGGAACGCTGGCTTCCAGTTCTTTTACCACATGGCTCAACACCGCTATGCGCGCCGCTTTTTGGTTATTGCCGTCAATCACGGTCCAGGGTGCCCAATGGGTGTCGGTGCGTTTGAACATATCTTTCATCGCGGCCAGATAGGCATCGCGCTTGGAGCGATTGCGAAAATCTTCCGCTGTTACTTTCCATCGCTTCGATGGATCGCTCAAACGCTCGGTTAACACTTTATCCTGTGTTGCCTGTGTAACATGCAGGAAAAACTTGATAATCTTTGTACCAATTTCACCTTGCCGCGATTCAAATTCGTTGATTTCGTCAAAACCGCGCCGCCATTCGGCTTCGCTGCAAAATCCCTCGACCCGTTCGACCAGAACGCGGCCATAATGGCTGCGGTCCCAGATGTTGATTTCCCGTTTGCCCGGCAATTTGTTCCAGAACCGCCACAGGAAATGCTTGTCCTTTTCCTCTGCAGTCGGGGCCGACACCGGATAGACTTGATAATAACGTGGATCGAGTGTTGCCGTCATCCGTTTGATTGCGCCGCCCTTGCCCGCGGCGTCCCAGCCTTCCATGACGATTAACGTGCGTGCACCGTGCAGGATGTGCAAAGATTGCAGTTCGGCAAGCCGGTCCTGAAGTGATTTCAGGCCTTCGTCATAGTCCCCGTCATATTTTTCACCGGACTCGAAATCGGAAAGGTCGGTAGCCATCGGCGCGGTTCAGCACCTTACGCCCGCCTAGACAAGGGCGTCAAAAAGCGCGTCCGATTTCGGGACAATCAGACCTTAGAAGGTTGCTCCACCACGCGGATGTGCAATTCGCGCAATTGTTTCGCCATGGCGGGCGACGGTGCGCCCATCAACAGGTCTTCGGCGCGCTGGTTCATCGGGAACAAAGTGATTTCGCGCAGGTTTTGCACGCCGCACAGCAACATCACCATACGGTCCACACCTGCCGCCATGCCGCCATGTGGCGGAGCGCCATATTGGAAAGCACGGTACATGCCGCCAAAACGTTCCTCGACATCGGCCTGCGTCAGACCGGTCAGTTCGAACGCCTTGACCATCAGGTCGGGATGCTGGTTCCGGATCGAGCCAGAGGCAAGTTCATAGCCGTTGCAGACCATGTCATATTGGAATGCCTTGATGGTCAACGGGTCCTGCGTTTCCAACGCTTCGAGGCCACCTTGCGGCATCGAGAACGGGTTGTGGGCAAAATCGACCTTCTTTTCCTCTTCGCTCCATTCGTAGAAGGGGAAATCGATAATCCAGCAGAAACGGAACGCATCCTTTTCAATCACGTCAAGCTGCTCGCCGGTGCGGGTGCGTGCGGCACCGGCCAGCTTTGCCGCCTGATCTTCCTTGCCAGCGGCAAAGAAGCAGCCGTCATCGGGGCCAAGGCCGATGGCCTCATACAGCGCCTTCATGCCCTCTTCGCCATGGTTTTTCGCGATAGGTCCACCAAATTCGCCGCCCTTGCGCGTCACATAGCCAAGGCCTGCATGGCCTTCGCTGCGCGCCCAGTCGTTCATGTCGTCGAAGAATTTGCGGCTCTTTTCCGCCGTGCCTGGCGCAGGGATAGCGCGCACGACGCCGCCGCCTTCAACGATGCGCTCGAACAGGCCAAAGCCGCTCTTGCGGAAATGCTCGGTCACATCATGGATGATGATGGGGTTGCGCAAATCAGGTTTGTCGGTGCCATAATCGAGCATCGCCTTCGAATAGGGAATGCGCGGGAATTCGCCTGCGGGTGTAACTTTTCTGCCATCGGCGAAGCTTTCAAACACGCCGGCCATGACGGGTTCCATCGTTTCCCAGACTTCCTCTTGCGTCACAAAGCTCATTTCGAGGTCGAGCTGGTAAAATTCACCGGGCAGACGGTCGGCGCGCGGGTCTTCGTCGCGGAAGCAGGGCGCAATCTGGAAATAGCGGTCAAAACCGGCAACCATCAGCAATTGCTTATATTGCTGTGGCGCCTGCGGCAGGGCGAAAAATGTGCCGGGGTGGATACGGCTGGGCACAAGGAAATCGCGCGCGCCTTCGGGGCTGGATGCGGTCAGGATCGGCGTCGAATATTCGGTGAAGCCGATATCTTCCATCCGGCGGCGGGTTTCGCGAATGATCTGCGTGCGCTTCACGATATTGGCGTGCAGCGTTTCGCGGCGCAGGTCGAGGAAGCGGTATTTCAGGCGCGTTTCTTCGGGATATTCCTGCTCACCTGCGATCGGCAGCGGCAATTCTTCGGACTTGCTTAAAATGGTCACGTCACGCGCAAACACTTCGATCTCGCCGGTGGGCAAGTTCGGGTTCACGGTCGAGTCGCTGCGTGCTTTTACGACGCCATCTATCGTGACAACGCTTTCAAGGCGCAGCCCTTCAAGAATAGGCAAAGCCGGACTATCACTGTCCGCCACAATCTGCGTCATGCCATAATGGTCGCGCAAATCTAAGAACAATACTCCGCCGTGATCCCGCTTGCGATGGACCCAGCCGGACAGACGGACGGTGTCCCCAACATTGGAAGCGCGAAGTTCGGCGCATTTGTGCGTGCGATAGGCGTGCATTGTTCACTCAATTCAAAAAAGCTGTGGAAAGCGCGCCTAACAACCTTGCAGCAACACTTTGTCAAGTCGGGAATGCCTGTTATGGCCAAAGCCACATGCAGATTCATCCACTCATCACCGACAGCAAACGCCTCGCCGAATTATGCGCGCGCCTTGGCCAATCCCCTTTTGTCGCGATCGATACCGAATTCATGCGGGAAAACACATATTATCCGGACCTTTGCCTGGTCCAGTTGGCAGACGCCAATGAAGCAGCGGCCGTCGATCCAAAGGCCGAAGGGCTGGATATGACCCCGATGCTCGAATTGCTGTGCAATAACGAAGATGTGCTCAAGATTTTCCATGCCGGTGGGCAGGATATCGAAATCTTCTTCAACCTGACGGGCAAGACACCGCACCCGATGTTCGACACGCAGATTGCGGCGATGGCGTTGGGGCAAGGCGAACAGATTGGCTATTCCAATCTGGTGGATCTTTGGATGGGCATCCAACTCGACAAGGGCGCCCGCTTTACCGACTGGTCGCGCCGACCGCTGGATAAGCGCCAGATTGACTATGCAATCGCCGATGTCACCCATTTATCCACCATTTTCCCGATGATGCTCGAAAAACTCAAGCTGACGGGTCGCGGAATGTGGCTGAATGACGAAATGGAACGGATATCGGACGCGGCCAACTATCGCAACGATCCCGAAAATGCCTGGAGCCGGATCAAGGTACAATCGCGCAAACCCGATGTGCTCGGCCGCTTGCAAGCGATGGCCGCGTGGCGAGAGAAAGAAGCGCAGCGCAAGAATATTCCGCGTGGTCGGATTATGAAGGATGAAACGCTTGCCGACATTGCGGCGCATCCCCCCAAGTCACAGGCGGATCTGCCCAAGGTACGCGGCCTGTCACCGGCATGGCGCGATAATGAGATTGGCGCGCGGCTGATTGCGGTTATCGAATCCAGCCAACCCATGGCACGCGACGCGCTGCCCGACCGGGGACGGGGCGCGCCGGGCGGTGGTAAAGACGGGTCGCTGGTTGCTGACCTGTTGAAACTGCTGCTTAAAATTCGGTCCCGGGAAATAAATGTGGCGCCGCGCCTGATTGTCCGCACAGAGGAACTGGAACGATTGGCCGCTGGCGAACGCGAGGGCCTCGAAATGCTAACGGGTTGGCGCTTTGAACAATTCGGTCGCGATGCGCTTGATCTGGTTGAAGGACGTTTGGCGTTTGCCGTCGTCAATGGTAAGCTGAAAATGACGCGCACCCATGAAGAGGATTTGCTGACATGAGACTTTATGTGCCCCTTGCCATATTGGCTTTATCGGCGTGTACCAACACAGCGCGCGAGGCACCCTATACGACCGAAATCATACCCGCGGAAAATGCTGGAGGCTTTGCCTGCGCCGCCGAATCGGTGCAATATGCCATTGGCCAGAAAACCAGTGTTGATCTGGGCAGCAAAATGGTCGCCCAAAGCGGTTCCGCAACGCTCCGCTGGCTTCCGCCCCATTCGATGACGACAATGGATTATCGCGCCGACCGGCTGAACGTGCATTATAATGAAGACATGATCATCACCCGCGTCAATTGCGGTTAGGTTTTTGGTCGAATTCTAAATTCACCGTCACCCTGGTAAATCCAACACCGTCACCCTGAACTTGTTTCAGGGTCCATAGGGCCGCGAACCTCTGCATTTCGGGTAACAGCGCCATGGTGCCGCTCGGTTGCGCTTCCAACTGGACTCGGGGGCAGCTTCAAAATGGACCCTGAAACAAGTTTAGGGTGACGGTGAAGATAACGGAATTTGTTTGTCGTTAAACTTCCAGAACCTTCTTGACCAAAGCCAGAGTGACCGGCGCATTTTGTGCCAGCGCCATGGCATTGGCGTTGCGCGCAAAGCCCTCAATAGCGGCATAGCTGCGTTCGATACGGCGCTTGACATAACTCAACGCATCAATGCCAATTGCTGCCCCGCGATCCGCCAGTTGCTTTTGCAACAATTGTTCGATCATTTCATCATCTGGCGGCGAAATTTCCAGCAATAACGCCGCGCCGACCCGTGATTGCAAGTCCGGCAATGTGATGTTCCAATCCGCCGGATGCCAACGCGAAATCAAAAGCAATGGCACCGAACTTTCCTGCGACCGGTTCCATGCATTAAACAGTGTTTCGGCCGCGCACGCCTCGGCATTGTCGATCACGGTCCCGCCCTGCCCTGAAAAATAGCGCGCCATCAAACTTTTGCCCGAACGAGGCGGACCTGTCAGGATGGCGCACCCCTTGGGCCAGCTCGCGCTGCTGCCAATTCCGGCAAAAGCAGTGGCATTTGACGGCGTGATAATCAAACTCGACGATGCACCGCCGCGCAATTCATCCAAAGGCAACGCTATTTGGCCCATATCGCTCTCGGCTTAGGGCCGCTGCTGCGCCGGTGTTGCTGGAACAGGAGCCGAAGCGGTTGGAGATTCGGGGACGATTGACCGCACAACATCATCCAGCGATTGTATCACCGGAGCCTCGATATTTGGATCAATTTCCGAAGACAGCAGTTCTTCTTCTTCGGTCTCCAGTTCCTCTTCTTCGACAACTTCTTTTTCAAGAACGAGCGACGCATCCGCACGCAGGCGGCCATCGGCCAGCGCGGTTTGGAAAAGCTGGTCCATACGCACCACGGCCTGATCCATCATCGCAGCTATGCCCGCACTGCTGCCCGTGCGTAACGTAAATGAACCCAGAAATTTGTTATCGGGACCATAGCGTGCCGAAAACCGGCCAACGACTGGACCACCGGGCCATTGCCGTTCGATCCGTGCGATGGGAATGATAACATCGGCGGCCCCGAATTGATCCAAAATCGTGCGCCACCATATACGGCTGCGCCGATCCATTTGCCCGGCGTTTAACAAAAGCGATTCGCCTCCGGCTCCGCTTGGACGGACATAATCCACACGACTGTCTGCGGTGCGAAACTTTGCCCAGCTTCTTTGCCATGATGTCCGCTGTTCAAACACCGTCGGCGCACCTGCGGAATATGTTACGGGAAGCAGCAGGAGCGGGGCTGACCGTTGTGTAATCCCGCTTACCCCCAACAACTGCCCTGCGCGTGCGCGATCAAACAACACACTCAGCTTTGCAACATAACGCCGGGGACCGGTTTGTTCATTTTCCACAACAATAGCGGCGACAATACCATCAAGCGTGGAATCCGAAAGCATTGCCCCGGCCGCACCGTGCGTCTTGCGCCAAAGCGCCGCCCACGCGAGCCGTTGCGCCTCTTCCCAGCCCTTTTGCCGTGCTTCGAAAGCATTTTTTCCAGATACATTGACCGAAACACCCGTGACCTCGAAATCACCGGTGCTGGCAATCGGCGCAATGCCACGCTTTGGCCCTTCGATCTGGGCAACAACTATTCCTCCGCCGATCAACGCCAGAGGCAGGCCGATCGCCGCAATTCCAAACCATTTTCCGCCCATTTTTAACATCATCCTGCCTTTAGGCGACATAGACGTGGAATTCCAACCCTGTTCTCGCTAACGGCGACAAATGGACGCAAAAGAACAGCAATCCGAATCCTACACTTATGCCAAGGCAGGTGTATCCATCGAAACCGGCAACGCACTGGTGCGCGCCATTGCGCCGCTGGCCAAGGCCACGCGCCGCGCCGGTGCAGACGCCGATCTCGGCGGATTTGGGGGCTTTTTCGATCTGAAAGCAGCAGGATTTAACGATCCCCTTTTGGTCGCCGCCAATGACGGCGTCGGCACCAAGCTGAAACTCGCCATCGAATCGGGCCGCCATGAAGGTGTCGGGATCGATCTTGTCGCGATGTGCGCCAATGATTTGATCGTCCAGGGCGCCGAACCTCTGTTCTTCCTCGATTATTACGCGACCGGCAAACTCGACAATGATGTCGCGACCGCCGTCGTCGCCAGCATCGCGGAAGGCTGCAAACAGGCTGGCTGCGCGCTGATCGGCGGCGAAACCGCTGAAATGCCGGGCATGTATAGCGAGGGCGATTATGACCTCGCCGGTTTCTGCGTCGGCGCGGTCGAGCGTGATCAGGTACTGACCGCCGACAAGGTTGCCGACGGCGATGTCATCCTCGGCCTCGCATCATCGGGTGTGCACAGCAACGGCTTCTCGCTTGTCCGCCGTCTTGCCGCCGACAAGGGCTGGAAACTCGACCGCCCGGCCCTTTTTGACCAAAATGTGCTGCTGATCGATGCGCTGATGGCGCCGACGCGCATCTATGTGAAATCGCTGTTGCCGCTCGTCCGCACCGGCAAGGTGCACGCCATGGCGCACATCACCGGCGGCGGTCTGCTGGAAAATATCCCCCGCGTCCTGCCCGCTGGCCTGCATGCGCATATCGACGCGGACGCATGGGAACAGCCACGCCTGATGGCCTTTTTGCAGGCACAGGGAAATATCGAGCCTGAGGAAATGGCCCGCACTTTCAACTGCGGCATCGGCATGGCCGTTGTGGTCGCGGCCACCGATGTGGCGGAAGTGATGGCGGCGATGGAAGCCGCAGGCGAAACCGCGTACCATATTGGCCATATCGCGGCAGGTGACAAAGGCTGCACGGTCAAAGGCAGCACCGAGACTTGGAGCGCCAAGGGTGGTTGGACCGCGACGCACCATGGCTAAGGCCAAAGTCGCCATCCTGATCTCAGGCAGCGGCACCAATATGGCCGCGTTGCTTTATGCCGCAAAGCACCCCGATTGTCCCTATGAAATCGTCCTGGTGGCCAGCAACAATCCCGACGCCGGTGGGCTGAAACTGGCGCAGGGCGAAGGCATCGCGACTTTTGCCCATGCGCACAAGGGAATGGACAGGGTAGCGCACGACGCCATCATGCATGCCAAGATCTTGGAATCGGGCGCAACGCACGTCGCTCTGGCCGGATATATGCGAATATTGAGCGAGACTTTTGTGGAGCAATGGGAAGGCAGGATGCTGAATATCCATCCGTCGCTCCTCCCTAAATATCAGGGTCTTCACACCCATCAACGGGCGCTCGATGCGGGCGACAAAGTGGCCGGATGCAGCGTGCATCTGGTCACGGCGGAACTGGATGGGGGTCCCGTGCTGGGCCAGACTGAAGTGGCAATTTTGCCGGACGACACGGCCTATACCCTTGCGGCCCGCGTTCTGTTTGCCGAACACCAGCTTTATAGCCGCACGCTGGCCGCTTTTGTATCGCGCGGCACCGACCCTGAATGGCTGGTCGGGCAAGTGCGCAAACGCGCGCTGGCGCAACCCGAAGCGGACGAGGTGTCCTCCCACGGCATGCCCTGTTTCGGCATTATCGGCGGCAAGAAATTCGCCTATGTGGCGATCAACCATCATGGCGACGGCCGAACCGCATTATTGGTGAAAATCAGCGGCGCGGAAGAACAGGCGATGCTGATCGACAGCGACGAAGACCGCTATTACCGCCCCGCCTATTTCGGCGATGGCTGGATCGGCATCCGGCTGGATCTGGGCGACACTGACTGGGACCACATCGCCGACTGGCTCGCCAAAAGCTGGCTGGCCGTCGCGCCAAAGAAGTTGACGAAGCTGATGGATGTGGCGGGGGAGTTTTAGTCTAACCAGCGCCAACATGACACCGTCAACGTCACCAATACCGACACCGTCACCGTCACCGTCACCCTGAACTTGTTTCAGGGTCCATCGGGAAGACGAATCCTGCATTCTAAGGGGAAGTGCCATGGTGCGTCACGGTTGCGCTTCCATCGAAGTTCGGGGGCTAACTTCAAAATGGACCCTGAAACAAGTTCAGGGTGACGAAGCGGTAGGCTTCAGGGCTACGGATGGTGTAATCTGAAGTTCGATGAACGCCCCCTCTCCAATTGGGAGAGGATACAGAGCCTTATGAGCGCAGCGAATTAGGCGGCGTTGGTGAGGGGGCGTGCCCTGTCGATAGGGCCGATCCCCTCACCCAGCTACAGCTAGGCAACAAGTTGCCAAGCTTGCGCAACCCTCTCCCTGTGGGAGAGGGAAGTCTGATCAACCGACAATTTCTTCCGGCTTGAAGAAGTAAGCGATTTCAATCGCTGCATTCTCGTCGCTGTCCGAACCGTGGACCGTGTTGGCTTCGATGCTTTCGGCCAGTTCCTTGCGGATCGTGCCGGGTTCGGCGTTGGCAGGGTTGGTCGCGCCCATGATGTCGCGGTTGCGTTGCATGGCGTTTTCGCCTTCCAGAACCTGCACGACAACGGGGCCGCTGATCATGAAATCAACCAGTTCGCCGAAGAAAGGGCGCTCTTTGTGGACGGCGTAGAAGCCTTCGGCCTGTTCGCGGGTCATGTGGATGCGCTTGGAAGCAACGACGCGCAGGCCGGCTTCTTCCAGCATCTTGGTGACCGCACCGGTCAGGTTACGGCGGGTTGCGTCGGGCTTGATGATCGAAAAGGTGCGGGTGGCCGCCATGGGAGATGCTCCTGATAATTATGGGTGAAAAACTGGCGCGCCTCTACCCGTTGCAGCGCGACGTGGCAAGGGTTGTGATGGCGGCGCGGCTTCAGTTCTTTGCGCCACCCATGATGACGGCCGCCGTACCCTCGCCTTCACTGGGCGAGGCCGTAATCACCAAAGTCTCGCCGCCTTTTCCTTCGGCGGAAAAGCTGGCCATATCATTGGCCGACGACGTGGTCTTGATTGCGTACCCGCGCTTGGCAGCTTCTGCCTTGTAAAAATCGATAACTTTGGCAGCCGGGTCCTTGGTCATAACGGTGGCCATGCCACCCTGCTCGCCCTTGCCGTCTCCTCCGGTAAAGGTGCCCTTCACTTCGCCGCCCGGATAGACAGGCATATCGAGGGGAAGTTTCTGGCCCGAAGCCGCATCGCCGAAGGTAATCTTGCCCTCGCCATCCTTGCCTTCGAACGTGATAGTCCCGCTTTCGGAGCCATTATCGGTGTCGGAGGTGATCTTGATTTCCCCACCATCGGCGGTGGTAACAGTGGTCGTTTCGTCCTTGCTTCCGCAAGCGGTCAGCGCCAGCAGCGCGGCAAAAGGGATAAGGTATCGCATATTTTCCTCCAAAAAGTGCAATGCGACCTATCATAAAATCAGGGGCCCTGCACCCATTTGCCGCCATCCTGTTTCCAATAACGGCGCTCGACATCGTCGCGGTTGGCAAGCGCGCGCCAGGCGGTGCGGGCATTGTCGGTGTGGCTGGGCGGAAACAAGTAGAAAATGCGGTCAAAACCCAAAGCCTCGTCGCGCCATTCGCCATCGGCCAGCGCGACAAAACGCGCGCCATTGGCTGCATCTGGCGTGGCGGAGAGCAGGATGGGCTGTAACGCATCGTCCCCGTCGCCTGCCTTTGCATGGGCAAGGAAGCTGTCAGGCTTCGCAATCCACAGCGCGGTCGACAGCCGATCCAGTTGATCCCCTTCCCCGCTAACCACCAGCATCCGCCCGTCCCCGTCCAACACACGCTGGGCGAGAACGGGAATCACCTTTTCGGCAGGGTCACGGGTCAGCTGGTAAAAATCTACTTGCACTTGCTCCCCTCCCGCTTGCGGGAAGGTCAGTCTCGCCTTCCGCCACAGTCACCCTCCCCTTACCCCTCCCGCAAGCGGGAGGGGAACTTTAGCCTTCGAAATTATCGGCCACAAAGCGGTCGAGCAGGCGCACGCCGAAACCGGTCGCGCCCTTGTCCCAGACGGCACCGGGCTTGTCCGCCCAGACCGTACCGGCGATGTCGAGATGCGCCCATTTCACGCCATCCTTGATGAAACGCTGCAGGAACTGGGCCGCGGTGATCGAGCCTGCGCCCTTGCCGCCGATATTCTTCATATCGGCAATGGGGCTGTCGATCATCTTGTCATAGGCCTTCGACAGAGGGAAGCGCCACAGCGGGTCGCCCGAGGCCTTGCCTGCGGCGGACAGCTTGTCGGCAAGACCATCGTCGTTGGTGAACATACCGGCATATTCGCTGCCCAGCGAAACGATGATCGCACCCGTCAGGGTCGCGAGATCGACGATATATTCGGGGTTATAGGTTTCCTGCGTCCAATGAAGCGCGTCGCACAGAACCAGCCTGCCTTCGGCATCGGTGTTGATGACTTCAATCGTTTGCCCTGACATGGACGTTACGACATCGCCCGGCCGCTGGGCATTGCCATCGGGCATATTTTCGACAAGTCCGCAGATGCCGACGACATGGGCCTTAGCTTTGCGTCCGGCGAGCGCCTTCATCACGCCTGCAACGGCACCTGCGCCGCCCATATCCCATTTCATGTCTTCCATGCCGGCAGCAGGCTTGATCGAAATGCCGCCGGTGTCAAAAGTTACGCCCTTGCCGACAAAAGCAAGCGGCCGTTCCTGTTTGCCGCCGGTTCCGTCCCACTTCATCGCAAGCAACCGGGCGGGACGACGCGAACCTTGCGCCACGCCCAACAATGCACCCATACCGAGTTCTGCCATTTGCGCGTCATCAAGCACGGTGATTTCCACACCAAGATCCGCCAGATGCTTGCACCGTTCCACAAAGCTTTCGGGGTAGATGATATTGGCAGGTTCCGTGACCAGTTCCTTGGTCAGTGCCACGCCATCGGCGATAGCTTGGTACGTTACCCACAAACCGGACGCTTCGGCTGGCGCGCCGCAGACTGTCAGCTGCTCCACCGATGGCCGCGATGTTTCGGGAAGCTTCGTGCGATATTTATCCATCCGCCAATTGCGCAAAGCCGCCCCATAGGCCGCCTCGGCAGAAGCTTTCGCCGACAGGTTTTCGGCATGAATGGCAATATGTTTGGCACCCGACGTCTGCACCTTGGCAATTATTTCACCGCCCGCTTTTTGATAATCGCCCGCGTCGCCGTCGGCTACACCCAGCAACACGATCCGAACCAATTTGCCGGCTTCGCTGGCGATCAGCAGGAAACTTTGCCCGATGTCGCCCTTGAAACGGGCAAGTTTTGCCGTGTCGTGCACCATTTGTGCATTTTCGAGCGGAAACACGAATCCTTCAAAACTGCTTTTTGTAACAATGAACGCAAGCACATCTGCTGCTTCCGGTCGTGTTGCGGCGAATTCTATCTTCATGAAAATGGTCAGCCTTTCCGCTGTGCGTTATAATATGGCGATTGCTATAGGCCCAATTGCGCGCGCTATTAAAGCAAAAGATACGCTTGGTTTGCGCGCCGTTAACCGCATATACAGCGATAGGGCGCAAGATGGGTGGACCTGAGCTTAGAGCGGCGATAAAGGACAAGCCGGTTTTTATGAATATCCCAGCCTTCCGGCCTTCCTCTTTCCAGCTTTTGTTGGCGCTGTTGCTGATTGGCGGCACCTCTGCGCCATCGACGGCGTCGGCTCAGGGCGACACCCCTGCATCCAAAAATTCGGCCGAAGGGGACGATATCGGGTTTTCCGCCGCATCAGTCGAATATGATTCGAATACCGAAGTCGTGACCGCAAAAGGCGATGTTGTGGTCAATCGCGACGGTTACACATTACGTGCCGACACGATCATCTGGAACCGCAAAACGGGCGACGTATCGGCCGAAGGCAATATCCGCTCCATCGGACCCGACGGCGACGTCGCATATGGGGACAAGATATCGGTCACAGACAGCTTGAAAGACGGCGTGGTTGACAATCTGCTTGTCGTACTTGCCGATGAGAGCCGGCTGGCGGCAAAGAAAGGCGCCCGCAACGACGGTGTCTATTCCCTAGATTTTGCGGCATACACCGCGTGCAAAGTGCAAAGGCCCGACGGCTGCCCCAAAGAACCAAGCTGGGAAGTGAAGGCGGTTAAGGTTGTATACGACCCCGCCAAAAAGCGCGTCAAATATGAAGGTGCGCGGATCGAGCTATTCGGATTGCCAATATTGCCTTTACCGCTTTTGTCACACCCCGTCGACACAAAGGCGGGCAGCGGTTTTCTTGTGCCCAGTATTGGATTTTCCCGCAATAACGGCCTAGAGTTCGAACAATCCTATTATTGGCGCATTTCCCAAAATCGCGATTTGACGGGGGCGATTACGGCCTTTTCCGACGCCGCGCCGCTTGGACAAGTCAAATTGCGTTCTCTGGAAAAAAAGGGCGCTTTCGAAGTTTCGGTTTACGGAACGTACAGCAACCGGATTGACACGAGCGGCGCCGTCATCCCGACCGGCAACAATGTATTTCGCGGATATGTCGAAGGTTCTGGCCGGTTCCAGCTCGATCCCAACTGGTCCATTTCGGCGTCGGGCCGTCGGGCGTCCGACCGGACGTTCCTGCGCCGTTATGATATCAGCCGCGACGACCGTCTGCGATCCACTTTTGCGGCAGAGCGCATCGACAGCGACAGCTATTTTTCCCTTGCAGGCTGGGCCGTGCAAACATTGCGAACCGGCGACAATCAGGGCCTTTCGCCGATTGCGTTGCCGGAAATTGATTATCGCCGTCGTATCAACGACTCCCTGTTTGGCGGTAAAATCAACATACAGGCGAACAGCCTGGCGATTGGCCGCACCGAAGGGCAAGATACGCAACGCGCTTTCGGCTCGGTAAAATGGGACCTGCGTAAATTAACAGGGCTTGGCCAGGAAATCGCGTTCACCGCGCTTGCCCGTGGGGATGTTTACCACAGCGACGAAAATGCCAGTACAGCAACCATTATCTATCGCGGCCAAAGCGGCTGGCAAGGACGCGCAATCGTCGCTGGTGCGACCGACATCAAATGGCCTTTTGTCGGCAAGGCATTTGGCGGAACCCAGATATTCACGCCGCGGGTACAATTGGTTGCCGCGCCTTCTGTCAAAAATCTGAAAATTCCAAACGAGGACTCACGGGCCGTCGAACTGGAAGACAGCAACCTGTTCGCTTTGAACCGTTTTCCGGGTTACGACCGGTTCGAAGATGATTATCGCGTCACTTATGGATTTGATTGGGCGCTGCGTAAAACCAACTTCACCGCGGACATAAATATCGGTCAGAGTTACCGACTGTCTAACCGTGCCTCGATCTTTCCCGACGGAACCGGACTTTCCGACAAGGTTTCCGATATCGTAGGCCGCAGTGAATTCCGCTTCAAAGACATCGTAAAGCTGACCCACCGGTTTCGTCTAGACAAGGACAATCTGGCAATTCGCCGGAACGAGGTGGACGCCACGATCGGTTCGCGCGGCACTTATGTGCAAGCAGGCTATCTGAAGCTGAACCGCAACATCGGGCCGACGGTAGAAGATCTTTCAGACCGGGAGGAAATTCGCCTTGCGGGGCGCGTTCGAGTGGCGCGATACTGGTCGGTTTTTGGTTCAACTATTATCGATTTGACCGACACGACCGAAGATACAACCACTCTGGCAGACGGTTTTGACCCCATCCGGCACCGTTTGGGCGTGGCGTATGACGACGACTGCCTATCGCTCAGCCTGACTTGGCGACGCGATTACCAACCAACAGGTGACGCGCGGCGTGGTAACAGTTTCCTGTTCCGGCTGGCATTTCGCAATCTGGGTGTGTAAGGCCCTTTGGCGTGGGGGTCAGGTCCGGTTTTGCTCATCTGCGGTTCAGCAGGTTCTGGCTATTTCCCAATCTTGTTTTGATTTAGTACTGGATTGACATCAATGAAGTTTTCCAAGCGCCTTTCCGTTGTTGCCTTGCTTGTGTCCGCTTCGGCATTGACACCAACGATAGCGCAAACCGTTGCTGACGAAAGCGCACCCGAAGCTCGGCTCGACATTCCTGATGGCCAGACATTGTTCGGCAAAAACGATCCCAACGTGCGCCGTGCGACGGCTCAGGTGAATGGCGAAATCATCACAGGGACGGATATAGACCACCGTCTGGCGTTGATCGTCGCGGCAAACAATAACCAGTTGCCACCCGAAGAAGTCGCCCGTTTTCGCGCGCAAATTTTGACGAATCTGATCGACGAAACTCTCCAAATACAAGAAGCGGCTGCGAACGAAATCGAAGTCACCGAAGGCGAGGTAAACCAATATTTCAGCCGCGTAGCGCAACAGAATTTCAGTCGCCCCGCGAATGAAGTCGAACAATATCTGATTTCCATCGGATCATCGGTCGCCACATTGAAGCGCCAGATAAAGGGCGAATTGTCGTGGAGCCGCTTGCTATCACGCAATGTGCGGCCTTCGGCCAACGTCAGCGATGATGAGGTAAACGCAATCATCGAACGGATCAAATCAACCAAAGGCACAACCGAATATCGGTTGGGCGAAATCTATCTTTCGGCCACGCCCGAGACAATGGACGCCGTTACAGAGAACGCAAAAAAGATCATCGATCAACTGCGGCAGGGCGGCAATTTCGTCGCCTACGCCCGGCAGTTTTCAGAAGCATCGACAGCGTCGGTTGGGGGTGATTTGGGCTGGCTGTCACTCGCGCAGTTGCCTGCTTCACTTGCTTCTGCCGCAACGGAATTGGGGACGAACGAAATTCGGGCGGTGGTATCACCCGGCGGGATTTCGATTTTACTGCTGATCGACAAACGCCAGGTTGCGACATCCGACCCGCGCGATTCTGTGCTGAGCCTCAAACAAATCGCCATCAACTTTCCGGCCGGAACAAAAGAAGCCGAAGTGGCGCCTTTGGTAAAGCAATTCAGCGAAGAGACGCGGAATATTTCCGGCTGCGGTGCCGCTGATGAAATGGCACGAAAATTGGGCGCTGATGTCGTCAATCGCGATGGTATTAAAGTCCGTGACCTTCCCGCCCCCCTCCAGCAGGTCATGCTGGAATTGCAGATCGGGCAATCAACCCCGCCTTATGGCTCGCTCGAAGATGGTGTGCGCGTGTTCGTCATGTGCGGACGCGATGCTCCGCAAGAAGCGGCTTCGGAATCCTTTGACGAAATCATGTCGCGGCTTGAGGAAGAACGGGTCAACAAACGGGCGCGCATCTATCTGCGCGACCTTCGCCGTGATGCCGTTATCGAATATAATTGATGTCCAGCGCCAGACTTGACTTGCCCTTGGCAATTTCGGTCGGCGACCCAGCAGGCATCGGACCGGAAATAATCGGCAAAGCATGGGCCGCCCGAAAAAGCGCAGGACTTCCGCCATTTTTCGCGATTGGCGATATTGGAAGTTTTGCACCGCATTGGGATGGCCCGGTTATAAAAATCGACGATCCCGCAGATAGTTTCGCGCACTTTGATACCGCGTTGCCGGTCATCCAATTGCACAATTGTATCTCGGTCATACCAGGGCAACCCGATCTGGATGGCGCGCATTGCGCCTATCAGGCGCTGGAAATAGCCATCGGCTTTGCCCGTGCGGGAAGCGCCGCCGCACTGGTCACTGGACCGGTTTCCAAGACCCAGCTTTACGCCGTCGGTTTCACCCATCCCGGACAGACCGAATTTATCGCCGAACGCTGCGGCGTGTCCAAGAATAACGCCGTCATGATGCTCGCCGGACCTGACCTGCGCGTAGTGCCCATGACAACCCATATCCCGCTCGCATCGGTCGCCTCCAAGCTGGACGGGCGACTGATCCGCCAACGGCTGCGCGCCACGGCCAAGGGGCTGCAGCGCAATTTTGGCATCGAAAAGCCGCGTTTGGCAGTCGCAGGGTTCAACCCCCATGCGGGCGAATCGGGCAATATGGGGCGCGAAGAAATCGACATATTTGGGCCTGCAATCGCACAAATTCGCGGCGAAGGCTTTGATGTTGTGGGTCCCTTGTCCGCCGATACGATGTTCCATGCCGAGGCACGATCGCATTATGATGCTGCGTTGTGTGCTTACCACGACCAGGCGTTAATTCCTCTCAAAACGCTCTATTTCCATGATGCCGTCAACATAACACTTGGTCTTCCGGTGGTACGCACATCGCCCGATCATGGAACCGCTTTTGGCATTGCCGGGCAAAATATCGCTATGCCCAATTCCATGATCGCAGCCATCAAAATGGCAGAAATGGCGGCGTTGAATCGCCAAGCCGTCGACGCGGGATGACTCAACCATCCTTGCCTCCGCTTCGGGACGTTATTGCCCGTCATGGGCTTTCCGCGAGCAAGGCATTAGGCCAGAATTTCCTGTTCGACGAACAATTGCTCGACCGCATTGCCGCCATCCCCGGATCGCTCAAGGGACAGAATGTCTATGAAGTCGGCCCCGGCCCCGGTGGCCTGACCCGCGCATTGCTGCGCGCCGGCGCCAATGTGCTGGCGGTCGAACGCGACCATCGCTGCCTACCCGCGCTCGCCGAATTGGCGGAGGCGTTTCCCGGACAGTTGAGGGTGATCGAGGGCGACGCCCTGAAAATTGATCCGGCCAAGGAAATAGGCGGACCGTTCCATATCCTGTCCAACCTGCCTTATAATGTGGGCACCGCGCTTGCTGTGGGCTGGCTTGGCGGCGACACATGGCCGCCCGAATGGCAATCGCTGACCCTGATGTTCCAGCGCGAAGTCGCTGACAGGATTGTGGCACCTGCGGCAAGCGATGCTTATGGGCGGCTGGCCATATTGGCGCAGTGGCGTTCGCACGCAAAGATCGCGATGCCCGTCCACCGCTCCGCCTTTACGCCCCCGCCAAAAGTCATGTCGGCCGTCGTGCACATCACCCCCGGCGAAGCGCCCGACGGGGTCAAAATGACCGTGCTGGAAAAGCTGACTGCAGCCGCATTCGGGCAACGGCGTAAAATGCTGCGGCAAAGCCTGAAGGCTGTGCCCCGCGCATTGGATGCGCTGGAGAAAGCCGGGATCGCGGCGGACCGGCGGCCGGAAACGGTGACGATCCCCGAATGGTGCGAACTGGCGCGGCATTTGGGGTAACACCAGCGTCCAAGGCTCATAATCCGTCACCCTGAACTTGTTTCAGGGTCCATTTGTCAGTTCTTCCCCGCCTTGTCGTGGCAAGCCAAATGGTCACGCACGGGTGGGTTATGTCTCGACCAAAGGATGCCGCTGCACGATGGACCCTGAAACGAGTTCAGGGTGACGGGTGTGTTGTTGAATTGACCGGCTATTTGTCATTCAGCCTCCGGTTCAATTCAACATTTCGCTAGGGGTGGCGCTTCGCATTGCGGGCGGCTAAAGGCGAAGGATGCAACATCTGCGACCATCAGAACACACCGCGCTTGAAAGGATCACCCACGATCCCATGCTCGCGCAGGTTCAGCTTTGGGCCGCGATAAATAGCGGATCGGGCAACCTCGCGGGGTTGAAAGCGACCGCCGATATGCTGGCCGATGCCTTTGCCATACTTCCCGGAAACATCGAATTGCGCGAACCGGCCCCTGTCGAAAAAGTGCGTTCCGACGGGGTCATCGAAATCATGGAGCATGGCCGCCATCTCGTCGTGACGGTCCGGCCCGATGCGGCGGTGCAGTTGCTCTTTACAGGGCATATGGACACCGTGTTCCCCGCCGACCACAGCTTTCAGGACCAGCGCTGGCTGGAGAATGGCGTGCTGAATGGCCCCGGCGTCGCCGACATGAAGGGCGGCATTGCCGTCATGCTGGCCGCCATCGCCGCCGCCGAGACAGCCCCTGAATTTGCAAATGTCGGCTATCAGGTGATGATCAACAGCGATGAGGAAGTCGGATCGCCCTCGTCCGCAACGCTGATCACCGCGCTGGCCAAAGGGAAGACGGCGGCGTTGACCTATGAACCGGCCTTGCCAGATGGGACTTTGGCGGGTGAACGCGGGGGCAGCGGGAATTTCTCGATCATCTTTACCGGAAAAAGCGCGCATGCCGGACGCAATCCGCAAGATGGCCGCAATGCGCTGCTCGCCGCTGCCGACCTCGCCTTACGGTTGAAGGCGCTCACCCGCCCCGGCCTCAACGTCAATCCGGCACGGATCGAAGGGGGCAGCCCCAATAATGTCGTGCCCGACCACGCCATATTGCGCGTCAATTTCCGGCCCATGACACCGCAAATTGTCGAGGAAACCGATCTCGCACTGCGCACGTTAATTGCCGATATCGAGCAGGAGCATGACGTCAGCGCCCATCTGCACGGCAGCTTCGGCCGTCCGCCCAAGCCCATTGACGCAGGGGCCGCCAAGCTGTTCGATCTGGTCAAACAATGCGGGGCCGACCTTGGCCTTTCTATTGCGTGGAAATCCAGTGGCGGCGTGTGTGACGGCAATAATATCGCCGCCTGTGGCATCCCGGTGGTCGACACCATGGGCGTGCGCGGTGGCGCTATTCATAGCGCCGAAGAATTTCTCATTACCGAAAGTCTGGTCGAGCGGGCACGCCTGTCTGCCCTGACCATATTGCGTATCGCCAAAAAGGGAGCCTTATGACTTTCATTATCCGTCCGGCAAATATGGACGATTTGCAACCCATCTACGAAATGGCGAAACGCACAGGTGGCGGCTTCACGAACCTTCCGCCTGACCGAAAGGCTTTAACCGCCAAATTAGAGCGTTCTGTCGCCGGGTTCAGCCAGATCGAAGACAGTGTCAGCGACAGCCTGTACGTGTTCGTGTTGCAAAACACCGAAACCGGCGAAGTCCGGGGCACTTGCCAGATTTTCGGCACTGTCGGTCAGAAATGGCCATTTTACAGCTATCGCATCGGCGCATTGACGCAGCATAGCGAAGAATTGGGCCGGACTTTCCGTGCCGATATTTTGAACCTGTCGACCGATCTTGAGGGCACAACCGAAGTGGGCGGCTTGTTCCTGCACCCCGGCGAACGAGCCGGTGGTCTTGGGATGTTAATCGCACGCAGCCGCTATCTGTTCATCCGCAACCATCGGGCGCGCTTTGCCGACCGGACAATTGCCGAACTGCGCGGCGTCATTGACGAAGCGGGCGGATCGCCTTTCTGGGATGGCGTCGCAGGCCGCTTTTTCGGCATGAGCTTTCAGGAGGCGGACGAATTCAACGCCAAATTTGGCAACCAGTTCATCGCCGACCTGATGCCGAAACATCCGGTTTACATTGCAATGTTGCCGGACAATGCAAAGTCGGTGATCGGCATTCCGCATCCATCTGGTCGCGCGGCCATGCGTATGCTGGAAAATGAAGGTTTTGCTTGGGAAAATTACGTCGATATTTTTGACGGCGGCCCGACAATGACGGCACGCACCGACCAGATACGCAGTGTTCGTGAAGCAAAGGACGTAGTTGTTTCGAAAATCAGCGACGCAATGGGCGAACATAAAAATGGCGACAAAATGCTGGTAAGTTGCGGTCGGCTTCATGATTTTGTCGCCGCTTATGGCTGGGTGGCCGATCATGATGATGGCGTCGCAATCGATCCCGAAAGCGCGCAAACATTAAAGCTTTCGGTAGGTGATGCAATCACGTGCGTTCCAAGGTGGTAATTTATGGCAATCGCAGAAATCAACTTTGACGGTATCATTGGGCCCAGCCACAATTATGCAGGACTAAGCCTGGGGAATATCGCTTCGGCCAACAACGCAGGAGCTGTTTCACAGCCACGCGCTGCGGCGTTGCAGGGTGTCGAAAAGATGCGCGCCAATCTGCGCTTGGGCCTGCCTCAGGGTTTCTTCATGCCGCTCGATCGGCCCAACACTGCATGGCTGTCGGGACTTGCGACCGATATGGAAAGCGCCGAGCCGCATATCCGCGCCGCTGCCTTCTCTGCCTCGGCCATGTGGGCAGCCAATGCTGCGATGGTGTCGCCTGCGCCCGATACGCTGGACGGCAAATGCCATCTGTCGGCGGCGAACCTGCTCACCATGGCGCACCGCAGCCATGAATGGACAGGCACGCTCGCACAGCTGCGCCTCGCCTTTGCCGATGCACAGCATTTCACGGTACATGGCCCCGTCCCGCCGCCCTATGGCGACGAAGGTGCCGCCAATTTCATGCGGCTGTGCCCTTCGCATAAAGAGGCGGGCATCGAGATTTTTGTCTATGGCAAGGCTGGCGGTCCCTTCCCGGCGCGGCAGCATGTCGAATCGTCCAAAGCCATCGCCCGCGCCCACCTGTTGGACCCGGCAAAGACGCTGTTCGTGCAGCAGTCGGAAACGGCCATCGCCGCAGGGGCTTTCCATAATGACGTCGTTGCCGTCGCCAATGAGCGCGTTCTGTTCACCCACGAACAGGCCTTTGAATATCCGGACGAAACCTATGCCGACATCAAAAGGCTGATGCCCGAGGCGGAGATTGTGATTGTCCCTGCCGACCGCGTATCGCTCGCCGATGCGATCCAGAGCTATTTGTTCAACGCGCAGCTTGTGACCATGCCCGATGGCGGCATGGCGCTGATCCTGCCCAGCGAGGCGCAGGAAAATACGCGGGTCTGGGGCTGGCTGAGCGAAATGGTGGCGGGCAACGGCCCGATCCGCACGCTAATCCCCGTCGATGTGCGCCAGTCGATGGCCAATGGCGGCGGACCCGCCTGCCTGCGGTTGCGCGTCGCATGTGAACCCGCCACGGTCGATCCGCGCTTCATGGCGGACGCGGCGAAACTGGACCGGATTTCGGACGTCATCGCGGCGCATTGGCCCGAGACAATCGCGCCCGATCAGCTGGGCGATTCTGCGCTGGTTTCCAACGTCCGCATGGCCCGCGAAGCGTTGCTGGATGCATGCGGTCTGGCGGAGCTGCGCTAAGCGTCGAATTCCTTTACAATCGGCGTGCGCGTTAACCATTGTAATGCCTGCAAATGCTGAACTGGCACAGGCATTGCTGTTAATTATCTTAACTATGAAAAAAATCTCGCGCCTGTTCTCGATCAAGACCAAATTGGAGGTCTTCCTTATCACCTATGCGCTCGGTCTGGGCGCAGCTGAACGGGGTAAGGACTATATGGTCCAATATCCGGGTAATACCGGACATGTGTTTTTCGTGCTGTGCACCGCCGCTGTATTCATCGCGGCAGCGAAAATGCTGGAAGCCGTCGAATTGCACAAGGCGTTTGGGGTCGATTGAACGACCGGTTGGGGACAGTCCCTAAAAGGACAGTCCCCACATATGCCGACCTAGGGACTGTCCCTTTAGGGACTGTCTCCGCATATGCCGACCTAGGGGACTGTCCCTTTAGGGACTGTCCCCAACCGACGCCAAAGGGGCCAATCGAGGGGAAGCGCTTCAGAAAAGGAAAAGTCCCCGGATTCTGTTGCTCGGCTCCGGGGGGCCGCTGTAACCTTTCTGTTGCCCGGCCGGTTCGGCCGCGTTCTTTTAGGATAATTTCAGACCGTGAGGCCCAAAATTACGCTGCGAGAGCAAGTGCTTCGTTATCGTTTGCACTTATGAGTTTTGAACCATTTCACGGCTTATTCATGCCGGGCAAAAACAATGCTTTTGAACGCACGTCGATCCTAGTTCAGCCCCTTCAAAACGCCCGGTAAACCGGGAGATATGGTGGAGCTGCCGGGTACCGCCCCCGGGTCCGCTGCATCTATTACACACCGCAATTTATCGCCATAGCCGGGCGAACCCGGCAAGGACCCATATAGGCGATCTTTCGTGAATGGGAAGTGAAGAGCGTTAAACGCCCTGCATATTCCGGCTCTCCGCCGGAATGCGGACCACCAGACCATCGAGTTCTTCGGTCAACAGGATCTGGCAGGACAAGCGGCTGGTGCGCCGTGCGCCGCTGGCGAGGTCGAGCATGTCTTCTTCATCTTCGACGGCGGGCGGCAATTTGTCGAACCAGTCTTTGTCGATGATCACATGGCAGGTAGAGCAGGCCATCTGCCCTTCGCACGTCCCTTCCAGCGGCATTCCGGCAGCTTGTGCGACTTCCAGTAAACCTAGTCCCGTTTCGGCCTCAACCTCGTGCGCGTCGCCTTCGGCGTTGATGAAGGTTATCTTGATCATAACATCGCCCCTGCTGCACGATTGATTGCTTCGGCAGCAATATCAATTTCCGCAAGCGTCGTATAGCGCCCAAAACCAAGCCTTAACGAAGATTTTGCCTGTGTTTGGGACAGTCCGAGCGCGGACAGCACATGGCTCGGGCGGCCCGAACCGCTGGCGCATGCCGATCCGGCGGAAAAGGCAATGTCGCGGCATTCGGACATCAGGCGGCCCACATCCAACCCGTCACGGCGGATGTTGAGATTGCCTTTGTAGCGGTGGGTTGTCGAACCGTTCACGGTCCAGTCCGAAAATGCCGCAATGGCGTGGTCCCATAACAGCGCGACATGCGCGGCATCCTGCTCCATCCGCTGTGCGGCCAGTTGCGCCGCTGCGCCGAAGCCTGCGCATAAGGCGGGCGACAAAGTGCCCGAACGCAGCCCCTGCTCCTGCCCGCCGCCATGCATCAAGGGTGTAAGTTCAATCCCGTCGCGCACCCACAAGGCACCGATGCCCTTGGGTCCGTGAATCTTGTGCGCGGACACCGCAATCATATCCGGCCCGTCGGGGATTGGCATCCGGCCAAAGGCCTGCACCGCATCGCACAGCAACAGACCGCCCTGCATATGGCATTGCTCGGCAAGCGCGGCGACCGGCTGGATCGTTCCGATTTCATTATTCACGAGCATGACCGCAAACAGGCCCGTCCCCGCACCATCAAACCCCGCGCGCCCGTCTGACCCGACCGGTACAACCGCCCCGCCCAGATAGGCCACGCAATCCAGCACCGCCGCATGTTCGGTGGAAAGCGCCGCAACCGGCAAGCCGCAGCCTTTTATGGCGAGGTTTAGCGCTTCAGTCGCACCGCTGGTGAAAATCACCCTGCCCCCTTTGGGCAGCAAGGCGGCAATCTGATCCCGCGCCACTTCCACGGCGGCGGCGGCCTTCCGTCCACCGGCATGGGCGCTGTGCGGGTTCCAGAAACCGTCTTTTAACCAGGGTTCCATCGCCGCAAAGGCTTCGGGGGCCAGTGGCGTTGTTGCCTGATAATCGAGGTAAATCATGCCGCCTTTGTCCGCACCGCGATGCCGCGCCATACGTCTATAAAGCGGTCGATATGTGCCGCATTGGTTTCGGGGCCGAAGCTTACCCGGATGACTTGCGATGCCGCCTTTTCATCCCAGCCCATCGCGCCCAGCACATGGCTGGTTTTCAGCGTGCCCGACGAACAGGCGCTGCCCGCAGACACGGCAATCCCTGCCATATCGAAGTTGATCAACTGGCTCGATGCCGCCGCGCCTGGCATCTGGTAACTGGCAATAGTCGCAAGCCTATTGCTCGCGTCGGCAACCACAATGCCGCCCGCATCGCGCACCGTCGCGTCCAGAACGGCCCGCAGGCGCGCTGCTTCGGCAAGCCATGCAAATCCAGCTTCCAACGCAACGGCCAAGCCAATCGCGGCGGGGAGATTTTCGGTGCCCCGACGATAGCCCTGCTCCTGCCCGCCGGTCGGCTGCAACAGCCCTAAATTACGGGTCAGCAAAGCGCCAACACCCGGCGGTCCGCCCAGCTTGTGCGCCGATATCGCAATCAGGTCCGCCTCAGGCAGCGGCAGCTTACCGGCGCTTTGCGAACAATCGGCAAACAGGGTGCCGCCCACCGCATGAACTGCCGCGGCCACTTCGGCTAGCGGCTGGACTACGCCCGTTTCATTATTAACCGATTGCACGGCGTAACGGCTAGCGGTTGTAATCATGCCGACATCGACAAGCCCGCGCGCATCAACGGGCAAGCGATCTTTCCCCGCGACCGCGAGCACCGCGTCATGCTCGACCGCGCTGGCGATGGCATCCTGCCCGCGCAGGGCAAGTGCGATGGCTTCGCTGGCACCGCTTGTCAGGATCAGTTCGCCATCCCAGCCCAGCGCCGACTTAATCCGTGCGCGCGCATCTTCCAGCGCCGCACGTGCCGCGCGGCCCTCGCTATGCGGGGAGGACGGGTTCGCCCACCGCGCCATCGCGTCGGCCATGGCTTCGCGCACCGCTGGCAGCAGCGGCGTCGTGGCGGCGTGGTCGAGATATATGCGCGGATCCTGGGTCATTTGTTCCATGACAGTTGCGAAAATCGTGACTGCTTCTATATACCGCTTCAAATTCCTGCAAAGCCCGAACAATCGGTTGCTGCGCGGCACTTAAAAATAGAATCGAAAAAATAAATGCCTGCCATTGCTATTCCAGGTCCCGAAGGCCGTCTTGAAGCCCGTTTCTCGCCCCCGCCACGTCCACGTGCACCGGTTGCGATGATCCTGCACCCGCATCCGCAGGCAGGCGGCACGATGAACGACCGCATCACGCAGGCGCTTTACAAGACCTTTGTAGCGCGCGGCTTTGCCGTATTGCGCTTCAACTTCCGCGGCGTCGGCCGCAGCGAAGGCGAATTTGACAATGGCATCGGCGAATTGTCCGACGCCGCATCTGCGCTCGACTGGGTGCAAAGCTTCCATCCCGAGGCCTCCACGACATGGATAGCCGGTTTCAGCTTCGGCGCATGGATCGGCATGCAGTTGCTGATGCGTCGCCCCGAAATCCGTGGCTTCATCTCGGTCTCGCCGCCGTCGAACATGTATGATTTCAGCTTCCTCGCCCCTTGCCCGTCTTCGGGAATCATCATTCAAGGCGCGCAGGATGAAGTCGTAAGCCCTAATGCGGTTCAGAAACTGGTCGATAAATTGCGGACGCAACGCCACATCACGATCCACCATGACGAAATTCCCCGCGCCAACCATTTTTATGAAAATGAAATGGATATGCTGATGGCGTCGGTGAACAATTATCTGGATTTCCGTTTGGACCCCAACTCACCCATCAAGTGATGTTTGGAGGACTAAGTATTACTGCACTTCGCCGGTTACCAGACTGTTGCCCTTTTCATCGGGCACGACCCAGATTGCGATATTGGCAAATATCACTAACGCAGCCGCGATCATAAGCCACATTTGCTGGCTTAAACCGTCGCGCCGCCAACGCCTCCACGCCCCGAAAAGAAGCAAAAAGGCGGTAATCATGGCGAGCGAGAGTATGGCGTTGAGCATATCCCCCCATAAAGCCCGTGGAAAAGCTACACAATCGGGCAAATTCGGCATGGCGTTTTTATTGTCCCTCGCCTAGATGGGCGCCATTGACGAGTCCACACGCCCGCGAAGGATATGCCCATGCGTATCGCCATTGCCTCCGACCATGCCGCCCTCGCGCTGAAATCCGCGCTGGTCGACTATGTGCGCCAACAAGGCCATGACATCATCGACCTTGGTCCGCACGACGAAAGCTCGGTCGATTATCCCGATTATGGGTATAAACTTGCCGCTGCGATCGCCGATGGCGATGCCGAGCGCGGCATTGCCTTATGTGGTTCAGGCATCGGTATTTCGATCGCCGTCAACCGCAACCCCGCCGCACGCGCTGCGCTCGTATCCGAACCACTGTCGGCCCAACTCGCCCGCGAACATAATGACGCAAATGTGATTGCCATGGGCGCACGCCTGATCGGCATCGAAATGGCGAAAGCCTGCGTCGACCGCTTTCTTACGACGGAATTTGGTGGTGACCGCCACCAGCGCCGCGTCGATAAATTATCCAACCCGCAAAATGCGAAGGAATCAGCATGAGCAGCCATCCCGCAAATGACATCCAGAACAACGGATTTTTCACCCAAACCCTCGGCGAGCGTGATCCTGAAATTGCGGGCTGGATTGCCAAGGAATTGGAACGTCAGCAGGACAAGATCGAGCTGATCGCATCGGAAAACATTACGTCACGGGCGGTGCTTGAAGCCACCGGTTCGATCCTGACCAACAAATATGCGGAAGGCTATCCCGGCAAGCGCTATTATGGCGGATGCGAATTTGTCGACGAGATCGAGACAATCGCCATCGAACGCGCCAAGAAACTGTTCGGCTGCGGCTTTGCCAATGTGCAGCCCAATAGCGGTAGCCAGATGAACCAGGCGGTGTTTCTCGCACTGTTGAATCCGGGCGATACGTTTTTGGGGCTGGATCTGAATTCAGGCGGTCACCTAACGCATGGCTCGCCCGTCAACATGTCTGGAAAATGGTTCAATCCCGTCGCTTATGGTGTGCGGCAGGACAATCATTTGATCGATATGGACGAAGTTGAGCGGATCGCAAAAGAAACCAAACCAAAGCTGATCATCTGCGGCGGTACGGCTTATTCGCGCGGCTGGGATTGGGCTCGCTTCCGCGAGATTGCTGACGAAGTTGGTGCTTATCTGATGGCCGACATGTCGCACATCTCGGGTCTGGTTGCAGGCGGAGCGCACAGTTCCCCTGTTCCACACGCGCATGTTACAACGTCCACAACCCACAAGTCGCTGCGCGGGCCGCGTTCGGGTATCATTTTGACCAATAACGAGGCGCTGGCCAAAAAGTTCAACTCGGCGATTTTCCCGGGCCTTCAAGGTGGTCCATTGGTGCACGTAATCGCGGCGAAAGCCGTATGTTTTGCCGACGCAATGAAGCCTGAATTCAAAAGCTATGCCGCGAGTGTCGTCGAGAATGCCAAGGCATTGGCGTCGTCTTTGCAGGAACAGGGGCTCGATATCGTGTCAGGAGGCACTGACAACCATTCGATGCTTGTCGACCTTCGCCCCAAGCAGGCAAAGGGCAAACATGCCGAACATGCGCTCGACCGTGCTTCAATCACCTGCAACAAGAATTCGATTCCATTCGATCCAGAAAAGCCGTTTATCACCTCTGGCCTGCGATTGGGCACACCTGCCGGCACAACGCGCGGTTTTGGTCCAGCCGAATTTCGACAAGTTGGCCGGATGATCGCCGATGTTGTCGAAGGCTTACGCCACAATGGTGAAGCCGGCGACGGCCAGATCGAAGCGCGGATCAGAGAAGAAGCGGAAGCCATGTGCAAGCGCTTCCCAATCTATCCCTCTTGAACTATATAGGTGACTTACCCATCTAGGGTCAGGGTTGCTTCAATGCACGTTCGAGGTTTGAGGCCATTTTGCTCAGGGCAAGAAAGGAAGCCGCAGGGATATAAATATATCTCAAGGCTTTCTGACGCAGCCATGGGCAAAATGGGTCAAATCCTTCGGACGTCAAAATGGCTTTGATCTCGAACCTAAATGCGCTTGCCGGTAGAATGACTATCGGCGGCGCGCATTTCGGTCCGATATCTTCGCCATTTTGACGCCTCGAACGTGCATTGAAGCAACCCTGACCCTATACACAGAAGGGAAATTGACCATGGGATATTGTAACGATTGCGACGGCGAATATCAGGACGGAGCCAAATTCTGCCCTCAGTGCGGTTCAAAAACACCTGAACAGCGGGCTGCGGAGAGCATTCCGAACCAGGCCAAACATTATGTTGGTGAAGCTGCGGACGAATTGTGGGGCGCGACCAAGGACGCATTTCACACCGGCAAGCATCTTGCCGATCAGGATACGGTCAAGAAAGTTGCGGGCGGTGCCGCCATCGGCGCAGCCGCAGCGGTTATCGCGCCGATCGGTCTTGCCACAGGTGCGCTTATCGGTGCCGGGATTGTCGCCTACCGCCATGTGAATAAAAAGAAAAATCAGGAAAACCAGAAATAGATGCGTTGCCCATTTTGCGGACATGACGACAGCCAGGTCAAGGACAGCCGCCCGACGGAGGACAATAGCGCCATCCGTCGCCGTCGCCAGTGCGAGGGTTGCGGAGGACGGTTCACGACCTTTGAACGGATACAGCTGCGTGAATTGACAGTCGTCAAAACCGAAGGAAAGCGAGAACCATTCGAGCGGGAAAAACTGGAAAGGTCACTTTCCGTAGCCTGCCGCAAACGCCCGGTGGATAATATGCAAATCGAAAAGCTTGCGTCGGGTATTCAACGCCAGCTTGAAACATTGGGCGAAAGTGAAATCGAATCCAAACGGATCGGCGAATTCGTGATGGATGGCCTTAAGGCATTGGATAGTGTCGCCTACATCCGTTTTGCATCCGTGTATAAGGACTTTAGCGAAGCGAAAGATTTCGAGGATTTCGCCGGGAGCGTGGTTGAAGCGGCGAAGAAATGAGCGCGCCGCCCATTATCATCCTCGTCCGCCCGCAACTGGGCGAGAATATCGGCAAAGCCGCGCGTGCCATGCTGAATTTTGGACTGACCGAGATGCGGCTGGTGGCTCCGCGCGATGGCTGGCCCAACCCATCCGCCGGTCCCGCCGCTTCTGGCGCAGATATCGTACTGGCCAATGCCCGGGTTTATGACACGCTTGCTGAAGCTACCGCAGATATCCAACACATTTATGCAACGACCGTCCGCAAGCGCGGGGTAACCAAGCCTGTCATAACACCCGAGGCGGCCGCACGCGACATTTTGGAGCATGGCGGTCTAAGCGCGATCCTGTTCGGCGCGGAGAGATCGGGCCTGGAAAGCGATGAAGTCACGGTTGCGCGGTCTATCATAACGGTCCCGATCAACCCGGAATTCGGTTCCCTTAACCTCGCGCAAGCCGTAATCCTGTGCGCGTATGAATGGTCCAAGACACAAAAACTCGCCAGCCCGCCCAAAACCGAGCTCGACCCGCCGGCAAGTCAGTTTGAACTGGATGGATTGATTGATCAACTGGACGCGATGCTGGAACCTTTGGGGTATTTCCGGCCCATTGACAGGGCACCGGTTACGCGTCGCACATTGCGAAATCTCCTGACAAAACCCGCATGGAACGCACTTGAAGTCAGAACTTTGCGAGGTGTGTTTACCGCACTCGCAAAGCGACGAGTGGAGAAAGAATGACACTAGCAACTGATAGATGGCTACTGTAACTGCGCGTGCACCCGAGTTAACAACAAGAGATTTCTCCTATGACCCCGTTTTTCGCGCTACTTCTTTTGATCGCTTCGCCGGACGCTACTGACACGACGGCAACTCCAGAACCAAAGCCTGTCAAAGTCAAAAAAATCTGTAAGACCGTTGACCTTACCGGTAGCCGAGTTGGCAAGCGGGAATGCAAGACAAAGGAACAGTGGGAACAGGGCGAATCCGTAATGGAGCTTGGCCAAAAAGGCGCACAAGGTAGCGTAAGCCGGTAATCCGCATATATGGACAACGCCGGGCCACCCCCGGCGTTACTTCCGAATATTGTCCCAATGCTGAAATTCGTAAGTTATCGAGGCTTCGACCAATTGTTCCCAAAGCTGCTCGATCAGTTCGACCGGTATCGCATTTTTTGCCGCTGCTGTTTTTACGTTCTGCAACACTTGCGCTTTTCGTGCCTCGTCCCGAACAGCCGCGCGGTCAGATTTGATCCGTGCGGCGGCGGACATATATGCGAAGCGACGCGCCAATAGTTCCACCAGAGCAAGGTCGATTGCATCCACCCCCGCCCTAACCTGCGGCATTGAACTGCAATCTTCGGGCGAGATTATGCGGGAGATATCAGACATGGCCGCGCCTTAGAAAGCTGCGGCAATAAAGTCGAGCGCGATGTTGACAATCCGGTACTTTACCGCCATAGGCCCGCCTTCGCAATTGACCCTGCACCCCGGTGAAGCAGGTGTCCGGCCCGTCTTGCACGTGTCGCGCGGTACCGGGAACATCGTTGTTAGCAATTGAAGGAATTCGATAATGTCGAAGCGTACAAGCTCGAAGTATAAACTTGACCGCCGGATGGGTGAAAATATCTGGGGTCGCCCCAAATCACCTGTCAACAAGCGTGAATATGGCCCGGGCCAGCACGGTCAGCGTCGCAAAGGCAAGCTTTCCGATTATGGCGTTCAGCTGCGCGCAAAGCAGAAGCTGAAGGGTTATTACGGCGACATCACTGAAAAGCAGTTCAAGCGCGCTTATCAGGAAGCCAACCGCATGAAGGGCGATACTTCGCAGAACCTGATTGGTCTGCTCGAGCGTCGTCTGGACATGATCGTCTATCGCGCCAAGTTCGCCCCCACCATTTTCGCAGCGCGTCAGCTCGTTAGCCACGGCCATGTTCGCGTCAACGGCGTGAAGTGCAACATCGCCAGCCGCCAGGTTGATGTCGGCAGCGTCATCAGCCTCGGTAACAAAGCCAAGGAAATGGCCCTGGTTATCGAAGCCCAGGGCCTTGCCGAGCGCGATATCCCTGAATATGTCGCCGTTGATGGCAATGACAAGGTAACCTTCGCGCGCGTCCCATCGCTCGACGAAGTGCCTTATCCAGTGAAGATGGAACCAAATCTGGTCGTCGAATTCTATTCGCGCTGATTATTTTTCTATATCCGAACAAAATGGGCGGTCCTTCGGGGCCGCCTTTTTTTGTTTGGGCCGGAATGGCAGGATCAGAGCCGCAACTCGTTTTCGCCACATAGCGCCTGCCTTAACCGAACCGCGGAACCGGCTGATTGCATCCTATTTCGGTTATCACAACGGCTTCGAGCAGGCAGCGGGCGAAATTCCCAAATCGCCTTGGCGTAAGCCGAATTTCCGTCGGCCGGTGCCAAGGTAGCCACCTTCTGCATCCTGATTATCTGCTGCCGTTCGGCCCTTATTTGATCTGCATCTTTCCTTTCAAAAAGTTATAACTTTTCTGAAGCAAATCGGCGCGAACGGCACTGTCCTCAAGATAATGGTCGAGATTTTTGTACAGCACCAACTCGGCAAAATTTCCAGCATCGCGTAGCTGATCCGCCATGAATTGCGACTGGTATACGCCGACATTCCGGTCGAGAGAACCATGGAAGAGCAATACCGGCGCTTTGATCTTATCAGCGTTCCGTGCGGGCGATCCTTCGGTGATATGCGGCCCGGAACCGATAAAATCACGCGCAACGCGAGCGTTCATATAGCCGCGAAATTCTTCCTTGAGTCGTCCAAGGTCCGTCACTGGTGCAACAGCGACAATCGCCTTGAACAGTTGTGGGTCGAGCACCGCTGATTGCAACGCCGCATATCCACCATAGGACCAACCTACGATCGCAAGCTTGTCCGGCGCGGCGATTCCTTCGGACACCAGCCACCGGCCGCTGTCGTTGACGTCGGAAATGGCCGCCTTCCACGATTGGAAACCATTTTTCTGATACCAGCCGTCGCCATAACCGGCCGATCCCCGGTAATTGGGTTGCAGAACAGCAAAGCCCTGATTTGCAAAATATTGCGCGAGCTAGTCAAAGCCCCATTCATCACGGGAACTCGGTCCGCCATGGGGCATGACGATGGCCGGCAATCCCTTGGCTTCTATGCCGACGGGCAGTGTCAGATAGCCAGGGATAAGCGTGCCATCACCCGACTTGATGTTGACCGCCTTCACAGGCGCAAGCTTATAGCCTTCGAGTTCGGGACGGCTTGCAAACAAGGGGCTGACAGTTTTGGTCGCCTTGTTGAAATGATAATATTGCCCGGGATTGGTGTCGCTGCCCGCCCAGACGATCAATTTCTGCTCATCTGCGCTCATTCCGCCAAAGTGGATCAGTGCCGCATCTGGCAAGGCTTTAGACAAGGATGATCCCAATTTCTCAAAGGTTGGGTCGAAATACACCGCCTGCCGCTTTTCCGTGGCGAAGCTTACACCGATGACACGCTTTTTACGGCCCAGCGTAATCAGATTATCGACGTCAACATCGGGACGATTGAATATCAGGGTTTTGGAGAGAGTCTCGTCGAGTTTGACCTTGTAGAGCGCAAAGCGACCTTCAAATTTTTCAAAACCGTAAACCGCGTTGTCGGACGGATCGACCGCATAGGGGTTAAAGCCGTTATCCGAGGTGCTGTCATATTCGCCAAGCGGCTGCCAGTCCGTCTGACCCACTGGCCGATAAACATAACGCCGCACACCGCTGTCATATCCGGCATCCGTCTTCATGACGCCCATGATGCGGACCGTTCCCGTCCCATCGCTGATATATTCTGACGCAAAACGTGTTGGCCGGACGACCGATTCGGTCGCCAATGTTTTGGTATCGACGCGGTCCACTCCATAGCCTTCGGCTGATTTCGTGATCAGCGAACCAATGCGGCCTTCGGGGACATATTCCCGGCCCAACAGGACGGCGCCATCATCAGTCGGAAGCAGGTCGATCAAGCTTCCGCCAAAATAGGAAAAGCGTTCGGCGTTATAACCCTGACGAATCGACACCAGTTTCAACTCTGTCCCGTCGGCATTTACCGCAACCAGACGGCTAACCGAGACAGGTTCACTTGCCTCCCGGAGTACCATAGAAATCAGACAGATAAGGCGCGCGTTTGATACCCATTCACAATAGGAAAGCCGTTCCGGATCTCCCGATACAGACAGCGCCGGAAACGATTTCCCGCTATTGGCTATATCCACCGTGTACAAACGGCTGCCCTGCCCTTTGTCGGGAATGATATAGGCTATTTTCGTTCCATCAGGGGAAAGCGACACATCCAGCACACCTTCGCGTGCGCCAAAGTCCAACGCGGCCTTATCTTGCGCCACCGCAACGGTGGACAAAGACAAAGCAGCGAATAGGATAAATTGTTTCAGCATCGAGCCCCCCAAACCAGTTTACTTGATGGGTAATGCGGCGAAATTCGGTTGCAAGCCAAAAGCATCGAAATGCTCTGAATTTTTGTAATCATTCCGGAACGATCGGGAACCGGTAGAGATTTCTGGCCCTTCTCGATGGATTCAGCTTTTTCAATTGAGGCAAGGGGCAGCCTCTGGCAGAAGGCGCCAACATCTTTTCCCATCAGGAGAATATCATGCGTTTCCTTACGCTCGCCCTCGCCTCGACACTTGCCCTCACTTCCGCCTGCAAACAGATCGACGACAAGGCGTTAGACAACGCGGCGCTTCCCCAAGTCGAGGTGCCTGCCCTTTCCGAACAGACGATGAAGGACGTGACAAAAGAACTGTCGCTCGACAGTTATGAGGGCCGTGCGCCAGGTTCGCCGGGTGAAGAAAAAACTGTCTCCTATCTGATCGACCAATTCAAAAAAGCCGGGCTGGAGCCAGGGAATAAAGGTGACTGGACCCAAGATGTTCCACTGGTCGAAATTACCGCCAAAAATGTCTCGGCTCTCAGCATCGCTGACAGGAGCGGCAAGGCGATGTCCTTTGCTTATGGCAGCGAATTTGTGGTTGGCAGCTATCGCGAATCAGCACGGACCAAAATCGACCAAAGCGAATTGGTCTTTGTCGGTCACGGGATTGTAGCCCCCGAAAAAGGCTGGAATGACTACGCCGGCGTCGATGTAAAAGGCAAAACAGTCGTCGTCATGGTCAACGATCCGGATTTCGATGCCGCCGATCTGAAGGGCGACTTTGGCGGCAAGGCGATGACCTATTATGGCCGCTGGACCTATAAATATGAAGAGGCCGCCCGGCAGGGAGCGGCAGCGGTCCTGATTATCCATGATGATGCGCCCGCCGCTTATGGCTGGAATGTCGTCAATTCGAGCTGGACCGGAACGCAGTTTCTGGCCCAGTCCAAAGACGCTGGTGCCAGCCAGACAGCCGCCAATGGCTGGATCCAGAAAGACGTCGCAAAGGAAATTTTCGCCGCCGCTGGTCAGGATCTGGCCAAGCAGATGGCGGCTGCAAAAAAGAAAGGCTTCAAGGCTGTGCCCTTGGGCCTGACGGCGTCGTTGAGTTTTGACAATGACATTGCGCGTAAGGCGAGCAAGAATGTCATCGGCATTATAAAGGGCGCAAAACGGCCTGAGGAATATGTCCTCTACACCGCCCATTGGGACCATCTGGGCCGCTGCACCGCAGCAGCCGATGGCGATGATATCTGCAACGGTGCAGTCGACAATGCCACCGGAACCGCGGCTCTGGTTGCATTGGCCGAAGGTTTCAAAAAAGCTGGCGCACCGGACCGTAGCGTCGTGTTCCTTGCGGTAACCGCCGAGGAATCGGGTCTGCTGGGTTCCAAATTTTACGCCGAAAACCCGGTCTTTCCGCTGAGCCAGACCGTCGGCGGCGTCAACATGGATGCCTTTTCCATGGCAGGGCCTGCGAAGAACCTGACCGTCATTGGCAAAGGCAAATCGCAACTTGACGATTATCTGAACGCTGCCGCCAAGGCCGAGGAACGCACCCCCGAAATGGAGCCGACGCCTGAAAAAGGTTTCTACTATCGTTCGGACCATTTCAGCTTTGCCAAATTGGGCGTGCCGATGGTCTATTTTGAAGGCGGAGACGATCTTGTCACCGGCGGCAAGGAAGCGGCCAAAGCGGCTGCCGAGGATTATGAGAAGAACCGTTATCACGCCCCCGGCGACGAATATGACGAGGCATGGGACTGGTCCGGTGTGATGGCCGACCTTCGCCTTTATTATCGCGTAGGCCGGATGCTGGCGATGACCGACGCCTGGCCCAATTGGAATGACGGCGACGAATTCCGCGCGATCCGTGACAAAAGCCGCGACGGAAAGTAAATTACCATGACGTTGAGAATGCCCGCCGAATGGGCGCCGCATGAGCGTGTCTGGATAGGCTTCCCCAGCTTTTGGGGCCATTGGGAAGAACCCTTTGCTGCCGCCCAAAAGCAGATCGCCGCCTTTGCCAATGCCGTCCACGACGGCGGCAAGGGCGAGACGGTGTATCTGATCGCGGGCAATGCCGATGCGGCCAAAGTCGCCCGCGATCTCGCCGCGCCGGGCGTGATTGTCGAGGAACGCCATATCGGCGATGTGTGGCTCCGTGACACAGGCTGCATCATTGTCGGCCAAGGCAATGGCCGGATCGCGCGCGATTTCGGATTTAACGGCTGGGGCAACCGGTTCAATTTTGACGGTGATCAGGATATCGGCAAGACGCTCGCGCAGGCGGCTGGCCTGACGGCCACGCCGTGCGATTGGGTATTGGAAGGCGGCTCCATCGATGTCGATGGCGAGGGCCGCGCCGTCACCACGGTCGACTGCCTGTTGAACCCCAACCGCAATCCGGAACTGGGCAAGGCACAAATCGAAGCACGATTGCGCAGCGACCTTGGGATCGATCAACTTCTCTGGCTTGGCGATGGCCTCGCCAACGATCATACCGACGGCCATGTCGACAATCTCGCGCGTTTCGTGGGGCCGAACCATCTGGTCATCCCCGAAGCACGCGATGCGGACGACCCGAACAGCGCCGTCTATGCCGCCGCGCGCAAAACGGCGGAGGACTTCGGGTGCCGGGTGACGCCCCTGCCCTCGGTCGGGCGGTTCGAACAATATGGGGAAGCCGTCCCGGCAAGCTATATGAACTTCTATATCGGCAACAGCGTAGTGGTCGTTCCCACCTATGGCAGCCGCTATGATGATGCCGCTCTGACAGAGCTGCAAAGCCTGTTCCCGGCCCATAGGATCGTGGGGCTACCCGCCGATGCCGTCCTCACGGGCGGCGGCAGCTTCCATTGCTCCAGCCAGCAGGTGCCAATTTGACGCTATTGGCTTTTACGCCAACCACCCCCATAAAGGTCCCACCCACAACAGAGAGGAATCCCCCATGAATAAATCTCTTTTCCTTGCCATGGCGGCTACATTGATATCGGTGCCCGCCTGTGCCGACCATCACGAAATGAACAAGGCCGAACATGACAAGATGCACAAGGCGCATCAGGAACGGCTGGCGAAAATACTTGTCGATCCGTCACGTGCGGAAGATTCCAAGCGCGACAAATATCGCCACCCTGCTGAAACCTTCGATTTTTTCCGCCTGCATCCCGATCATGTCATTGGCGAATACGCCCCCGGAGGTGAATGGATTTCGCGTATTCTCGGCAAATATGTCGATGAAAAGGGCAAGTTCAACGGCCTGTATTTCAGCACGGACGCCGGTTTCGGAACACCCGAATCGCATGCCCGTATCAAAGCCAGCGCGGCAAAATTCGGCGAAGATGTCGCCAAGGTCACCGGCCGCCCGGCAACCGATTATGCTGGCTTTACCCTCGACGCCATTCCTGAAGGCGCGAAAGGCACCTATGACCGGATTTTGTTGATGCGGATGGTGCACAATTTGATCCGTTTCAATATCGTCGATACCGAACTGAAACGCATGCGCGAACTGCTGAAAGATGACGGTTTGATTGGAATCGAGCAACACCGTGCAAAGGCCGATGCACCCTACAGCTATTCCAACGGCAATATGGGCTATTTGCGCGAAGCCGACGTCATCAATTTGATGGAAATAAACGGCTTTGAACTGGTTGGAAAAAGCGAGATAAACGCCAATCCCAAGGACTCTGCCAATTGGCCCGACGGCGTTTGGACGTTGCCGCCACAGTTGACACTCAAGGATCAGGACAGGGCAAAATACGAAGCCATCGGCGAGTCCGATCGTATGACGCTGTTGTTCAAAAAGCGTCCCTGATTTGGCAATGCTGGCTTTTGCGATCAAAGCGATACTCTCGGGAGTTATCATCGCACTGATCGCATTGGTCGGCAAAAAAGCTCCAGCGGCAGGGGCGCTTATCGCGTCGCTGCCGCTTATTTCAATATTAGGCATGATCTGGTTGTGGCGCGACACAGCCGATCCGAAGTTGCTGGCCAACCATGCCGAAGCGACATTCTGGTATGTACTGCCCAGTCTCCCGATGTTTTTGATTATCCCTTGGATGTTGCGGAGCGGAATTGGCTTCTGGCTAACACTATCCGCCGCCGCCATGATTACCGTTTTACTCTATCTCGCAACAATCGGCATTGCCGCGCGTTTCGGTGTGCGGCTATAGCGCGTCTATGACCCGTTCAATCTCCGTCGCCGCACTTCAACTGCCCTTGGCCGGCACCGAAGCCGAAAACATAGACGCCGTAACCGACCTTGTAAGTCAGGCGGCGGGACATGGCGCGCAGATCATTCTTCCGCCGGAACTTTTTTCAGGACCCTATTTCTGCAAAACGCAGGAAGAGGCGCACTTCGCCCTTGCCCGCCCGACCCTGGAACATCCATCGGTGCGGGCGATGGCGAAACTTGCAAAGCAATTGGGTGTCGCCATCCCCACCAGCTTCTTTGAACGCGATGGCGCGCATTTTTACAACACGATTGCAATGATTGATGCCGGGGGCGAAATTCTCGGCACTTACCGCAAAAGCCACATTCCCGATGGCCCCGGCTATCAGGAAAAATATTATTTCCGGCCCGGCAATAGTGGATTCAAGGTTTGGGACGTGTTCGGTACCCGCATCGGCGTTGGCATCTGTTGGGACCAATGGTATCCCGAATGCGCGCGGGTGATGGCCTTGATGGGTGCGGAGATGCTTTTTTATCCCACGGCCATCGGCGCAGAACCTCAGGACTCCACTCTTGATACAAGGCATATGTGGCGGCGGGCGATGGTCGGCCATGCGGTCAGTAATTGTATGCCCGTCATCGCCGCCAACCGCGTCGGCAGCGAAGACGATCACGGCTTAACCCCGCAAAAATTCTACGGCACCAGTTTCATCGCAAATGAATGGGGCGATGTCGTTGCGGATCTGGATGACAATGAAACCGGCTTGCTGGTCGCAACTTTTGATCTCGATCAAGCGCGCGCCCACCGCGCGAGCATGGGGTTCTTCCGGGATAGAAGACCCCAGCTTTATAGCCGTTTGGCGCAGGATATATAAGCTGACCCACCTTTATCTTATCGGCCTGGGCTCTAATCAGCCTCATCCGCTGATTGGCAATCCCACACAGATTATTCATCACGCAATCGCCGCGCTTGAAATGGATGATATTGATGTATTTGCCGAATCTTCGGTCATAACGAGCGCCCCGATGGGGCCTTCGCTGCGATGCTATGCCAACGCGGCAGCTGTTCTATCCACAACGCTGGAACCATCAGAACTGCTGATGCGGCTGCACGATGTGGAATCGCATTTCGGGCGGATCCGGCGCGGACAGCGATGGGGTGCACGGACGCTGGATTTGGACATTATTCTTTGGTCGGGCGGTATTTGGGCCAGCACCAACCCGGATCTATCAATACCCCATCCCGCGATGCGACAACGCAATTTCGTGCTGACCCCGGCAGCCATGATCGTACCGGATTGGCGCGACCCGTTAACCGGCCTTTCGGTTCGGCAGTTACAATCGCGATTTAACCGTCCAAAGCGGCTTGACCCCGCACCCTAGCGCCATTAGGGGGAGCGCTCTCTTTCAAACCGCACATGCGGTTTCGATGAGGGCCCTTAGCTCAGTAGGTAGAGCAACTGACTTTTAATCAGTAGGTCGCTGGTTCGAACCCAGCAGGGCTCACCATATTATGGTTACAATTTATCCCCGTTTTTTAACTCTGAAAAAAGTGGACTTATACAGGACCAGTGAATAGCTGTATGACTGCTACCCCAACATGGGTGGCGCAGGCGGAAGATCTGACACTATGAAAATGGGCCCATTCAAGAACGTCATCGTTATTCTTGCCGCAGGATTGACGGCCTGCGGTGGTTCCGGCGGGGGGTCTGTGACGGCGCCTCCGACAAGCATAACGCCGGGCACGCCGCCGACAACGACAAGCTGTGGCCTTGTTGACCGGCAAAATTTTGCGTTTTCGGTTCTCAACGAATGGTATCTTTTCCCTGATACATTGCCAGCAGCGCTTAGCCCATCGGGATTTAGCTCCGTTCAGGCCTATATCGATGCACTGACGGCAACCGCCCGCGGACAGGGGCGCGACCGGTTCTTTACTTATATTACGTCGATACAAGAGGAGAATGCGTTCTTTTCCTCGGGCTCAACCGCCGGTTTCGGTGTGCGTCTTGCGTATCAAGGAAACCGTCTTTTCATTATTGAGGCGTTTGAAGGTGCACCTGCCCTGAACGCCGGCATTGATCGCGGAACCGAGATTCTGGCGATCGGAACCAATACATCAAACCTGGCGGCGGTGGCCGATATTTTGACCACGCAGGGACCCAATGGCGTAAATGATGCACTGGGACCAAGCACCGCCGGAACAAGTCGTGTTTTGCGTATTACCGATAACGCGGGCACGCGCGATGTGACTGTAACCAAATCCAATTTCAACATCGAACCGCTGTCGCCGCGTTATGGCTCCAAAATAATCGATGATGGCGGCCAACGGGTTGGTTACATCAATATGCGGACATTCATTACGACCGCAGACAATCAATTGCGAACCGCATTCGCCGATTTTCGGGCGCAAGGTATTACAAATTTTGTGATCGATTTTCGCTATAATGGCGGCGGACTGGTTTCCACCGCGGAATTGATGGGCGATTTGATGGGCGGAAACCGGTTTAGCAGCGATGTTTTTACAGTTACCCGTTTTCGCGCTTCAAAATCTTCGAACAACGAAACACGGCGGTTTTCGCCGCAACCGCAATCCGTCTCTCCGGTGAAAATTGCTTTCATTTCAACCAATGCCACCGCCTCCGCCAGCGAATTGGTGATGAACAGTTTTACGCCCTTTCTTGGCGTAAACGCCGCGTTGATTGGCAGCAACAGTTTCGGCAAGCCGGTGGGGCAAATTGCCGTCGACCAGGCATCGTGCGACGACCGGATACGCGTGGTCGCCTTTGCAAAGGACAATGCCGCGGGTCAGGGTGACTATTTCTCCGGCCTGGCTGGTACCATGGGCACAACGTGCGCCGCCGCCGATGACATTACCCGTCCGCTGGGCGATCCGCAGGAAGCTTCATTGCGGACGGCGCTTGATTTTGTCGCAGGACGCAGCTGCACTCCCGTGGTTGCAAGTCAAAGCGCACAGCGGACATCGTCGCGCAGCCAGCGCGAGATTTTGCCGCTTCCGACAAATCCCAGCCTTGCACAACGCGAAGTTCCAGGATCGTTTTAAGCAGAAGCCCCGGCTTCTTTTACCCGCAACATGGCAAGCGCAGCGCAGAGCATCACGAATGCTGCAAAGGCCATTGTCCAGATAGGTTCGGTTGGGAAAAACGCTTTCAAAATGCTGCCCATCACGGTCGCGACGAGCAATTGGGGGATCACGATAAACACGTTGAACAGCCCCATATAGATGCCCATTTTTTGGGCAGGCAGGCTTGATGCCAAAATGGCATAAGGCATCGCCAATATCGATGCCCAAGCAATGCCCACGCCAATTTCGGACAGGATGAGCAAATTTGGATCGCGTATGAAAAGAAAGCTGGCATAGCCCGCAGCCCCGGCCAAAAGGCAGGCCATGTGCGTATTTACCTTGCCAAATTTCTCCGCCATTTTCGGTAAGATAATCAAAGCCGTTAACGCCGCAACACCATTGTAAATGGCGAACAATGTGCCAACCCAATTGCCGCCGTCACCATAGGCCGCGCTGGCGGGATCGGCCGATCCGAACATATATTGGGCAACCACAGGTGTGGTGTAAATCCACATGATGAACAATGCAGACCAGCTGAAAAACTGAACCAAAGCCAGCTTTTTCATGATTTCCGGCATTCCCGAAAAATCGCCGACGATGTGGGATAATATATTGTTGCTGCGGCCGGATTGGGCAAGTCCGATGGCGAGCACGCTTGCAACGCCATATCCGGCAACCAACGCACCCAGCAGATATATTTCCTTTTCCAAGCCCAATAATCCGACCAGCACGACCACGAACGCGCCTACGGCAATCCAAGAAATCGCGCTGGTCATTGATCGTGACGCAAGTGCCCGAATTGTGGCGTCATTGTCCGTCGAAGGACCATTGAACATCGCCATTTCCGCAGGACCATATTCCCTGGTCGTCACCACGGTCCACAATACGGCCAGGAATAACGCTATGCCGCCGAACCAGAAGCTATATTTTACGGTGTCGGGAATTTGCCCCGTCGGGGCCAGATTGGCCACGCCCCATGCGTCCAACACATAAGGAAACGCCGAGCCGACCACTGCGCCTGCGCCGATAAACGCCGTTTGGATGGCATAGCCTGCGGTATGTTGATCCTTGCAGAGCATATCCCCTACAAACGCACGAAACGGCTCCATCGAAATATTCAACGACGCATCAAGCACCCACAACATCAATGCCGCAAAGAACAATATTTTGGCAAAAGGCATAAGCACCAGCGACAATGCGGCCAAAAATGCGCCTGCCAAAAAATAGGGACGGCGGCGTCCAAATCTGCCAAGCCATGTCCGGTCACTCAAATGACCGACCAGCGGTTGGACGAGCAATCCTGTCAATGGTGCGGCAATCCACAATGCAGGCAAATCGTCCAGACTGGTGCCCAGCGCCTGAAAAATTCGCGACATATTTCCGTTTTGAAGCGCAAATCCGATCTGGATACCAAAAAAACCAAAGCTGATATTCCACAGCCCCCAAAATCCCTGACGCGGTTTTTCCAAGAGCGTTCCAATCCTAAGCTTATCTTATATTTGGCGTCAGGCTGACATAAAGACTGGCGTGTCGCAATGGGCGGTGCCCGTTACGCATACGTATACGTATACGTATACGCAAGCCGATTCAGTGCATTCCGCAGGATTTGCGGACGATCAGCTTTGCCGGCAACACCTCTGTCGGCACCTGTTCATTGCGAATTTGCTTCAACACACCATCGACCAGAACCTCGCCTGCCAACCGGTAATCCTGCTGGATCGTGGTCAATGGCGGATGGGTCAGGCTTGCCGCCGGAATGTCATCGAAACCGATGATCGCAACATCCTTGGGTATATCGAGGCCATGTTCGCGCAACGCCCGCATTGCGCCGATTGCGATGGTATCGCTCGCGGCGAAAAGGGCGTCAAATTCTGCGCCGCTAGCAATCAGGGTTTGCGCTGCATCATAGCCTGCATCCTGAGAATTCAGGGCATCGATCTGCAATTTGGGATCGGCAATGATGCCCTCGCCACCTTGTGCCTCGCAGGACCCGCGATAGCGATCCTGAAATTCGGGATAATGGCTGCTCGCATCGCCCAGAAATGCGATTTTCCGGCGGCCATGCTGCATCAAATGCCGCGCCGCATCCATCCCGCCCCGAAAATTGTCGCAACCGATGGTCGTTCCCGGCTGCCCTTCCTGGGCAAAGCCCCAGCGGACGAAATGCGTCCCCTGCTCCACCAATTGTTCAAGTTTCGCGCGATAAAGCTCATAGTCCCCATAGCCCAACAAGATGATGCCGTCGGCCTTGCGGCTGTCTTCATAATCGACATGCCAGTTGGACGAAAGCTGCTGGAATGAAATCAGCAGATCATAACCGCGATGCGCGCAGGTGCGGGTAAGCGAGCCGAGCATCGACAGGAAAAAAGGGTTTATTCCGGTTTCGTCAGGCGTCGGCTCTTCAAAAAACAGCAACGCCAAGGTCCGCGTTTCCTGCAGTCGCAAGTTCGACGCATTTTTATCGACCTTGTAATTCAATTGCTGGGCGATGGCCTCAATACGCAGCCGTGTCTTTTCCGATACCGTCGGACTTCCGCGCAATGCCCGCGAAACGGTTGGCTGTGAGACACCTGCAAGCTGCGCGATGTCAAATGATGTGGCTTTGCCTGCCATAGCCGGTCAGCGCCTTTCCTGCTCCTGACACCAGCTTAGGACGTCAAACAGAGTGACGCAATGATCGCAGAATGCCCAGAGTGAATTGGCCCGATATGTTGCAAAATTGCAACATCTGAAAATGCATATTCTGAATACGTATGTGGATTTCTGGTCAACACGCGGCGTCAGGCGCACTTTGACAGGGTGTCAAACGCACCCTCGCCGCGTCGTGGGTGCAGTTTTCAACGTAGCCGGTTATCGTCCGCCAAATAGGACGAGGCCTTTTAGGGGAGTTTATCATGGCCAAGTTCCAGTTTAATTCTGCGCGCCAACTTGCGCATAGTGCAAGCCGTTTTGCTCTTGGCACCGCAATGGTCGCCACCCTCGTCTCACCCGCCGTCGCCCAGGATGCGGCACCGGCAGAAGGTGAGGAAGACGCGATTGTTGTTACGGGCGTCAGAGCCAGCATCGAAAGCGCAATTTCGGCCAAACGTAGAGCCGATACGATCATTGAGTCGGTTTCGACTGAAGACCTCGCCGCTTTGCCTGACACATCAATCGCTGATGCAATTTCGCGACTGCCCGGAATTGCATCGCAACGGACAGATGGCCAATCGAGCGCAATCAACATTCGCGGTTTGAGCCAGAATCTTACATTCTCGACATTGAATGGACGTGAGCAAGTTTCGCCCAATGGCAATCGTTCGGTGGAATTTGACCAATATCCATCCGAGCTGCTTGCTGGTGCAGACATCTACAAAACCCCGAAAGCTTCACTCATCGAAGGCGGTATCGGTGGCACCATCGAACTCAAGACCGTGCGTCCTCTCGACAAAAGCGGCCCGCAGTTTTTTGTAAACATTCGTGGTCAATATAATGACCGTGCCAATGAAATTCTGGACGCGAGTGAGTTCGGCTATCGTTTGAGTGCTTCATATATCGACCAATTTGCGGACGGCACAATCGGTATTGCATTGGGCTATTCTCGTTTGGATCAAGCGGATGTTTCGACGCGTTTTGTGGGCTTTGACTATCAAGGCCCTAATCGGGATTTCAACGCGGACGGCGTGGCCGACGTGGTCAGCTTTGGTTTTGAAACCGAACAGCAAGGCGGCACAAATGTGCGAGATGGCGCATTCGGCTCTCTTCAATGGAAGCCAAGTGACAATTTCGAATGGACAACCGATATATTCTATTCGCGCTTCAAGACTGAGTCTTTCGGTCGTGGATTACGCGTCATTGGAACACAATCCGTCAATGATGGTGCCTCAACTCCTAGCGGACGCGCGACAGAACTGACCAATCCTACTGTAATCGGCAACGCCCTGATTGGTGGCACATTCAGGCGCCAAGTGGGTGCGCCAACGGTTGCCGGGGGTGGATTTGGCCTCACCATTCAGGGGATAAATGACAATCAAAATGACGACAACAAACTGTTCACGTTGGGCAGCAATGCTAAATTCACAAAAGATCGCCTGACATTTGCCGCTGATTTTACCTATTCAAAGGCAACAAGCGATTTTGCGAATGAAGTGAGTGCGGTACTTCCGCTGTCGAGCCTGAATGGAGGTGGGCCAGCCATTACTTTTGTGTCGCCAACGACACCGGTACTGGATACAAATCAATCCGTAACTTACCTCTTGCGTGGCGTGGGTCTGCCTACGGTTGATTTTGATCAAGACCAGACCGACCGCAGCAAACTCTTTTTATCACGTTTCGGGGTATTTCCCTTCCGCAATACAGACCGTCTATTGGCCTTTGCGGGCAATGGAAAGTATGAATTTGATGGCGGATTTTTGAGTTCGTTTGAATTTGGAACGCGCGTATCGCTGCGCGATGCGTCACAATTCAGAGTTTCCGCTGATTTCGGAAACGACGCTGGTTTTTTCCAGTTTGCAAATACACGGCTTGATCCAATCGCATTGACGCCCGAAAATTCCACCATTCAGTGCTTTAAGGGCGCATTTGCAGCTGCAGGCTTTCCATGCTTCCTTGCGGTCAAAGACCCAAAAGCTTTGGTTGAAAACCAGGTCGGCGCAATTGTAGCCGACCAGGATGAGCAATTTACGCGCAATGACACATTCACCATCAGTGAAGATGTATTTGCAGGCTACGGACAGTTTAATATCGATACCAGTCTGGGTAACTTGCCAGTTACCGGTAATCTCGGTCTTCGGGTCGTCCATACGGATCAAAGTTCCACGAATGTCGAGGTCGGTCGTGTAACTGGTGTGCCTACTATAGGCATTAGCTTCACCGAATTTTTGCCTTCAATGAACTTGAATTTCAGCTTGAGCGATAACGACAGCCTTCGTTTTGCAGCCTCTCGGGCAATGTCGCGCCCTCCCATTTCGCAGTTGGGTAGCGGTGTCGGCGTCTCGTTTAATGTGGGCGAAAATCGCCTCACGGGCGGCGGCGGCGGAAACCCCGGTTTGCTTCCGTTCATAGCCAATCAGTTGGATGTTTCTTACGAACATTATTTCAACCGCAACGGCATCATAAATGTCGCCGCATTCTATAAAGATTTGGAAACATTTATTGTCAATTCGACCGACGACAATTTTGACTTTGGGGCGGCAGGTCTGCTGCCCTTGTTAAACACAGTCGATTCAATTTTATTCGAAGCCGCAAAAGGAGGCCCAAATCCTCCGACGAATATTGGCCGCTTCGGTGGACCGGTAAACGGTAAAGGGGGCAGCGTTTTCGGCTTTGAAGCGGCGTTTACTTATACGTTTGACTTCTTGCCGGGCGCACTGCGAGGACTGGGTGCTTCTGCAAACTATTCCTACACAGAAAGTAAAATTAGCTTCGAAGCCGGGAACAGTGGTACCAATCTGACGCTTCCATTGCCGGGCTTGTCAAAGCATGTCGCTAATGGCTCGATTTTCTGGGACTATGATGGTTTCTCGACACGTATGAGCGCTCGATATCGGTCGAAGTTCATTTCGGCGCAGACCGGCATCAACCAGCAATTGCCTTTTACAAACAGCGAATTTGTGGTCGACTACCAAGCATCTTACAAATTCCCAGAAACGAGCGCGCTTAACGGCTTATCCATCCTACTTCAGGCGAACAATTTGACCGACGAACCTGTTCGGACATTTTTTGGAAGCCCTGCACAAACAGGGACGCTACAATTTTTTGGCCGGGAGTTTTTCTTGGGAGCATCTTACAAATTCTAAAGATAAAAAAAGGGGAGGGCTTCGCAGCCCCCCTTTATTTCATGTAATATCTAGATCTGAAGCGCGTTGCTGCTTTGTGTCTGTTGTAATAGGCCGTGTTGGCTTTTGCCCATAACATCTTGACGTAATGAACTATGATGAGCGTCCTCACATTTGGTACGAAAGGACAAGTCCCATGCGCAAGCTTTTACTAATGCTTTCGGTGGTTTCGTTGGGAACCTCCCCCCTTGCCGCCCAGACCCTTCGCGACCGCTTGCCCGAGGACGAGGTCATTTATTTTGTCCTGCCCGACCGCTTTGAAAATGGTGACCGGACAAACGACAAAGGCGGGCTTTCTGGCGACAAAATGGTCACCGGTTTCGACCCGTCACACAAGGGATTTTATCATGGCGGGGATTTGGCGGGGCTGGTGCAGCGGCTGGACTATATCCAGGGCATGGGCGCCACTGCAATCTGGTTTGCGCCAATTTTCAAGAATAAGCCGGTGCAAGGCGGGCCGGGTCAGGAATCGGCGGGATATCATGGCTATTGGGTGACAGATTTTACGTCTGTCGACCCACATTTCGGCAGCGATGCCGAATTCAAGGCATTTGTGGACGCCGCCCATGCACGCGGGATGAAGGTTTATATGGACATTATCACCAACCATAGCGCCGACGTCATCCAATATGCCGAATGCCCTGAAAGCGCCTGCGAGTATCGTAGCAGAGCCGATTATCCGGACAAAGCCTATACCCCCATCGTCCCCAAAAGCGAAGCAGACATAAAGGTGCCTGCGTGGATGAACGATGTTCAATATTACCACAATCGGGGCAACACGACTTTCCGGGGTGAAAATTCGATCATGGGGGATTTCGTTGGTCTGGATGATTTCGCGACCGAAGACCCGCACGTTGTCGAAGGTTTCATCGATGTCTATAAAGGCTGGATCGACCGTTTCGGCATTGATGGTTATCGCATCGACACGGCGCGCCATGTGAACCCGGAATTCTGGGCGGCTTTTGCCCCGGCCATCATGGCCCATGCAAATAACCGCGGGATTCCCAATTTCCATATCTTTGGCGAAGTCGCATCGGACGGTATGGATGTGCAAGCGCAAGCCTTGCACACGCGGGTTGCCAAATTGCCCACGGTGCTCGACTTCGTCTTTCGCCGGGCGGCCATTGAAACCGTTTCCGGTCGCGCCGGAACCGAATTGCTGGCAACGCTGTTTGAAGGCGACGACTTGTATGAAGGCGGAAAGCAGACCGCCAAACAATTACCCACTTTTCTTGGCAATCATGACTTCGGACGCTTTGCGCGCGAAATGCGTGTTGCTCATCCCGAGGCCACCGATGCCGAGATATTGCAGCGCGTCTTGCTGGGTCATGCGATGATGATGACATTGCGCGGCGTTCCCACCATATATTCGGGCGACGAACAGGGCTTTGCAGGTGACGGAAACGATCAGGATTCCCGCGAAGATATGTTCCCTTCCAAGGTCGCCGTGTATAATGACAATGATCTTGTCGGCACCGATGCGACCACGGCGGACAGCAATTTCGATACCCTCCACCCGATTTATACAGCAATCGCTGATCTGGCAAAATTGCGCCACGAACAGGTGGCGTTGCGCCGGGGTGACCAGATTGTCCGCAACTATAGCGAAAAACCCGGCCTCTTTGCGGCGTCACGGATTGACTCGGCGTCGGGTGAACATGTCCTGATCGTGTTCAACACGTCAAAAGAGGCACTGAATGCAAATGTCGAGGTTGAAAAATCAGTGAAGAAATTGGAAGTGTTGCGCGGAAACTGCCCCGGCGCCCCGCGCTTGGCAGGTTCAATCGCCGTTTCGCTTCCTGCATTCGGCTATATGGTGTGCAAATTAAAATGAGCGATCCCCTCTCGACTGCGACCCCCCAAATCCATCGCCCGTGGTGGCGCGGAGCAACGATTTATCAGGTTTACCCGCGCAGCTTTGCGGATTCCAACGGCGATGGCGTTGGTGATTTACCGGGCATCACGGGCAAGTTGGACTATATCGCATCATTACACGTCGATGCGGTTTGGCTATCGCCTTTTTTCACATCACCAATGAAAGACTTCGGATATGATGTGGCCGATTATTGCGGTGTCGATCCGATTTTCGGCAACCTGTCGGATTTCGATGCTCTCGTCGCAAGGGCGCATGATCTCGGCCTGAAAATCCTGATCGATCAGGTCTATTCGCATACCTCTGATCTGCATGCGTGGTTTGCCGAAAGCCGGTCCAACACCGAAAATGCCAAAGCTGACTGGTATGTCTGGGCCGACGCAAAAATCGACGGCTCGCCGCCCAATAATTGGCAATCGGTATTTGGCGGCCCCGCTTGGACCTGGGATGCGCGGCGCGGCCAATATTATATGCACAATTTCCTCAGCAGCCAGCCGCAAATGAATGTGCACAATCCGGAAGTGCAAGAGGCATTGCTGGCTGTGGCCAAATTCTGGATGGATCGCGGCGTCGATGGCTTTCGCGTCGACGCCATAAATTTTGCGATGCATGATCCGGAAATGAAGGACAATCCCCCTGCCCCTGCGGGTAATGGTGTCCGCACCCGACCTTTTGACTTCCAGTTAAAGATCAACAATCAATCGCACCCCGATATTCCGGGCTTCATCGGTCGTATCCGGTCGCTTTTGGACCAATATCCTGACCGGTTTACCGTTGCGGAGGTCGGCGGACCCGACCCTGACGGGGAAATGAAAGCCTTCACCGCCGGTGAAAACCATTTCAACAGTGCTTATGGTTTCAACTTCCTCTATGCCGAAAAACTGACACCGGCGCTGGTACGCGAAGCGTTGGAGGCGTGGCCGGATGAAGAGGGCATAGGTTGGCCAAGCTGGGCCTTTTCCAACCACGACGCGCCGCGCTGGATCAGCCGTTGGGCACCGCCAGAGGCCCAGAAACCTTATGCTGCGATGGTCATGATGTTATTTGCGTCGCTGCGGGGGAATGTCATACTTTGGCAAGGCGAGGAGCTCGGCCTCACACAGGTCGATATTCCCTTTGAAAAGCTTCAGGATCCAGAAGCGATTGCCAACTGGCCCCTGACGCTGAGCCGCGACGGCACGCGCACCCCGATGCCGTGGGTCGCCGATGCACCGCAATGCGGCTTTAGCAGCGCCGAACCCTGGCTGCCCTTTGGGGCCGACCACAAAGCGTTGGCCGTAGATCTTTCCGAATCCGATCCTCAATCGATGCTGAATTTTACGCGCGAACTTATTGCATTCAGAAACGCCAATGATGCGATGCGCGTTGGGAATCTTCGCATCATGGAAGCGCAATCAAATCTATTGGTGCTTGAACGGAAAAGCGAAACCCAGCATCTGATTTGCGCATTCAACATGGGTGGCGACGCCTTAGACTGGCAACCGGCGCAACCCGACCGATGGCGCACGGTCAATTCTGTGAACGGCGGCGACGCGTGGAGCCTGCCGGCCTATGGCGCACTGATCGCCGAACGTATAGCTTGATATTGCAATCGTTTGCACAAAGGAGAGAAAAGGATGCGTAAGACGACCAAGGAGGTGATAGCTACGGCCGGGTTGCTTATACTCGCACCCTCGGCGCAAGCGCAGTCGCTGGCCAGCGCTACCTCCCCAGATGGGGCGATCAATGTGGAAGTCAGCATCGACGGCGACGGCCGCGCAGCCTATGCCGTCAACCGCAAAGGCAAAACAATTCTTGCGCCATCCAAGCTTGGATTCCTGCTGACCGATGCCGTAAAAATCGACCGCCGCCTGACCGTAACCGGACAGGAAGTGCGCGATTTCGACGAGACTTGGACTCAGCCTTGGGGCGAATGGAAAACGATCCGCAACCGCTACCGAGAGTTAAAAGTCCATTTCAAGGAAACGACCGCCCTCGCCCGCGTGTTCAGCGTGACGTTCCGCCTCTATGAAGATGGCGTCGGCTTTCGCTATGAATTCCCCGAACAACCCAATCTCGCCCACGCCAATATCGCCGACGAACTAACCGAATTTGCCTTTGCCAGCGATGGCATGGCGTGGTGGAAACCTGCGTTTCTTTGGAATCGCGAGGAGTATCTGTACAACAAGACTCCGTTGTCAGCGGTCAGCAATGCCGACACCCCGATCACGATCAAGATGGCCGATGGCACCCATGTCGCGCTGCACGAGGCGGCTCTGGTGGATTACTCGGGCATGGCGGTTTCCAGAACCGACGGCACAACCTTGCGTGCCGCCCTTCACCCCGGCGCAGGCGAACCCAAGGTGCAGAAAAAGGGCGCTTGGACAACACCTTGGCGCACGCTAATCATCGCCGACGATGCAGCGGGAATTTACCACAGCCATGTGATGCTCAACCTCAACGAACCCAATAAGCTGGGCGATGTCAGCTGGATCAAACCGGGGAAATTTGCCGGTGTCTGGTGGAATATGATTAAGGGCGAGTGGAGCTGGGCGCGCGGACCCAAGCATGGTGCCACCAATGAAAATGTCAAACGCTACATCGATTTTGCGAGCGCCAACAATATCCCCCATGTGCTGGTCGAAGGCTGGAATGTAGGTTGGGATGGCGACTGGTTCGGCAATGGCTATGATATGGACTTTGCCAAGCCCACCGAAGATTTCGATGTCGATATGCTGGTCGCTTACGGCAAGAAAAAGGGCGTGCGCCTGATCGGGCATCATGAAACCGGCGGCGCTGCCACCCATTATGAAAAACAGTTCGACGCAGCGTTCAAATTTGCCGCCGATCACAATTATATGGTCGTTAAAACCGGCTATGTCACCGACGCCGGCCAGATGGAGCGCGAAGACGCCGACGGCAAAAAATATCGCGAATGGCATCAGGGTCAGTGGATGGTCAACCACCAGCTGCGCGTGGTTGAAACGGCCGCCAAATACAAAATTGCTATCGACAGCCATGAACCGGTCAAAGGCACCGGTTTGCACCGCACTTACCCCAATTGGGTCGCGCGTGAAGGCATGCGCGGGATGGAATATAACAGTTGGTCCGGTAAAAATCCGCCCGAGCATGAAGCAAATATCGTGTTCACGCGCATGCTGGAAGGCCCGATGGATTTCACACCAGGGATACTCAGCTTGAAGGGTGAAAAAGACAGCGACATCCTTTCAACGATCGCCAAGCAGCTCGCGCTCTACGTCGTCATCTATTCCCCGGTTCAGATGGTTGCAGACACACCGGAAAATTACGCCAAATATCCGCAGCCATTGAAGTTCATCCGCGATGTCCCCACCGATTGGCAAGATACGCGCGTTCTGAATGCGGAAATCGGCGATTTTGTAACCATCGCCCGCAAGGAACGTAACGGTGAAAACTGGTATATCGGCGCAGTCGGGGACGAAGAAGCACGCACGGTATCGTTCAAACTCGACTTCCTGACCCCCGGCACATCATATGTTGCCGAAATTTACCGGGATGGCGACGATGCGGATTATCGTACCGACAAGCGCCATTCCATTGTCATCGAAAACAAGACAGTCAAAAGCACGGACAACCTGACGATGCGGATCGCCCCGGGCGGAGGCTTTGCAATCCGATTGGTTGCCGCGAAGGGTAAATGATAAACCGGCGCGACAGTCATGTTCGCTGCGATGCTGCAAGTAGATCTTTTACTTTTTGAACCGCTAAAATTTGCGGACATGTTTTCGTGACTTTTTAACGTCTTGTGCCTTAGACTTCGATCCAATCAATTGGTCGAAGTCGCAGGACAAAATAATGTACAAGAATATGGTGATTTTCGGCACACGTCCCGAAGCCATTAAATTATTTCCGGTAATCAATGCACTGAAACAACAAGATAAGATGAGTTGTGAGGTGTTGGTGACCGCACAACATCGCGAAATGCTGGATCAGGTTCTCCATATTACCAGAATCACCCCTGATCATGACCTGAACATCATGCAGCCCGGACAATCGCTCGATGCCTTGACGGGACGCCTGCTGGAGGGGATCGGGCGCATTCTTGATAGTGCGAAACCTGATCGTGTGCTGGTGCAAGGCGACACTGCAACGGCCATGGTGGGCGCATTGGCAGCATATTATCGACAGATACCGGTAAGCCATGTCGAGGCAGGGCTTCGTAGTTATGACATTTATCGCCCATGGCCCGAAGAAGTGAACCGCAAAATCATCGGGTCCATCGCCGACCAGCATTTCGCCCCGACCCAAGTTTCGGCATCGGCATTAAAGGCCGAAGCCGTGCCTGACGACAATGTGTTTGTGACGGGTAACACGGTCATCGACGCGCTTTACTGGATAACCGACCGCATTTCGCATCGCCCGGAACTGGCCGCCAGTCTCACCAGCTTGGAAGCACGCTTCAAGGGCAAGAAAATCATCGGGATAACAACGCATCGCCGGGAAAATTTCGGTGAAGGGATGGAAAATATCGCATTGGCTATCAAGGCGATTGCGGCCCGCGATGACGTCGCCTGTATTTTTCCCGTACATCTGAACCCCAATGTGCGAACTGTGATGGAAAGGATGTTGGGCACCGAACCCAATGTCGCCATGATCGAACCGTTGGATTACCCCAGTTTTGCGCGCCTGCTATCGATTAGTCACATCATGTTGACCGATAGCGGCGGTGTGCAGGAAGAAGCCCCCGCCCTTGGCAAGCCGGTGTTGGTTATGCGAGACACGACCGAGCGCCCCGAAGGCGTCACTGCGGGCACGGCCAAATTGATTGGCACCGATAAAAATCGGATAATTTCCGAAATTTTCACTCTTTTAGACGATGATAACGCGTATTCAGCAATGGCCCGCGCGCACAATCCCTTTGGGGATGGCAAGGCTAGCCAGCGCATCGCGGAGATCATTTGGAATGTTAGTCGACAAAAAACCTGACGTTTGCGTCCTTGGCCTTGGCTATATCGGGTTGCCCACCGCAGCGGTGATCGCCCGTTCAGGTTGCCGCGTGGTCGGCGTCGATGTGAACCGGAATGTCGTCGAAACCATCAATCGCGGCGAAATCCATATCGAGGAAGTCGATCTTGATGGCTTGGTGCAAGGCGTTGTTGCACGCAAAATGCTCCGCGCCTCGCTCTGCGTTGAACCTTCCGATGTTTTTGTAATCGCCGTCCCGACGCCCTTTGATGACAATCATGCGCCCGATATCAGCTATGTTCTGGATGCCGCGACCTCTATCGCGGCCGTCCTGAAAACTGGCGATACTGTCATATTGGAATCCACCTCGCCGGTTGGCACCACGGAAAAAGTCCGTGACATGATATCAAAATTGCGGCCGGATTTAATGGTCCCCGGTGTCGCGAAAGGCACAGCTGACATATCGATCGCTTACTGCCCGGAGCGCGTTTTGCCGGGACGTATCCTTGAAGAATTAACCAATAACGACCGTTCCATCGGGGGCATAACCCCGCGCTGTGCGCGCAAGGCCCTGACTTTCTACAAACGCTTTGTCCGGGGTGAATGCATCACCACCGATGCACGCTCGGCCGAAATGACGAAATTGGTCGAAAATGCGTTTCGCGATGTCAACATCGCTTTTGCCAATGAACTGTCGATCATCGCCGATCATATGGAACTTGATGTGTGGGAGGTTATCCGCCTCGCCAACCGTCATCCGCGGGTCAACATATTGCATCCCGGTCCCGGTGTCGGCGGGCATTGTATCGCGGTGGATCCCTGGTTCATCGTGCACAGCGCACCGGACCAGAGCCCGCTGATCCGCACCGCGCGCACTGTCAACGATGGCAAGGTCGACCATGTTATTGCGCGCGCTACAGAAATGATTGCCGGAAATCCATCGCTCAAGGTGGGCTGCATGGGGCTCGCTTTCAAAGCGAATATTGACGATTTTCGCGAGAGCCCTGCGTTGAAAGTGGCGGAACAACTGGCCCGAAGCTTCGGGAACAATATTCACATAATCGAGCCTTATGCATCCAGCCTCCCAAAGGAATTCGACGGAACCGGAGCGCAGCTGATCGATATCGATACAGCCTTGTTGGAATGTGACATTCTGATAACTTTGGTCGACCATGATGCCTTCAAGGCCATACCGCTTGCGGAACGGGCCGACAAAATCGTCTATGATGTCAGGGGAATCTGGCACGACCAACCGGACCACGCCCCGCAACGGCATTTGCGACTGGTTGGCTGAATTCAATTCACCTGCCGGTCACGCCCCTCCCAATAAGGTGCGCGCAAATCTTTTCTCAGGATCTTGCCAGATGCGTTTCGCGGCAGGGCTGCGATGGTGTCGATTGACCGCGGAACTTTGAATCCGGCGATCCGCTCACGGGCCCATGCAATAACCGTATCAGGATCAATCGTCGCGCCCGGCTTGGGAACACAGACCGCTTTTACCGCCTCGCCCCATTTATCGTCGGGCACACCAATAACGGCCACTTCCAAAACGTCGGGATGCCCAAAAATCGCGCTTTCGACTTCGGCCGGATACACATTTTCACCGCCGGAAATGATCATGTCTTTGACGCGGTCATGGATGAACACATATCCGTCTTCATCAAGATAGCCCGCATCGCCCGTTTTGATCCAACCGCCATCCACCATTGTTTTTTCGGTCGCTTCGGTTAGGTTCCAGTAACCGATCATATTGTTGGACGAACGGGTCCAGATTTCACCGACATCACCCATGGCCACGTCTTCGCCTTCGTCGCCCACAATGCGGATCTCGACCCCCGGCAGCGGTTTTCCGGCAGAACGCATCCGCCGATTGCCTTTGGGATCATGGTCCTCCGGCGGCAACATGATAATCGAACCAGTCGTTTCGGTCATGCCATAGACCTGGATAAATTCGGCGCCGAACATGTTTATGCTCTGCCGCAATAATTCCAGCGGCATTGGCGCTGCGCCATATAATATATATTTCAGGCGGCTAAAATCGACGTCCTTGCACCGCGGACTTTGCAACATGATATGCAATGCAGCAGGTACAACAAACAGACGCGTCACTCCATTTTTTTCAATCGCGTCAAACACGCCATCGGGTGTAAATTCGGCCAATATCAATGCGGGCAGCCCTGACGCCATCGCCATAATGCCCAAGCCGGTACCCCCGATATGGGCACAGGGCATCGCCACCAAAACGACTTCATCTTCGTCCCAACGCGTATAGGCCAGATCAAGGTCGGAACTATGCTTGCGTAATGCAAACAGATTGCGGTTGGAAAGCACGGCTCCCTTTGGATTTCCGGTCGTTCCCGATGTATATAATTGCAGGACGGCGTCATCAGGGCCAGAGGGCTGAAATTCTGTTCTTTCGGCAGCCGCAATAGATTGCCGTGCCTCGGCCTCTCCGATGATTTTCTCGATGAAAGGCAATTGGCCATTTAACTCGGCCCGGATATTTTCAAATTCTGCGCCGACAAATAGCAATTTCGCTTGTGTATCATTGACGATATAGGCCCATTCCGCTGGTGCCAATCGCCAACCGATCGGTACAGTTACAATTCCTGCTCGGGCAGCGCCGTAAAAAAGGCTGAAGTAAAGATCGCTATTTTTTCCGATCCAGACAATTCTGTCCCCCTTTTTTAATCCGGACGAGATTAAAAATGCCGCAATCCGGGCAGTGGTTTGTTCCAGATCGGCATAGCTCTGCAAACGGTCATCTTGAAGCAATGCAGGGCCATCCGGTTTTTCCTTCACCCAATGCGCAAGAAATTCATCAAATGTCAGAATATCCGAGTTCAGCGCACCCATATTGATATCTCTCCAAAGTAAAGGGCCTGTTATTGGCAGAGGCCTCAATGCGTTTTGTCGAGACATATTGGCTACAAGTCAATCGCGGCGCTATCGGCAGTCCCAAAATGTTTACCTAACAAGGATATTTTTGAAAATGCCGACCCGCATTCCGACTATCGCAGCAATCCTTTTAACCGGCATCAGCCTACCGGCTGCGGCTCAAAATGACGATCAAAGGGAAATTGTCGTCACCGCCCGCTCATTAAAAGATACCGAAAATGATCTGAAGGCTTGTCTGGCTCGTGCATGTCCTCCGGCGGAAGACATAAAAGCAACGCTTGCCCATGCAGAAAACCAGTTTGTCGAAGGCGACTATCGAAATGCGCGTGAGACATTGGCCCGGTCATTGGGTCGGAACCGCAAGCATAAAGAAGAGTTTCCTATTGAAGTATCCGATTTATTGCGCGCCAACGGAAATGTCGCCATCCACCTCGGCGAGGCGGATATTTACCGTCTATCGGTTCTCGATATGCGCGACACGTTAAAAGGGGCGTTGAAATCGGACGATTATCGCGTCTTTGGCGCAGAAATCGAAGTGGCGGATTCGCGGATGAAGCTTGGATATCTGGACGAGGCCGGCGACAAATATTTGCAGATTGAAAAACAGGCACTGGCCAAATCTCTGCCGCAGGTTGCTGCCATCGCGCGCTTGCGTGACCTGTCGCTTCGGGTTCAACGTGCCGAAACGGAAAAGACCGCCTTCAGGAAAAAAGAAGCGGTAGATGCTATTGATGCGTTTCTCTTGCAGCCGACAACCGGGGCGGAACAGTTCAAAATCGTGGCGGAAGTATTGAAATCCCGAATGGACCGCAGCGACGGCAACAGTGCGACGACGGACAAGCTGATTGCGCGATATGCTGCGCTTGGCGGGACGGAACGCCCATTGCTGTTCCATTCCAAGCCGATCGAGATGAACGAAGCACAAGCTGCGAGAGCCGTAGCAGGAGGCAGCGATCTTAATCGCATTGGAACGCAGGTGGTGGAAAAACGTTGGGTCGACATCGGTTTCTGGATCAGTGCAGATGGAAAGGTCGACGAGCCGGAAGTCATTCGTAGCCAGGGGGATACGAAATGGACCGATGTTGTGCTTAAGTCGATCAAAACACGGATCTATGCTCCATTGAAGGCTGAGAAGGATGGCTCCTCCCCGGGAATTTATGCCATCGAACGTTACTCACTGACGGCGCAATATGAAGATGACGTTACGGGAACTCGTATTCGGCAACGCTCCCCCGTTGCCAAGATCGAGCGCATTGATCTCACGGGTTAACTTGTTTCGAGAAAACGGGACTTGGGTTGGTTGCATTTGCAAATATATGGGATACGCTAACTCAAGCCCGAAAAATCAGTGACAGATTGTTCGCCGGCATTTCGATCACGTCTTCCAAGCTTAGGCCATGTAGTGCCGCTTCGCGCGATATGTCTTCGACAAAACGAAGGCCCCACAGGCTGTTTCTTGCCTTCAAATTTCGATCAAATTGTTCATTGCTGGCCGCTGTCGGTATGCCCTGTCGCCGAAACGGACCATATACATACAACAACCCGCCTTGGGGCAAGATACGCCCCGCGTTGCGCAAAAGCCCTTGTGTCGCTGCCCAAGGGCTGATGTGGGCCATGTTAATGCATAATAAAGCGGCGACATCCCCGATTTGCCATTCGGAATCCGCATCCAAATGCACAGGTGCGCGCAGATTATCCCTGCGACTTTCTGCACGCCACGCAGCGATCGATGCAAGTGCCAACGGATCGCTATCGCTGGGCTGCCACGCCAGATGCGGGAATTGCGCCGCGAAATGGACGATATGCTCACCCGTCCCGCTGGCAATTTCCAGCACCGTTCCCTGCGCGGGCAAGTTTACACTCAAAACGACAGTGATCACATCACAATTGCGCTCGGTGGCAGGGGCGGTGCGTTTGGCCTCTGCCGACGGTTCGAACACAAAGGGTTTGGGATTACTCATTCGGCGGCGACAGCTTCTTCAGGTTCATGCCAGACCAGCATGGGTTTTCTGGCTGCCAGCGTTTCGTCCAACCGGCGGCGCGGCGCATGGTGCGGTGCGGATTTAAGCGAGGGATCGCCTGCTTTCGCGCGCTGCACAACGGACCGCATGGCCCCGATAAACTGGTCGAGGGTCGCCTTGCTTTCGGTTTCGGTGGGCTCGATCAGCATCGCGCCATGTACGACCAGCGGGAAGTACACCGTCATCGGGTGATAGCCCTCGTCGATCAAACCCTTGGCAATGTCGAGGGTGGTGAAACCTTCGGCCAGACCATTGTCGCTGAACAAAGCCTCATGCATGCACGGCCCGCTATGCGCGAACGGCGCGTCCATTGTCCCTTCGAGACTGCGCAGGATATAATTGGCGTTGAGCACTGCATCCTCGGCAACCTGGCGCAAGCCGTTGGCGCCGTGTGATAGGATGTAGGACAAGGCTCGTGTAAACATGCCCATTTGCCCGTGGAAAGCGGTCATCCGGCCGAAGCTGTGCGGATGCCGTTTGCCCACGGTTTCTTCTTCGACGAGGGAATAGCGGCCGTCGGCGTGGCGTTCGGTGAAGGGCAAAGGTCCGTAGGGCGACAGCGCCTTGGACATCACCACTGGCCCCGAACCCGGGCCGCCGCCGCCATGCGGGGTCGAAAATGTCTTGTGCAGGTTGATGTGCATCGCATCGATGCCCAAATCACCCGGCCGCACCCGCCCGACAATGGCATTGAAATTCGCACCATCGCAGTAAACATAGCCACCCGCAGCATGAACCGCATCGGAAATGGCCTTCATGTCGCGTTCGAACAGGCCGCATGTGTTGGGGTTGGTGATCATGACGCCGGCCACATCGGGACCAAGCCGCGCCTTCAACGCATCCAGATCAACCCGCCCTTCGGACGTTGCGGGAATATTTTCGACCGAGAATCCGGCAAAGGCCGCCGTCGCCGGATTGGTGCCATGCGCGCTTTCGGGCACCAGAATGACGCTGCGCGGATCGCTCCGTGCTTCCAACGCGGCCTTGATCGCCAAAATACCGCACAGCTCGCCATGTGCACCAGCCTTGGGGGTCATGGCAACGCCGTGCATGCCGGTCAGTTCAATCAGCCAGAACGCCAGTTCATTGATAACGGCAAGCGCACCCTGAACTGTCTCGACCGGCTGCAGTGGATGCACGTCGGCAAAACCCGCCATCCGTGCGACCTTTTCATTCAGACGCGGATTATGCTTCATGGTGCAGCTTCCCAATGGGAAAAAGCCCAGATCAATCGCATAATTCTGGCGGCTCAACCGCGTATAATGGCGGACCGTTTCAGGTTCGGACAGGCCGGGCAACCCGATCTTGCGGTTACGTTCCAAACCGCCAAGGCGCGAAGCAACGACGCCGGCTTCCGGCAAGTCTACTCCGGTCGTTTCCGTCGTGCCGATCTCGAAAATCAATGCTTCGTCCAGCATCAATGCGCGATTGCCGGTAAAAGTCGCCGGCTTGGCATCGCCCGATGGCCCCATTTCAGGTTTCCAACCGCTTTGATTGAGTGCGCTCATGCCAAAATCTCCTGCAAAGCGGTGGCAAATGTTTCGATGTCTTCGGCAGAGGCCGTCTCCGTCACCGCCACAACCAGCCCATTTTCCAGTTCGGGTGCATTGGGGTAAAGCCGTCCAAGCGACACACCGCCCAAAACTTGCCTATCCGCCAACGCGCGCACGACCGGCCGTGCTTCCTTTGGCAAGCGCAGGGTGAATTCGTTGAAGAAACTGTCGTTGACCAACTCTACACCCGGAATGTGGGTCAACCGGTCCGCCGCCTGTACCGCCAATGCATGATTTACCTGCGCCAATCCGCGCAGTCCCTTTTCACCCAGCAACGTCATGTGAATACTGAAAGCAAGCGCACAAAGCCCTGAATTTGTGCAAATATTCGAAGTCGCTTTTTCCCGCCGGATATGTTGTTCGCGGGTCGACAGGGTCAAAACAAAGCCGCGCTTACCTTCGGCATCAACCGTTTCGCCACATAGACGCCCCGGCATCTGGCGCACGAATTTTTCCTTACAGGCAAACAGCCCGACATAAGGTCCGCCAAATTGAAGGCCGACGCCAAGAGATTGCCCCTCGCCCACCACAATGTCCGCCCCCATTTCACCGGGTGCCTTGATCGCACCCAAAGCAACAGGTTCTGTGACGACCGCGATCAGCAATGCGCCATGTTCATGCGCCTTTGCGGCAATTGCCGATATATCATCTATACGTCCCAGAATGTCTGGATATTGGATGACAACACAGCTCGTTTCGCCATCAATGGCATCCAAAAGACGCGCGCTGTCGGTGGTGGGAGACAGTTTGGGCAACGCCGTATCGAGATGGTCGCCTGTATATTTTGCCATGGTGCGGGCCACGCTGACATAATGCGGGTGCAGGCCCGACGACAGGATTGCCTTGTGCCGTTTCGTGATCCGTCCGGCCATGCCAATGGCTTCCCAGCAGGCGGTGGAGCCATCATACATGGACGCATTGGCAACATCGCATCCGAACAGACGCGCGACTTGCGTCTGGAATTCGAACAGCATCTGCAGCGTGCCCTGCGCAATTTCGGGCTGATACGGCGTATAGGCCGTCAGAAATTCGCCACGCTGGATGATATGGTCCACCGACGCCGGCACATGATGCTTATAGGCGCCGCACCCTAAGAAAAACGGATGGTGTGACGCCGCCATATTCTTGCGTGCAAGATCGGAAAAGTGCCGCTCAACCGCCATTTCGCTCGCATGGTTCGGTAAACCGGCAATCGGTCCGGCCAATCGGGCCTCTGCGGGAACATCGACGAAAAGATCATCGATGGATTCCGCGCCGATCACAGCCAACATTGCCTGTCGGTCCGCATTGGTAAGTGGGAGATAACGCATGCAATCCTATCCTTTTTCGCAATTCCAGATGCGGGGTTGCGTTTAATATGCTTCGACAAATGCCTTATAGGCGGCTGCGTCCATCAGGCTGGCAAGCTCGCTGGTATCGCTCAGCGTCAGCTTGAAAAACCAACCTTCGCCTTCGGGATCGGTGTTGACGAGAGCCGGATCGCCTTCCAACGCGTCATTGCCTTCGGTTACTGTTCCGCTGACAGGGGCGTAAACGTCCGATGCCGCCTTTACGGATTCGACCACCGCCGCATCCCCGCCTTTTTTAAGAACTGCGCCCGTAGCAGGCACTTCGGCAAACACGATGTCGCCCAATTGGCTTTGTGCATAATCAGTGATGCCGACGGTTGCACTGTTGCCATCGACGTCGATCCATTCATGATCTTCGGTGTAATAACGGGTCATATGGCTTTTCCTCTCCGGTGATAGTGATGGGGAATAAAGGGTAAGGCAGCGACGGTCAGGGCAACGCGTTTGCCGCGAACCTCTGCCACAAGCTTGGTGCCAATTGGCGTGTGTTGGCTGGCAACATAGCCCATGGCGATGGGCGCACCGACGCTGGGGGCGAAACCGCCGGATGTGATTGTGCCGACTTGCGTGTCTTGTGCAAAAACCGGCGCGCCTTCGCGCACGGGCATTTTGCCATCGACCGCAAACCCGACCAGCTTTTGTGCGGGCCCCTGTGCCAACGCCTTCAAAATGCGGTCGGCACCGTTAAATCCGCCCTCTTCACGGCGGCGCTTCGAAATTGCGAAGGATGCATTGCCTTCAACCGGGTCAATTTCCGGATTCATATCATGCCCGTACAGGGGCAGCCCGGCCTCCAGCCGCAGCGAGTCCCGCGCGCCAAGGCCGATCGGTTTGACTTCAGCTTGGGCACATAAGGCGTCTGCCAATGCTTTTGCATGGGATGCGGGCACCGAAATTTCAAATCCGTCTTCGCCGGTATAGCCCGAACGGCTGATCCAGAGCGGTTCGGGATCGGTCTTGGGACCCCAGAAAAAAGAACCTGCTTCCATGAAAAACAGTGCGTCGACGCCCGGCACGACACGCAACAGTGCATCAACGGCTTTGGGACCCTGAAGCGCGAGCAATGCACGGTCATCCATATGGTTGATGGTGATTTCATCAGGGAGATATTCGCGCAAAAAGCCGATATCGTCCCATTTTACGGCGCCATTGACGACCACATAGAGCCCCATGGGCGCGGCTGTGACCATCAGGTCGTCCAAAATGCCGCCATCTTCGTCGAGCAGGAGCGAATAGCGCATCCGCCCCTCTTTCAACGCGCTAATGTCGCCGGGCACCAGCTTTTCAAGGGCATCCGCCGCACCTTCGCCGGACAGCATCAACTGGCCCATATGACTTACGTCGAACAGGCCCGCGCTTTCGCGCGTCCATAAATGTTCGGCCATGATGCCTTCATATTGGATCGGCATATGATAACCGGCAAATTCGACCATGCGGGCACCGCGTGCCCGATGCCAGTCACCCAGCGGCAATTCCAATATTTCGATGGGTTCTAATTCTTCTTCGCTCATATCAATCCGTTCCAAGAGTCGCAGCGACAGACACCGGTTGATGTCTTGTCTGCTACCCCCTCTGTCACGGATACCTGAGAGCTTTACCCCTTCGGTGGCCCACTTTGGGTGAGCGCTTTCCAGAGTGTCGCAAAAGCCGAAGCGGTCCTTTTGCCTGAGAGATTCCGGGGCGGTTGCTCCTTCGGCGGACAGGCGAACCTGTCACTCTCCCGTTTCGTCAGCGACAACCGTCCTTTGGCTATTTGGTCGGGGAGAGTCAACCGTCTAGGGTCAGTATCCATTAAATGCACATGCGTGGTTTAAAATAGGGGGATAGTCCCGGACGTTGTGTTGAAAAAGGGGACTGTCCCCTTGGGGACTGTCCCCAACGTTGTGTCAAAAAGGGGACAGTCCCTAAAGGGACAGTCCCCGGCGTTGAGTTGTGCGGGGACTGTCCCCCTGGGGACTGTCCCCAACATTGTGTTATGCAGGGACCGTCACCTGCCGCTACGCGTTGGCCTCATGATATCGGTTGGTCGCGTAACGGTCGGTCATTCCGGCCAAAAAGTCGGCAATGTGGCGGCTGGCTTCGGGTTCTGTCGCAGGCATATTCTCTTGCCATTCCGCGGGCAACCGATCCGGCTCTGCATGATAGATGGCAAATAGCCGGGAAATGATGGTTTTGGCGTGACCCGCCGCATCCAGCTGTGTCGGGTGATGGTATAGATTGCGGTACATGAATTTTTTCAACACGCGCTCTTCAGCCGCCATCGCATCCGAAAAGCCGCCAATCATCACGCCCGCCTGACGCACATCGTCGACGGATGAAATTCCCAATTTTGCAATCCGTTCCCGCGTTGAGCTGATCACATCGTTGACCATTGTCCCGATCTGCTCGCGGGTTAGCTCTCCGATCAGACGGCGGGGTTTGACATTCGGGAACCGCGCCTCGATCCCCCGCCACCGCTCCGCGACGAACGGCAGTTCGAGCAATTGATCGATATCCAGCAATCCCGCCCGTATTCCGTCATCGATATCATGATTATCATAGGCGATATCGTCGCTAATCGCGGCGATTTGCGCCTCAAGCGAAGGCCAGCTTCGCAAGTCCAGCTTATGCCTGGCATCCACTTGCGCAAGCGCCCAACCGGGATTTTCAACCGGTCCATTATGTTTCGCCAGACCTTCAAGCAATTCCCAACTCAGATTGAGCCCGGGCCAAGCAGGATAAGGCGATTCAAGTTCGGTCAAGGTGCGCAGCGTTTGGGCATTGTGGTCAAACCCGCCATAAGGGGCCATCGATTCCGCAAGAGCATCCTCCCCCGCATGCCCGAATGGCGGATGCCCGATATCATGGGCCAGACACAATGCCTCGGTCAGGTCTTCATTCAAACCAAGCGCCCGGGCAATCGTGCGCCCGATTTGCGCGACTTCCAGACTGTGGGTCAAACGCACGCGATAATGGTCGCCATCGGGCGAAATGAACACCTGTGTCTTATGCCGCAAACGCCGGAACGCGATGGAGTGGATTATACGGTCACGATCCCGCTGAAAGATATTACGGGGGCCGCGAATATTCTGGTCTGGCTCGGGATACAAACGCCCCCTGCTCTTTTCAGGATAGCACGCATAAGGGGCGAGTGAAGTCATTTGCGGCTTATGCCGGTTACCCATTACAACTGCCAGACGTTATTTGCCTTTGAGCGCGGTTACCACAACGCCATTTTCACTTTTCCACAAGAAGCTGTTTCCACCGGCTTTTTTGAAATCAGCTTCCCATTTTTTTGCCAGCTTCTGATCGGCAAATGGACCCACCAAAAGGCGGCTGGTTTTGCCCCAAGTCGATGTCCAGCCTGAGGTAGATTTGAACACTTCCGGATTCTTCTTCACCCATTTGCGGTAATCAACCCCTAAAGCGGTGGCTTCGCCCGTTGCAATTTGCACCCAAAAGCGTGCGGGATTGGCCGCGGCAATTTTTGCCTTGGCGGCAATTTTCGGGTCAACTTTGGGCGTTTTTGAAGGGTCTTCGGCTACCACGGTCTTGGGTGCCACCGGTTTGATCTTCTTCAGATCGACCGCAAATGTTGACGGCTTTTGTTCGTTTTCGGGTATTTCAATTGCGCTGACCACAGCCCCCAAGTCAAAGGTCGAAGCGGCCGGTGCTGAAGCCTGTGGTTGGTCCGGGACTGGTTTGGCAATCGCAATTGCGGGTTCGGAAACAGCAGAAGGGAGTGTTGCGGGGGGGAGTGCTGCAGCGAGCGTGGGTGTAATGGGCGCCGGTGTCTCCACAGCGGGTTCGGGCGACGGTTGAACCGCCACATTTACGGTTCGCGGCAACGTCTGAACCTCGGGTGCAGCTTTTTGGACAGACAAATCGATTTTCTGTGGCGGCCGTGCCGATTCAGGTGGCGGCAATGTGCTTATGTTGGCGGTGCTTATCCGTGCGGCAGCCGCTTCTTCGACTTTTGCGCGTGCGGTTTCGGTGCCCAATCTGGCAGTGTCCGTTTTCGGCAGCTTCATAGCCTCCGGAATATTGGCGACAATGGCCTTCACCTGCTCTTGATCCCTTGCCTTGCGATCACGCCGACTGTCGGCGGGTTTTGCCTTTTCGTTGGAAGCAGGCGTGGCATTTTTGGTCCCGAAGGGGTCGCCTGCCGGAATCAGGCGGCTGTCATTTGGTGCCGGTTGGACAGGAGGAATATTGGATGCGACCTTGCGAACCTGCTCGCTATCCCTGCCTACATATTGGCTCACCGGAAAATGTCCCAAATGGATCGCGGCGGCTTGCTGCGCGCCCGTCAAATCAGGCATCAGCCTTAAATAACGCTCCATTCGCTTCGCCGATGGCGCGTCCATGAAACCTTGCGTTACCTGCGAAGATTCCCGAAAGTTCCCGCGTGCCGCAAGCATGAAGGCGCGGGCACGCCATGCGGCCGGTTCATTTTTCTGCAACAAAGGCACCAACATGGCATCGGCCTCGCCCCATTTTCCGGCCAATGACTTGGAAATGGCGTGTTTGACGATTAACTCGTCCGAATTGGTCGCCAATCGTGCCAGCCTATAATCTTGATCTGCGCGTGCGAAATTGCCCAACAGATCGAAGGCGAGCGCCCTGTCGGCAGCAATCACCCTCTCGCTTACCCCCAAACGGACGGCGTCATCGAACAAGCGTAACGCTTCAAAGGGATTTTCCGCACGCACGGTCGCGGCGGCCAGGCCTGCTATGATCCGGCCATTATTGGGCCGCAATGCATTCGCGCGTGTAAAGAAATTCGATGCCGCGTTTGCATCGCCCAACATGAGCGCGGCATTTCCTGCATCCGCCAATGCATCGGCATCATTCGGCCCCAACGAGATCCGGCGCATCGCCGAACGCAGCTCCACCGCGCCGGCAGGTTCAACGACTGAGGGCTGGGCAACCACGGCCTCGGCCGTTTCAGCGGCGTCATGGGCGTGATCTTCCTCGACTTGGGCGCTGGCGGCACTTGTTGCCCACAGGGCGGCAATGGCAAAGACCACAGGTAACATTGTCACATTCATGCGCCTCTCATGGTGCGACACTTCACCGAAGCAAAGCAAGACTAACTCTTGCTTCGTTCAGTGGTTGCATAAAAAAGACGGAATGACAGCGCGAACGCGGATTCCGCTTAGTTGTTGCTCTGCCGGTCAAGGAAACGCGGGATATTGAGGCCGCCAGCAGCACCCTCTGTCTTTGCGGCATCTTCTTCCTCATCAGACCGCGACAACCCGCGCGAGAGGTTTGACATGCGTTCAAACAAAGTCCCACCCGTCGAAATACGAGGTGCAGGCTTGTCAGGCGCAGGCGACACATCCGCAGCGGACGCATAGTCAACGGGCATCGCGTCCATGTCGGAACCGGCAACATCCTCATCGCCCAGCACCAGCAGATCATCGTCTTTATCCGCCGACATTGCAGAAGAATCCTGCGAACCACCCGACGCCAGATCTTCATATTCGGCATCAGCCACATGAGCACTGCCCAATTCAAAACTGCCATCCTCTGCCTCGGTGACAGTAGCGACAGTTTCTTCGATTTCCATTTCGGGAGCAGCGACAACCACAGGCTCTGCTGCGGGTTCAGCTTCTACAACAGGATCGGCAGGGCGGCTGAAGGCGAATGGCCGCGTTGCGTGTGCACTGGGCACCGCAGCCGAACCGTCATTGTCGATTCCGGTCGCAACCACCGACACCCGGATTTTACCGTTCAGATTCTCGTTAAATGCCGAGCCCCAGATAATATTTGCATCAGGATCAACCAATTCACGAATGTGATTGGCCGCTTCGTCCACTTCCATAAGGCGCATATCTTCGCCGCCCGTAATGGAAACGATAACGCCTTTCGCACCCTGCATAGAAACGCCATCCAGCAGGGGATTGGCGATCGCCTTTTCGGCGGCTTCCAATGCACGACCGTCGCCCTCGGCTTCACCTGTACCCATCATTGCCTTGCCCATTTCGTGCATGACAGAACGGACGTCGGCGAAATCCAGGTTGATAAGACCCGGCATAACCATGAGGTCGGTAATCCCGCGAACGCCCTGCTGAAGCACTTCATCAGCCAGCAAAAATGCTTCTTTGAAGGTGGTGTTCGGATTGGCGACCAGAAATAGATTCTGGTTCGGAATAACAATCAGGGTGTCGACATGCTGCTGCAATTCAGTGATGCCTGAATCGGCCGAGCGCATCCGGCGTGAACCTTCGAACAGGAAGGGCTTGGTCACCACACCGACCGTCAATATGTTCATTTCACGGGCCGCTTTGGCGATGACAGGCGCAGCACCTGTTCCGGTACCACCCCCCATGCCAGCAGCGATAAAGCACATATGGCAACCCGCCAATGCCGCCTTGACCTGCTCAATGGTTTCTTCAGCCGCAGCGCGTCCGACTTCGGGACGTGAACCCGCGCCCAGACCCTGCGTAATGTCAGGGCCGAGTTGAATGCGATATTCCGCCGGAGATGCGTTGAGTGCCTGGGCGTCGGTGTTGGCGACTACAAAGTCGACGCCCTCAACCTTTGCCCCAATCATGTTTGCGACAGCATTACCGCCCGCGCCGCCAATACCGATAACAGCGATCTTGGGCTTTAATTCATCAACCACGGGTGGACCGATATTGATGCTCATGACTTTATCCCCCTAGCCTTCATTGGCTTGTTCGAAATTTTCACGCTTCTGACACAAAACATAACGGCACACACTCAAAAATTAACCTTTTTGCACAGCTTTCTGTTAAAAATTCTCTCGAATGGCACGTTTTATCCGTTCGAACAGATTTGGCAGCCCCCCCGGGATATGCTCGCCATGCAATTCATAACCCGATTTCAGGTCGACCCGATCAAATGCGGCGTAGTGAATCAACCCGACCAACGTTGAAAAAGCAGGCCCCGAATGCGCTTCGGGAATGCCGCTCAGTCCGGACGGTTTTCCGATACGGACCGTGCGCCCAAGCGCACCTTGCATATGTTCCGCAATCCCCTTCAACTCCGCACCACCGCCGGTCAAAACGATCTGGTGACTTGAAGGCCCCGAAAAGCCGAGTGATTTCAACGCCCGTCCGATTTCACCAACTATGCCATCGACCCGCTGGCATACGACGGCGTTTAATTGCGCCTTGGTGATTTTCGATGCATGGGCTGCGGCTTCATTCCCGTTTTCGTCGGGACCAACATCAAGAATTTCCTGATGATCCCGCGGACTGGTCAGTGCAGACCCGTGAAAACATTTCAACCGTTCCGCCTGCGCCCTTCGGATTCCAAATGCCGAAGCAATATCATCGGTGATATCGGAAGCACCTTTTTGTATTGTTTCCAATCCGACAAGCATTCCGCCGATAAAAACAGAGACATTGGTAATTGCCGCCCCCAGTTCGACCAACGCAACACCCAGCTCCCTTTCTTCCGACGTCAGGCACGCAAATCCCGTCGCGATGGGCGCAACGACAATCGCCTCGACATCCAGATGCGCCGCACGAACGGTCATATCGATATTCCGGACGGGCGATTGATCGGCCAGAACGACATGAATATCGACGCCCAATCGATCGGCATGCAAACCCACAGGGTTGGCAACACCGCCCACACCGTCAAGGGCGTAAAGCGTTGGCTGGATATGAAGTGGCATTTTGCCACCTGTCTGGATATTGGCGCGTCCGGCTTGCAAAAGCTGGTCCACATCATCTTGCGTGATACGGTCGCCACCCAACTCGATTTCAACCGGCGCCAGCAGACTGTCGAGGCCACCCGACGACATTCCGACCCACACGCGCTCAATATTGATTCCCGCGATACGTTCCGCTTGCTCGACGGCATGTCGGACGGACAGCTCCGCTTGTTCAATATCGGCAATACAGCCGCGCGTGACTCCCCGGCTCTCCCTTTGGCCGGTTCCCAATACCAAAAGTTCACCACTATCGGTTTGTCCGGCAATTAGCGCGGAAACCTTTGACGAGCCTATATCAATTGCCGATATCAATTTTTCAACGCGAGCAGCCTTCATGCCTGAGTTCCACTATCTTTGGACACGGCACCGCTGGTTTCGGCATTTGCCGGCTCCGCCTTTGGAGCTTTACGAAAATAGGCGCGTTCGGGATCGCGAAGGTCAAAATGGATAATATCACGCCCCAATAGTCTGTGAATTCCATCCATCCGCGCAAAATTCAGCAAAGCCTCGGCTGCGGCTTTTTCCCCTTCGGGTAAAGCCAGTGTCTCGCCGCTTTTGAAACGCAAGTCCCAACGACGATTACCGATCCAATTCGCACCGGTAACTTGCGATTTTAACGCGCTTGCCTTGTCTAACAATCTATTCAAAGCGACGGTGTGCAAATTGGCGTCTACGCCTTCCAATAACGGCAGTTCGCCGCCTTCATCGGGATTCACGTTTTGCAGGATTGCGCCTTGTGCATCGATGAGCGAAAATTTCCCGTCATGCCGCCAAACGGCAGCGGGTTTCCGTTCGACAATTTCAACGGCCAATGTGTCCGGCAAGCGACGCGATACGCGGGCATCCTTTATCCAGCCATATTGGAGCAGGTCTGCCCGCACCTTTTCGATATCGACCAAAGGCATGGCCCTGTCTTTTTCGGCCAGGACCAGATCATAAACCTTTAATTGATCAACCCGTTCCATGCCGGTGACTTCGACACGTTGCACCTGAAAACCGGCCCGGGCCGCCAAGTCCGAATATTGGAGATAAGCCGCATGTGTCAGTCCTGCCCATTGGGCCGCAGCAAATGCCAATATCGCCAGCGCGGTCAGGATCAGCCAGGTCGCCGCGCGTTGAATATCATGCTCGGAAAATGGCAAGGCCCTTACCGCGCGGTCAATTACCGAAACCTGTTGTACTTTTTGCCTCGGTCTTGGCGATTTCGCGTTTCGTTTCTTTTGGGTTTGCCGGGTATTTGTGGCCATCATGCCAACGCCTCTTTAACGATCATATCCACCAGCTGTTCATAGCTGATTCCAACATATTTGGCTTGCTCGGGAACCAGACTAAGCGGGGTCATTCCGGGCTGGGTATTGGTTTCCAGCACAAAAATACCATCCAGACCCAGTTCATCGTCCCAGCGAAAATCCGTGCGCGATGCACCTTTACAGCCAAGCAAACGATGGGCTTTCAATGCGATATCCAGCATCATCTGCGCGACATTTTCGGGGATTTCAGCCGGGCAAACATGTTCGGTCAAACCATCGGTATATTTGGCATCAAAATCGTAAAAGCCGCTCTTTGGCTTCAATTCTGTAACGCAAAGAGCTTTGTCGCCCAACACCGCAACGGTCAATTCACGGCCTTTAATAAACGGTTCGGCCAGCAATGTTTCAAATTCCTGCCACGGCCCTTTGGCATCGCGCGCTATAGGACTGCCATAATTGCTATCGGCTTTCACAATTGCGACGCCGACAGAACTACCTTCGTTGACGGGTTTCAACACATATGGCCGCGGCAATGGATCGCCGGCATACAGGCTTTCGCTGTCCACAATCATGCCCTTGGGCATGGGAATACCGGCCGGCACGAGCCGCTGTTTTGTCAGTTCCTTGTCGATGGCAATCACCGACGTGACCATATTGCTATGGGTGTATTTGATGCCCATCAAGTCGAGCATTCCCTGAACGCTGCCATCTTCGCCGGGAACGCCGTGCAATGCGTTAAACACAACATCGGGGCGTAAGGCCGTCAAAATCTGGGCGACGTTGCGGTCCATATCGACGCGACTGACCTTGTACCCTACTTTTTCAAGCGCATCGGCCACCCCGTTTCCGCTCATCAAGGAAACCGGCCGTTCGTTCGACCAACCGCCCATCAGGACCACGACGTGAATCTGCCCGTTCATTTCACAACACCCACACGCTGAATTTCCCATTGAAGGTCGACACCCGATTGCGCCTTGACCCGGCGGCGGACTTCCTCGCCCAATTCTTCAATATCGGCGCTGTTCGCGTCGCCTGTGTTAATCAGGAAATTGGTGTGCTTTTCGGAGACTTGCGCGCCGCCAATTTGCAGTCCGCGGCATCCGGCCTGATCCACCAATTGCCACGCCTTATGGCCATCCGGATTTTTGAACGTTGACCCGCCGGTTTTGGACCGCAGTGGCTGTGACGCCTCACGCGATTCTGAAATACGGTCCATTTCCGTCTGGATGGCGGCTGGCTCGCCTGGCTTGCCCTTGAAACGTGCGGCGACCACGATGGCACCGTCGGGCAATTCGGAATGGCGATAGCTGTAATGCAGTTCTTCGACCGCAATCGTCCGGAAACTTCCGTCGCGCAAGACGATGTCGCAATCAACCAATATATCTTTCACTTCCCCGCCATAAGCGCCGCCATTCATGCGGACGAAGCCGCCGACGGTGCCCGGGATTGATCGCAGAAATTCCATTCCGGCAATTGCATTATCGCGCGCCGTTGATGAAACAAGAATACCTGACGCGCCGGCGCCGCAATCCAATGTAACGGCGTTGGCTTTTGCCACTTTTGCAAAGGCTTTACCGAGCCGGATGACCACACCGCGGACACCGCCATCCCGAATGATCAGATTGGAACCAAGCCCGAGTGCCATAACCTGCTCGGTTGGTTCTAGATTTCGTAAAAAGGATTGAAGATCATCCAGATCTTTGGGTTCAAATAAATATTGCGCCGAACCGCCGGATTTGAACCACACAAGTGGGGCCAAAGGCGCATTCGGCGTCAGTTTTCCTGCGACCTTTGGAAGTTCGGCGACATTCATACGCGCGCGGCCTTAATGGCATCGGCAAGACCAGCCGCCCATTTTGTGATGTCCCCTGCGCCCAGACAGACGACCATATCCTTGTCCTGCACCAAAGCTGACAACTTGATTGCAAGTTCATTGGCATCGCCGATGGTTGCGGCGGAACGATGGCCTCGCGCCTTTATACCATTGACCAGCGCCTCGGAATCAACGCCTTCAATCGGTGCCTCACCCGCCGCATATACCGGCGAAATAAACACCATATCGGCATCGTTAAATGCCTGCTGGAAATCATCCATATGGTCACGCAGCCGAGTGAAACGGTGCGGCTGTGCAACGGCAATCACACGGCCTTGCGCGCCTTCACGCGCGGCGGACAATACGGCGCGGATTTCAACCGGATGATGGCCATAATCGTCGATGATTGTAACACCATCCACTTCGCCAACTTTGGTAAAGCGCCGCTTGACCCCGCCAAATTTGTCAAAACCGTGGGCCACAGCTTCGTCACCCATGCCCATTTCCAAACCGACGGCAATAGCCGCCAGTGCGTTCTGGACATTGTGGCGGCCGGGCATCGGCAATTCAATTCCCGTTATCGTGCGTTGCGCCCCGTCACGGGCGCGCACAACGACATCGAAACGGTTGCCGCCCGGGAAAGGGGTCACATTCTCTCCACGGATATCCGCCTGCGCCGAAAAGCCGTAGGTTATTATCCGACGGTCGCGGATCTTCGGCAGGATTGCCTGCACCTCGGGATGGTCGAGACACATGATTGCCGCGCCGTAAAAGGGAACATTTTCGACAAATTCGACAAAAGCATCCTTGATCGCATCAAAGCCGCCATAATGATCCAGATGTTCCGGATCGATATTGGTGACGACGGCGATAGTGCCATCCAACCGCAGAAAGCTGCCGTCGCTTTCATCCGCTTCGACTACCATCCAGTCGCTTGCCCCCAAACGGGCGTTTGAACCGTAACTGTTGATGATGCCACCGTTGATAACGGTCGGATCAATGCCGCCATGATCAAGCATCGCGGCAATCAATGAAGTGGTCGTCGTCTTCCCGTGCGTCCCGGCGACAGCGACTGTATTTTTAAGCCGCATAAGCTCGGCAAGCATCTCTGCGCGGCGCACAAGCGGTATCCGGCGTTCGAGGGCGGCATCGCGCTCGGGGTTACCGGCCTTAACCGCAGTCGACGTAACCACCACGGCCGCATCGCCCAAATTGTCCGCGCTGTGGCCAATCATCACTTTGATGCCCAGCTTGCGAAGGCCGTCGATCACATAGCTATCGGCCATATCCGAACCTTGAACGGTATAGCCAAGGTTGTGCATTACCTCGGCAATGCCCGACATACCGATTCCGCCGATACCCACGAAATGGATTGTGCCGATATCGTTTGGAACGCCCTTCATAGCGCTGACTCCTTTGCAAGCGCGGGCGATGGTGCGAATGCCGATGACTTTTCGGTCTTGGACTTGATGGTGTGCATGATCGGCGCTTTACCAAATGACTCTACAAGATCGGCCAAATCCGAAACTGCCTGCGGCCGACCGCAAGACTTTGCCGCTTTTGCCGCATTTTCCAATGCGCCCGGTTCCAGTGCGATTTTCTGGATTTGTTTTGCCAGTTCCACCGGCGTAAAACCGGTCTGTGCAATCGCGCGAGCGCCGCCAGCCTGCACCATTTCTTTTACATTATAGCTTTGATGATTGTCGGTCGCGCTGGGCAATGGCACCAAAATAGCGGGGCGGCCGGCACAGGTGAGCTCTCCAATCGTCGATGCCCCTGCCCGTGATATCACAAGATGCGCCCAGCCCAGCCGCGCCGGCAGATCGGGCAAATAGGTTGCGAGTTCTGCGGGAATTTGATGGGCGGCGTAAGCCTGTCGCACGGTTTCGATATCCTCGGCACGGCATTGTTGCGTCACCTGAAGGCGGCGGCGCAAGTTAAGCGGCAAGCGGGCCAGGCCATCGGGCACTACTTCCGACAATATCGTGGCCCCCTGACTGCCGCCGGTTACCAACACGCGAAAGATCCCGTCTGCGCTCATCGGTGGATAGGCTTGATCGCGCAAGGCCAGCACTTCTTCGCGTACCGGATTGCCAACCAGATGCACCTTTTCCTGATAGCGCGGGGACAGGCGCAATATGTCCGGATAAGAAGTCGCAATGGCGTTCACCTGCCGCGCGGTGAAACGGTTCACGCGGCCAAGAACGGCGTTTTGTTCATGGATGATCGTCGGGATTTTTTCGGCAAATGCGCCCAGCAGCGCGGGAAATGCAGGATAGCCGCCAAAGCCGATCACAGCACTTGGATCAAAGCTTTCATAAAGTAGCCGCGCCATAAGCCGTCCTTCGGCTATCGCCCGAATACCCGGAACCCAGCTTCCCGGGCTTTTCGTAATGCGGCCAGCGGGCAGAATATGTGTCGCGATTTTATCCGGTGCGCCCGGTATCTTCGCGCCACGTTCATCGGTTATCAGGGCGACGTGATGGCCGCGGTTCAACAATTCCTGACCCAGCGCGAACGCGGGGATAAGGTGCCCCCCGGTGCCGCCTGCGGCAAGGACATAATGCCGTGAAATGCTCATGGCATCTGTCCCTTCACCATATACGCCGACCGGTCAAGATACGGGTTGCGCTTCGTCAGTGCCAGTATGAGACCACAGGTTATCGACAACGCCAGAATTGACGATCCGCCATAGCTGATGAAAGGAAGAGTCATGCCTTTCGACGGAAAAACCCCTAAATTTACAGCCATATTGATCATCGCCTGTCCACAAAATTGGGCACCCAGTCCGGTCACCGCAAGGACGATGAATTGATCTTTTTCATCAAGTAACCGGATGATGATACGAACCAGAATGGCGAAATATAATAATGCGATAACCATGCAGGCCAATAACCCGAATTCTTCGCCGATAACCGAGAAGATGTAATCGGTATGTCCTTCGGGCAAGGTATATTTCTTTGTACCCAACCCCGGGCCCACGCCGATAAACCCGCCGCTGGTCAGGGTTGCCAACGCCATTTTATCGTGGGTCAAGCCTTCCGTCCCGAAAATCCATGCATCGATACGCTGCGTTGCCACAGGGTAAAAATTATACGCAAGGATCAAACCGACGGCACCGCCAATCACCATCGCCCACATCCGTGACGCAGAAACACCCGACACCATCATCAGCGCAAACCATGTGCCCGCAAACAAGATTGTTTGCCCCAGATCAGGCTGCGCCATCAGGAATATGCAGACCAGACCCGTGCCGATACTGCTGAGCAATCGCACCGGAAGGCTCGGGTCCTTGATCTGCCAACTAATGATCCACGCCATCGTTACCGCAAAAAAGGGTTTCAGAAATTCCGAAGGCTGCAAGCCCGCGACGCCTGTTCCAACCCATCGTTGGGAGCCATTCACTTCCCGGCCAATCAATGGCACCAAGGCCAGCAATACAAAAAAGATGCAGAAACCGATAACCGCGAAACGCCGGGCTTGTTCGCGCGGGTACATGGATACAACCAGCATCAATGGAACGCCCACAACAACCCACATCAACTGGCGATAAAAGAAATATAGCGAATTCAACTGGGTCGTGGACGAAGACAGACGTTGCGCGCCTGCAGGAGAAGCCGCCGCAACCGACAAAAGACCAATCGCAATCAACACCATCATCAATGCAAGAAGGACGCGGTCCAATTCCCAGAACCAGACCCCCAATGGCGAACGGTCGCCACGTCCAAGACGATTTGCGAGCCCGATTTTCCCGGTTTTGGCGGCAAGCACCCATGGAACATCGCGACGGTCCCCGTTCATAACGCCTCAACTATCGCTTTGAACGCATCGCCGCGGGCCTCAAAGTCTTTGAACTGGTCAAACGACGCGCACGCCGGCGACAACATGATTACATCACCGGCCTGTGCCTGGGCCGCCGCCGAATGGACCGCAGCGCCCATCATTTCGCTGCTTTCCACAGGCACATAAGGTGTCAGTAATTTTGTGAACAATGGCCCGGCCTCACCTATCGTATAGGCTTTGACAACATGACCGAAATTGGGGATGCATTCATCGAGATTGTCGCTTTTCGCCAAACCGCCCACAATCCAATGGACCCGTGGATATGCGGCCAAGGCAGGCGCGGTCGACGCCGCATTTGTGGCTTTGCTGTCGTTGACGAACAAAACGCCATTGCGCTCCGTCACCACTTCCATACGGTGGGCCAAGCCCTTGAAACTGCGAAGGGCGGCACGCCACTGCGGTTCGGTTACACCCAGTGATTCGACTATGGCAACGGCAACCGCGACATTCTGCAGATTGTGCGGCCCCTGCAACGAAGGCCATTCCAACTGGCCGTGCAGCTTCCCCGGATCGGCCAAATGCACAAAGTTCGCCCCACGTCGTGCGGACACTTCTTCATAAATTCGGACAGTATCTTCATCGCCATTGCCAAAAATCGAATGTTGTTTGGCGGTCTGCATTTCAAACAAGCGCGCCTTGGATCGAATATAGGCTTCGTATCCGTCGTACCGATCAAGATGGTCCGGCGACAGATTGATAAGTGCGGCGGCGTCACATTCCAGGGTGTGGGTGATATCGATTTGGTAACTGGACAGCTCGAGAATATAAACGCCCCCCGCAGGGAGCGGGGCCTGCGACAAAATGGGGAGACCGATGTTGCCACCCATCCGGACCGGCAATGCCGCACTTTTCAAAAGATGGTGTACCAGAGCCGTCGTCGTCGATTTACCGTTTGTTCCGGTAATCCCGACAACTCGATGCGGTGGCAAATCCGCCCGCGCCATCGCAAACAATTCGATATCACCGATTAACGATAGCCCCTCGGATCGGGCCTTGTCCGCAATGGGATGACGGTTGATGGGCACGCCGGGCGAGACCACAATCCCGTCATAACCGGACAAATCAGCGTCCAAAGGATCAGCGATTGTGGCGATATCGGCAACTTTTGCACGGGCATTTTCATCATTGTCCCACGCCAAAATCTCGGCCCCGCCCGCAGCCAGTGAGCGAGCCGCAGCGAGACCCGAGCGCGCGAGGCCCAACAGAGCAAATTTGCGGTTTTTAAAGGCCGGACTGGTAATCATCTGAGCTTGAGGGTTGATAGACCCGCAAGCGCCAGAACAAAAGCCACAATCCAGAATCGGATAACAACAGTGGGCTCTGACCAGCCAAGTTGCTCGAAATGATGGTGTATAGGTGCCATTCGGAAAATGCGTTTGCCTGTGCGCTTGAACCAGAACACCTGGATGATAACCGAAAGTGCTTCGACCACAAAAAGTCCACCTATTATGGCAAGCACAAATTCGTGATGGGCCACAACCGCAATCGCACCCAAGGTGCCGCCCAGAGCCAAACTGCCCGTGTCGCCCATGAACACCGCGGCCGGGGGCGCATTGAACCACAGAAATGCAAGCCCTGCGCCGACTATGGCGCCACACAGCATCGCCAAATCACCGGCCCCAAGGTAGAATGGAATGCCGAGATAGGCGGCATATTTGGCATTGCCGACCATGTAGACAATCAACATAAAGGCAATGGAGGCAATAATAACCGGCATGGTCGCCAAGCCGTCGAGGCCATCGGTCAGGTTGACGGCATTACCAAAGGCCACAATCACAAATGCCCCGAAGGGCACATACCACCACCCCAGATCGAGCACAGGGCCATTTATGAATGGCAGATACAACATTCCCCCCGACTGCCACACGATCAGCGACACGGCGACACCGGCAATCGCAAATTCCAACAGCAAGCGCACCTTGCCTGAAACGCCCTTGTGACTGCGCTTTTTGACTTTGTCATAATCGTCCATGAAGCCGACGAGACCAAAGCCCGCCATCACTAACAGACACGCCCAGACATATATATTTTCCAGATTCATCCACAACAGCATCGACGTGGAGATCGCAATCAGGATCATCAGGCCGCCCATCGTCGGTGTGCCCACCTTTGCCAAATGGGTTTGCGGCCCATCGCTGCGGATGGGTTGCCCCTTGCCCTGACGGACACGCAGCATCCCGATAAATTTAGGTCCGATCAACAAACCGATGACAAGCGCGGTCGCAACGGTAGCCCCTGAACGGAAGCTCAAATAACGCAAAAGGTTCAAAATACCCGGAAAGCCCAGATATTCCGCCAATAAATAAAGCATTAGCTTTTCCCACCCACCAAGCCGCTGACAATGGCCGAAAGTCCCATGCTATTGGAACCTTTGACCAGAACCGTATCGGAAACACGTAATTCGCTTTTAAGAAGCACCAGCGCATCATGTGCCGTGGCGCAATGCGCGATTTCGGAAAGACCCTCAACCCCTGCCTTTACCTTTTCGGCTAGAATCTGCATCTCTTCACCGACCAAAATTGTAAAATCTACTTTTGCAGCGGCCAATGGTTCAGCGAGGGCCAAATGATAGTCGCGGCTTTTATCGCCCAGTTCCTTCATTGTGCCAAGCACCGCAATTTTTCGGCCATCCACTTTGCCGAGTTCGGAAAGTGTAGCCCGCATTGAAGCGGGGTTCGCATTATAGCTTTCATCGATAAGCAGCGCGGTTCCATTTTGAACTGCAATCCGGTGCCGCGCACCCCTGCCGGCCAGCCCGCCCAGTTCGGCCATGGCCAACCCTGCCGCGGCCAGATCGCCGCCAACGGCTTCGACCGCCGCCAGCACCGCCAAAGAATTCGATATCCAATGCTCTCCGGGTTGCGAGAGACAATAACAGATCGTCGCATCGGGTAATTTTGCTGTGATCAGCGTTTCACCGCTGTTTGTAGCCACATGATCCAGCAATCTTACATCCGATTTTTCACCAAAACCAAAACCGATTGTTTTTTGCGCATATTTTGCAGCGGCGGCTTGAAGGCGATCAAAATGCACATTGTCGCATGGAATAATGGCGACACCTTCTTCGGTCAGGCCTTCGAAAACTTCGGCCTTGGCATCCGCAATACCGCTTTCATCCTTGAAAAATTCGATATGCGCCGGTGCAATGGTCGTTACAATAGCGCAATGGGGACGAACAAGTGCGGTCAAATCGCGCAGTTCGCCCGCGTGATTCATTCCCATTTCAAATATACCATATTCGGTATCACGCGGCATTCGCGCCAAGCTGAGCGGAACACCGACATGATTATTGTAACTTTTGACAGAACGATGTGCCTTCCCCCGGGAAGAGCGGTCGAGGGCCGCAAATAATGCCTCTTTCGTTCCCGTCTTTCCAACCGAACCGGTAACCCCGACAACCTTGCCGTGCATCCGTGTTCGCGCCGCACGGCCTAATGCATTGAGCGCCTCAAAAGTATCCTCCACTAATATGTGCGGAAAATCGACGGGCTCGCTGACAATTGCGCCTGCGGCTCCGTTGGCAAACGCTTTGTCGATAAATAGATGGCCATCTGTGGCCTCGCCCTTCAACGCAAAGAAGAGGTCGCCCGAACCGATTTCGCGCGAGTCAAACGCCACGCCATTTGCATCAAAAACGCCTGACGCAGTTCCATTTACGGCTGCCAACAATTCAGCATGGGTCCACAACGGCGTCATGCGGCGCATTCTCTCGCAACTTCCACATCGTCGAACGGCAACACCCGCCCCATGATAATCTGGCCCTGCTCATGACCCTTGCCGGCAATCAATACAATGTCATCCGGTTCGGCATGTTCGATTGCAAACGCAATGGCATAACGGCGATCACCAATTTCATGTGCGCCCGGTGCTCCGGCCATTATGTCGGCGCGTATCAAGCCCGGGTCTTCGTTGCGCGGATTGTCATCCGTGACGATAGCGACATCGGATTCAGCAACGGCGATGGCCCCCATTTCAGGACGTTTGCCTTTATCCCGATCGCCGCCGGCCCCGAATACCGTAATCAGTTTCCCCTTGGTATGTGGTCGCAGGGCTGCAATAGCGGCGCTTAATCCGTCCGGAGTATGGGCATAATCTACATATACCGGTGCGCCACTTTTGGTAATGACCGCCCGCTCCAATCGTCCGCGCACAGGCTGCAAACGGGCCAGATGACCAAGTACATCCTCTGGTTCGCCCCCGCTGGCGATCACTATACCGGCTGCGACCAAAACATTGGCGGCCTGATACGCTCCAATCAGCGGCAGTTTGACCTTTGCTACATCACCTTGAATCCGCAGCTCAAGTGTTTGCCCCAATTGGGTGGGCTGGCGGGACAATAATTGAATATCCTTGCCTTTTTCACCCACGGTGATGAGCCGAATTTCCCGCTTTTTTACCCGTGTGATGACCTGATCGGACCATGTGTCGTCCGCCCAGATGACAGCAGTTCCATTGTCATCCACAACCTCGTCAAACAAACGCATTTTGGCTTCGAAATAGTCTTCCATCGTTCCGTGATAATCGAGATGATCGCGGCTCAAATTTGTGAACGCAGCAACGGATACAGGCACAGCTTCGCTGCGATATTGCGATAGGCCGTGGCTTGAGGCTTCGAATATGGTGTGTGTTACACCTTCACGCGCGAGACCGGACATGTTCGACAGAAATGTCACGATATCCGGCGTAGTCAGACCGGTCTTTGCCTGATCGGACGCCGTTGTGATGCCCAATGTTCCGATAGAGGCCGCATGATGCCCTGCCATCCGCCACAATTGCCTTGTAAGCTCCGCCGTGGATGTTTTTCCGTTGGTGCCGGTAACGGCCGCTATGGATTGGGGAAAAGGCCGGAAAAATTTGGCCGCCAACCGGGCAAATGCGCGACGGGGTTCGGCATCAGGCACATGCACGGCCCCCGACACTTGCGCCTCTGGCCGGGCAACAATCGCAATCGCACCTGCGGCAATCGCCTCCGGAATAAAGTCCTCACCATTGAATGCAGCGCCTTGAAAGGCACCAAAAACAGTACCCGGCGCAATTTTTCGATGGTCGATGGCAAAACCGGTGACGGTTTGTTCGGCGGCTGCACCGTCCAGTTCGGTCAGCAATTGTCCCAGCTGCATTGTTATTCTCCCTTTGCCTTCCACAATAAAGGCATCAGTTCGGAAACATCAACATCGCGCTTCATATCGGGAATGATACCCAATAGCGGCCCGATGCGGGTAATCGTTTTCTGAACGACAGGCGCGGCGGTATATCCCGCTGTGCGCTGGAAACTCGCTTCAGCGGTCCCTTTCGGTTCGTCCAGCATGGCAAGGACTACGTATCGAGGGTTATCCATCGGGAATGCAGCCGCGAAGGTTGCAACCACAAGACTGCGATTATACCCGCCCACACCGGGTTTTTCCGCCGAACCTGTCTTGCCGCCGACGCGATATCCCAAGGCATCGGCTTTCCGGCCGGTTCCATCCACCACAATCATCCGCATCAATTGACGCATCCGCGCGCTGGTCGCTGCCGAGAACACGCGCCTGCCGGGAATTTTTGCGTTGGCTTTTGTCTTGAACATGGTCGCAGGCCGATAAATCCCGCCATTGACCATTGCGGCATAGCCACTCGCCAGATGCAACGGGGTGACCGCAATACTATGCCCAAAACCGACCGTCATATTGGTCAGGCGACCCCAGTTTTTGGGGTAAATCGGCATCGCCTTTTCCGCCAGTTCGATGTCGGGGCGCATATTGAAATGCATCGTCCGCAACATCGCATCCATCCGCTTGGCGCCCAGATTGTCCGCGATTTGCGCCGTGACGACATTGGAACTGTGGATCAACGATTCCGGCGTGTTAAGCCAGCGACCCGAAGGATGGGTATCGCGGATTTTGTATCCGCCAATCGCCAGAGGCTTGGTCGCGTCATATCTAATCGACAAATCACGCACTGTACCCGCATCGAGCGCCGCCGCCACGGTCAGCGGCTTGAATGTTGAACCGAGTTCGTAAACGCGATTGGTCACATTGTTTGTCTGCCGTGAAATCGGATAACGGCCGTTGACGATCGTTTCCCCCAGATCGGGGATATTGGCGAAAACGGGACGATTGGGATTGAACGTGGGAAGCGTCGCCATTGCAACGACCTCTCCGGTTTGGACATCAAGCACAATACCTGCGGCACCCTTGGCGCCATTGGACCGCATCCCTGCAAGCAATTCGCTCTCCAACGCCGCCTGCACCCGCACATCAAGCGCGAGATTGAGCGGCTTTGAGCGGGTTGCGGGATTGCGCAGATGATCATTCATCACCCGCTCCATCCCCATTGCACCTTTTCCGTCGCGGTTCACAAAACCCAGAACATGCGCCGCCATATCATGCTGCGGATAAAGCCGTGTTGCCTCTCGAGGAAATTCGATGGCGATTTCGCCGAGGTCATGGACCTGCCGCACCTGTTCAGGCAAGGCGCGCTTGCGCAGATAACCGGGCTTTTCCGCCATCAGTTTCGCATAAAATTCCGCGGCCGGAGTATCCGGAAAAATCGCGGCAAGCTGACGCGCCAGTTCTTTTCGATCGCCCAACAACTGGTCCGGTTTTACCCAAATGGCATAGCCATATATGCTACGCGCCAACGGGACGCCATTTCGGTCCACGATATCTCCGCGATCAGGGACATATTCGGTGCTTGTCGCACCATATGCACGCGTGCTTTCGAACAAGGCCAAGGTGGCCAAACGTCCGATAAGCAATAAGACAAACAGGCCGAAGGCCGCCAACAATACAAGCAGCCGCCAAAATCCAAGCGCCGCAAAAGGCGGCGTGCCAATCCCGCTTTTTCGCGTTGTTGTCCGGGCTGCCAATATGGTCATCGACCGCCGCGTTCCCGATCAGCCCTTGCCTCGATGTCCCGCATGAAATCATCCGACAGCAATTTTTCATCCATGCGCGCCAGCCGCTCGGTCCGGCTCTGCTGCGCCTTTGGTTTTTCAACTGAAGGAACGGGCCTTTCAACGTCGGAAATATCGAGATCCGGTTCTTCATCGACTCTATTGGCGGAACGCGTCCCGCCGCCGATAACGCCCGAAGGTTGAGCGCTCACCGCAACCATCACAGGTTTTGCAGTAGGCATGGCGGAACCCAACCCCGCAAGTGCAGCCTCACCATCGACAAATTGCGCCGCTGTTGGCGGGGCATAACCATATAGAAGTTCGTTCCATTCTTCGAGCTGCTGCAAACTCGCCCTTGTGCGGATTTCCGCCTGCAGAAAGCTGATTTCGCGTTTTGTATCGAGGATTTGCCGGTCGACCGAAATCAGGTCGCTATGCACCGCAGCAACATTCAAGGACAATGGATACAGCAGAATAGCGACCATAAACACCAGCGCCAACCAGCCCAAATTCTTCAATCGTTTCATGGCAAGGCTCATGCTGCCAATTCTCCTTCGGCCCAAGCGGGCGCTGCTGTGCGGATCGCAGATCGCAATGTTGCTGACCGTGCCCGCGGGTTTTGGTTGATTTCCAGGTCCGATGGACGAACCGCCTTTTCGGCTTTTTCAAAAGTGGATGCAGGGCCGGCACTTGCGACCACCGGTATATGCCTAGACCCTGCACCCTCCGCGCCACTACGGCGGCGCAGAAACTGTTTAACAATCCGGTCCTCCAGACTGTGAAATGTCACAACGGCCAAACGGCCACCGGGCTTGAGCATCCTTTCGGCCGCCTCCAGCCCGTCTGTAAGTTCATCGAGTTCGCGATTTATGTGGATGCGTATCGCCTGAAAGGCACGCGTTGCTGGATCTTTTGGCGCACCCGGCTTATGTCCAACCGCCTTGCGAACGACCGCAGCCAGTTGCGCCGTGGTCTCGATTGGGCGCGCCGCAACAATGGCCCGCGCGATCCGGCGCGAACGATGATCTTCACCATAGCGATAAATAATGTTGGCAATGTCGTCTTCTTCAGCGTCATTGACAAAATCCGCTGCGGTCATTCCGTCTTGCGCCATCCGCATATCGAGCGGACCGTCTTTCTGGAATGAAAAGCCACGCTCGGCGCGATCCAGTTGCATCGAGGACACACCGATATCGAGAACGACGCCGTCGACATTTGTGATGCCGTCTGCCAGCAACACTTTATCCAAATCTGAAAAGCAGGCCGAGTAAAGACGCAAGGCGCCCCCACTGCGGCCTGCAAGGTCTGCACCTTCGGATAATGCATCGGGATCACGGTCAAACGCGTAAACGCGCGCGCCACCAGCCAGTATCGCCTGGCTGTATCCTCCTGCCCCAAAGGTACCGTCCACAATCTCTGATCCAGGGGTGATGGCCAGAGCGTGAATGACTTCATCCAACAAAACGGGAATATGGGGAGGTTGCGCGGTCATTTGTCGCGCTTTCCGGATTGGGAGAGCCAATAGAGCAGCTCGTCCTTGACCGCATTATAACCCTCGGGCGCTTCGGCGAGGAAGACATCAGGGTTCCAAAGCATGAAATGGGTCGTCGCACCGAAGAAAAAGGCACGATCTTCGATTTTCCCGAAATGCCGCAGCATTGGGGAAAGCACGAACCTGCCACTGGCTTCAAAGTTCGTTTCAAAAATAGAGGAGGCCGTAACGCCCGCCAATTCGCGGTCAAATTCGACGCCGCGGTTTAAGGCGCTCTGCCATTGCGCCTCAACATCAGCGCGCAATTTCAGCCGCTCAGCACCGCCAAATCCGATAAGACAGGGAAGCTTGGGGTGGCGGGAAATGCAAACCGAGTTAACGCCGCTCGAAGCCTGAACGCTGTCGCGCAGCTCTGCAGGTATGGTCGCGCGGCCTTTGGCGTCGACTGTCGACACCCCCGAACCCGCATAGACCACCAACGCTGACACGACGTAAACCCACCCTCAACAACAGGGCGCAGATCTCCAACCACGGCGACACGAAATCACCATGCGGACGCCGGAACGACCGTAAGAATCAGGAATCCACCCCTTGGACAACTGGGCATACCAAGGGATTTTATGGATGAAAAGAGGGAATTTGTGGGAACGCTACTGAAAATTAGTACATATCTTTGTTTTATTTAGATAAATTTATATTTTCCGCTGATTTTAGCTTTCTGTGTGGATGTTGAACGCAATGTTGGGGACAGTCCCCAGGGGGACAGTCCCCGTAGGAAGCAACGCCGGGGACTGTCCCCATACCTATATCTGAAGACGCAACGCCGGGGACTGTCCCCATATTTCAAGCCATTTTCATAGGTCAGGGCCCAGGCCTGGTTTCTGCGCTACTTTGCAAGGTCGCGATCAGGTCCGTTACCCATTTCATATTGGGAAATTCATCGGTTCCCGTGACTTTGCGAACGCCTTGACCTTCCCAGTAAACGGTATCGAGCAGATCCGCATCCGCCACCATCAACGCCCTGCCATTGCCGATTTTACAGTCCGCCAATATCCGGCGATCCAAAATTTCGCAGACACCTCCTTCACCGCCGGCCTTTGCAAGCCATTCGCCCGGCGTCTGCGTGCGGAGCGTTAATCCATTGATATCGAACAGAATGACTTCCTGCTGTTCGGTCATGGGCAAAACCAGTTCTACGCCCCAATGCGAAAACAGAGGCGACAGCAAGCTTGTAAAAAGCGGGCGACGCTTGTCCCCGATGGGATACAGGCTTCCCCATTGCAGGGCCGGATCTGCAAAAATCAAAAGCCGCCCGCCCGAACGAACCCAATTATCGACAATCACAAGTTCCGCCGGAGTCAGTGCGCGGGGTTGCGCCAAAATAAGCAGGTCAATTTTCTGCGTATCCCACGATTCAAAATTATCCAGCGGGATGATGTCATACTGTTGCTGTAACCGCGCATAAGCAGGGTGTGCTGTGGCATCCTTGGCGAGATCAGCCTCAATGCCGCCTTCGCTCCATTGCAACGGCAATGTCGTCATCAAACCAACGACGGGTTTCGCACCGGCCTCTTCGGTTTTGAAATAGCGCATGGCCGAAAGGAAGAAAATCAGCCCTAAAACGATCAATAGCCCCACCAACAGGCGTTTTTGCGCGCCCGCTGGCGCAAATTTGGATAGATCGGACAGCGGCATTTTACGGTGCGCGACCGGGAACCTGCCTAATCGATTGCGCAGGCTCTTCCAAGGCCTTTTCCGCACCATCGTCTTTTGCAATTGGTGTCACACCAAGTTCGGCAAGCGGCTCATCAGGCGGCGTCGAAGGATCAATTCCCGCATCGGCTTTGCCCGTTGCGACCGCATCGGGTCCGGATTGAACCCGGTCCAGAACCATCGTTGCCAGACTAACAAAAAGAAGCACGACAACCAGCCCGATTACTCCGACCTGAATACGCTGCATCGCTGATTGGCGTGGTTCTACCATAGAGGATCCTTTTGGCACAAATGTTCAAAAAGCAGTTTCATGTTGAAACGATAGCCTCAATTATCCAATTGCCAAGGCATAGGCGGCAGGTTTTTCGCTTTCATCCAGTCCGGATTGTAAATCGTGGATAGATAGCGAAAACCGGTATCGCATAATATTGTGGCAATCCGTGCATGCGATCCCAATTGCTTACCCAGCGCAACGGCTCCGGCAACGTTTATCCCGGACGATAACCCGAGGCACAGACCTTCTTCGGACAACAACCGGCGTACCCAAAGCATTCCCTCTTCATCGGAAATGCGAAACTGCGTGTCGATAGGCGCGCCTTCCAGATTGGCGGTGATCCGTCCCTGACCGATGCCTTCGGCGACCGAGCTACCTTCCGAGCGCAGTTCACCTGTCGCAAAATAGCTGAAAAGGGCTGCGCCATGCGGGTCGGTCAATGCAATTGTGACGCTGCTATTCTTGGCCTTTAGACCCAATCCGACGCCGGCAATCGTTCCACCTGTACCTGCGGCACATGTGAATCCGTCCACGCGCCCGTCCATTTGCGCCCAAATCTCTTCGGCTGTCGTTTCGATATGCGCCTTGCGGTTTGCAATATTATCGAACTGGTTTGCCCAAACCGCATTTTCCGTCTCTTCAGCGATCCGGCGGGATGTGTGAACGAAATGCCCCGGATTGGAATAGGGCGCCGCCGGAACGAGGACCAATTGCGCGCCCAAAGCGCGGAGCGTGTCTTTCTTTTCCTGCGACTGGGTTTCCGGCATTACGATAATGGTTTTATAGCCCAGCGCATTTGCCACCAAAGCAAGGCCGATGCCGGTATTGCCGGCCGTCCCTTCAACAATTGTCCCGCCGGGCTTCAAAAGTCCCTGTTGTTCCGCGTCACGCACAATGAACAGCGCGGCGCGATCTTTCACCGATGCACCGGGATTTGCGAATTCACATTTGCCAAAAATATCACAACCGGCCGCTTCGCTGGGTCCGCGCAACCGGACCAGAGGGGTGTTTCCAATCAAATCGAGGCTATTCTGCAAGAAAGTCATAACGGGGCTAGCTAAAGATCTTCAGGGATAACCGCAAGCGGCACTGTCATTGGCTCGGCTTGGAAAGGAGGCATTTGCATCCTTTGGGTGCGAACCGTCGGCAAAATGCGTCATTTCGTCGAATTCAAATTTTGTGTATTGTTATATTATAACATACATCCTATTCCGAAATCGACCTTTCTCAAAATATGGTAATTTTCAATGACTTTCACGCGCCTTGCCCTTTATCCTGTAAGCTTGTCCACCCTTGCCTTGGCGTTAGCCACCCCTGCATTTGCACAACAGCGTGCGACAAATGCCGGTGAAGACGATTTTCATACCGATAAAGAAATCGTCGTGACGGCCCCTTATGTCGAGCGTCTTGATATTCTATCTGGAACTTCCTCTTTGTCTGGCGAGAAATTGGCGGCTGAAATGCAGGGCCAGCTTGGCGATATGCTCGCGCAAATTCCCGGCGTATCGGCAACCAGTTTCTCGCCCGGTGCTTCACGGCCTGTTTTGCGTGGCTTTCAGGGCAATCGCGTCGCTGTGTTGACGGACGGGATCGGAAATATCGATGCTTCCAATACATCCGCCGACCATGCCGTCACCATTGATGCGCTCACAACCGAACGCATCGAAGTCCTGCGCGGTCCCGCTGTTCTTCTGTTTGGCGGGCAGGCCGTGGGTGGCGCAGTCAACGTTATCGATAAGCGCATACCGCGCGCAGTTCCCGAAGAACCGGTGCATGTCGACGCTATTTTGGGATATTCCACAGTTGCGAACGAATATTCAGGCGGCGCATCAATTGACGTTCCTGTTTCAAGCCGGTTTGTCGCCCATGTGGACGGCAGCTACCGCAAATCGAAAGACCTGCGTATCGGCGGATTCCTCTTGTCCCCGGAATTGCGTGACGAAGCACTTGGCGTCGCAGCGGATGAAACCGCTTTGGGCAATCTGGAAGAAGCGGCCAACGCAAATGACTGGGCCAATTTTCGGAGCCGCCTGCCAAATAGCGGCGTGGAGACATGGTCTTTTGGCGCAGGTGGCGCATTCATCGATGACGGCGGTAATCTTGGCATTTCATTTAATGTGTACGACACGCTTTATGGCATTCCCGAACGGCCAGAATTTACCGAGCCTGTTGGCGGCGAAGTAACCATTGACCTGCGTCAATATCGCTTCGACCTTCGCGGTGAGGTGGAATTGGGCGACGGTCTGTTCGACAAGGCACGTATCCGCGCAGGCTATGCCGACTATACCCACAAGGAACTCGAAGGCCCCGATGTCGGCACCACCTTCTTTAGCGAAGCGATCGAAGCGCGATTTGAACTGACCCAGAATGAACGCAGCGGTTGGCGCGGCGCAACGGGCCTTCAATTCCAGACCCGCGATTTTGAAGCGGTTGGCGATGAAGCATTTATTCCGCCGACCCGGTCCAATCAATTGGGGCTATTCACACTGCAGGAATTTGCAATTGGCGGTCTTGACGCCGAAGTCGCTATTCGCTTCGATCACGCCCGTCTTGAGGCGCAGACTTTGGGTATTGAACGCAAGTTCAATAATATATCCGCGGCACTTGGCATTGGGTATACGATCGGTGACCTGAAAATCGGGTCGAATATTTCACGCACCGGCCGCGCCCCGTCGGTTGAAGAATTGTTTTCCGACGGCCCCCACGTCGCCACCCAATCGTTTGAAGTCGGTGACCCGACATTGAAAAGCGAGCGCAGTTGGAACGGCGAACTATATGCGCGCTACGACAGCACGAGATTTGATTTCACAACAACGCTATATGCCAACCGGTTCAACAGCTTCATTTTTGAAAATGACACCGGCAACATTGTCGATGACTTGCCCGAATTTGTGTATTTGCAGCAAAAGGCCCGCATTTGGGGGGTCGAAGCAGAGGCCAACGCAAATATAGGCCGTGCCGCCGGGTTTGACATTGTGATCGATGCTGTCGCCGATTACACGCGGGCAACCATCACCGGCGATGGCCCTGCCCCGCGCATTCCTCCCTTGCGTTTATTGGGCGGGTTGGAACTGCAAAGCGGCAATCTCGATTTACGCGGCGAAGTGGAATGGACCGATAGCCAGAACCGTACCGCCAGCTTTGAAAACCCCACCGATGGCTTCACGATGGTGAACGCGGCGCTGACCTGGCGGCCATTTGGGCGCGATAAAAATATCAGCTTGATTGCCGCTGCCAATAACATCTTCGATGTCGAAGCGCGGCGCGCGGCGTCGTTCACCAAGGATTTCGTGGCATTGGCCGGACGCGACTTTCGCATCACGGCACGGTTCAGCTTCTGATTTTACGTAAGGCTGTATTCAGTTTGGCAGGTGCAAAGGAAAGTATCTGTCAAACTGGAGAATGTTCATGCGTAAAATAGCGACTGCAATTCTGATTTCCGCGACAATCCTGTTGTCCGCGTGCAACACGGTGAAGGGGCTTGGCGAAGATATTGAATCGGTCGGCGAAGCTGGCGACCGGGCGATCTGATTTTCGTGAGTTTATTCCGCTGCGGCCTCGGGTGATTCCGGGGCCGTTTTTGCGCGGCCTCTATGGGTGATCCAGATCGCGATGATGGCCAGTTCATACAAAATGCATAAGGGGATCGCGAGCAGCAGTTGGGACACAACGTCGGGGGGCGTCAACACCGCAGCAATGGCGAACGCGCCGACAATCGCATAACGCCGCCCGCCCCTAAGCTGGGCAAGTGTGATGATGCCCGCCTTTTCAAGCAACATCAGCAATACCGGCAGCAAGAAAGAAATGCCGAAGCCGAAAATGAACTTCATCACGAAATTGAGGTAATTGTCGACTCCCGGCAAAGCTTGTTGCTCCACCCCTCCGACATTTCCGCCGAAGCCCAGCAAATAATTCAGCGCCACGGGTATCGCCATATAATAAGCCATCGCCGCGCCGAGCGTAAACAACACCGGTGTAGCCAGCAAAAACGGCAAAAACGCCCGCTTTTCCTGGGCATAAAGACCGGGTGCGACAAAGCGCCACAACTGGGTTGCGAATACCGGGAAAGAGAAAAAGGCAGCGGCAAAGAACGCGACCTTTATTTCTACAAAAAACGCTTCAAAAATAGCGGTATAGATGAGCTTTGTCTGACCCGATGCCAACAATGGCTGAACCAGGAAACCGAAGATCGGTCGGGCAAAATAGATCGACACGCCGAATGTCACGGCAAGTGCCAGAAAGCTCCACAACAAACGGGTCCGCAGCTCGATCAGATGATCGAGTAAGGGCATCTTGCTCTCGTCAAGATCGCTCATGATTGAGATGGCGCTTCGGGGGTTGCAACAGGAGTCATTGGCAACTCCGGCTGCGCTGGAGCAGGATCATCACCGACGACGTCGGAACGCGGGTCAGCCGGATGTTCGCGCATGATGCGTTCATTTTCGGCCTTCCATTTTTTTTCGAGCTCTTCCAGTTCCGACTGCCTGACCATTTCATCAAAACCCGAACGAAACTGGGCAGCGACGCCGCGCGCCTTGCCGACCCATTTGCCAACCACGCGCAACAATTTTGGCAAGTCCTTTGGTCCGATGACCAGCAACGCGACAAGCACGACGAGCAGAAATTCAGATGACGCGACGTCAAACATTCCACGCCCCCGGCAACGAGGGCAAGTTAAACGCCGGTACCATCTGCCTTAACCTTGCGTCTTGTCAGTCTGCTTTTCAGCGTCGATAACCGTAGTCGCACCGATTTGCGGCGGAACTTTTGGGGCTTCATCTTCTTCGGTCATGCCTTTTTTGAAGCTTTTAATACCCTTGGCCACGTCACCCATCATGTCGGAAAAACGACCTTTGCCGAACAATAGCAGCACCAAAATGCCTACAATCAGCCAATGCCAGATGCTTAATCCACCCATTTCATACTCCTAACGGGGATGTCCCCGGCAAGGGCAGCACATACTGCCTGTTCACGCTCATACAGCATTTAGTCATTGTCTTCGACAATTTCCAGTTCGCCATCACTTTCTTCGCCGAATTGCATATCACCCAGCGCCATATCGATAGGATCCAGCAGTCCAGCGGCCTTCAAATCATCAATACCCGGCAGATCTTTGCGCGAGGTTAATCCAAAATGCGTCAAAAATCCGGAAGTGGTGGCGTAGATCAAGGGCCTTCCGGGTACTTCACGACGACCGGCGGGCCTGACCCAGCCCGTTTCCATCAATACATCAAGCGTACCTTTGGAAATCTGCACGCCGCGTATTGCCTCTATTTCCGCCCGGCTAACGGGCTCATGATAGGCAATGATGGCCAATGTCTCGACCGCGGCACGGCTTAATTTTCGGGTATCTTCGCGTTCACGCCGCAACAAATGGGCCATATCTGCCGCTGTCTGGAAATGCCAGCTATTCCCGCGCCGTACCAGTTCGATCCCCCGGCCCTCATATTGCGCGCACAGCTGTGTCAGCGCAGCCGCCACATCAACAGAGTCCCCGACATAATTGCGGATATTTTCCGCCGTCATCGGCTGTTCGGCGGCAAACAAGGCTGCTTCTACCGCACGGACGTCGGGATCATGTTCGACGGTCATGCCTTTAACCTGATTTTCAGCGGCGCGAATATGGCATCTTGCTGTAAATCGATTGTGCCACGTTTCGCCAATTCCAACGCCGCCACAAAACTTGATGCCAGTGCCGACTTGCGCTGGGCGGGGTCGGCATTGTCGGGAAGAAACGATTCGATTGCCGTCCAATTGACCGCCCGACCGATCATGGATGAAACGCGATCCAGCGCCTCTTCCAACGTCATGACGGCCCGCTTTTTTACCACATGAAACACCGGCTGGCTCCGGGCTTTGATTTGGCCATATGCCGCTATCAGTTCGAAATATTCGCAATCCCAAGCGCGGGATTTCACCACCTTCAACCCTTCGGGTGCCGCGCGCACAAACACATCGCGCCCCACCCTGTCCCGCGCCATCAGCCGCGCGCCGCTTTCCCGCATGGCATTCAGCCGTTCCAGGCGGAGTTGCAACCGCAGCGCCAATTCTTCGGGTGAAGGGTCAATTGTCGGGTCCTTTGGCAACAGCAAAGCCGATTTCAGATATGCCAGCCAAGCAGCCATGACGAGGTAATCTGCCGCCAGTTCCAGCTTGAGCGTCCGCGCCTGTTCGATGAACAGAAGATATTGCTCCACCAGCGCCAAAATTGAAATCGCACGCAAATCGACTTTTTGGTTGCGGGCCAATGTCAAAAGGAGGTCGAGCGGGCCTTCCCACCCGTCAATATCAATTGTCAGCACATCGGCCGGGCGCTCGTCCGGTTCGCGAAGGGCATTGGCATCTTCAAAAAGCCCGTCGGCGTTCATGCGGCACCAGTTTCCCCGTGCGTCAGCTTTGCTTCAGTATCTGTCAAAGCCAGCAATCGATCCCGCTTATCCAGCAAAAAGGCCAACCGTTCGGCATCAAAAGCCATTTTAGCACCCGTCATTGCACGATCAAGCCGCGCCCTTGCTGTGTCCGTAATGTCGGGCAACCGCTCCGCAATCGCCACCATTTCATCAAAACGTCCCCAGCAATTCAGGGCAAGATCCAGCCCGGCCGCCACACAATTCGCCGCCCGCGTTGGCACATCGCCGGTAAGAGCGTTCATATCGAGATCGTCGCTCATCAACAAACCGTCAAAACCGATATTTTTCCGGATGATCTGTTCGATAACAAAGGGCGACATTGTGGCCGTATTCTGGGCATCCCAAATGTCGTAAACGACATGGCCCGTCATTCCCATCGGAGCATTGTTCAGGGTACGAAATGGCTGCAGATCCTGCTCCAATTCTGCTTCGCTCGCATGAACATGGGGCAAATCATGGTGGGTGTCGACAACCGACCTGCCTTGTCCCGGCATATGCTTGACCACGCCAACAACACCGCCTGCGGCAAGCCCGTCGAGGATTGCCTGACCCAATGCCGCAACCCGCATGGGATCGCTTCCCAATGCCCGGTCGCCGATAGCCGAATGGGTATCGGGCACACGAACATCAAGGACCGGCAGGCAATCCACATTTATGCCGACCTCGGATAGGGTCAGCGCGATTGCTTCAGCGTTGTTCCGCGCCGCTTCGATCGCTGTGAGAGGGGCCACGTCATATAATGCGTCAAAGGCACCGCCAGCCGGGAAATCAGGCCATTCCGGCGAACGCATCCGCGCGACCCGGCCGCCTTCCTGATCAATCAGGATCGGCACGTCTTCGCGCCCGTGCAACGCCCTGATACTGTCCGTAAGCGCGCGAAGTTGCGCGCGGTTTTCGATATTCCGTTTGAAAAATATATAGCCCGCAGGTTCGACATCGCGAAACAGACGCAATTCTTCGTTCGTAAGTGTCGGACCCGAAAGGCCAAAAATCACCGGCTTCATGGCACCGTTGCTAAGCCGTCGGCGCCACAAGCGCAAGTTTCACACCCGCGCCTTGAACAGTTTAATTGTGTATAACCGGTTTCGACGCATGCGCTTGCGAAGTTTCAGGCAATTTTGTTTAGCGCAAGGAGGATATAGACATATCTCAAGGACTTCTGAAGTAGCTGCTTATAATATGGGGACAGTCCCTAAAGGGACAGTCCCCGGCGTCGTGCTTTACGGGGACTGTCCCTAACGCCCATCAAATGCAGTAATCACCTATCGGCGCGCGCATTTTTGGCCAGATAGCTTCGCCATGCTGACCCTAACGAACGATGAGGCAGTTTTCGCCAGCAGCCTTTAGCTTCGCACATAATTGCTGGGCTGCTGCTGCATTCGCCGTCACCGCTTGCAGGCGAAATATCTTGCGGCCACCTTCAACGCTTGCTTCAGCAATGCGCCGGTTGGTTCCCGACAGAAAACCGAACCGCTTGCCAAATGCTGCCCAAGCGGCTTCGGCTTTTGCGGTGTCGCCAAACGCGCCAAGCTGAACCATCACCGCTCCGGCAGGTGCCGAGCTTTTTTCAGCAGGTTTGGGAGTGGCGGACGGTGCAACCGCAACCTTTGGTTCGGCAGTCTTTGGTTGGGGGGCCAACGTGGCCCCTGTTTTCTGCCCTTCGCTTGCGGCGAATGCTGAATCGCCCTCGCCTTCAAACGTCTTGCCGCCCGATTCCTCAGGCTTTGCCTTGTAATCGCCTTTCGGGGCTGCAATCAATTCGCCATTGCCGGTCGGTGCGCCGGATTGATTTCGCTGCACCCAAAATATTCCGCCGACAATCGCCGCTAGCAAAAGCAGGCCACCCATGACCATGGCAGCAACTTTTAATGGGGACGCTCCCTCGTCATAATCATAGCCGTCAGCCGTCTCCAGCCAAGGCAGGCGGTCCGTCTCGTCCAGACCTAGCGCATCGTTACTCCGATTATCGTTGGTTTCATCGCTCATGCCAAATTCCCCAAATTTCCAACTATAGCTACATGCTGTTTGCGGCTTCTACGCCCATCAAGCGAAGCCCGTTGCGGATAACTTGCCCGATATTCGCGGCCATGAAAAGCCTTGCCCCGGTCAAGGCAGGATTCTGTGCCAATATGAAGCGCTTATCGGGCTGGTCATTCCCCAAATTCCAATATGAATGAAAAGCTGCCGCCAAATCGCTCAAATAAAAGGCGATCCGATGCGGTTCACTCGCTTTGGCGGCGGCCTCGATGATGCGCGGGAAATTGGCGGCTTCGCGAATCAGCGAAACTTCTTCGTCCCCCAGCAAACCCAATTGCGCTACATCGGGCCCCATTCCTTCTGCCTGCGCTTTTCGCAAGGTCGACTGGATACGGGCATGGGCATATTGGACGTAGAATACCGGGTTGTCTTTGGATGCCTCAACCACTTTGGCAAAATCGAAATCCATCTGGGCATCAGATTTGCGGGTTAACATCGTGAACCGGACGACGTCTTTGCCCACTTCTTCGACCATTTCCGACAGGGTCACAAAACTGCCGGACCGCTTCGACATTTTGACAGGCTCACCTCCGCGCAGCAAACGGACCATTTGGACCAGTTTGACATCGAATTGCACTTTGCCTTCGGTCAGCGCGTTCACGGCGGCCTTGATACGTTTTACAGTACCGGCATGATCAGCCCCCCAGATGTCGACCATCGCATCGACATTGCGGCTTTTTTGATAATGATAGGCAAGGTCGGCACCAAAATAGGTCCAACTGCCATTCGATTTTTTGATCGGGCGATCCTGATCATCGCCAAATTGCGTGGACCGGAACAGCGGTAACGTTACCGGTTCCCAATCCTCAATTTCCTTGCCCTTTGGCTTTTCCAATTCGCCATCATAAATCAGGCCGCGAGCACGAAGCTCGGCCTCTGCCGCATCGGCTTTGCCGGCGTCATGCAGCTCGGCCTCCGACGAAAACAGATCATGATGGATTCCGAGCAAAGCCAGATCGGCTTTTATCATTTCCATCATATCGGCAACCGCAGCTTTTCGGAAGAGAACCAGCCATTCACTTTCCGGCGCATCCAGAAACTGATTACCGAATTCATTCGCCAACCTCTGCCCGACTGGAATCAGATAATCGCCGGGATATAAGCCATCGGGAATTTCGATATCACGCCCAAGTGCTTCACAATATCGCAAATGCACGGAACGCGCGAGCGTATCGACCTGTCCGCCGGCATCGTTGATATAATATTCGCGGATGACCTTGAATCCGGAATATTCCAGCAAAGACGCCAGTGCATCGCCGACAACGGCACCGCGACAATGCCCCATATGCATGGGACCTGTGGGGTTGGCAGAGACATATTCCACATTCACGGCTTTCCCGTCGCCAATATGCGACCGGCCATAATTGTCGCCCGATTGGCCAATGGCCCGCAATTCATCAATCCATGCCGATGGATCAAGGCGTAGGTTCAGGAAACCCGGGCCTGCAACTTCAACCCCCGAAACAACATCCAATTTCGCAAGCTCGGCCGCCAATGACTCTGCCAAAGCGCGAGGATTGGTTCCCGCCGGCTTTGCCAATACCATTGCGGCATTGGTCGCAAGATCACCATGTGACGTGTCGCGAGGTGGCTCAAGCGTCACATTTCTGCGATCCAGGTCTGCCGGCAAAGCGCCATTAGCAACCAGAGCGTCAAGCGCATGATCCACATGCGCTGCAAATTTTTCAAACAGGGTCATAGTCTGTGCCTTTGGCGAAGCGCCGGTTAGCGCGTGACGTTATAACGCAGTTGCTCTTCGGTAAGTTGAAACCCGATCAGCATTTCAAAACTCGACCGAACAACCGCAGCGCGCACCTCTGGATCGGCCATAGGGTCAAGCGCCGCATCGGGATCACCCGGCTTACGCTTTTTCGTGATTTTCTGGACGATCTCGGCAGGTAAGCGGGCTGCATTTCCATCGACATAGCTTGCCGCTTGCGCCGTTGCAGTTGCCTTTGCCTGACCGTCGGCAAACTGTAACGTCACCTGGCCAACGCGCTTTGCAACAACCGCGCTGCCGCCTTGAACTATCGTTGAAAAATACGGGACCGTGACTGTTCGGTCGCCTCTGGGGTCACTCCGGCGCGCTTGCACATCAAAACTGGCTTGCGAATATATTTTCTCCCCGCTGCTGTTGCAGGTCGGGCGGACATTGGTGATCGTTGCAACCACATCAATCCCGCTCGCGTCCTGATTGCCGGCTGCGCTAAACAGGGTGATGTCGCCGGTGCCGTCCGGAACCGCGACAGTAGGGCAACCGGTTCGCGTTACGCTGATGCCAACGCCTGAAGATAAATCAAGTTCCCCATCCTTGGCGCATCCGGCAAGTGACGCCATGACAGTGCCCACAACAAGGGTTTTGACCACAAATTTCATACAGGAATATCCTCAGGATTCTTATTAGGTTTCGCTTAACCGCGTTTCTAAAAGGTCCTTATCCATCCGTAGCGGCGCGCGCAACAGGGGAAAGGCCTTGGCGGATGGCGCGACTTTACCTAAAGGACATTGCCGATGACTGAACACAATCACGCCAAGCGCCCCATGAAGCTTCTCCTTGCCGCACCGCGCGGCTTTTGCGCCGGTGTCGACCGCGCTATCAAAATTGTCGAGCTTGCCCTCGAACAGCATGGCGCCCCGGTTTATGTCCGGCATGAAATCGTGCACAATAAATATGTCGTCGACAGTCTGAAAGACAAAGGCGCGGTATTTGTGGACGAACTCGACCAGATACCCGATGGGGGCCATGTCGTCTTTTCGGCGCATGGCGTTCCCAAATCTGTTCCTGCAAATGCCGAAGAACGCGGCCTTGCATATCTGGACGCGACCTGCCCGCTCGTATCTAAAGTTCATCGCCAAGCCGAACGGCAGGCGGAGGCCGGGCGGCATATCATCTTTGTAGGCCATGCCGGACATCCGGAAGTTATCGGCACATTTGGCCAAGTTTCCGAAGGATCCATGTCGCTTGTCGAAACCGTCGACGATGTTGCAAAATTGGATCCTGAAGACACAGGAAACCTGGCGTTTTTAACGCAAACCACCTTGTCGGTTGACGATACGGCGGAGATTGTCGACGCGTTGCAGCACCGCTTTCCCGATATTGTCGGACCCAAAGGCGAAGATATTTGCTATGCAACGTCGAACCGCCAGAATGCTGTTAAAGCGATAGCCAGCGAATGCGACCTGGTGTTGGTAATCGGTGCACCCAACAGCTCCAACTCGGTCCGCCTTGTCGAAGTGGCTGTCCGTGCAGGTGCCAAGGCACATCTTGTCCAACGCGCGGATGACATCAGTATGAACTGGTTCGATGGCGTTAACACACTAGGCCTGACGGCAGGCGCCTCAGCGCCCGAACTGCTTGTGCGCGAGATCATCGATTCCCTGTCGAACCATTTTCATCTGGATGAACAGCAAGTCACGACCGCAGAAGAAAGCATAATCTTCAAATTGCCCCGCGAACTGGCCGGCTCGGAGGGTTGAATTGGCGGTCTATACGCATTTGGGGCCGGAGCAGGTTTCTGAATTTCTGCTGCTATATGATGCGGGTGAGCTGATCTCCCTGAAAGGGATTGCCGAAGGCGTTGAAAACAGCAACTACTTTGTGGAAACTACAAAAAGTCGTTTTATTCTAACGCTCTATGAAAACAGGGTCGATCCGGCCGACCTTCCCTTTTTCTATGCTTTGCTGAAACATCTTCACGACGCAGGGTGCAAGGTTCCGCGTTTTATTGTAGATCGTACTGGGAAATGGCTGCACGCAATTGCGGGGCGTCCTGCATGCCTCATCGAATTTTTGCACGGCGTTTCGGTTACGCAACCCAATGCGGCACAAGCGGAGGCCACAGGCGCGGCGCTTGGCCAGATGCATGCTGCGCTTGCTGATTTCCACCCCACAAGGCCCAACAGCCTGGGGGTTGACGCATGGCGCGCACTCGCCAGCCAATGCACATCGTCGGGACTGAATGGCATCAGCCCCGGCCTTTCCGAACGGATTGGGACCGAGTGCGATTATCTTGAAAGTCATTGGCCAAAGTCGCTGCCCGTTGGCGCAATCCATGCGGATTTGTTTCCGGATAACGTCCTGATGCTAGGCGATCAGGTCACCGGGTTAATCGATTTCTATTTCGCCTGTACTGACTTTTGCGGCTATGATCTGGCTGTTACCCACAGTGCCTGGTGCTTCAATCCCGAAGGATCGATTTTCCATCCTGATTTAAGCGATGGCTTGTTGACGGGCTATAATCGCCATTTTGCGATGGATGTACCAACCCGGGACGCCTTGTCAGTGTTTCTCCGTGGTGCGTGCTTGCGTTTTTTGCTGACACGATGTTACGATTGGATAAACACGCCCGCCAATGCCATGGTCACCCGGAAAGACCCGCTGGCTTATTTGCGTCGACTGGATTTTTATAGCGATAAGAACAATATATCAGCTATTTTAGGATGATGGGGGCCGAAATTGAAGCAGGTGGAAATATTTACCGATGGGGCGTGCAAGGGTAATCCCGGCCCCGGCGGCTGGGGTGCGATTGTTCGATATGGCACGCGGGAAAAGGAAATTTCGGGCGGCGACCCCGATACCACCAATAACCGAATGGAAATGTGGGCAGCAATTCAGGCGCTGAATATTCTGATCGAACCCTGCCATGTCAAAATGCACACCGATAGCAAATATGTCCTCGACGGCATTACCAAATGGGTCCACGGCTGGCAAAGAAACGGTTGGAAAAACGCGTCAAAACAGCCTGTTCGCAACGCCGATCTTTGGCATGATTTGATCGAAGCTGTAGCGAAGCATGAAATCGAGTGGATTTGGGTCAAGGGCCATGACGGCCATCCCGAAAATGAACGCGCCGACCGCCTCGCCAGCGATGCTGCAGAGGCCGCCCGCGCGCGCTAGGGTCAGGGTCTATTCGGCGTCACGTACTTCCGCGCCGGGGCCATTTTTCAAAATCGACTCAATCGCTTTTTTCGCACCGGCCTTGCTCGAATAACCTTCGGTCCAGAAAATGGATTCGTTGTTATATTTGAAATAGGCGACATGCTCGCCCTTCTTATTCTTTTTGATTTCAAAATAATGGGCCATAAATCTTCTCCTCTTTACCAGCTGAATCGACGCCTTTCGAACGTGGTCCCGATGCAATTTTTGGTTATGGAAACCACGTGGATCCGATAGACTGGTCACATTATCAATGACCCGGCAAATGCCAAGTAAATCAGTGTAAACGCTCAGGCAGATAGTCGCTTGCACGAACTCCAGCTGGCGGGACTAATGTGTCGACGATCATCGATGCTGCAAGTTTGGCGGTTGCCGGGGCCGTCTGGATGCCAAAACCACCCTGTCCCGCCAGCCAGAAAAACGCGGCATTTTGGGGATCGGGTCCGATGACCGGTTTACGATCCGGTGCAAAGCTCCGCAAACCGGCCCATTTATGCTCAACCCGGCGAATGTCCCAATCGACGACCTGTTGCAGACGATCAATCGCAAGCGCGACGTCAATTTCCTCGGGCGCGGTGTCGCAGGCTGCTGTTGGCGTTTCGTCATGGGGGCTTAACCACAAGGTTCCGCCGCTGTCGGGTTTGAAATAGAAACTGCCGTCAAGCCCGATGACCAGAGGCAAATTTGCCGGTGCCGCTGGCGATACTGACAATTGGGCGATCGTGCGCCGATAAGGTTGTATGCCAAGGGGCCGGATTTGCGCCATTAGAGCCACATCATCGGCCCATGCACCAGCTGCATTTACCAGGATATCGGCTGTCCAATTCTTACCCGGTGCCGATAGATGCCAACATCCCGCTTTCCACTGCACCGATTGTATGCGGGCGTTGCATTGCAACTCCACAGCTTGCCGTTTTGCCTGTCGCAGATAGGCCCCGTGCAATCCACCTACATTGATATCGCAACAATCCGGTTCCCAAAGTCCGGATATCCAATCCGGCAACAATCCCGGAACATGCCGTTCGATCCCCGTTCGTCCCAGCCGTTCGAAACGGACACCGCTATCGGCAAAATCGGAAAGCAGCGCGTCGGCAAGCGATTGATGCAAATGCGTTCCCAAATGCAATGCACCACGCGCGTGCATCAGCGGTACATCGTGGAAATCGGGCGCTGGATTTGCCAAAAAGGGGCCAGAAACCGTGGTCAAAGGTTGAACCGATGGCCCGCCATAGCTTTCATCCCAAAATGCAGCAGAGCGGCCGGTTGAATGATATCCCGGCTGCGCCTCCGCCTCGATCAACAGGACAGATTTGAACGCCGATATCTCAGCGGCAAGGCTTGCGCCAGCGATCCCGGCGCCGATAATGGCTACATTGAAATCGCTCATTTCACCGGCGCATATTGGTCCAGGAAAATTTGGATATGTTCGATGCACTGGTCGCGCACTGCATCTGTTTCACGCAGCAATTCATGCGCGGCTTCTTTGCCGAATATCAGTGTTTCCGAATGCGGAAGCCGTTTGCTGTCCTTGATGACCCGCGGCGTGCTGACCAATTGGTCCGCGGTCGTTGCCATCAACAGCACTGGCGTTTTGACCGCTTCCAGCTTGCCCGGTTCATCAAGAGACCGGATTGACGCAATCGCCCGCTCGATCCAGTGCCAGCTTGGCGGTCCAAGTTTGACTTCGGGTCGCAGCGTCCACCACGCAAGTTCGTCTTCATATCTGTCTTTGTCGCCGGTCAATATATTGCCACGGACATTCATCGGCGACAGCGGCTTTTCGCTTACCTTCCATGCGGGCGTTTCTGCCCGCCCGATCATGCACATCAACTTGGCAAAGGCATGATTCAGCGAAAGCGGCAATCCGCCCGTCTGAATGCCGAGCATTGGCGCACTCAGGGCAACCGCAACAGGATCAAAAGCCTTTTCGACAAGCGCGCGCATCGCCAAATGCCCGCCCATGCTGTGTGCAAGGACAACATGTGGGCCCAGAGTTTCGGCTTTCCAAATCCCCCAAAAATGACGCAGATCAGCAATCCATGTTGAAAAATCATCGATATGCCCAACATGTGGATCGTCCAGCAGTCGGCCCGACACACCCTGCCCGCGCCAGTCGATCGAAGTAACGCGCCAGCCTAAAGACGCAAAATAGGCCAGTGTTTCGAGATATTTTTCATAGTGGTCGCCGCGCCCCGGCAAGAAAAGCAATGATCCTCTGGGATCTTTTGCGCCTTGCCAGTCAATCCGCCTGATCGGCCAGCCATCCTGTGCACGCCATAAGCTTTCAGTTGCATCAGACGGTATTGCGCGTCGGTTTATCTCAAATTTCTGGGCGTGCATGGTTACCTTTTAGCAAGCTTTGATGGTTAATGCTTGGCAAATGACTAGTGAAACACTCGCTTACGCACTCCTGGGGGGATTGGCAATTGCGCTCATCGTCTCGATTTATACTGACGTAAGATACCGTCTTATTTTCAACAAGATAACATTGGCAGTCGCGCTCGCCGCACCTGCTTATTGGTACGCGATAGGGGGCTTCACTCCGCTTGCAATCGGCGTGCACCTGTTGACTGCGACGATTGTTTTCATCTTCTTTGCAATTGCCTTCCGTTTTGGCGCGATGGGCGGCGGAGATGTCAAGCTTTTCGGGGCCTTAGCCTTATGGTGGCCCTGGGTCGATGTCATCCGGATGGTGCTCTACGCTTCGATACTGGGGGCGGTGGTAACCATTATTTTCGTGATAATTCACAAGGCGAAACAACAAGATGGACGCGTGCGCGTACCATATGGGGTCGCAATAGCCTTTGCCGGCCTCTGGATAGCCGGTGAACGGATTTTTAACCATTTTACGTGAAATAGCATTCTTCAAACAGGGGACCTTTCAGGGGACAGTTCGTCATGGATAGGAAAAAAGTTATCTTGCTGGTGGCCGCGCTTTTAATAGCAGCCATTACCGCGTTTCTTGCGCGCAGCATGTTTACCGGAGCGGCAGCGCCCACAGCGGCGGCGGCCAAGCCGGTCGAAACCGGACCCAAGGTCATGGTCGCGACACGGGCATTGCCGGTCGGTACGATCATCAACGCCGAAAGCTTCCGCTATCAGCCTTGGCCAAAAGAACTGGTCGAAGACGCTTATTTCATTGAAGGCCCGGGCGCCAGTGAAGGTCCTGATGGCGCAGCTGGCGCCATGTCACCCGATGAGTTGATCGGAACCGTTGTCCGCAACGCGATTACTGCGGGCCAGCCCATTACAAAGGGTTCTCTTGTAAAGCCCGGCGACCGCGGATTTCTCGCAGCGGCCCTTGGACCTGGTATGCGCGCCATTACGGTGCCCGTATCTGCGCTGACCGGTGTAGCTGGATTTATCTTCCCTGGCGACCGTGTCGACCTTGTGCTGACGCAGAACATCGCAGGCCCCGGTGGCCCTCCGTTGAAAGTATCGGAAACAATCCTGCGCAACATGCGCGTTCTGGCAACCGACCAACGTTCAACCAACACTGTTGACGAAGCCGGAAATACCGTTGTTCGCAAATATAAGCTGGTCACAATGGAAGCAACTCCATCGATTGCCGAGCGTATTACCGTAGCACAATCACTGGGTACGATCAGCCTTTCATTGCGATCACTCGCCGATAATGCGGCCGAACTGGAGCAAGCGCTGGCCACTGGTGAAGTAAACATTCCCGAAGGCGCGACCGCCGAACAGGAAGCCGCCATCATGAAAAAGATCGCTCAGCGCCCGATTTCAGGAAAAAGCACTTACACAACAGGCGGTGATGTATCGCGGTTCCAGCGGAGCAGCATTCCTGCCCAAACCCCGCTGGCAATCGCCTCGGAAAATGTCCGCATCCAAAGGCAAGTCCAGAAAGTCGTCAGTTCACAAACGGTCCGCGTATCACGCGCAGGCGCCGAAACTGTGGTTGACGTAAGCCGGAGACAGTAAGATGAAAACGATAGCAAAAATCAAATCCGGCTTTGCGGCAGCAGTGCTGACCGCAGCCCTTGGCACCACTTCGATCGTCGCTTTGCCGGGCGTTGCCCACGCACAGTCCGCGAAAGATGCGAAGCTTGTGACGCTGGCAATCGGTCGCGGACAACAGATCAACCTGAGCTCGACCATCACTGATGTCGTTGTCGCCAATCCAAGCGTCGCTGATGTCGAAGTGAAATCTGGCCGGCAACTTTACATCGTTGCCAAAGGTCCGGGCGAAACGAGCATCGTTGCAACCGATGCCGCTGGCCGGACGGTCTATTCCGCGACCGTTCGCGTTGGTACGAACCTAGACTCCATCGACCAGATGTTGGCTGTGGCCATGCCGGATGCCGATATCAAAGTCACGACGATGAATGGTATCATCATGTTGACCGGGACGGTTAAGCAGCCCGAAGAAGCTTCGGACGCAGCCGATCTTGTCACCGCATTTAGCGGCGGACAGTCCAGGGTCGTAAACCGCATCAAGACAGCGACCCCATTGCAAATTAACCTGCAAGTCCGTGTTGCGGAGGTCAGCCGGTCGCTGGCAAAAGAAATCAGTGGCAACTTCAACACCCGTGATTTCGACGGCCCAACCGGCAATGGCTTCCTGCTCCCTTTCCAAAGCGCTGGTCGGAATTTTGCGAATATCACCGGTGGCTACCCAAATATACCACGTACGGGCGCATCGCCAGTCACAACATATGATATAACCCAGCTAACCGGCTCTGCGCTGATCGGCGCAGCGGGCAAGCTCTTCGGTATCGATGTTGCCGCGGCATTCGACTTGTCGGAGCGCGCCGGTTTGATTTCAACGCTGGCCAATCCCAACCTGACCACGGTTTCAGGCGAAACCGCCGAGTTTCTGGCTGGCGGGACTTTTCCGGTCGTAACATCGTCAGACAATGGTGTGTCGGTTCAGTACCAGTCCTATGGCGTCAGCCTGACCTACACACCGATCGTGCTTTCTGATGGCCGCATATCGCTGCGTGTCCGTTCCGAAGTATCCGATATTTCGTCACAAGGCGCGGTGCGGGTCGGCGGACTTGAAGTCCCCGCAACTACAACCCGGATGGCGGAAACAACCGTCGAGTTGGGTTCTGGCCAAAGCATGATGATCGCAGGTTTACTAAGCAACCAGTTGAACACTTCGGTCGACAAAACGCCCGGTGCCGGAGACATTCCGATTTTGGGCGCATTGTTCAAATCCAATGGTTGGCGTCGCAATGAAACTGAATTGATGATCGTCATCACCCCGTATCTGGTAAAGCCAGTATCGGATAGCGAGATCAAACTGCCGACTGACGGCATCCATTCAGCCAATGACGCCGAACGCCTCCTGCTGGGCAAGGTTCTCGACAAGGACGGTGACAAAACCCGACCAATGCCGACCATCGCCCCTGCACCATCCAGTGGCCCGGAAATGGGCTCGGTCAGCGACGCAGCACCGGCTTTGCCGCAAAAAGGTGACAAAGCAAAAGCGCAAGCCGCGGTTTCAGGCCCCGGTTTCAGTTTCGACCAATAATCCCAGTTCAGGAGAATGACTATGCGTAACATGAAATTCCTGACCGCAGCAGCTGCCAGCATAACATTGGCTGGATGTGCTGCAGGCTCGCTGGGAACATCGAACACATCGATGTATTCAGTTCACCAACCTGTGGTTGAACGCACCAATTATGCGATTGATCTGAACAGCGATGGCGGCGGTATATCTTCGGCAGAGCAGACCCGACTAGGTGAATGGTTTGATGCATTGCAATTGGGCTATGGTGACCGCGTATCGGTCGACTTTGGCTCTGCTTATGCAAATCAATCCGCAGCCAAAATCGTTTCGAAAGTGGCGGCCGAGCGTGGTGTTCTGCTTGACGAGGTTGCCCCCGTAACCGCGGGGCAAGTCGTGTCCGGCATGATGCGCGTTATCGTAACCCGTTCCAAGGCATCGGTGCCATCGTGCCCCGATTTCACCACCGATCATGATCGCAACTACAATGCCAGCAACCACAGCAACCACGGTTGTTCGGTAAACAGCAATCTGGCAGCCATGATTGCCAATCCAGAAGATCTGGTGCGCGGACAAGAAAACAAGCGGCTTGATACCAATAGCGGCAAAAGAGCGGTCGATACCTACCGCGCCAAAACCGGAGGCAACTAATGAACGCTCCTTGGAAATCCGGCGTCGCCGGAACTCGTGACCCGATTAACGCATATGTCTGCGATGATCTGACGCTGGACGTCATTCGCGGCGTCTGCGAAGAAATGGGCTGGAGCCAGGACAAAGCCTATAAGGGCGGTCTTCGCAATGCAATCCAGTCGCTTTCGGTATCCGCCAGTCCGCAAATATTGCTCGTGGACCTGTCGGAATCGGGTGACCCTATTTCCGATATCAACAGCCTTGCCGAAGTGTGCGAGCCCGGAACGATTGTTATCGCCGTCGGCCAAGTCAACGATGTGCGTTTATACCGTGATTTGTTGATGTCCGGACTTCAGGACTATTTGCTGAAACCTTTGAGCCCCGATGCCTTGCGCGATGCTTTTGCCAACGCGCAAACCATATTGAACGCGCCAAAGCATGAAGAACATTCGGCAGATCGTCCGCATGTGTCGACCGCTGTTATCGGGACGCGTGGCGGATGCGGTGCTTCAACAATCGCAGCTTCGCTCGCCTGGACATTTTCGCAAGGACAAGGCCATCCAACCGGATTCCTTGACCTCGATGTCCATTTTGGCACCGGCGCACTGGCAATGGACCTTGAGCCGGGCCGCGGCCTGACCGACGCCATCGACAATCCCAGCCGTATCGATGGATTGTTCATCGAACGCGCAATGATCAAGGCGAACGACAAGCTCTCCATCCTTTCGGCAGAAGCACCGATGAGCAGCCCTGTGCTGACGGACGGAAGTGCATTCTATCAATTGCAGGAAGAATTCCGCGCAGCATTTGAAAACACGGTCATCGACATGCCGCGCAGTATGCTGATCGCATATCCGCATCTGATGCAAGATGTGAATATGGCAGTTGTCACAACCGAACTGACATTGGCCGCCGCGCGCGATACCATTCGCGTTCTGGCATGGCTGAAACAAAATGCGCCGCATTGCAAAACCATTGTTGTCGCCAACAATGTACAAGCTGCGGCACTCGAAATTAGCCGTAAGGACTTTGAAGGCACCATCGAGCGCAAAATCGATCTGTTGCTTCCTTCGGACCCCAAAGCAACTGCGCAAGCCGCCAAAGTAGGCCAGCCGATCGTTCAGGCAGTAAGAGGCAGCAAGCTGTCGACCGGGATTGTCAATTTGGCCGATATGATTGCCGGAAGCGCCGCGGAAGTTGCCGAAGCGGCCCCGCAAACGGAAAAAACCAAAAAATCCGTAATGTCCGGTTTCAAGTCGCTGTTGAAAAAGAAATAAACCTCGTGGCGGCGATGCACCCGTATGTGATGCATCGCCGGCACGTAAATTTGGGCTAAGCAAACAATGATGCAAAATCTTATTCTTGCTACAGGTTTCATGCTGGTTCTGGTCCTGATCGCGCTCGCTTTCATTGGACCAAATATCGGCAAGGCAACCACACGCCGCCTGGGTGCGGTCAAGATGCGTCATTCCGACAGCGCGGATGCACGCGTCGAGCAACAAATGCGTAAGGCATTGGCCGCACGTCGTCCTATGATCTTTACCGACGGACGCAGCATCAGCCGCTCCGACAAGTTGAGACTGCGCCTCGCGCAAACTGGCAAGAACTGGAATTTGCAGCAATATATGTCGGCATCGGCAAGCATTACCGCGCTTGTTATGATCGGCCTTTGGATCAAAGGCGCTCCCATATATCTCTCGCTTTTCGGCGGATTGATGCTGGGCGCCGGACTTCCGCATTTTGTCGTTAACTTTCTGATCGCAGGCCGCATTAAAAAGTTCACGACCAACTTCCCCGACGCAATCGAATTGCTCGTGCGCGGCCTGAAATCAGGCCTTCCCGTCGGCGAAACGCTTGGTGTGGTCGCAAGGGAAATACCCGGACCTGTTGGCGAAGAGTTCAAGATGGTCACCGAAAAAGTCCGGATTGGTAAGTCGATGGAAGACGCGCTGCAAGAAACGGCGGACCGCATGGGAACGCCGGAATTCCAGTTTTTTGTCATCACCCTTGCCATACAACGCGAAACGGGCGGCAATCTGGCTGAAACACTTTCAAATCTGGCCGACGTGTTACGCAAACGCGCGCAAATGAAGCTCAAAATTCGCGCAATGTCGTCCGAATCGAAAGCATCGGCCTATATCGTGGGATCACTGCCGTTTTTCGTGTTCGGTATGGTCTGGTCCGTGAACCAGAAATATCTGGCGGGCTTCTTCTTCGAACCACGGCTGATGATCGCGGGCATGATCGGCATTGTATGGATGTCGATTGGCGCCTTTATCATGGCCAAAATGGTCAATTTTGAAATTTAGTGTTGGGGGCGGGATAAAGAAATGACCAATCCAGGTGGACCTCAACTTTTAGGTATCGACGTCTTGTGGGTCGCCACATTATTATCGGCCGTCGCAGCTGTTGCCGTAATTTTTGCAATTTATGCCGCCGTAACCGTCCGTGATCCAATGTCAAAACGGGTCAAGGCACTGAGTGATCGGCGCGAACAGCTGAAAGCCGGTATTACCGCCACAACATCCAAAAAGCGCGCAAAACTGGTTCGGAAGACCGAAACCACCGATAAAATGCGTCACATGCTGTCAAAGCTTCAAGTTTTGCAGGAAGACCAGATCAAGACGGTGCAGCAAAAATTGTCGCAGGCCGGTATTCGCCGCAAAGAGCTGGCGGTGACCGTGATTTTCAGTCGTCTCGTCCTTCCTGTCGTCTTTGGTGGAGGAGCTGCGCTGTGGATTTATGGCTTGGGCGGAATGGCCGACTACAGCACGTTCAAGCGCTTTGCCGCGTTCGCAATCCTGACCATTTTAGGATATAAGGCGGCCGATATTTACTTGGGCAACCTTATTCAAAAACGCACCGATGCAATCCGCAAAGGCCTGCCCGATGCGCTCGATCTGCTCGTCATTTGTGCCGAAGCTGGATTGACGGTCGACACATCTTTCAACCGTGTCGCTAAGGAGCTTGGTCGTGGTTATCCTGAATTGGGCGATGAATTTGCACTCACTGCGATTGAACTCGGCTTTTTAACAGAGCGCCGGATGGCCTTTGAAAATCTTGCATTTCGCGTCAATCTTGACTCGATCAAGGGCGTCGTAACGACCATGATCCAGACAGAAAAATACGGAACGCCATTGGCTTCTGCCTTGCGCGTACTTTCGTCGGAATTCCGGAACGAACGTATGATGAAGGCCGAAGAAAAGGCTGCACGCCTTCCAGCCATTATGACCATCCCGTTGATCCTGTTCATCTTGCCGGTGTTGTTCATCGTTATTTTGGGACCAGCCGCCTGTTCGATTGGCGATGCATTCGCCAAGAAGTAGGCGGGTGGGATAAAGGGAGGGAGGGCGCTATAGGTGCGCCTTGAGGTCACGCTGACTAACCCTCCCCCGCCCCCTCCCGCATGCGGGAGGGGAGAAATCTAATTCCCGTCAACCCACTTACCCCTCCCGTCACCCTGAACTTGGTTCAGGGTGACGTCATTTGCAGGGGATAACTCCGCGCACACTGCATGAACCAATCCCCCTCCCGCTTGCGGGAGGGGAGTGCGGCGACAAGCGCAACTTAAGGTTTCGTCCGCACGACCTGTTCAATGGCCCCGAAAATATTGTGCCCTGCATCGTCGCGTACTTCGATACGGACAATATCGCCGTCCTTTAAAAAGGGTGTCGTCATTTCGCCCGTCTGGATCTTCTCAACCATCCGGACTTCCGCGATACAGCTATAGCCAAGCCCGCCCTGTGATACCGGCTTGCCGGGGCCACCGTCGGCATCGCGATTGGAAACGGTGCCCGATCCAATAATCGATCCGGCTTCAAGGTTACGTGTCTTTGCCAAATGCGCGATCAATACGCCGAAGTCGAATGTGCAATCTTCCGATGCCACAGCCCGGCCAAAAGGCGCGCCATTCAAATCGACCATCAATGGACGGTGCAGCTTTCCATCCCGCCAAAAATCCCCCAAGCTTTCGGGGGTAACAAAGACAGGGGAAAGCGCACTCGCCGGCTTTGACTGAACAAAGCCAAAGCCCTTTTCAAGTTCTGCCGGAATCAGGTTGCGCAAGCTGATGTCGTTAACAAGCCCGACAAGACGGATATAGGACAGTGCGTCTTGTGCCGAAACGCCGCGCGGCACATCGCCGGTTACGACCACAATTTCGGCCTCCAGATCACAGCCCCATTCTTCATTAGCGAGTGATATATCGTCGCGTGCGCCCAGAAATTCGTCTGATCCGCCCTGATACATCAGCGGATCATGCCAGAAACTGGCGGGCAATTCTGCCCCCCTTGCCTTTCGCACCAGTTCCACATGGTTGACATAGGCAGAGCCGTCCGCCCATTGGAAAGCGCGCGGTAAAGGCGCTGCGGCGTCATGTTCATGAAAGCGTTCGCGCGGGATTGCGGCATGTTCCAAATCTGTAGCAAGCGCTTGTAACCGGGGTAAGGTTCGATCCCAATCGTCCAGTGCCAACTGCAAAGTGGGTGCAATATGTCCGGCATCGGCGCACCAGGCGAGGTCATTTGAAACGACGACCAATTTGCCGTCACGGCCCGATTTTAACGATGCGAGTTTCATATATTCCCTCTCCTATTTTGCGCATGATGCCTGCAGTTTGCAGATGCGGCAACCTTTTGGTGGAGCGCCTTATTCACCCCCCGGTTCGATATGGAGCCAATCTGCGTGTTTGGGCGCTTTTTTCGTCCGGTCCCATTCATCCAGCATAGCCGCCGCGACCGATTGCAATTCATTATATTGTTCTTCGGTGCCTATGTCACAAGCCAGTTCCAACCGGTGGCCATTGGGGTCAAAAAAGTAGATTGAGCGAAAAATGCCGTGATAGGTTGGCCCAAGCACGTCAACGCCCTGTGCCTCGATATGGAGCTTTGCTGCTTTCAACATGTCAAAGTCGGCGACCTTGAATGCCAGATGCTGGACCCATTCAGGTGTCTGTTCGTCACGTCCCATTTCAGGCTGATTGGGCAATTCGAAAAACGCCAAAACATTGCCGCCGCCACACTCAAGAAAGATATGCATATAAGGATCATATGCGCCGGTGGAGGGCACATAATCTTCGGCAAAGGCATTGGTGTAGGTAAAGCCCATCACCCGTTCATACCATTCGACAGTCGTTTTGGCGTCCTTGCACCGGTAGGCGACATGATGGATCCGTTCCGATTTAAAGGGTACCGTCATTGCGACACCTCCAAAACACCGCGATCAATCTGGTCGCGTTCGATGCTTTCAAACAGCGCCTTGAAATTGCCTTCGCCGAACCCTTCATCGCCGCGGCGCTGGATAAATTCAAAGAATACGGGGCCGATCTGGGGCTGCGCGAAAATCTGCAGCAACAGGCGCGGCGCGCCTCCGTCTGTCGTGCCATCAAGCAATATACCACGTTGTTGCAACTCGTCAGCGGGTTGACCATGTCCCGGCAGGCGTTCGTCCAGCATCTTGTAATAGGTTTCGGGCGGTGCGGTCATGAACGGCACACCCAGCTTTTGCAGATTATCCCAGCAACCAATCAGATCGTCACAGATCAGCGCGATATGCTGGATACCCTCGCCATTATAGGCGCGCAGATATTCCTCTATCTGCCCGCCGCCAGCCTTGCCTTCTTCGTTCAGGGGAATGCGGATCTTGCCATCGGGGGCGGTCATCGCACGACTGGTCAAGCCGGTATATTCGCCCTTGATGTCGAAATAGCGGATCTCGCGAAAGTTGAAAATGCGTTCATACCAGGCGGACCAATGGGCCATGCGGCCGCCATAGACATTATGCGTCAGATGGTCGATTTTCTGGAACCCTGCTCCTACCGGGTTTCGCAGTATCCCGGGTAAATATTCGAAATCGATGTCATAGATTGACAGCGCTTCCGGATTTTCCAACGTGGCGTAGCGGTCCACCAGATAGATGAATGCGCCGCCAATGCCCTTTATCGCAGGAATGCGTAATTCCATCACGCCCGTCTTGCTTTCCACCGGCTCCGCACCGCGCGCCAAAGCCTCGTCATACGCTTTGGCGGCATCCCTGACCCGAAATGCCATTCCGCAAGCCGATGGACCATGTTCGGCGGCAAAGAAAGCGGCGGGACTGCGCGGTTCATAATTGGCGATCAGGTTAATCTCACCCTGTCGCCAAAGCTGCACATCCTTGGACCGATGCGACGCGATATGGGTAAATCCCATGCTCTGAAAAACAGGTTCCAAGACACCTTTCGCCGGAGCTGAAAACTCCACAAATTCGAAGCCATCAAGGCCGAGAGGGTTTTCGAACAGATCGGTCATGGGTCGCTCCAATATTTGCAATTTTGGATAAATTAAGGGCCGGATAGTCGGCTATAATTTAGTATCAACTGAAACTATATTTGGCAAGTTTTTTCACCCCAGTTCCGCAACCCGCGCCCGCAATTGGGCCAACATATTTTCAAGTGCTTTGGCTTCTCCGCTTCCCAGTATTTTTTCCAGCTCCGCCTCAACCGACAATGCCAGCGGTACAATCTGGTCATATAATTCCCGGCCCGTGTCCGTCAGCGCTACATGATGTGACCGGCCATCGGCTGCATTCGGGGCGCGAGCCACCAGCCCCCGATCTTCGAGCGCCTTTGTCGCGCGATTAACGGTAACCTTATCCATCGCGGTCGCTTCACACAATTCACGTTGCGTTGCTGACGCCCGTTCCCCCAATACCGCCATCAACCGCCATTCCGGTATCTTCAGCGCAAACCGGCCGCGATAGGCGCGCGCGATGAGGTCGCTGATCGCATTGGACGTAATCGATAATTGATAAGGCAGAAATTCCGCCAATTTCAGTTGTTGTTGTGTCTTTGCCATTAAAAATCTACCGCAATTCCAGCCCAAACTGTCCGTGGCATCGCCCTTTCGATCACACCGTCGCTGGCAATTGCTGCCTCCACCCTCGCATCGAACAGATTTTCGCCCGTCAATTCAAGCGTGATCTTCTTGCCGATATACACGCCGATGCCGGCATCAAGGGTTACAGCGCCTTTCAACCGGCGGCTGTTGACGTCATCTTCGAACTGTCCGCTGACGTAACGAACGGAAAAATTGGCGCGCGCGGCTTGCCCGTCATAGCCTATCCCCAGATTGGCAAAATGTTTAGGCACTTGTGCGGGGCGCGAACCTTTCAGCGCCGCCGCGCTTCCCCTCGCCTTGATCGTTGCATCGACATAAGCATAGCCAGCGTTCAGCGAGAACTCGCGGTGCGCATAGCTCGCTTCCATCTCCACACCCTTGCTGTTGATCGCATCAAGATTCTGCCGCTGCCGGAACACGCCGCCTGCCCCGACAAAGCCAACGCCGGGGAAATTGCCCGGACCATTGCCCAATCCGACATTGGCAATCGCGTTATCAAGCCTGTTCGTAAATAATGTCCCGCCAATCATGAAGCCTGCGCGTTCAAAATCCATACCGATCTCGGCACCCTTCAACCGTTCCGGCGCTAGCAATTCATTGGCGGCAGTCGCATCAGCCCCGACGCGAAATGGCCGGTAAAGCTCGTTCAGCGTCGGCAATCGCCATGCCAGATAAGCTGCGCTGCGAATTTTTACGCCATCGCCGGCGTTCCAGACTGCCCCTGCCCGGCCTGTACCTTCCCAACCCGACCGGTCAGCAAACACGTCGTCTGACCTTACCGAACCGGCAATATTTACCTCTTTGCGAAAACCGTCCGTGATACTCCAATGGTCGGCGCGCGCGCCGGCGGTGAAAGCAAGCTGATCAGATGGCTCAAAACTGGCTTCGGCGAATAGCCCCAAAGTATCGCTTTTGCCGCCTGCACGCCGGTTGCGACCGGGAACCAGGCCGGTGAAAAAGAAATTCTCGTTGGTTTCGCCGACCGTGCGACGCCACTCTCCGCCAATCCGCAATTCGGTCGATTCCCCCAATGGTGGGCGTATTTCCGCCCGCGCGCCCAGTCCTGTCGACGGAACCGAGAACTGATCAAGCGTCAAGCTGACGGAATTACGGCCCGACCCTATCGCACCAAAGCGGTTGGCAAATTGGCGCAATTGCACATAGCCGAGCACGCTCCACTGCCAAGCTGCCGCATCGCGATTGACCACCCTTACGCTCGCATCGACGCCGCTATTCTGGTTATCGGAAAAATCAAATCCACGGTCGCGTTCATCGGTAAATGCCCGCATATTTGCCTGCAATTCGGTATTTGCCGACAATGGCGCAACCGCGCGTATGGCAATTGCCCCTTGTTCATAAGGTGCGGCCCGGTCAACTGCACCGCGTTGCCCTTTCCGGATCGGGAAGAAGCCGTCACCGCGGGAAAAATTTCCCGAGATTGCGATGCTACCGGCACCCAATTTTTTGAGCAGCTTTGCATTGGCATTAACGCTGTTCCGGCTGCCAAGATGGAGGGCCGTTTTGGTACGACCCATATTTTGGAGGCTATCGAGCTCAATTACACCGGCCAGCGCGCCGGTTCCAGCCGCGACCTGGCCTGCACCTCTTTTGACTTTGATGCTGGCAAGTTGCAGGGCATCATAACCAGGCCAGCTGATCCAGCCACCAAAAGGATCGGCCTGCGGGACATCATCCAGCAGCAGCAGGGCGCGCGACGACGCATTGCCGCCCAAACCACGAAGCGTGACCCCCTGACTGGTTGGATTTGCAGATCGCGCATCCGACCGCCGAAACTGTTGCAATCCTGCGACCTGGGATAATGCGTTTTCCAGCCGGCTGGTGTTCTCCACAAGAAATGCCCGAGATACGGCATAGCTGCCCTCGTTTTTGGGGGCGGCCAAAGACCCGGTGACGACAATGTCCATGATGTCGATTGGCACCGGATATTCGGCGAGGTTTCGGATGCAGCCATAGGTGGCCTGATCATCCGGATCGCGCACGGGCCATTCACAACTTTGTGCACCGGCAGGCGCGGCGAACAGCAGCAGCGGTGCCGCGGTCAATATGGCTGATTTCATGCGTCCGGATTTACCGCATCGGGATGGGCCGCCTTGAAAGCGGGCATCGCCGTCAGCGCCGCGTCAATCCTGACGAGCTTGGGAAATGCCGCCAACGGCGTTTCAAACCGCCTTGCATTTGCCATTTGCGGCACCAGACAGACGTCCGCAAGATTGGGCAAATCGCCTCCGAACAGGCCGTCGGCCGGGGCCATGACTTCCAAGGCGGTAAAGCCCTCGACCATCCAATGCCGGTACCAATTGTCGATCGCGGCCTGATCCTGTCCCATTTGGTCTTTGAGATATTTCAGAACACGCAAATTGTTGATCGGATGGATATCCGCCGCAATCAACAAAGCCTGCGCCAAGGTTTTCGCGCGGTCCGCCGGGTTTGATGACACCATCGCCGGATCAGGATAATGTGCGTCGAGATAATCGATAATCGCAAGGCTTTGCGTCAGGTCGTGCCCGTCAATGGATAACATCGGTACAAATCCCTGCGGGTTGCGGGCGACGTAATCTGCGGATTTATGCTGCCCTTCGATCAGGCTTGTTGGAACAGAATGATAGGGCACGCCTTTTAGGTTGAGGGCGATGCGGACCCGGTAGCTGGCGGACGAACGCCAATAGTCGAAAAGTAAGATGTCATTCATGTTGAGCGGGTTAGCATGTCGCCATAAAAAGGCAAAAACATTGCGGCAATATGATTGTACGCTATGAACGGAAAAAAGAGGAATTGAGGAGCGTATATGATCTATCGAAAACTATCGGCGGCATTGATTGTTATTGGTTCTTTATCTGCATCGGCCCAGGCGGCGGCACCTGTTACGGGCCGCTGGGTCACCGAAAGCAAGGATGGCGTTGTTGAAATCTACGAATGCGGGACAGCGATATGCGGGAAACTGGCCAAATTCCTTGTACCGCCTCCCAACGGCGTTGGCCAAAAAGACATTAACAATCCGAACAAGTCCCTGCGTGGCCGGACCTTGTTGGGGATGGACATTCTGACCGGCTTTAAAGCGGCCGGGAATGAGTGGAAGGGGCAAATTTACGACCCCAAATCGGGCAAAACCTATCGGTCTATCATCTATAAGGGCAAGTCCGGGAACCTGGTCGTCAAGGGCTGTATCGGACCATTTTGTCAGGCGCAGAGCTGGACACCCGGGCGCTGACAGGCGCGTTTGCGACAGTGCGGAACAGGCGCATATGCTGTTTGAACTGGTCCGGCTGTTCGCGCCAATAACCCAGTTCATATAGTTCCACCAACGATTGCCGCAGCAATTCGAGCGCTGCGGCAATTTCGGACGCCGTTCCGCGCCCCAATGCTGCCGTCAGGCGTTCGCAGCGATGTTGTAACTTCGCCAGCGCTTGCAGCGTCATAATGCCTTCTCCTGTAAGGAGAATAAACGGCCTATATTGGGGCTAATTTAGAATCAGTCCAATTTGGACGACAGTTTTTACGCGCGTAATTTCCAACCAGAACGCAGCAGTGCATAACAGATTGTTGCCAACACAATATTGATCGTCAGCAACAATAGCGCTCCAAATTGCACGGGGCTGTCGGCACTGCCGATAAATCCATATCGAAACCCTGATATGACATAGAAGAACGGGTTGGCATGGCTGATTGCCTGAAAAGTCGGGGCGAGCTTGTCGACGGAATAAAATGTACCTGATAATAAGGCTGCGGGAGCCACGACGAAGTTTGAAACAGCAGCAGCATGATCAAACTTCTCGGCCCAGATTGACGTCATAACGCCAATGAGCGACAGCAACATTGACCCCATCAACCCGAACCACAAGACAGCCCAGAAATGGACAGGGGTAACATTTACATCCGGCCAAAACGCCATGGCCAGCCAGATTGTTCCCCCTACCATGAACGCCCGTGTCACCGCAGCCGCCGTCAATGCAGCCAGCACCTCGGCATTGGATAAAGGCGGCATCAGATAGTCGACAATTGTACCCTGTATCTTGCCCACAAGCAGCGAGAAGCTGGAATTAGCAAACGCATTTTGCATCATTCCCATGATAATCAATCCCGGCGCGATGAAATCGGCAAAGGAAACACCAAGGACAGTCGGCTTAACCGCACCTAAAGCCACGGTGAAAATAATAAGATAGAGCAACGTCGTAATTGCAGGTGCCCAAATCGTCTGAAGTTGAACCTTAAAAAAGCGACGCACTTCTTTTAGATATAAGGTCTTTAATCCAATCCAATTTACATGGCGTATGTGCTTGACGCCATCGGGCAGTTGAACGATCGGTTTCGAATCCCTATCTGGGCCTCGTGCGGTTTTTTGGTGGATACTCATCACGCAATCGACTATCGGCTTGCAGCTTCAACCGCAAGGCGCAATCGCGCCATAAAGACGGCGTTGTGAAATAGAATTTGGGAAAAGAAAATATGTCCTGGACTGACCAGCGGATCGATCACTTAAAAACCCTATGGGAAAAGGGGCTGACTGCAAGTCAGATCGCTGACGAACTTGGCGGCGTTTCGCGCAACGCGGTTATTGGCAAGGCGCACCGCTTGGGACTGAAATCACGCCCGTCGCCTGTGAAAGCGAATGAACCCGAGAAAAAAGCTGCGGTCAAAAAAGCCTCGCCGGTAAAGCCTGTTGCAATAGCACCCGCAAAACCAAGGGTAGCGCAATCCGCTCCTGCCCCACGATCTGCGGACGCTCCATCGACATCCGGCGAAGCGCCAGCAGAGCGTCCGGCGTCGTCCATGCCGCGAATCGTTTCGATCGGACCGGGCGGTTTCATGCGTCAAGGCCCCGGTGACCAGCAAGCGCCCATTCCACCGGCGCCACCCCGCCGCCTTGTCCCTGCAAAGCCAAGCGCGGAAATGGCCAATAAAACGTCCCTTCTTGATTTGAACGAACGTGTATGCCGGTGGCCGATGGGGCATCCTGGTGAAGCGGACTTCCACTTCTGTGGCGACGCGGTTAATCCTGGTTTTCCATATTGCGTAGAGCATTGTGGACGTGCGTATCAAGCGCAGTTGCCAAGGGGCGTCCGTCGCCCACCCCCACCTATGCCATTTGGCGGCCCACGGGTTCGCTAAACTCAAAGCAAAGGGCGGCTCAATCGAGCCGCCCTTTTTCATTCAGCTTGTGACATCTATGACATTGTCATCCGAATTGCGGTCGATGTAAAAATTATATGGGTCGACGCCGGCAAAGGCAGGTTTTCGTTTCGATTTGATAACGACCTGTTGCTTGCCATTTTTGACAGGCTTTCGATCTATCGAAACGACATCCTTCGCCCCAAAGGCACCGATGCCAGGTCGGGCGCCGAACAAACCAACCTCAATATTTTCATCAAGTGCCGCCGGTTTTTCATTGCCCTTGCTATCGGCATAATATTTGTTGGCCTCAAATAACAAAGTCGTCGTCCAAAGCCCGTCGGGCGACTTGGCTGTTTTGGCTTCTTTGGCTTTCAAATCATACACCGTGATGCGTTCGAACAGGTCAGTAATCAACGCCTGCTGTTCGGCCGTTCGCGCTTCTTTTCGCAATTCCGCGATCAGATCAACGGACCGGTGAAAAGGCGCTGGCTTGAATTTCCATGTCTGGACAAACCGGCTGAGTGCACGATTGACCGCGTCTTCGCCCAGTCTTTCCTGCAAAAGATAAAATACCAACGAGCCCTTGCGATAGTGGACATAAGGCTGATTTTCGACACGATATAGGGGCTGTTCACCCACAGCATCGCCCTTGCGTCCTCCCAGATACTGATCGAGCTCATATTTCAGGAAACGGCGGATCTTGTCCGGCCCATAGATTTTTTTCATGACCATCAGGGCTGAATATTGCGCCAGTGTTTCGCTGGTCACGGTCTGGCCCTGCATATCGGCACCGACCACCTGATGCGCCCAATATTGGTGCGCCAATTCATGCGCGGTAATATAGGTTACATAGTCAATCGCGTCCGGGTCGGAAACATCCGCCGCAAAACCCACGCTTTCGGAATAGGGCATCGTTCCGGCAAAAGCCTGCGCGAAGCTTTGATAGCCCGGAAATTCGATGATCCGGGCATGGTCAAATTGATAAGGTCCGAAATTGGCCTGATAATAATCAAGCCCGACCTCCAACGCCCCGATCATTTTTGGCACATTCCACTCATGACGCGGGTCATGGTAGATCGACAGCAACACACCCTTGTGATTTTTTTGGGTCAATTTGTAGCGGGCCGACTGGATCGACAAGAAATTGTGGATGGGCGCCGAACTGACGAAATGGGCCGTCCGTCGTCCATTCCTGCTTTCGTCGGACAGCTTGCTGCCCGGAGCAATCGGCACCTGATCGGCGTCTGTTGTGACGGTAATGTCGGACAACACCCAATCTGTGCGGACATAATTTTCCCGCGTCGCCGTCATATCCTCGAGCTTTGCCATTCGCAATTCGGCCGGTAACCCTTGCCGCCTGCGTTGGGTTCGATCTTGCAACACAACCTGTCGGTTCATGCCGACAATGGGCGCAAATTCGAAATTGTTGACGAACGTGCCATTCAGATTGACCGATGTCGCCGGCGCTCCGTTACGAAAGCCGCGATGATGGATGCGGGATTGAAAATCGAGCCGGGTTTCGGCACCGGGCTGCAACGGCTGGTCGAACCGGAAAATGCGGTACCCGAATTTCGTATCGTCCTTCGCCAATTTGGCTCCTGCCAGCGCCAGTTTTGGATAAACGACATCGCGATCACCCTGACGAATATGGACTTCCGAAATCGGCTTGTCGGTTTCATTCCGCATGACGTAACTTCCCGTGACCTCCATCCGACGGTCCTTCGGAAATATCTGCGCGTCCAGGGTGACGGATTTCACGACAGGTCGTGGCAGCTTTTCATATTTCAGATATTTCTTCTCATAATCCGCTTGGAACGCCTCGGCCTGATCGCTGGTTTCATAGCGGTTGAATATTTTGAAATTCTGCCAAGCATGGATACCAGTCACAACCATGAAGGCGATGCTGGCGCCAATTAAAACCAGGGGCGTGCCCCGCAACCCCGGACCAACCCGTTTGACGCGACTGCGCCAACGGGTATCGGTTCCGCGTGGCCATACAAGATGCGCAACCACCAACAGGATGACCCCGAACGCCAACCAATAACCGCGCAAAACCCACGCGCCATAGCCAAAACCACCGTCGCCGTTCATGTCGCTTAACGGCGTCAAGGGGTTCGCCCCATAGCTGTAAAGAGCGTTGGTGTAGCCCATATTCCTGATGAAAATGCTGGATATGAACCACAGCAGAAACAGGCCCCAACCGACATATTTGTTCGGGCTAACCGCTTGCAAGAATACCGCCAATATCGCGACGATCAGCATTTCAGCAGTGGTCGGCAAGACGAACCAGAACAGATAATTCGACAGGCCGAAATCGGTAACGCCTTTGATCAGCTGGAACGCCAGGCCGGTGGTCATCGCAACCGCATTGATGCTCAACAAAATCAGAAGGATCGCGAGTAGTTTGGGGATGGTTATGACCCAATTTGCTGTTGGCGTGGAATCGATGATTTCGTTGATTTTCACATCGCGCTCGCGCCACACCAATTCGCCGCCATAGAATACCGCGATGATCAGGAGAAAAATCGAAAACCCGCCAATGATATTCGTAATGATATCCGCCCCGACCGGATATGCCGGCGTACCGTATGTTGTCTGCGTAAGCCACAACCCGGCCACCGTATTGATCAAGGCAATCAACATCAAAACGATAAGCCCTGGGCTTTGCAAGACCTGCAGAATTTCCATCTTGAGCCGGACCATGAACTGCGCCCGCGTCGATGCGGAGCCAAAGCTTTGGTGCGTCAACGGGGCCATAACAGCCGGGCCCGCTTCGCCGCCTTCGCCCAATTTCTGACGGGCCAGCCTTTTCAATTTCCGTTTGGACGGGGCGCGTTCTTCCATCGAAAAACGCCAATATGTAACCGCCAGCAATGCAGCCGACATCGTCAGCACCAGGACTCTGTTGAACAATAGCTGTTCATTGAACGGCAGCAATTTGGTATTCATATCTGCCGCTGTCCAATATCGCGTTGCCTCCGCCAGAGCCCCGAAACCCAGCGGTTCGAAACGCGCCAGCAAATCCTGATATTCGACCTTGCCCCCCAATATCGTCGTTACGATCAGATAACCCATGAAGAACAAGACGACGCCAATGTAGCTCCACAGCATCGACCGCGTGATAGTCGCAAGGCCAAAAAGCAGGCTGCACATCAGAAGAATATTCGGAACCGCAAGAATCAGATAAGGCCAAAGATAATAAGCCGGATTGTTCGGGCCCAAGGTTTCAGGGTCAACCCAGGGCATCGACACGCCAACCAACATCCCCAGCGGTACTGCAAAATATCCCAGCAGCGCAATGGCCACTCCGCCAAGATAGCGCCCCAGAACATAGTTGGTTTTGCCAATGGCTGTCGCTTTTATAATGGGGCCAAAGCCGCTGGTGTCATCGCGAACGACCGCATTGGCGACAAAGGATGTGATGACAAAAAGATAAAAGAGCGACGCCAGCGCAATCATCGACGCGATTGCAAACGGGGCGTTTTCATGGACCGTTCCCGGTGTGCCAATGCTAACATTTTCGCTGGCGGTAACGCCAAAGCCGAGAAAAAAGAAAAGCAACAGCGAAACCCAAAATACGGGATTGCGGAGTTGGTAGCGCAGTTCAAAGCGCGCGACGTCAAACAGCATATGTGGCACTCCTCAAGCGGCGCTACGCAGGTCGGCAAGGGTGGTAAAATACACATCCTCGAGCCCCGCTTCGACATCATCAAAACCGGCAGGTTTGCCATCCGCAAGTATGTGGATGATAGTCCGTCCGGCAAACAACCGCGTCGAAATCACTTGATAGTCCTGCTGATGCGCCACCAGTTCGTCCCTGCCGATGGTCTTTTTCCAGATGCGCCCCTTGGTTTGGGCAATCAGGTCAAGCGGCGCGCCTTCCAATTGCACGCGGCCGCCGGCAAGAACCGCCATTCGCGGACAGAGGTCAGCAACATCGTCAACGATATGGGTCGATAGAATGATAACAACATTATCGCTGATTCCGGCGAGTAAATTAAGAAACCGGTTCCTCTCTTCGGGATCAAGGCCTGCTGTTGGTTCATCAACTATGATAAGCTCAGGCGATCCGATCAACGCTTGGGCGATACCGAACCTTTGTCGCATTCCGCCAGAAAATCCTGCGATAAACTGGTTTCTGTGGTTCCATAAATTGGTTTGGTTCAATAGTGTTTCGACGACCGTCTTGCGCTCGCCTTTGCTCGACACGCCTTTAAGCACCGCCATATGGTCCAGCATGTTGAATGCGGTCACACGCGGATAAACGCCAAAATCCTGCGGCAAATAGCCAAGGCGTTTTCGCAATTCTTCGGGATTTTGCAAGATATCCAGGTCGCCGAATTTGATCGAGCCGCTGGTGGGGGTTTGCAGGGTCGCGATTGTGCGCATCAATGTCGATTTCCCCGCGCCATTTGGACCGAGAAGACCGTACATGCCCCGGGGTATGGAGAGATTTACATTATCAAGAGCCCGAGTACCGTTCGCGTAAACATGGCTAATCCCTGAAATCTCGAGCATAAATCTTCTCCGTATTATAAGTGTAACACGCTATGCCATCATCATCGGACAAATACCGGCTTTCGACAAGCAGGCCCTATATATCGACCAAAAACTTTCCTGTGGGCAAATCGATACGGCGCTTGCACGGGTGACTCCGTGCGTCCTATACCCGTTTGTATGAGTGATGATCTTTTTGGCGGCAGCGCTGCGGCGACCGCCGCCTCCAATGAATATGATGCCTCGGCGATTGAAGTGCTGGAGGGGCTCGAACCCGTGCGGCGGCGGCCGGGCATGTATATTGGCGGCATCGACGAACGCGCTCTGCATCATCTTGCGTCCGAAGTGCTCGACAATTCCATGGACGAAGCAGTCGCGGGCCATGCCAACCGGATCGAAGTACATCTCGGTGTCGGAAACCGCCTGACGATCAGCGATAACGGCCGTGGCATCCCTGTCGATCCCCACCCCAAATTTCCGGACAAATCAGCGTTGGAGGTCATTTTGACCACGCTGCATTCCGGCGGCAAGTTTTCGGACAAGGCCTACGCCACATCGGGCGGACTGCATGGCGTTGGCGTATCGGTTGTTAATGCGTTGTCGACAGACACCGTTGTCGAAGTCGCGCGCAACAAGCAGCTCTATCGCCAATGTTTTGCCCAAGGCCATCCACTTGGAAAGCTGGAAGAACTGGGGCCGACCCCGAACCGGCGTGGGACGACGATCGCGTTCACGCCGGACGCGGAAATTTTCGGGCCGGACGCAAAGTTCAAACCCGCACGGTTGTTCCGTCTCGCCCGCTCAAAAGCCTATCTGTTCGCGGGCGTTGAAATCCGCTGGCGCTGCGATCCGGAGTTGGCGAGCGCCGACGTACCTGCCGAAGCGGTGTTTCAATTTCCCGGCGGCCTGTCCGATCATTTAAGGGAACAACTCGGCACGCGCGCATGTGCGACCACTGATTTTTTTGCAGGATCGCAAGATTTTCCTGACAGTCAGGGTCGCGTCGAATGGGCCGTGTCATGGCCGATATATTCCGACGGGGCCTATAGCTGGTATTGCAATACGATCCCTACCCCCGATGGCGGAACGCATGAAGCCGGCGTTCGCGCTGCCCTGACAAAAGCGTTGCGCGCGTTCGGCGAGCTGGTTGGCCAAAAAAAGGCAGCGCAAATTTCGGCGGAGGACATATTCAACGAAGCCGAACTGATGCTGTCGGTGTTCATCCGGAACCCCCAATTTCAAAGCCAGACCAAAGACAGGCTAACGTCGCCAGAAGCAACGCGGCTGGTCGAAAACGCCGTCCGCGACCATTTTGATCATTTCCTGACCGACAATATGGAACGCGGCAAGGCCTTGATGGGTTTCATTCTGGAAAAGGTCGACGACCGATTGCGCCGCAAGGCGGAGCGAGAGGTCAAGCGGAAGACGGCGACGTCGGGCCGAAAAGTGCGGCTGCCGGGCAAGCTGACCGATTGTGCGTCCGACGACCCCACTGGCACCGAATTATTCATCGTCGAAGGCGATAGCGCAGGCGGAAGCGCAAAACAGGCGCGCGACCGCAAGACGCAGGCGATTTTGCCAATCCGGGGTAAAATCCTGAACGTGGCATCCGCGACCGCCGATAAAATTCGCGCGAATAACGAAATTGCCGATTTGCAGCTCGCGCTTGGCTGCGGTGTTCGCAAAGACTGCAACCCTGACAATCTGCGCTATGAACGGGTCATCATCATGACCGACGCCGATGTCGATGGCGCGCACATCGCGACATTGTTGATGACATTCTTCTTTCAGGAAATGCCCGAGATTGTGAAAGCCGGGCACCTGTTCCTCGCACGGCCGCCATTATACCGCCTGACGCATGGCAGCCAAAGCGTGTACGCCGCCGACGACGCCCATCGCGCAGAGTTGGAGGCAACCGTGTTCAAAAATAAAAAGGTGGAGGTCGGTCGCTTTAAGGGATTGGGCGAAATGAACCCCGGTCAGTTGCGCGAAACAACAATGGACCCCAAAAGCCGTTCTCTCATTCGCATCACGCTGCCTGGCGAATATGAACGGCGAGCTGCGGTAACTGACCTGGTGGACCGGCTGATGGGCAAAAACCCCGAACACCGTTTCAATTTTATTCAGGACAATGCCGCTCAATTGGACGAAGAGGCAATAGACGCTTAGAATTGGGGCCCTGAGGTCAGGACCTATGATATAGGAGACGAACTGGTGAAACTGTTACTTGCTCTGTCACTTGCCCTTAGTTCGGCCTGCGCCTCCCCGATATTGGCCAATACACCTGCCAAATCCGATAATGTTCCCATGAAGCCGCTCGACCAGCGTATAGAACAACTGCCTGCTGTTTTGTCGGGATTGGTCAAATACGAAGAGTATTTTTCACCTACCTTTTTGGCGGCGGTTCCTCCAGCCCAGCTTAAGGCTCTCTCGGACCAGTTTATCGCGCAATATGGTAAGCCGGAAAAAATAATCGCGGTTGAGATGCAAGGTACTAATGGCGCCACGATCAAGATCGAATTTGAAAAAGCCATTGCCACCGCACTCATTACAGTTGAATCTGGCTCGCCCCAAAAAGTTGTGGGCCTGCTGATTACCGGGTTCGACCTAAAAGGTGACACACTGGCAAAAATTGACGCTGCGTTTGCCGAACTGCCCGGGAAAGCCGGATATCTTGTCGAAAAAATCGATGCGTCAGGCCAACGCTCGCAAGTCGCCGGGCGCGCCACCGGACAGCAATTTGCGATAGCTTCGACGTTCAAACTTTATATTCTGGCCGAGCTTGCATCGCAAATTCAGGCCGGACGGCGCAGTTGGTCGGATGTCGTGCCGATACTGGCGAACAGCCATTCCTCAAACGCCACTGTAAACTGGCCCCGCACGACACCGGTTACACTTCAAACACTGGCGACGTGGATGATATCATCCAGCGACAACACCGCGACCGATGCGTTGATGCGGGTTTTGGGCCGCGATGCGGTCGAACAAAAGCTGGCCGCCATTGGACATAGCGACCCCGACAAAGCTTTGCCGATGTTGAATACGGTTGAGGTATTTGTGTTGAAAAGCAACGCGGAACTTCGCAAGCGCTTTGAAAATGCAAGTGAGGCCGAGCAGCGTAATTTGCTGGCCAAAGAGGCAACGGCCTTCGGTTTTGAAAAGATTGACCCCTCGGGTCTCGGCTCCGGCCCGGTCGCGATCGACCGCATCGAATGGTTTGCGTCGCCGGCCGATATCGGCAACCTTTTGCGTAATATCCGTCAAACCGGCAACCAGACTATGCTGGATATAATGGCAGTGAACAAGGGCGTGGCACCTGTATCCGCTGAGAAATGGCAATATCTGGGATTTAAGGGTGGTTCAGAACCCGGCGTGATTTCCATGAGCTTTCTGGCACAATCGAAAGCGGGTGAATGGTACACCATTACCGGCAGCTGGAATGACATCAGCAAAGATGTCGACAACATGGTCTTTGCGTCGCTTATGGGCCGATTGCTGGATAGCGTGGCCGGGCAATAAGCTTCGGCCTTTTTGAAATCAGGAGGTCAAGGCCTCGACAAGCGCCTTCACCTTTTTTTGCCGCCATTGCGGCAAGGGTGCGACCAGCCAGTAAGCCAAGTTACTCTCTTTGGAGTTGTCGACGACCTTGACCCTTCCCGCAGCGATATCGGCTTCTGCCAATAGATAAGGCACATTTGCACGGCCAAGGCCAATGGCTGCGGCATCGATAGCAAGGCCGGCATCCGACAGGCGCAATGCGGGTAATCCTTCGGCAACGGGGCAATGCGGCCAACTGATAGGCGTGTCCAATCCGCCTTCCGGCGCGCCTACGGTTATAAATGCACCTTCGGACAAGCGCACGCCTTCGTGCTCTCCGGGGCCTTCAGTCAGTCGGATAGCAAGATCGAGATTGGCTTCGGTAAAATCAATGTCTTCATCCGCAGCAATTAGTGTGAAGCGGGTTTCAGGATTTGCCTGTCCGAATTTTGCAAGCCGGGAAGCCAACCATTTGGCGGTAAAATCGCGCGGCGCCGCGATCGTTAAGGAATTGGAGGACTGCCCTGCTTGCATGGCGCGCACAGCGTCTTCAAACATCAGGAATCCTTGGCGCAAAGCATCAAGTCCAGCAGTGCCTTCGCCGGTCAATTCCAATCCTTTGGGAGTGCGCCGAAACAGCACAACGCCCAACATATCCTCCAGCGCGCGTATCTGTTGCCCGACAGCGGCAGGCGTAACGGCCAGTTCATCGGCCGCTTTTGTAAAGCTCAAATGCCGGGCTGCAGCGTCCAGAACGCGCAAGCCATTCAGCGGAAGATGCGTCCGCTTCATCGCGCGGTCGCAGGTGCAAGCAGCTTAAAGCGCGGAATGTCTGCCAAAAATGTACTGCCATCGGCACGAATGAAACGATATTGCCCCTCCATCATGCCACTCGGCGTGCCAAGAGGGCATCCTGAAACATAATCATGGCTTTCACCCGGATTGAGCAACGGTTGTTCCCCGACCACACCATCGCCATCGACATGGTTCACCATCGCCCGGCCGTCGGTGATTTTCCAATGACGTGTCAGCAGTTGCACAGGCTCGTCACCGTGATTTTCGATCCGGATATGATAAGACCAAAACCACCGCCCCTGCGCAGGCTGCGATTGTTCATTCAAATAATTGGGCGCCACGCGAACGGTTATGCCGTCGGTCGTCGCACTGGCAGTAAAGAAAGAATCGAGAATATTGCTCATAAACCGGCTACCTTCAATGCCTGATCCAGATCGTCGATCAGATCCTGCGGATCCTCCAGCCCGACATTGATACGGATCATCCCTTCGCCAACTCCCATCGCTTCACGGCCTTCTGGCCCCATGCCATGATGTGTCGACGATGCCGGGTGGCACATCAGGCTGCGGGCATCGCCGATATTGTTTGAAATATCGATCAACTGCAGGGCATTCAGCAACTGGTGCGCCTGCTTGCGTCCGCCGTCGAGGACAAAGGAAAAGATCGGGCCGCAGGCCTTCATCTGGCTCATTGCCAGATTATGCTGCGGGTGGCTGGCAAGCCCAGGATGCAGGATCGTCGGCACGCGCCCTTCCAGAAATTTGCCGACTTTCAGCGCATTCTCCGACTGCCGCATCGCGCGCAGTTCCAGCGTTTCCAACCCCTTATGCACCACCCAGGCATTGAAGGGGGAGAGGTTTGGCCCCGTATTGCGCTGAAACGGCAACAGAACCTCATCAATCCATTTCTGCGTCCCGCACACGGCACCAGCCAGCACGCGGCCCTGCCCGTCCATCAATTTGGTAGCACTATAGGCCACGACATCCGCGCCATAATCCATCGGACGTTGCAGCACGCTCGTGGCAAAGGCATTGTCGACAACGGTGGTGATGCCATGCTCTTTTGCCAGCCCGCACACATAGGCCATATCCACGATATCCATCGTCGGGTTCGCCGGCGTTTCGAAGAAAAAGACTTTGGTGTTGGGCTGGATAGCCGCCTTCCACGCGTCATTGTCGCGACTGTCGATGGTGGTTGTCGTAATCCCCCATTTTGGCAACAGATTGTCGGTCAGCCAGCGGCACGACCCAAATGCCGCCCGCGCCGCCACAACATGGTCGCCCTGTTCCAATTGGCACAGCAACGCCGTCGTCATTGCGGCCATGCCGGTGGCTTGGGCGCGGCACGCCTCGGCCCCTTCCATCAGCGCGATGCGTTCTTCCAGCATCTGCACGGTCGGATTTTGCAGCCGGGAATAGGTCATGCCCTCAGCTTCACCGGTAAAGCGTGCCGCGACAGTCTCGGCATCGTCATAGGTAAAGCCGGACGACAGGAACAAGGCTTCCGACGTCTCGCCATGCTCACTGCGCCATGTGCCGCCGCGGATGGCTTGGGTGGCGGGGCGCCAAGTGCTGGTGATTGCGCGATTCTGGCCGGTATTTTTCTTCATGGGTCGCTTTTCGGATAGCAAAAGGTTCAGGTCAAGGCAGCAAGAACGGCATCGCCCATTTCATGTGTCGACATCGTCCCTCCCAAATCGGGAGAGCGCGCGCCATTTGCAAGCGCGCTTGCAACTGCGTGTTCGATCCGGTCAGCTTGCGCCGGTTGTCCAAGCGAATAACGCAGCATCATCGCCGCCGACAATATGGTCGCCAGCGGGTTGGCCTTGCCCTGCCCTGCAATATCCGGCGCGCTTCCGTGGATGGGCTCGTAAAGCCCCTTTTGCGCGCTATCGAGTGAGGCGCTCGGCAGCATACCGATCGATCCCGCGCACATGCTGGCCTGATCCGACAGGATGTCGCCGAACAGATTTCCGGTCACGATGACATCAAACTGCCCCGGATTACGCACCAACTGCATCGCGGCATTGTCGACATACATATGGCTGAGCGCGACATCAGGATATTCCTGCGCGGTTTCAATCACCACATCGCGCCACAATTGCGACGTTTCGAGCACATTGGCCTTATCCACCGAGCACAGCTTTTTACCCCGCGCCATAGCGGTTTCAAATCCGACCCGGGCAATCCGGCGGACTTCATCCTCATCATAGGACATGATGTCATAGCCTTCGCGCTTTCCGTCCGCTGTGGTGCGCATGCCCTTCTCGCCAAAATAGACGTCACCGTTCAGTTCGCGCACGATCACCATATCAATCTGGCTGGCGACTTCGGGGCGCAGCGCACTCGCATCGGTAAGTTCCGGAAATAGTTTTGCGGGGCGCAAATTGGCGAAAAGGTTGAGTTCTTTGCGTAACCCCAAAATCGCTTGCTCCGGACGCAAATGGCGCTCCAGCCCATCGCAATCGGGATCACCGACTGCGCCAAAAAGAATTGCATCGGCACGCTTTGCAAGATCGAGAGTCTCCGGCGGCAAGGGGTGACCCGTCGCTTTAAAGGCCGCACCACCGACAAGTGCTTCTTCAAAATGGAGCGCATCGATCAAGAGCGCATCAAGCACACGGCGTGTCTGCGTAATAACTTCAGGTCCAATCCCGTCACCGGGAAGAAGGGCGATTAACACGGGTCCGATATCCTTATGGCAAATGATATAAAAGGTCGGCTTTCCCTTGCCGTCCCCACCCTGATTAGGCAACTGCCCTTTTTAACCTGTCCACCAAACGCTCCCTAGCCGCCATTACATCGGCACGGCGTTCTCCCAGAATATGCGCCACCAACCGTTCCCGGTTCTGTGCCATCATTGCGACCGGTGCGCCATCATTAGTGCCTTCCTCGGCATAGCCGAGTTCGGCGAGCAACAAGGTCTCATATTGCGCAATGGCCCCTGCCCAAACCCGTGCAGCAGGGGCAAGCTCTATTGCGGATAACACACCATCAAGCGCACTGTGCAGACGCGGATAAGCAAGTGCTTCTGGCAATGTAGCCGCGGTCAACGCCGTTACCCAATCAATCGCCGCTATTGCCAAAGGTTCCGATAACAGATGGGCGCGACTGTGAAACGGCTCTGCGGTTAGCGATGCCAGTTGTCCCGGCGTTCGGACCCGCCATTCACCGTTGATGACGTTGCCGGGAATCAGCACGGGCCTTAAATGCCGCCCCCGTGCACCCTGCACATAGCCGGCAAGCAACCCGTCATCGGCGCTGAACGCCCCCACAATGGCTCCGGTTTCGCCGTGGTTCCTGACCGAACAGATGATGGCAGTGGCGATGATGTGCATGGGCCATCATGCCAAGCCTGCGCCCCCAGGGGAAGTGTTATCCCTAACCGTCGCTTATTTTGAAAAGTGCTGCGCCTTCATATTTTTCAGCTTCGGGTTCGAACAATTCGTCAATTTCGAAATGACAATCGGTTATCCGAAGATCATTTAATCCCTGAAGATGGAATGCGCCGAGTTTTTTCTCACGCGGCGGTTCGCCATGTTTTTCGATCGTGATCGCATCGATGAACAGCGCATTATTTTTGGTATACAGAATGTGCGGAGCAAGTGTCATCGCCACACCATTATAGACCGTCGTCACGCATTTCCTGAGTGCGATGGCTTCAAGGAGAAGTTGATTTTTGGACATAGCGCCAAGTTATCGCAGCTATCATAGCGCGCAAGTGTAAAATGGTGCGCCGCAACACAAATTTGATCCGACTTGCAATATTCACGATCAGCGATATTCTGACCGCCTAACCGAGGAATTTATGCAAGAGATTGCCACCCGTTAATCCAGCGTCTGTGAAATGTTCGCAGACCTGATGATTTAGCCCCGGCCTCGCCGTTCGTGCGGGCCGGTCACTAAACCTATTCAACGGGTTAAATTCCATGAATATTTCGAAGCATGAACAACGCGTGTTGCATGCGTTGGCGCAGGGTGGTTCGATCATCCACCGTTTTGACGACCGCGGCCATATTGTCGAAGTCGACTGCATAAACCGGGATGGTTGGCGCCTTGCCGACTGCACTTTGGCTGTCTTTCAAAAGTTACGCCGCAGAAAATTGATCGGCAGCCAACGCGGCGCGCCTTACCGAATCACGCGCGCAGGTCTGCACGCGGTCAGGGCGCAGCTGGACAACCGTTAGCGTACGGCGGCCGCGTGGTTGGCGATAAAGTCCACCATGCGGTCGACCTGCGACGGCGGCAGATCGTGCGCCATCTCATCAATGATTTCCAGTCGGGCACCGGGGACATGGCGGGCGATATCTTCACTGCCTTCTTTCGGCACCAACGGATCAGCGGCGCCATGCACGACAAGGGTCGGGGTGGTGATCTTCTTAAGCCTTTCTACGCGGCTACCGTCCGCAATAATCGCCAGCAACTGCCGCCGTGTCCCCACCGGATAATAGCCCCGGTCGAACGCCTTGGCGGTCATTTCGGCGTGGGAATTCTTCGCGCGGGCCGGATCGGGATAAGAAAACGAACTAACCAGATCGGTGCCGAATGCGACGGCTTCATCACGGCTGGCGTTGGGCGAGCGCTTTACCATGAAGCGACGCTGGATATCGGCGCGCGCGCCGGGAAGGCCAGGCTTACCGCTGGACGACATGATCGAGGTCATACTGAATAAGCGATCCCGGTGGTTAGCAGCCATCAGCTGTACGATCATCCCGCCCATCGACGCGCCGACCACATGCGCTTTTTCGATGCCCAGCGCATCCAACAAACCGATCCCATCCGCAGCCATATCGGACAGAGTGTAAGCGACGCTGACCGAAAGCCCCAAGCGTGCCTTGAAAAGCGTCCATACCAGATGCGGAGCATGAGCTCCCTCCATCCGCTGCGACATGCCAACATCGCGATTGTCGTAATGGATGACGCGAAAACCTTTTGCGACGAGTGCGTGAATAAACTCGTCCGGCCAAGCAATCATCTGCGCGCCCAGGCCCATGACGAGCAAGATAACGGGCGCGTCGGCTGGACCATTGTCTTCGTAATAGAGGTCGACGTTGTTAGCGTTGATAATAGGCAAATGGCTTCTTTCTATAATATATTGATATTGTAAGATATTTGAAGAGCTTAATATTTCAATACATTGCGTTTTATCGCGTTAGCAAAATTGCAAAAATACCGGTCAGCGCAATCAGAACAAATGCCGCCAAACCAATGAAGATCGAAGGGTTGATGTCAAACGTTGCACGCGCTTGTTCCTTTAACCTGTTTAATAATTCAGGCCAGGTGTAGCTGACGAAATCGCCTTGGCTCATAATCCCAATCAGAGTTCCGTCATCATCAACGACCGGCAGGTGGCGGAAGCGATCGTTGGACATTTGACGCAGCCAATCCAGCAGGTCGTCATCACCCTTTGCAAGCCTCAAGTCTGTTGTCATAATAGCGCTGAGTGGGGTCGTTTTGGGATCAAGGCCGGCATTCAGTAATCGTCGCATAAAGTCACGTTCAGTTACAATGCCCAGTGGCTTTTGATCCGGTGAAATCACCACAGCTGCACCATAATTCTTTTCGCTCATCGCCTGAACCGCCGTAAATACATCTTGGTCAGGGCTAAAGGTCATCACAGCCGCCTTGCGACTAAATTCGGGTCGATCTTTGATTTGCATATCAATGCCTCAAGGGGAGTAATATCCCTATCTCCCTGTTTACGCCGTTGTGGCTTGGCAACAAGTCCAAATATTCGACCGTTGGCCTTAACGGTCGTGCCTCAAATCATATGATAAAAATCGTGCACCGTTTGCGCGACCGCCGCCGATACGCCGGGCGCTTTTTGTAAATCTTCCAAACTGGCACTCCGCACCGCCTTGGCAGTCCCGAAGTGCATCAGCAGCGCCTTTTTACGCGATGGACCGATGCCGGGAACTTCGTCCAGAGGACTTGCGGTAATCGCCTTGCTCCTTTTGGTCCGGTGCGCGCCGATGGCGAAGCGGTGTACCTCGTCACGCAGGCGTTGCAGATAGAACAGCACCGGCGCATTCACCGGCAGGGTGATTTCGCGTCCGTCCGGGAAGTGGAACACTTCGCGCCCTTCACGGCCATGGTCCGGTCCCTTGGCAATCGCGATCAGCGGCACGTCGTCAACCCCAATTTCTTCAAGCGCCGCCTTGACCGAACTCATTTGCCCCTTGCCTCCGTCGATCAACACAAGATCGGGCCATTGTCCGCCATCCCGATTGGGATCATCTTCCTGCGCCC
>NZ_JBJXFW010000044.1:0-81511 GCF_046154385.1 Sphingorhabdus sp. | reverse complement strand
TAACGACGCAAAAGGAAGCTTCCCGTTGTCGAGATAATTTGCTTGCACAAATTCGGGTATCCGGGCGAGCCGGTCCGGCAGGAATCCAAGTTCATCCGCGCTCATACTGCTGTTTGTCCTGTCAATTGCCGGGTCACCGGATGGGAGCTGGAAAGACCGCCGTCAACCGCAATTGCTTGCCCGTTGACATAGCTGGCCTGATCGCTGGCAAGGAACAGCGCCACATTGGCTAACTCTTCCGGCTGCGCACCGCGGCGTAGCGGGTTCAGCCGGCCGATTTTTTCGGTGACGCCTTTTTCTTTGGCATAATCAAATGTCGGCTTGGTCATACCGGTTTCGGTCAGGCCAGGGCAGATTGCGTTGCAACGAACATTGGTGCCCGACAATTGCTGCGCCGAAACCTTGGCCAAATTGATGACGCCAGCCTTCGATGCGGAATAAGGGGGGCCACCTGCACCGGAACGGATACCGGCGACGCTGGCAGTCAAGATGATCGACCCGCCATGCCCAGCATCAACCATTGCCTTGCCTGCATGTTTGACCATCAGCCACGGACCAATGAGGTTCACCCGCAAAACACTGGTGAAATTCTCGACCGTGTTGTCGAAGATACCCTCCATACCGCCGGAGATTCCGGCATTGGCAAAGGCGATATCGAGATGTCCATGCAATTCGATTGCTTTGGCGACAAGGGCGGAGACATCGGCTTCATCGCCTGCGTCCATTTGCACAGCGGTCGCCGCAGCGCCGATCATTTCAGCAGTCTCATGCACTGATGCGGCCATGTCGCCCAAAACGACTTTGGCACCTTCAGCAGCAAAACGAAGAGCCGATGCGCGACCAATGCCTGATCCTGCGCCTGTTATGATGGCAATTTTGCCGTCCAAAGCACCCATTAACCTACTCCTCCACCACTACTGGTGACGCCACCATCGATCACCATTGTCTGACCCGTCATAAACGCACCTGCTGGCGATGCCAGAAAAACTGCAGCGCCCGCAATCTCGTGCGGCTCCCCAATTCGCTTGAGCGACGCGGTCGCCGTGGACCGTTTCAGCGTTGCCGGATCATCCCACAACGCCTTTGCAAAATCGGTCTTTACTAATCCCGGAGCAATGCAGTTCACGCGCACACCCTTGGGACCATATTCGTCTGCCAGATTTCGGGCGAGCTGCATATCGGCCGCCTTGGAAATGCAATAGGCACCGATCACAGAGGAGCCTTTCAGGCCGCCGATAGACGAAATGATTGTTATCGAACCATCGCCGCGCTCCACCATTTCCGGTACGACCATGGAAATCAGCCAATTGTTGGCGACGATATTGTTGGTCAGAATCTTATGAAATGCGTCATCCGAAATATCGGCCATCGGGCCATAATAAGGATTGGATGCCGCATTACAGACAAGTGCCGTGATTTTGCCAAACGCTTTGCGCGTTTCATCGACCAGATTTTGGAGGCTTTCCTTCGAAGAAATATTGGCGGCGATCGCGATGGCGGTACGTTCGCCATATTTGCCGTTAATGTCGGCTGCAACTTCTTCGCAGATATCGAGCTTTCGGCTTGAAATTACAACCTTGGCACCCTGTTCGGCCATTTCCCACGCAATCGCTTTTCCGATCCCGCGTGATGATCCGGTGATTACGGCGACTTGGCCGGTCATGTCGAATAGCGACATTTGTCTCTCCCTATTTAACGAAGGGCTTAGGCCCCTGCTTTTTCCGCAAATTTCCAGGCGGATTCGGCCAGCGGGAAAACCCGTTCCGCCATCGACTGTGCATGCGCCGAACTGGCGGTGCCGTCGATCACCCGTTTCTTGATACCCTGTATAATCCCGGCAAGGCGGAAGAAATTATAGGCGAAATACCAGTTCATATCGGGCACACCGTCGCGGGCGGTGGCGGCACAATAGCGTTCGACCATATCATCAAGTTCCGGAATGCCGAGCGAGGCACGATCCAGATCCATCACGCCTGAGCGGCCCTCATTCTGCGAAACCCACGCCATGGCGACATAGGTAAAGTCGGCAAGCGGGTCGCCCAAAGTCGACAGCTCCCAATCCAGCACAGCCCGCACCACAGGTTCCTTGGCATCGAAAATCATATTGTCTATGCGGTAATCGCCATGGACGACACTTGTACGAGTTTGCTCGGGCAGGGTCTTGGGCAGCCATTCGATCAGTCGCTCCATCTCGGGCATAACTTCGGTTTCGGCGAGGCGATATTGTTTGGTCCAGCGTTCGACCTGTCGACCGAAATAATTACCGGGCTTGCCGAAATCGGACAGCCCTGCGTTCTCAACGTCGACATTGTGCAGCGCCGCCAATGTGTCGATCATCGCCCCATAGGTGGCCGTGCGTTCGGCGGGGTGCGAACCGGGCATCGCGCCGTCCCATATGGTGCGGCCTTCGACCATATCCATGATGTAGAACATCGTGCCGATAACGCTTTCATCGGTGCATAAGCCATAAGGTTTTGCCACCGGAAATCCGGTTGGATGCAACCCGGCAATGACCTTGAATTCACGGTCCACCGCATGGGCGCTGGGCAGCAAAACACCCAAAGGTTTGCGCCGCAGAACATAAGATCCGCTTTTGGCATTCAACCGATAGGTCGGATTGGATTGGCCACCGGCAAATTTCAACGCCTCGACCGGTCCTTCAAAACCGGCAACATTGGCCGACATCCATTCGGCAAGTTTAACTTCGTCCAACCTGTCCGCGCCAGTAGGGGCTACGGTGCCGGAAAATGCAGCTTGTGCATCTATCGGGGTAAGGTCCGTCATTGGTCAAATACGATGACCGAACGCGCTGCGTCACCGCGTTTCATCTGGTCAAAGCCTTCATTTATACGTTCCAGTGGAATTGTTTCGGAAACGATGCTGTCGAGATCGAGCAATCCGCGCATATAGAAATCGACAAGCCGCGGTATATCGACTGGGAAGCGGTTGCCACCCATAATGGCTCCCTGCAGCTTTTTGCCGGACAGCAGATCCATCGCCGACAGGCCGACCTGATGCGACAAAGGCATCATACCCAAAATCGTGGCCGTTCCGCCGCGTTTGAGGGACTTGACCGCCAGTTCGCCCGACGCAGGTCTACCTACCGCCTCAATAGCGTGATCGACGCCGCCTTTGGTCAGTTCCTGAATCAGTGCCGCAGCATTGTCAGCCAACGCATCGACGACATCGGTCGCGCCAAGCTTTATCGCAAGAGCCCGTTTTTCAGGCACTGGATCAGCCGCGATGATGCGTCCAGCCCCCGCGATTTTTGCCGCATTGATGGTGGCAAGACCAACACCGCCGCACCCGATAACGGCGACAGTTTCGCCGGGCGTTACCTTGCAGGCGTTGAAAATTGTTCCGGCACCGGTGGTCACTGCACAGCCAATGACCGATGCCTTGTCGAGTGGCATTTCCGGGTTGATTGAAACACAGGCATGTTCGTGCACCAACATCATTTCGGCATAGGCCGACAGATTGAGCATCTGGTTCATGATGCTGCCATCGGACCGTGTGAGGCGGGGGGCATCGCCTGCTTTACGACGGGTGTCACCGCCAAGGCACAATGACATCCGCCCTGTTACACAATATTCGCAATGGCCGCAAAAGGCGGAAAGGCAGGTGACGACGGCGTCGCCGACTTTTACCGTGCGGACTTCGCTGCCCACCGCCTCGACAATGCCGGCTGCTTCATGTCCGGGAATGGCGGGCAAGGGGTGCGGATAAGTGCCTTCGATAAAGTGCAGGTCGCTGTGGCAAAGCCCGCAGGCCGCGGTGCGGATCAGCACCTCATGCGGCCCGGGGTTCGATATATTGACCTGCTCAATTTGGAGCGGTTTGCCCGCTTCGATCAGGACGGCTGCTTTCACCGGGAAACACCGATGTCGCCGCTGGACATGCCATCTTTGCCACGTGAGCCATGCTTGCCCAGTTCCATACGTGCAATCGCTCGCGCATGCACTTCGTCCGGACCGTCGGCCAGCCGCAAGGTGCGTTGTCCGGCATAAGCATAAGCAAGGCCATAGTCGTTGGATACGCCACCACCGCCATGCGCCTGAATGGCATCGTCGATGATTTTCAACGCCATATTGGGCGCTTGAACCTTTATCATCGCAATTTCGGCCGCGGCCGCTTTGTTGCCGACCTTGTCCATCATATCTGCCGCCTTCAGGCAGAGCAGACGGGTCATTTCGATGTCGATGCGCGCACGGGCGATACGTTCTTCCCACAGGCTATGTTCGGCTATAGTCTTGCCGAACGCGACGCGGCTTTGCAGGCGCTTGCACATTTTTTCGAGCGCTTCTTCGGCGGTGCCGATAGTGCGCATGCAGTGGTGGATACGGCCCGGCCCAAGGCGACCCTGCGCGATCTCGAAACCACGGCCTTCGCCAAGCAGCATATTGGAAGCAGGAATACGGACATCCTTCAGTTCGATTTCCATATGCCCATGCGGTGCATCGTCATATCCGAACACTGGCAGATGTCGCAGGATATTCACGCCGGGGGCGTCCAGTTCCATCAACACCATCGACTGTTGCGCGTGCCGTTTGGCCTCGAAATCGGTCTTGCCCATCACGATGGCAATTTTGCAGCGCGGATCGCCAGCGCCCGAGGACCACCATTTCACGCCGTTCAGCACATATTCGTCACCCTCGCGGCGGATCGAGGTTTCGATGTTGGTAGCATCCGACGAAGCAACGGCCGGCTCGGTCATTAAAAAGGCCGAGCGGATTTCGCCGTTCATCAACGGGATCATCCACTTCTGCTTTTGCTCGGCAGTGCCATAACGCAGGAACACTTCCATGTTTCCGGTGTCCGGCGCAGAGCAGTTGTAAACTTCTGACGCCATGCCAATCCGGCCCATTTCTTCGGCGCACAAGGCATATTCCATATTTGTCAGACCGGGGCCTTCAAAATGGACCGTATCGTCGACATGCGGACGGCCTGAACCGGGGGGCATGAACAGGTTCCAGAGACCTGCCGCCTTGGCGCGTGCTTTTTCTTCTTCCACAACCTGCAGGACTTTCCAGCGGCTTCCGGTTGCTTGTTCGGCGTAATAATCGGCGACGCGTGGGCGGATGAAGCGTTCATTATGTTCGCGGATACGGTCCCGCCAATAGGTTTGCTTTTCGGTGAGATCGAAATCCATAATGTATCATCCTCTGCTAAATTTTAATTGACCGTTTAACTGGCAGACTCTGCCGTTGTGTTCAAGGCGCGCAAGCGTTCATTGTGACTTTCGCGCGAAATTGGGAAGTGACGCAAGATGGATATGCCGATAATTCCGATAGTCAAAAGCGAGAGCATATAGAATAACGCAAAGTTGTTGAGTATCGCGATGTCAATCTGTCCTGCAACGGCCTTTTCGGGAAAGGCGGAAAATGTCAAAATCATCCCGGCGAAAAAAGTTCCGATCCCGACCGCGCATTTTTGGGTGAAGAAATAGCCAGCGAAAAACAGGCCTTCCGAGCGCCGGCCGGTTTCTGCTTCAGATGCCTCGACTACATCGGCGAACATGGAATTGGTGAGAATCATCATGCCAATGGCAGCACTGTTGGCGCAAATCGTAAAGCCAAACATGAATACAGGATTTGGATTGGCTGTACCGCCCGGCACAATGTCAAACAGCCAGCAGCAATACAGCGCTGTGTTGATCGACAAGGTGAGCATGGCGAGCATAATCGCACCATTTTTCTTCCCCATTTTTAGCGAAACCGAAGGAACCACAAAAAACGCAAGGACGACACCGGCAAACAGCACAAGGCCATAATAGAGAAATTCCATACGCTCCAACTGCCAAATATAACTCAGCAAATAATTGCTGAGTGCGAACGTCATTCCTTGGTTGATCAGGCCAAATAATGCTGCGCAGGCCAAAATGACAAAAGCGCGGTTGGACAATGTTTCGCGCATTTCAAACAATGCCTGTCGCAAACTGTGCGCGGGGCGAGCGGCGGGCGATTGCCGGGCGACATAAGGATGCTGCGCCAATGCCGAAAAAAGGACTGATCCGGTCATGATCAATGCACCGCATAATGAAAACGCATCATAGCCTTCAGGATCGCCCACACCCTTTTCATCAGTAAAAAACAAACCGTACGCGAGTATCAGAATTAGCAAACCTCCGCCCCATGCACACAGCAAACGATATCGCATCAGCACCGTTCGTTCGTCATAGTCAGAGGTGATTTCAGGAACCAGTGCGATGGATGGAATTTCGCACATCGCAATCAGAAATCGCGCAAGAATGGCGGTCGCAAACAACCATAACAGCAAACCAGTTTCACCCAAAGCAGGGGGATGCCATAATAACATCCATGCAACGCCGACCGGAATGGCCGCAGAATAAAGCCAGGGTAATCTTCGCCCCCAACGGCTTTGCGTCCGGTCACTCAGCTCGCCAATCACCGGATCGGCCAACGCATCAAAAATCAGCGCGGCCATGATGACGGTGCCGACAAGTCCGGCGTCCAGCCCCATAACCTGATTGTAAAAAATTAGGAGAAAGACGGAAAATCCGTTATCTTTGATTCCATAAGCAACCGCGCCGAGGCCATGAAAAATTTTCAATGATGCTGGAAGGCGAGAAGCGGATGTCATACTGACGCTGTAAACTTCGAAACTGCGGCGAATCGCATCTGGGCGGGCTCCTCATTCCAAGCCTATGCTAGGGCCGCCAAAATGCCTGTCAATCAGCGCGCAAATGACGTTACGGCATACAACGATCACCGATAAGCGCTTGCGTTTCACGCGACGAAGCGCCAAATTTTAGCCAAGCAATTAAATAGGAGAGCATGATGTCCGACCTTGAAACATTCCGTGCCGAAGCGCGCGCCTGGCTCGAAGAAAACTGCCCCCCTGAAATGCAGACCCCGGTCAAAGGGGATGAAGACGTCTGCTGGGGTGGTCGCAATTTCAGGTTCCAGAGTGAAGCCCAGAAACTCTGGATGGAACGTTGCGCGGCCAAGGGTTACACCGTTCCCGATTGGTCCAAAGCCTATGGTGGCGCCGGTCTTAGTCCTCAGGAAACGAAGGTTCTGCGTCAGGAAATGGCGAAACTGGGCTGTCGCAGCCCGCTGAACAGCTTCGGCATCTGGATGCTCGGACCGGCGCTGCTGAAATTCGGCACTGAAGAGCAGAAGGTGCATTATCTGAACCAGATCGCACGCGGTGAAATCCGTTGGTGCCAGGGATATTCCGAACCGGGCTCAGGCAGTGACCTTGTTTCCATGCAAACCTATGGCGAGGACAAGGGCGACCATTGGGTCGTTAATGGGCAGAAAATATGGACATCCTATGCCGATCAGGCCGACTGGATTTTCTGCCTCGTCCGCACCGACAAGACAAATAAATATCAGGGCATCAGTTTCCTGCTGTTCGATATGGAAACGCCGGGCGTTTCGACAAAGCCGATCAAGCTGATTTCGGGCAACTCGCCCTTTTGCGAAACCTTCTTTGACAATGTCGTCGTGCCCAAGCACCAGATTGTCGGTGAACTCAACCGTGGCTGGGACGTTGCGAAATATCTGCTCGGGCATGAGCGTGAGATGATTTCCGGCATGGGCGGTGATGGCGGAGTGACTTCTATCGGTGCCGCGATGAAGGCGGTGCTGGCTGAAGAGCCTGTGCTGCGCGCGCAAATGGCGCTGTTCGATGTCGACAATCTGACCTTCCGTGCCCATGGCGAACGTTTCATGGACGAATGGAAAACCGGCAAGGCGCATCCTGCTTATTCCAACCTGATGAAATATGTCGGCACTGAATTGAATAAAAAGCGGAACGAGTTGGTGATGTCGATAGGCGGTTCGCAGGCGCTGGAATGGGAAAGCGAACGCTCCAATGGCGGGTCGAAGGCACGCAACTGGCTTCGCACCAAAGCGAACTCGATCGAAGGCGGCACCAGCGAGGTTATGCTGAACGTTGTTTCCAAACGCATACTTGAAATGCCGGGAGCTTAGCTCCCCTCCCGCCTGCGGGAGGGGCCGGGGGAGGGCCACGACCGACGCAATCACACCCTCCCCTAACCCCTCCCGCAGGCGGGAGGGGAATTGAAGGATTGAATAATATGGCGATGACATTGAACGACGACCAGAATATGCTCCGCGACAGCGCGCGTGACTTCATGGCCAGCGAAGCACCCGTCACCCATTTTCGCAAGTTTCGCGACATGGGGTGCAAGGACGGTTTCAGCCACGATTTGTGGAAGCAATTTGCCGAAATGGGCTTTACCGGAATTCTGATCCCCGAAGCCGACGGCGGCATGGGCATGGGTCATATCGAAGCGGGTATCGTGCTTGAAGAAATCGGCCGCAATCTGTCCCCTTCGCCGTTCCTGTCCACCTCTGTAGCTGCAGTGGAAGCGCTGAAGCTCGCCGATAAGGCGATGCGCGAACGCTGGTTTCCAGGTATCTTGGCAGGGAAAACGGTCATTGGCCTCGCCATTGATGAAGGTGTTAAACACCGGCCTGAAAAAACAGCCTGCAAAGCGGAACGCAGCGGCAATGGCTTCAAACTGTCGGGCCATAAGCAATTCGTCGTGCAAGGCACATCGTCCGACATGCTGATCGTTGCGGCCCGCACAGCGGGTGCGGTGGGTGAGATGGACGGGCTGACCCTGTTCGCGGTCGAGAAGAACGCGGCCGGATTGTCGATGGAGGCCGCCCGGCTGGTCGACTCGGCCATGGCCGCGCATGTGACACTGGATGGCGTACAGGTCGATGCCGATGCCGTTATTGGTGACGTTGATGGCGGATGGTCTGTTTTGGGCAAAGTGCTCGACGCGGGTCGTGTGGGGGCCGCCGCCGAAATGGTTGGCGTCGGAACTGGTGCGATGGACATGACTTTTGAATATCTGAAAACCCGCAAGCAATTTGATCGCGTGATCGGCGAGTTTCAGGCCCTGCAACACCGCGCCGCGCATCTTTTTGGTGAGATGGAGGGCGCCCGTTCTATCGTGCTGAAGGCGCAGTCGTTGATGGACGAAGGCCATGCCAAGGCGGAGCTTTATGTTGCTGCTGCTAAGGCAAAGGCGGGCCTCGCCTGCAATCTGGCCGTGCGCGAAGGGGTGCAGATGCATGGCGGCATCGGCATGACCGATGAATATGACATCGGCCTCTATATGAAGCGCGACCGCAGCCTGAACGAGTTTTTCGGCGACGCTTATTATCATGCCGACCGCGTGGCGACGATGAACGGATATTGAGTTAACTCCCCTCCCGTTTACAGGAGGGGCCGGGGGAGCGTTTATGATCTCGCTGACGCACCCTCCCCTAACCCTTCCCGTAAACGGGAGGGGGATTTGAAGGAGAAATTACATGGATTTACAGACCCTATTCAACCTGAATGATCGTGTCGCGGTCGTCACCGGCGGTTCGCGGGGGATCGGCAAGATGATTGTCGAGGGATATTTGAACGCCGGATGCGCCCGCATTTACATTAGCGCGCGTAAAGTCGACCAGATCGAAGCAACGGTCGCTGAATATGGCGACAGGGTCATTGGCCTGCCCAGCGATCTGTCGACTGTCGAAGGTTGCAACGCATTGGCGGCGCAAATTGCCGAGCGCGAAGAAAAGGTTGATATCCTCGTGAATAATGCTGGCGCAGCATGGGGTGCGGATTTCGGAACTGTCACCGACGCACAATGGGACCGGGTGATGGATTTGAACGTCAAAGGTCTGTTTTTCCTGACGCAGGCGCTTCATCCGTTGATGAAAAAGGCCGCAACTTTTGAACGGCCCGGCAAAGTTATTAATATTGCCTCTATTGATGGTATCAAAATCAACCCGTGGCAGACCTATGCCTATCAAGCATCGAAAGCGGCCGTGATCCATCTCACGCGCCGCTTGGCCGCGGAGTTGGTCAAGGATAACATATTGGTCAGTGGTATTGCGCCCGGTGCTTTCCAGTCGGAAATGAACAAGGCAGCACGCGATCATGGTGATGCGGTTGCCAAAAACATTCCGTTTCCACGAATCGGTACGCCCGAAGATATGGCCGGACTCGCGATCTTTCTGGCGGCGCGTTCCGGCGATTATATCGTTGGTGACACGCTCGCCTGCGATGGCGGCATTGCTTATTCCAGCCTGCCGGGCAACGGCATCGCTCCCTGATTGCAACCTTCCGCTACGGCATTGGAGCTAGTTGCAAAATATGCAACTAGCTCTTTTCTTTTCGCAATTGCAGCAAAAGCAACTGCCGGTTAATTCATCCTTCGACGGCAAGAAATTGCCGAAACGCACTTTGGCCGGCGGGCACTCTCCTCCTCTCTCCCTCGCCCCCGGTTGAAACGAACGGCCTCCATGCACTGCGTGGAGGCCGTATTCGTTGGGGCGTTTGACTTGTTCTCCATTTTGTCCACCATGAATCGGCCTGTCTGTGGATAAGTCGTCTTTTTCCCCTTTGTGCGACTCGAATTGTCATGACACCTTCAGGTCATCAGGCAAGACCACTACGATGCAAAGTCGGACCGGAAACGGGAAAGCGGAGCGGAACAGAGGGAATGCAGGATCACCAATTCGGCAGTCAGCTTGGTCGCAAGGCCACGGAAATGCAGTTGAAGCGGTGGGCACGAAGAAAACGAACATCAAGTGCGGCAACACGCAAGTGGCGCATCGCCGGGTGGGATACCCAAAGTGCCATGGCGAACCAACAAGGCTTTCGGGTCAAATTGGGGAACCGGACGTCAGAAAGCGGAAAGAATGGCCCTAGTGGCCAAGGACTTCCAACATCAGACGCAGTGGGCGCTGGTAGCAATACCAGCGCCCATTTATTTTTTGCAGGTCAGGAGGGGATTGTATGTTCATCGGTCACTGGGCCCCTGCCTTGGTTGCGGCAACTTCCAAGAATGCACCGGGCCTGCCGATCCTTTTCGTTGCGGCGCAGTTGGTTGACTGGGCCTTTTTCCTGCTGCTGATTTTCGGGGTAGAGGCGATGCGGGTGACACCCGGCATATCGGTGATGAACCCCATGGATCTTTATCACATGCCCTTTACGCATAGCCTGTTGGGGTCTTTAATCTGGGCCACTGGCTTTGGCGCGCTTGTCTATGCCTTCAGTCGCAACCCATCAGCGGCTTTCATTGCCGGATTGGTGGTTCTATCGCACTGGTTTCTGGATCTGCTGGTTCATGTTCCTGATCTGACATTGGCGGGAAGCGAACCAAAGCTAGGCTTCGGGCTTTGGAACCATCCGGCCATCGAAATGCCATTGGAACTCGCGCTCACATTTGGCGCTGTGTTGTTCTTTGCGATCAAGGCAAAGCCCAAGCGGTTGCCTCTGCTTGTTCTGGCGGCGTTACTGCTCGCCTTTCAGGCGGTGAATTGGTTCGGTCCGGTTGAGCCCGAAGTCACTTTGGGAACCAGCCTTTTGGCCTTTGTGGCGTTCGGACTTTTGACCTTGGCATCCTGGTGGACAGCGCGCAGCGTATCTGCCTGAAACCGGTTCAAAGCCACTGGCCAAAATCCTGCGCCATCGCTAAGGCCCATCCATGTCCGAGATCACACCCCAAATCGTCGCCGACCATGGTCTGAATGAAGAAGAATATGCGCGGATCCTCTCTGCGATGGGGCGCGAACCCAATTTGGTGGAATTGGGCATATTCTCGGTGATGTGGTCGGAGCATTGCTCCTACAAATCGTCGCGAATTCATCTAAAGAAACTGCCCACGACTGCGCCATGGGTGATTTGCGGCCCCGGCGAGAATGCGGGTGTCATCGATATCGGGGAAGGGCCAAATGGCACTAAGCTAGCCGCCATCTTCAAAATGGAATCGCACAACCACCCCAGTTATATCGAACCCTATCAGGGTGCGGCCACAGGCGTTGGCGGAATTTTGCGCGATGTGTTCACTATGGGCGCAAGGCCGGTCGCGAACCTCAATGCCTTGCGGTTCGGACGGCCCGACCATCCGAAAATGAAGCATCTGGTGCAAGGCGTTGTCGCGGGCATTGGCGGCTATGGCAATTGCGTCGGCGTACCCACAGTGGGTGGCGAGACCAATTTTCACCCTGCTTATGACGGCAATATCCTCGTCAATGCGATGACCGTGGGCATCGCGGATCAGGACAAGATATTCTATTCCGCCGCAACGGGGGTGGGTAACCCCATCGTCTATGTTGGCAGCAAGACTGGTCGTGACGGCATCCATGGCGCCACGATGGCATCAGCCGACTTTGGCGAAGATACCGAAGAAAAGCGGCCCACGGTGCAAGTTGGTGATCCCTTTACAGAAAAGCTGTTGATTGAGGCGTGCCTGGAACTGATGGCGTCGGATGCCATTGTTGCCATTCAGGATATGGGCGCGGCAGGGCTGACCAGTTCCAGCGTCGAAATGGCAACCAATGGCAAGGCGGGCATCATCCTCAACATGGACATGGTGCCCTGCCGAGAGGAAGGCATGACAACCTATGAAATGATGCTGTCCGAATCCCAGGAACGCATGCTGATGGTGTTGAAACCGGGCCGCGAGGAATTTGCCAAGGCGATCTTTGACAAATGGGAACTCGATTTTGCCGTCATCGGTGAAGTTACGGACACCGGCCATATGGTGCTGACTTTCAAGGGTGAGGTCGTGTGCGACATTCCGCTTGGCCCATTGGCCGAGGACGCACCGCTCTACGACCGGCCCGCTGCGTCGAAGGAAGAGTATAAGATATGGGCCAAGGTCAAGCCGCTGGGCGATATTCCGGAAAGCACCGACATCGGTGCGGACCTGCTCAAGCTGATGGCTTGTCCTGACCTGGCTTCACGCGCATGGATCTGGCAGCAATATGACTCACAGGTCGGCGGCGACACCGCGCAGTTGTCTGGTGGCGATGCGGCAGTGGTCCGCATTCACGGCACCAACCGCGCGCTGGCGATGAGCACTGATTGCACGCCTAGATATTGCTACGCCGACCCTTATGAGGGCGGCAAGCAGGCAGTGGCCGAAACCTATCGCAACATCTGCGCGGTTGGCGCAAAGCCGCTGGCTATTACCAATTGCCTCAACTTCGCCAACCCGCAGCGGCCCGAAATCATGGCGCAGATTGTGGGCTGCCTCGAAGGCATGGGAGACGCCTGCCGCGCGCTCAATTACCCGATCGTGTCGGGCAATGTGTCGCTCTACAACGAAAGTAAGGCGACGGGCGGTGGTAGCGCGATCCTGCCGACGCCGGCCATCGGGGGCGTGGGAGTGCTCGAAGATGTGAGCAAGATGGCGACCATCGGGTTTAAGGCGGAGGGTGACGAGATATTCCTTATCGGTGAACCGCGCGCCACCTTGGGTCAATCGATTTGGCTTCGGGAAATTCATGGTTTGGAGGCAGGCTCTCCTCCCAATGTCGATTTGGATATGGAGCGGCGCATTGGTGAAATAATCCGGCAACTCGTCGCAAATGGCGAAGTCAGCGCAGTTCATGACGTGTCCGATGGCGGCTTGCTCGTTGCCGCCGCAGAGATGGCTCTCGCCTCAAATATGGGATGCTCAATATGCGGGGAAGGCAACCAGACTGAGTTCTTATTTGCAGAGCATCAAGGTTGCTATCTGGTCACGATAGCAGGTGACGCCGGTGCATTTATTGACCGTGTTATGTCGGAAGGCGTGAAAGCCACATATATTGGCACCGTATTAGGCTGTGACATGCCAGAAATTATGGTCATCGGCGCAGAAAAAAACATAGAGCTCACCGACCTGCGCGCCGCGCACGACAGCTTCTTCAAAGAGTGGATGGAACAATAAACCCCTCCATCGGTTGTACCTTGTTATGATTACAGGATATTCCGGCAAACCACTGGTTCAAAAACTGGGGTACAAAGACGGTATGCGTGTGTGGTTCGATTCCATGCCCGATAGCGTCCGCGCGGAAATTGCCGAGGCGAAGCTGACTCTGTTCGAAGAGACTGTCCCGACAGCAGGCGTTTTTGCGGCGCATTTGTTTGTCACCGACAAGATAGCATTGGCCGAAAAGCTGGAGGCGCTCCGCAAGGTTATTGATCCTGCAGGTTTCATCTGGGTTAGCTGGCCCAAAAAGGCTGCCAAGGTCGCCACCGACATCACCGAAGATACGATCCGCGCGGTCATATTACCCAGCAGCGATCTGGTGGATGTAAAGGTCTGCGCGGTCGATGCCGTGTGGTCGGGGCTAAAATTGATGATCCGCAAAGACCGTCGCTAAGCGTTCAGCCCCACCGAATTCATAAAATCATTTGAAAATGCGTTGCGCTCGGCGTGATCGGGCAAGAGCAATGATCGCGCCGCGTTCCAACGGTCGACATTGCCGCCATAGGCCGCACGCACGCGTGCCCGCGTCAGATGGTTGGTTTTGCCCCAATGCATCGTATATGGCATCCCTGCCTCCGAAAAGCGGCGCGCCACCAGTTTAATGAGCGCTTGGGTCGCTTTGGAATCTATGCCGTCAATGTCGATCACACAGGTCGGGTCATAGCGGGTAAAGGACAGGATACCCGGCGATTTCTGGACGTACCGGCATGTCAATACGACTCCCGCTGTCTTGTGCGAACGGAAGGCGGTGGCCATCATTTCAAGCGCCCGGCTGGTTTGCGATAACGGCACGCCAAAGCCGCTGCTGGCCACACCCCGGCGCGCATCGGTGAATGTATAAGCTTGTCCAGGTGTTTTCCATTTTTCGGGCTTGTGTGCCTGATTTTCTTCTTTCAGCATGATTTCCATCAGCACCCATGTCGCAAGATCGCGGAAGTCGGGGCTAAGTTTGATGATGTCGCCAACAAGCTTGGGCAAGTCAGTTCCGTCAGTATTTTCCTTTTTCAGATCATATTGGGGGACTTGGTTGGGTGGGCAAAATTCCTTGTAGCGCACGGTGCAGAATACACGTGCGCGGTCGCCTTCTTCCCACAGATCATCGGGGTCGACGATGGCCTGAAAGAAATAGGGTCTCCGTGATTCATCTGCTATGCCAGACCCTTGGAAATTCAACGAATTAAGGGCGGTTTTGATGCGGCCATACCGGATACGCCGCACCGACGAATTGAGCAGATAGCGTCCGGTCGAACGGATCATCACAGAATGGACAATCCCTAGGGAACCGAGGCTTACAATCGCGGCTTCAAACTGATTGTCATCGCGCACGAGGGTCGCCCCCAGCCTTGCGGCAAAAGTGTCCACCATCGCAGGCGCGCTGGCCCGTTCGATCCAAAGGTTACGGTTGGCACTTAAAAGCTGGATACCGACAACCTGGCTTTCCATACCCGCGACGTCGATGGCCGATCCGTGCACGCCAGTGCCAAGCGCGCCCGCGATGGTTTGCCCGTTGCTCGCGCCCGAAGTGCGAAGTGCGCGGCGGCGGCGGCTGTCCGGCAAAACAGAATTTGGCGATTCCAGCGTTTCGTTGACTCGGGCGATCAATGTGCCACATTGGCAGAGCAACAATTCGTCGTGGGTAAGTTCTGCATGAGGATGCATATCGCCTGCACCAAATGTGAAACGCCAGTCGAGTTTACCGGTTTCGACAATCCAGCCATTGGCAACCGTCGGGATATCCGAAAATGACCAGTGTGATCCCACGGCCCGAATCCTCTGCCCTGCGGCAAGTGCATCGCGGATAACGGATTGCACGCGCAATGCGGTTGCTTTCATACCGTTTAATGAAGGGGGGACCGTTATATCGTTTCGGACGGTGAGTATTTTGGCAACCGGTACGTTGATATTTTCGTGATGGTTTTGCCAGTTTGTCGCGTTGCGGACATCGATGAAAGTGTCGGGCATGACTCGTATCCTCTGTCTTTCGTAGCTGCGGCTCTTTTGAACTCGCATACCGAATATTTGGATCGACCTTGCGCTTATGATTTCAGGCTTTGGTTACGGTCGCAATGAAAAAGTGGGTTAACTTAACCAGGACTGGAATAAGGCATGTGCATTGTTTAGCGTGGAGTTATGAAACCACATGATACCATCGCCTATGACGCATTGCCCGCCTATTCCGATACGGAGCGAACCCGGCGTGCGGACGCGTTTTACAAAGCGTTAAAGACCCGTCGGACGTGCCGTTACTTTATTGACACCCCAATCGCGCAAGACGTGATCGAGGCCGCGCTGCTTGCAGCGGGCACGGCACCCAGCGGTGCCAATCATCAACCTTGGCACTTTGCGGTCATTTCTTCGCCCGAGAAGAAAAAAGCACTGCGTATAGCAGCAGAGGCAGAGGAGAAGGAATTTTACGCTGGCAAAGCAAGCCAAGAATGGATCGATGCCTTGGCTCCGCTGGGCACGGATGAAGCGAAGCCCTATCTCGAAACTGCGCCCTATTTGATTGTCATTTTCGGGCAAAGACGTGGCGGGCTTTACCCCGGCGAAGACAAACAGAATTATTATGTTAATGAAAGCGTCGGGATAGCGACCGGATTTCTGATTGCGGCCTTGCATGATGCCGGCTTGGCGACTTTGACGCACACACCCAATCCGATGAAATTCCTTAACGAAATTTGCGAGCGACCGGCGAACGAAAAACCGGTCATGGTTCTCGTGGTTGGCCACCCCTCGCCGGATGCAACTGTGCCAGTTCACGCGACCATCAAAAAGCCGCTGGAACAGATTTCAAGTTGGCTCTAAGCCGGAACAGCCAGCAGATTATAGGGATCAACCCCGCCCGAACGCATCACTTCATGGGCTTTGCGATAAATAACCGGCGTGCCGATGCCGAGGCGTTTGCGTGCATCGGCCAAAGGCTCTTTTAGCAATTCCGCGATATCTTCGTGCACGATATTTTGGGCAGCATTACCAATGCGGTGGCCTTCGCGAATTGCGGCCATAATCGGGGCCGATGGCGCGACGCGGCGTTTCAATTCGAATCCACCGGCATAAGCAATAAAGCCAACGCCAAGATTACGGTTTTGTGCGTATGTGAAAGCCAGAACACATTGTTCGCCCAGTGCATCGCGACTATAGCCGGTCAAAACATGGAGCATATCATGGGTATCACGCAAACGGTCGCCATAGCGGTCGATGCCGTCTTCGAACCGGACGCCGGCATCTGTAAACTTCGCATATTCGGCTTCGAGCCCTGCGGCGCTTAGACCTTCGCGTTCCATAAAGTCGACATAAGCCCGGCCAACGGTTCCGGCGGGCAGCTTTTTGATCGTGTCATGATCGTCCAGCACATCAATCAGGCGTTGATTCGAAGCCAGTATGCGCTGACCCTTTTCACTGTGCCAAAATTTACTGGCGATCGTTCGAAACTTGCGTCCACGGAGCGCCGCAATGATATGGAACACCTGTTCGGTGTCTTCCTTGTCGGCAATCAATTTGCGGAAATGATGCCAAGCTTTTATCGGACGAAACTCGCCTGCAGGGCGGTCAGGGTGATGAAACGGCACAGCGGACATGAAAAGACTCCGGTAAGAATGACTAAAAAGATATGCACTACCTACACCTATGTCAATAAGAAAATCTTAATGGGCTGGACGCATCGCGATGTTGCTGTATTGATACAACAATACAGGAGGACATCATGCAACCGGAGACTGAACGTTATTTATCGCTGGACGCCATGCGGGGTTTTGCTGTGATGGGCATATTGGCGATGAATATCATCGCGTTTGCAATGCCCGAATGGGCCTATGTCACGCCCAAGGCCTATGGCGGGGTTTCGTTGGAAAACGAGATTTCATGGTTCGTTTCATTTGTCCTGATCGATGGCAAAATGCGCGGACTGTTTTCCTTGATGTTCGGCGCCAGCATGATGCTGGTAATCGAAGGCGCAGCGGCAAAGGGGGAAAGCCCCGGGAAAATCCATTTTGCGCGCATGTTCTGGTTGGCCGCATTTGGACTGGCGCATTATTTTCTAATCTGGTTCGGCGATATCTTGTTTTTATATGCCAGCGTTGGGTGCATCGCGTTTTTGTTCAGGAATTGGGAGCCGCGCCGGCTGATAAAATGGGCTTTGATTATTTTCGGTCTCGGCCTTTTGCTATGGGGCGCGCAATTTTCCGCGCTGCAACTTTTGCAATATTTTGCGAATTTGCCCGGTGCCGATGCCGAACTGGTGGACCAGTATAAGGCGCTCATGAGCAGCCCCGATTTCGACATGAATATAGCCAAAGAACTTGCCCTCCATAGAGGAGGGTATTGGCCAATCGTTGCTGATAAATTGTCAGAATGGTACGGGCCACTTACAATGATATTGCAGTCCATCACGGAAACCTTGCCGTTGATGATGATCGGAATGGCCATGAAGAAAAATGGCTTCATAACCGGCAAATGGTCCCGATCCGACTATATCGATTGGGTAAAAAAGCTTCTGCCAGCCGGCATATTGCTAAGTGTTATTCTGGCCGCCGGGCTCATTGCGGTTGACCATGATATGATTACGTCCCTGGCCGTCTTTCTTGTTTGGAGCGCAATACCGCGGCTGATGATGACCATCGGTTATGTTGCTTTGCTGGTTCTTCTGATCGAGAGGCTTGATGGCAGCTCGATAATAGGCCGGATCGAAGCTGCAGGCCAGGCGGCATTTACCAACTATCTCGGTACCAGCATTGTCATGACCAGCCTGTTTTACGGATATGGCCTGGGGCTTTATGGCCATATGAGCCGTTTTGAGCTGTGGCCGTTCGTGTTGGGCGCATGGGGTGTGATGTTGCTTTGGTCAAAACCTTGGTTGGCGCGTTTTCGCTATGGTCCGCTTGAATGGCTATGGCGTAGCCTTGCGCGCGGGAAGTTGCAGCGATTGGCACGCTAAAGCTATTGCAATCAATTCGCATTAACGGTAACACAGGCCATCAGGAGCGAATCTATGGTCGTGTGTGTATGCAATGCTATCCGGGAAAAGGATTTGCGCGCAGCTGTGCGTTCGGGTTCTGATCGCCCGAACGATGTATATGCCCGGCTGGGGCGCAAGCCTAAATGTGGTCAGTGCCTATCGTTTGCGCGAAACATTATCAGCGCAGGTCCTGCAACCGCTTAGCATTAGCGCGGAATAAATTCCCGCAATTCTGCGGACTTTTGCCTTCACTTGCGGACCTTTGGCCGCTATTCAGACCGCAGCAGCGATAAGGAGCCATGCCATGAAGGGTGATGCGAAAGTCATCGAGTTTTTGAACGAAGCCCTCAGAAACGAATTGACCGCGGTCAATCAATATTGGCTTCATTATCGTATGCTCGACAATTGGGGTGTCGCGAAACTCGCCCATTTTGAACGGCATGAATCCATCGATGAAATGAAACATGCGGACCGTTTGTCGGAACGCATTCTCTTTTTGGAAGGTTTACCGAATTTCCAGCTTCTCGGCCGTTTGCGAATTGGCGAGACGGTCGAAGAAATATTGAAGGCAGACCTTGAGCTTGAATATGAAGCGCTGCCCCTTTTAAAGGATGCCATTGCCTATTCGGAAAGTGTTCGCGATTTTGTGAGCCGCGATTTGTTTGCGGACATCCTCGAAAGTGAAGAGGATCATGTCGATATGCTGGAAAAACACTTCGATATGATTGCGCGGATGGGAATCGAAAATTACGTGCAGTTGCAATCACGACCCGCTGAAGATTAGGTGCCGACGCAAAGTCCGGGTCTTGAATCAGGGTGATAATTTAACCGTAGCTCATTCCGCCAAGCGCATTGCGTTGGCCAAAGCTTACGGGGCGACGTTCGACCAGCGGGCTGGCTTCTGACTCAAGTGCCGACAATGTGGCCTCGAATACCGGGCGGAGGCGAACAATTTTTTCGACCAATTCCGATGGATCGATCTGTATTTCGACATAATGCCGGGCTGACATTTCGATTTCTTCGGCCAGAAGCGCAAGCTTGTCAGCGCCAAATTGCCACGACTCGCCTTTCAATGTATGGGCAGGAATGACCAGTTTGGCCGAATCCTTTAATCGCAAAGCTTCCTCGATAGCTGCGACAGATTTCGTGCCATCCTCTCGGAAATAGCCCAAAATCCGCACAAAACCTGCGCCCAACAGGTTGCGGGTTTCGGTAAAAGTCTTCCAGTCAATCAGATCATCCGGCTTATCGGTCAACGCGCTGCTCCATGGACAACGAAAATGGTCCTGTCGGTTTCCTTTACACCTGGAGAAGTAAACAGAGCGTTGACATAATCTGTTCGGCAAACACGCGGTTCATCCGTTGTCAGCAAAGGGATTCTTTGATGATCTGAAATTGATCCGAACGGGAACTGCCCCAAAATCAAGATCGCGGCGAATGCCGTTCAGCAAGTAACGCGCATAGCTGGCCGGAAGCTCATCCGTCCGGTTACCGAAGATCACAAAGGTGGGCGGCCGGTTTCGCGCCTGCGTCATATACCGCAACTTAATTCGTTTGCCGCCGGGTGCAGGGGGCGGATTGGCGGCGATAGCTGCTTCAAACCAGCGATTGAGAATACCGGTTGGTACCCGCTTGTTCCATGCTTCGCGCGCGTCAAAAGCGGCAGAGATCATAATATCCAGACCTTTGCCGGTTGTCGCGGAAACAGCAATCAACGGCACGCCTTTCAACTGGGACAGGCCTTCTTCCAATGCGCCGCGGATGCCATTGAACAGGCTGCTGCCATTTTCAGCGATATCCCATTTGTTAATCGCAATAATAAGGGCTCGGCCCTCTTGAATCACATGATCGGCGATCTTGAGGTCCTGCACTTCCAGTCCCTTGGTCGCATCGAGCAGCAACACCACCACTTCGGCAAAATCGATGGCGTGCCGGGCGTCGGCGACCGATAGTTTTTCCAGCTTATCCTGAACCTTGGCGCGTTTTCGCATGCCAGCCGTGTCAATCAACCGCACGCGGCGCTCGGTAAGCATCGGCGGAACATTGCCCTCTTCGTCGGGCTCGCCCTGTTTCGGATTGGGGTCGGTCCAAATCCAGTCGATCGATATACTGTCGCGGGTAATTCCCGCTTCCGGGCCGGTAATCAGCCTGTTTTCGCCGAGCAATTTGTTGATAAGCGTTGATTTCCCAGCATTTGGTCGGCCGACAATCGCCAGTTTCAAAATGGCATCGGGTGCTTCCGGATCCTGCTCCTCGAATGCTCCACCATCGATATGTGGCAACAGCACCTGAAACAGGTCCGCCATGCCTTCGCCATGTTCACCGCTGATCGCTATCGGGTCGCCAAAGCCTAAGGCATAGCTCTCCAATATGCCGTCATCGCCTTGCTTGCCCTCCGCCTTGTTGACCGCAAGTACGACCGGGGTCGCACTGCTTCGCAGCCAGCGGGCGATTTCTTCATCCAATGGCGTAACGCCTGCACGGCCGTCGATTAGGAACAGCGCGACTTGCGCGCCGGCTATGGCTGCCTCGGTCTGCATTCGCATCCGGCCCGGCAGGGTGTCCGGGTCCTCATCTTCATAACCGGCAGTGTCGACGATCGTGAATTCAAGGTCGAAAAGACGGCCCTGACCTTCACGTCGGTCGCGCGTCACACCGGGGGTATCGTCGACGAGCGCAAGTTTCTTGCCAACCAGGCGGTTAAACAAGGTGGACTTGCCGACATTTGGGCGACCAATAATGGCTACGGTCGGCAACATGCCGGCATTACTCCTTTATGTTATCAGCGGAAGGCTGAAATCCGGCCTGAATCGTCTAGAATATACAATGTACTATTTGCAACGACAGGAGCCAGCGAGACAGAGGCCTTCAGATCAAATACTTCATTTGCGACGCCCTCTTCAGGCGATACAGACCAGATGTTCCCGCGCGAACTTGCTACGATCAGCCGCCCACCCGCCAATATCGGTCCATACCAGCTGATTGGACCCTTCTTTTTTTCTTCATTGTCATAGCGTTGCAATTTCGAAATCCAGCGGATCTTGCCACTGGACCGCGCAACGCAAAGAAGCCTAGCTTCGTCTGTCATGACAAACACCCACTCCCCGGCGGAAACAGGTGTCGAAATACCGGCAATGTTGATTTCCCAAATACGTTGGCCGGTCACTAGCTCGTAGGATGCCATCCGTCCGCCTTTGCCGAGGGCAAATACACGCCCCCGATCGATTACGGGATCCGCATCGATATCAGTCAGTGTTGAAACCGACGTCGACATTGCCGTCCGCGACAGTGTATCGGTCCACAAGCTGCGACCATTTTCGTATCGATAGGCGGCAAGCTCACCGCTCGAATATCCGGCGATGACCGTTCCTTGCGCAGCCGCAGGGGCACCAACGCCGAAAATTCCGGAGGCCGCAACAGGTCCAGCCTCATTCCATTGGGGCTCGCCATCGGTTTGGCGTAGAGCGTAGATTTGATTGTCCTGGGTCATGACATACACATTGCCGTTGGACAGAGTAGGAGCCCCGCGCAGGGGCCCCGCCGGACGTTTCTTCCAAACAACAGCGCCTGTATCGGCAGCCAGAGCGGTAACGTCGCCGACACCGTTTGTTGCAAATATATTTGTGCTAGTCGCACTAACGCCGCCGCCAAAGCGTGAGGGCTTGCCGTCGTCGTCGATTTCCAAGGCGTTTGACCACAAGGGTGCACCGCTATTTGCGTCGAACGCGGATATCCGTGCTGTCGTGTCCACAACATACACCCGTGCGTCGCTAACGACGGGGCTCGCGGCAAGGCGCGCCCTCGGGTTAGAGCCTGTCACATTGGCGCTCCAGATGCGGGTAACGGTCCGGCCCAGTTCCACATGGCCAGGGGATTTCGACGCATTTCCACCCGGCTGTGCCCAGGCGTCATTTACAAGCGGTGGTGGCAGAATAACCGCAACACTGCTGAGCGCCGGATCGACTTCCATGTCACGTTCTGTTCCCAGAATATCGACGCGATTACCAATTGTGGGTGTATTATTCTTTTTCCCGGCATCACCGCGCACGCTATCAAGGACGGCACAGCCGCCCAGCGTCGCAGAAGCGGCCAGAGCCAAAAGCAATTTTGCGTTGATTTTCACCTATTCACTCTCCCTGGGTCGCGGCAGTATCTGTCGCTTTTGTGGCATTCGGCTTTTCGTCAACCTGAACGGTATCGATGCCGAGTGCCCCCGCCATTTGCTGAGACCGGCTCTGAAGGCTTGGCGGCATACCTTCCTGCTTGGCAATTTTGGCAAAAATGGGGCCAGCGATATTGTCTTTTCCCATCTTCATATAGGCCAAAGCCGTCAATTCTCCGGCGCTCCCGAACCAAGGGTGCCCTGGCGTTGCCAGAGGTTTTAGCCGATCGACAACGGCTTGCGGGGCAAGCGTGTCGAATTCCGCGCTTGTCTGACGGATCAGCGCCATATCCCGGAATGTTTGGGGCAGGCTGCTGTCTTTGGCTACCTTAGCATACATTGCGATTGCATCTTTGGTTTTGCCATCTTCGCCGAGCAGATTCGCTTCAACCATGAATGCCATCGCACGATAGCCCGGTTGTTCCGCCGTAAAGAATTTGGCCAGCTTGACGCGACCTTCTTTGGCTTGTCCGGCACGCAATTTATCCATTGCGTCGACAAATTGCTCGCTTTGCTTGTCGGCAGCGGCCTGTTGGACGTTGTGATAGACGATCCATCCACCAAAAGCCAAAAGCCCGGCAACAACAGCTGCCAGCAGCCACCGGCCGTAACGGGTCCAGATATGTGTAAGATCGCTGGCGCGGACTGCGTCGTCTACTTCGCGCAGAAACGCTTCATCGCTTCCGGCGCGTTTTTCAGTCGGTGTTAAAGCCAAAAGGGCCTCCGAAATTGCATGATAACCATATTGTTGCGCCGTCCTTAGCGGGACTCACTCCGCTAGGCTAGCCCTGCTTCAAACAGGCTCGTAAAGTTGGTCCGGGCCGGGAAAACTGCGGTCACGCACCCCACTTGCATATTCGCGCACTGCTTCTTCGACGGACAAGCCCATATTCCCGAATTTTTTAACAAATTTGGGCACCCGGTCGAACAGGCCCAGCATGTCTTCGGTAACCAAGACTTGCCCATCGCACTGTGCCGATGCGCCGATGCCGATTGTGGGGCAGTCGATTTTATTGGTAATTTCAATGGCAATGGGTTCCAAAACCCCTTCGATCACCATCGAAAACGCGCCTGCGTCGGACATTGCCACGGCGTCTTCGACAATGGATTTGGCTTCTTCCGGGCTTTTGCCACGCACGCCGTAGCCGCCCAGTATGTTCACCGCCTGAGGAGTCAGGCCGACATGGGCCATAACAGGGATGCCGCGTGATGTCAGAAATTCGACCGTGGGCGCCAGAACCCGTCCACCTTCGATCTTGACCGCCGCCGCACCTGTTTCTTTCAACAAGCGCGACGCATTGACAAAGGCTTGTTCGGGCGAGGCTTCGTATGATCCAAAAGGCATATCGACAATGACCGCAGCATGATAACTGCCGCGAACAACCGCAGCGCCATGCGCCGCCATCATTTCCATCGTAACTGCCACGGTGTGCGGTAAGCCATAAATGACTTGCCCTAACGAATCGCCCACCAGCAGCATATCGCAATGCGGGTCAAGAAGCTGGGCCATGCGGACAGTATAGGCCGTCAACATGACGAGCGGCTCTCCACCCTTGCGTTGCCGGATACGGGGCACCGTCAGCCGCTTCATCGGCGAAGGTGTCGGGTTGGCACGGCTGGTTGACGTGTCGAAGGTGAGCGTTTGGGGTCGTGTAGACATGCCGGGGGCTTAGCGACAAATGCGGCATAGCAAAAGCAAGAACGGGTGAAATGTTATTTTAACTTGACTCAATGTTAAATATATCGAACATTAAGTTCGAATCAAATCACATAGGAGTAGCAATTATGTCTTTTCGCGAACAAACCCACTGGGCTGCGTTCATTGCTTTGACGATAGCGTTCGGCTGGTATTTTCTGTCTTATCCCTGGTCAATGATTTCAATACCTGTCGGTGTCGTCGCTGTTGCGGGAATGCTGGTGCCGGTCACGATCATTATTGTTGTGGTGATTGCTTTTACAGCCGCTTTTTTTGCGCTCCGGAAACCACAAGAAGCCCAGTTGAAAGAGGACGAACGTGAACGCAGCATCCATATCCGTGGCACCCATCTGGCCTATTATCCGCTAATCCTTGGAGTCTGGGGAAATATGATCGCGATATTCTATCGGTTTAGTCCGGGCGTGTATCTCAACTTGCTGATTGCCACAGCCGTGATTGCCGAATTGGTCCGTGTCGGGTCCCAATTATATTATTATCGCCGGGGTTATTGATCATGCCGCAAATTCCCTTTGGCAACGACATAAAGACTCTGCGATTTCTCAACGGTGAAATGACGCAAGGCGATTTAGGAGAAAAAGTCGGCGTCACCCGCCAAACCATCGCCGCGATCGAACAAGGCAAATATTCGCCCTCGCTCGAAGTCGCATTCCGCATTGCCCATGTGTTTGGAAAACCGCTTGAAGAAATATTCAGATGGCAAAATGACATTCCCTGAATGCCGCGCAGCATCGAAGGCCTGAACACCCGCTCCCCGGCCAGGTTCAGGCCTTCAACTTGACCTTTGTCCTATGCCGCATTATCCCGATCTGCGGAGGCGATGTGGGAAAAGTTCAGAAAAATCCAACGCTCGGCCTTATCGCCTTTATCGTTTTTATCGACATGGCGGGCATCGGCTTGATTGTTCCGGTGATGCCAACGCTGGTTATGGACTTAAGCGGGGAAGGGGTCGACAGGGCCGCCGAAATTGGTGGATGGCTGCTCTTTGCCTATGCCATCATGCAATTCGTGTTTTCGCCCATCATCGGGGGCCTTTCCGACCATTTTGGCCGTCGCCCCGTTTTGCTTATAACGCTCGCCGCGCTTGGTATTGATTACGCGCTGATGGCATGGGCACCGTCATTGTTCTGGCTTTTCATCGGCCGGATGATTTCCGGTGTCATGGGCGCCACCTGGGCTGCCGCCAATAGCTGTGTTGCAGATGTTGTTGAACCGGCAAAGCGGGGTTCGGTATATGGCATATTGGGTGGCGCAGGGGCGGCCGGTTTTGTGCTTGGCCCCGCACTGGGTGGCGCATTGGGCTTATTTGGTGATCGTGTGCCGTTTATGGCGGCAAGCGTTTTGTGCGTCATCGGCGTGGCTTATGGCGTCTATGCGCTCAAGGAAACATTGCCGACTGAAAAGCGGCGACGTTTCGACTTTGCTCGCGCCAATCCGTTCGGGACGATGCTGCAAATGGCCAAGACGCCATTGGTATTAGGTTGCCTCATCTGCATTTTCTTCATGCAGTTGGCGGCCCAGTCAAATTTTGCCGTATGGAGTTATTACGGCGCGTTGAAATTCAATTGGTCGCCATTGACCATCGGGGCAACGGTTGCCCTTTTTGGAATGTTGCTGGCGGTCATCCAAGGATTGCTTGTCGGAAAGGCGATAGACCGTTTCGGTGCCGTGCGAACAGCGGTGTGGAGCTTGGTTTTTGGTATACCCAGCTATCTTATCATCGGCTTTGCGGGGTCGACCAGCATCGCAATTTTGGGGCTGATCGTGGGATCGATCACTGGCTTGACCTTCCCGGCTATGCAAAGCCTGATGACGGTGAAAATATCGGAAGATGCCCAGGGCGAGTTGCAAGGAGCCATCGGAAGCATCGTTAGTCTAACGGCGATATTTGGACCGCCGGTCATGACGGCGGTTTTCGGAGCCTATGCCGATAAAGAGGGAATTTTTTTCCCGGGCGCACCCTATATGTTGGCCGCCACTTTGATGATGGCTGCTGTGCTTATATTATGGCGAACGTTAAAGCTTCACGTGGTGTAAGCCATAACATCACGGCCTCGCATCATTCGCCGATGGCCGCGACTGCCTGCGCTGGGTTGTCACTAAAAATTCCATCCACGCCCGCGGCAATGAAAGCTCGGATTTCCTGTACAATGTCGCCTGCGTCTCGCGGATCAATGCCCGATTTTGCGCTCAATGGCAGGAAGTAGTTTTCGCGGCGAAATGTCCAGGGATGCACCGCCAATCCAGCTTCATGCGCGTCGCGAACGAGTGGAGTGGGCTCGGTCAGATTACCAAGCATATTGCGCGGTATGACGAGCGCTTTGTTGGGGCCTATGCCATCGGCATATTCTGCAATCGCCTTCAATCCCTCCGGCGTTGCCATGCCCGGATAGCTTAGGTCGGGCCGGTCCGCAGGGCTCCCTTTTTCATCCATCAACTGGATCAACCGCAATTTGGTTTTCCTCCGGAGCGCCTTTAGATTTTCAACTTCAAACGATTGGATGAATATCGGTGCAGACTTTTCGATGTGGCCATATGCCTGCAAAAGCGACAACAGAGGAGCTTCGTGCGGCAGGCCAATGGCCGCGAAATAGCTGGGATGTTTGGTTTCGGGGTAGACACCGATGGTACGCCCGGTGCTTATGCTTTTGGTTTTGGCAAGTTCCAATATCTCGTCAAATGTCGGGATCTCGAATTGCCCATCATAGGCCATATTGGCCTGGCGTAGCTGCGGCAGCCGCTCTTTTGCGCGCAGGGTTTTGAGCTCGGCGAGGGTGAAGTCCTCGGTGAACCAGCCCGTCATGGTCTGGCCGTCGATTGTCTTGGTCGTTTTGCGATCCGCAAATTCTGCTTTTGACGCAACATCGGTGGTTTCCGATATCTCGTTTTCATGCCGGGCGACCAAAATGCCATCTTTTGTCAGCACCAGATCCGGCTCGATAAAATCGGCGCCTTGTTCAATCGCAAGCGCATAGCTCGCTATGCTATGTTCTGGTCGTTCACCGCTGGCCCCGCGATGCGCGATAACAATGACTTGGCCATCAAGTGGTTTTTGCATGGCGTGGCTTTCCGAAATAGAGCAGGCGGACAAAAACGCGGCGGTAAAAAAGAGAAGCAGGATTTTCATGGCTCAGAATTTTGCCTGATCATAGACATCGGGATTGAACCCGACCAGCAAATTGGAGCCACCTTCGACGACGGGGCGCTTGATCATGGACGGGTAGGCTTGCATCAGCGCGATGGCCTTTTTTGTGTCGATATCGACTTTATCTGTATCGGACAGCTTTTTGAAAGTCGTCCCCGCCTTGTTCAGCAGCTTTTCCCAACCGACGAGCGCCACCCACCGTTCAAGAGCAGCGATTTCTATTCCGCTTTTTTTGTAATCGTGAAAAAGATATTCGACCCCGCGTTCGTCGAGATATTTCCGCGCCTTTTTGACCGAATCGCAATTGGGTATGCCATAAAATGTGATGGTCATTTATAATGCTCCCGCCGCTCACCAAAGTCACGCACCCGTTTTCGCCAAATCTTGTAGCTAGCGGGTTTTAGGTGTGTTCGCATAAGGTTTTTTACCTCGTCCGGCGAAAGGCCGTGCTGCTGTTCGATCAGCGAAAAGCCGACATGATCGGACAGCGCCATCTCGATAACTTCGCTCAACTGGCTGGCGGAAAGATCGGGCGTGCGCGGCATCAGCTTGGCCAATGGTCGGTGTCATGGTCGGGATGCTGGTGATTGCTGGCGCGGATTTCGCCGACATATTCGGCCATGGTATCTTCGGTGCTGCCTTCGTCAGCCAGAGCGCACAGGTCGCCATACCAGGGCATCCGTCCCTCCGCCCCGAATTGTACCTGAGGCGGGAAGGCGGCCGGATTGTCGAGCGATCCGGTGGTGACGTTCAGATGCGCGCTCGTCGCATAGTCATAGAGCAGCGGCGTGCCGCATTCGGCGCAAAAGCCGCGGGTGACGAGATCGGAACTTTGGAAAAGGGCGGGTGTCCCCCGTGTCCATGCAAAGGCATCGCGCGGGATGCCGATCAGGGCGGCGAAGAAATTGCCCACCGCCTTCTGGCACATCCGGCAATGGCAGATGTGCGATGTGTCGAGCACGGCGGTCGCATGATAGCGCACCGCACCGCATTGGCATCCGCCGGAAATCGCGCCATCGATGCGCTTCATGTCGCCATCATTCCCATTCGATTGTACCCGGGGGCTTTGACGTATAGTCGTAGACGACGCGGTTGATGCCCTTGACCTCGTTGATGATGCGCGTGGACACGCGGCTTAAGAATGCGCTGTCGAAGGGGTAGATGTCGGCGGTCATGCCGTCTGTGCTGGTGACGGCGCGCAAGGCGCAGACATTGTCATAGGTCCGCCCGTCGCCCATCACGCCGACCGTGCGGACGGGCAGCAATACGGCGAAAGCCTGCCAGATCGCATCGTACAGGCCGGCGTTGCGGATTTCTTCGAGATAGACGGCGTCGGCCTTGCGCAGGATGTCGCAGCGTTCCTTGGTCACTTCGCCCGGAATGCGGATCGCAAGGCCGGGGCCGGGGAAGGGGTGGCGGCCGACAAACTGGTCGTTGAGCCCGAGTTCGCGGCCCAATGCGCGGACTTCATCCTTGAACAGTTCGCGCAACGGTTCGACCAGTTGCATGTTCATGCGCGCGGGCAGGCCGCCGACATTGTGGTGGCTCTTGATCGTCACCGAAGGTCCGCCGGTGAAGCTGACGCTCTCGATCACATCGGGGTAGAGCGTGCCCTGGGCGAGGAAGTCCGCGCCGCCAATTTTCTTCGCTTCTTCTTCAAACACGTTGATGAATTCCGCGCCGATGAACTTGCGCTTCTTTTCCGGATCAGTGACGCCCGCAAGGCCAGCCATGAAGCGCGCCTCGGCATCGACGACGACGAGCGGGATATTATAATGGTCGCGGAACAGCGTTTCGACCTGCTCGCGCTCGTTCATCCGCAGCAGGCCGTGATCGACGAAGACGCAAGTCAGCTGCGCGCCGATCGCTTCGTGAATCAGGATCGCGGCGACGGAGGAATCAACGCCCCCCGAAAGGCCGCAAATGACGCGGCCGGAGCCGACCTGCGCGCGGATCTCGGCAATTTTGGTGGCGCGGAATTCGGCCATGGTCCAGTCGCCGGCAAGGCCGCAGACCTTATGCACGAAGTTGGAAATCAGCTTTGCGCCATCGGGTGTGTGCACCACCTCGGGGTGGAACTGGATGCCGTAATAGCGCCGTGCCTCGTCGGCGATGAAGGCATAGGGTGCGCCATCGCTGGTGGCGACGACTTCGAAGCCGGGGGCAAGGCTTGTGACCTTGTCGCCATGGCTCATCCACACCTGATGCTTTTCCCCCTCGCCCCAGACGCCGTCGAACAGGGTGCAGGGCTTTTCAACCTCGATAAAAGCGCGGCCGAATTCGCCGCCTTCGCCGCCCGTCACATGGCCACCGAGCTGCATCATCATGGTCTGCTGGCCGTAGCAGATGCCCAAGATGGGAAGGCCGCTGTCAAAGACGCATTGCGGTGCGCGGGGGGAGCCGGCCTCTGTGGTGGAGGCAGGGCCGCCCGACAGGATGATGCCCTTGGGCTGCATGCGCTCAAAAGCCGCCTGCGCCGCGTTGAAGGGGGCGATTTCGCTATAGACCCCGGCCTCGCGCACGCGGCGGGCTATGAGCTGGGTCACTTGCGACCCGAAATCGATGATGAGGATGGAATCTGATGGCTGAATCGACATGACCAGCCGATAGGCATAACCGCCGCCGCTGTCCATATCGGCGCAGCGGCGGCGGCAAACTATTTGTGCGTATCGGCTCTAGTCGAGCAAGCTATCGCCCCGCGTTCTGGCAACAATGCGCTCGGGGGCTGGATCGGGCGTGGGGGCAGGGGCTTGCTGATGCACCCAATCGGCGACTTTCTTCCCATGCCGCGTGACCGCGCCCATGTTGAAGAAGTGCATACCGCCGAGAACGAGCACCGCCAATCCGACATACCAGCCCAGAAAGCGCATAAGTTCGGGCGCATCCTTGACCGTCCCCGCTCCGCTCAAGGCGAGAGCGATGAAGCCCAGATTGACGAGGTAGAAGCCGACCACCAACAAATGGTTCACGGACGTCGCCAACTCCGCATCATGCCCGAAACAGCGAATCAGATAGATTTTGCCGTTGGTGCTGAGCGTCCACGCGACCCAGATCGTCATGCCGATCGCGAGGATGAGGTAGAGGCCATAAGCTAATAAGGTCATGACTTTGTCCTTTCACGTTAGAAAATAACTTTCTTTAATTTCTGTAAAAATCGAAATGATTAGATATGCGAATGTTCAGGTGGCATGGGTCTTCTCCAGCTGGGGTTAGTCCTTTGATCCGGGGACGAAGCGGGCGACCTTTGCACCCAGCTTCATGAGCGAAATCAACGTGGATTTCTTGAGGCCGCGCACCTGTTCATACCATCCGGTCAGGGTCGCGATAAATTCGTGCATCCGTCCGATCCGCTCACGCACATGGGCGGGGAGATCCTTGTTCGCCGCCATGCGGTCCTTCAGTTCCGCAAGCTTGGTGATCGTCGGATCGATCTCCCGCCTTTTACGCTCGGCGGTAATCGCCATGAACAGGTCCCAAAGCTCAGTTTCCGCGGTAAAATGGTCGCGCCGATCGCCGGGAATATGGGTCCGGCGGACAATGCCATAGCCCTGCAATTCCTTGAGCGCCGTCGACACATTGGAGCGAGCCAGATCGAGCGCCTCGCAAATCGCCTCGGCATCCAGTGACTGGTCGCTCAGATAGAGCAGCGCGTGCACCTGCGCGACCGAGCGGTTAGCACCCCAATGAGTGCCCATTTCACCCCAGTGCAGGATGAACTCAAGTGCTTCGGGATATTTCTCAACGCCCATGGCGACTCGTCCTTTTCGTTATTTCTGTATTTACAGAAATTAGGATAAACGTCAAGTCAAGATGCCCAAGATACTGATCTTATGAAGATTTATGCCGCCAGTTCGATCCATGTTGGCGCGTGGTCGCTGGCCTTTTCGCGGCCACGATGGTCTTTATCGACGCCGCAGGCAACCAGCCGGTCGGCCAACAATGGGCTGAGCAACAGATGGTCGATGCGGAAGCCATGGTCGCGCTGCCATGCGCCGGCCTGAAAATCCCAATAGGTCCACACCCCGCCTTGCGGATAATGCGTTGCCAGCGCGTCGGTCCAACCTTCGGCCAGCAAGGTCCGGTAGGCCGCAATGCTCTCGGGCTGGCGCAGGGCATCGTCGAGCATCGCAGAGGCCGACCATATATCCTTCGGCGTCGGAATGACATTATAGTCGCCCGCCAGCACCGCCGGTATCTCCGCCGTCATCAACCCGGCTGCGCGCGCCCGCAGACGCTGCATCCATTTCAGCTTATAGTCGAACTTCGGTCCCGGCTGCGGATTGCCGTTGGGCAAATAGATGCTCGCGACGCGCACCCCAAAAACATCAGCCTCCAGATAGCGGGCATGTTCGTCTTCCGGGTCCCCGGGCAAGGTCCGCTGCGCCTCGACAGGCTGCGCATTGCGGGCGAGAATGGCAACGCCGTTAAAGGATTTCTGCCCGTGCCAGATCGCGCCATAGCCCGCGCGTTCAAATTCGCCGACCGGAAAGCCGTCATCTTGCGACTTCACCTCTTGCAGGCAGGCAATGTCGGGTTTGGTTTCGTCCAGCCACTCCAGCAAACGCGGCAGCCGGGCTTTGACACCATTGATATTATAAGTCGCGATACGCATAGCCCGTTTTAGCGCAGTTGGTTCGAGACGCCAGAGCACATCTGGGGTGAATTGAAATTTTGCGTGCGGTTCTGCACCGCAGCGGAATTTCTAAACCGAAAAGCTGGAACCGCAGCCGCACCCGGCCTGGGCCTGCGGGTTGGTGACCTGAAAGGACTTGCCACCAAGCGATTCGACAAAGTCGATTGCCGAGCCACGCACCAGATCGAGGCTAATGGGATCTACCACCAGAGAAGCGCCGGTTCCGTCGGCCCGGATGTCGTCGGCCTCGACGCTTTCGGCCAGGCCGAAGCGATATTGGAAGCCCGAACAGCCGCCGCCCTCGACAGACAAGCGCAAGATTGGCGGTTTGCCCAGCTTGACGGCAATTTCCGCAACCCGGCGGGCGGCGTTATCGGTCATGGATATGGCGGGAGTTTCAGACATACATCCCATGTAGGCTGTGCAGCAGATAAAGAAAAGGGGCGGCAGAGTTTCCTTTGCCAGCCCCCAAATTTACACCCTCTCCCAAAGGTGATGCGTTTAGCCGGTAAGCTTACTCGTCTTCAGCAGGACCGCCTATCGATTTGCTATCAGCAGTTTTGCTAGCAATCAAGATATTTGATTCAGAAGTCAAAGGCGACAGAAAAGCAGTTGGATTGATTGCTTCGCCCGCGATGCGGACTTCATAATGCAAATGACTACCGGTGGAGCGACCCGTGGAGCCCATATATCCTAAAATATCACCCTTACGGACAGTCTGTCCAGAAACCACGTTCATCGCCGACAGGTGTCCGTAACGTGTTTGCACCGCGTTACCGTGGTTGATTTCAACATATTTGCCGTAGCCACCCAACCATTGCGCGCGGCCAATAACGCCATCGGCGGTTGCGTAGATAGGTGTGCCAACAGGACCGGGGATATCGATCCCCTTGTGATTGCGGCTGGCACCACGTGTTGGCGCGTTGCGATACCCGAAGCCGCTCGAAAATTTCATAACCTCGACCGGATTGATCGATGGCACAGCGACCTGAACCTTGGAAGCGGTACCGACGATGCGGCCCCAGCTGTCATTGAGAGCGCGAAATTCTGGATCGGATGTGCCCAAAGCCGTTTGATTGGCTCTCAAATCTTCTGGTTTGACACGAAAACTGTCAGAAGCAGCAGCGGAATTGGCGTATGCGGGATTTACTGAAACAGCGGCAACCATCAAGGCAAGCGCAGAAACAAACTTGATTATCAGTGATTGGCCATCGGCCAAAGCGCTGCGTACCATAATGTTTACTTACCTTTTGTTGCGACCCGCGCCAAGCGCAGCCCCGAAGTTTTACAAAGGCAGTTATTCTGCCCACCCCTTATGTGACGATGTGGTGACGCAGACTTTCAGGCATTGCAACCTATGCGTAATAATCGCGGGACAAACCGGCGCTCAAACGCGCTGAGTCGTTGAATGGGGGCTTAACGGACCCGCGAAAGTGACGGTTTACCAGCAGTTTCCAGTAATCTTTTGGTAAGATTCTGCGCTCGGAACAGCCTGCCTCAAACCATTTTGTTCCGGCAAAAACGTGGGAAATCTCGTCATTATAGATGCGATTCAGGATTATTGCGGAGACCGAATCACCCGCCGATTCGAATCGCGTGATGGTCGCAGGCGTCACATCGAGGCCGCGCGCTTCCAATACCATCGGCACAACGGCAAGCCGTGCAAGAGCATCATGGCGTGTCTCATGGGCCGATTCCCAAAGGCCATCATGCGCCGGATGTGCGCCATAGAAACTGCCCAATTGCCGCAGCCGCCGGTCGAGCAAAACAAAGTGCATGGCCTCATCCGCACCGACCTTCATCCAGTCATCGGCAAAGGCTGCAGGGAATTGGCCGCCGAATCGGCCGACCAGATCGAAGGCCAGATCAATGGCCACAAATTCGATATGGGCCAGGGCGTGCAACAGGGCGATGCGGTTGGCCTCGGTCCCGCCCTTGCGTCTTTTGGGCATCATGCCGGGTGCCAAAAGCTGCGGATGTTCGGGACGCGCAGGGGCATCGGGCATCGGCACGTCGAAGCGGTGCCCCAGCCGCCCCAACCGCCAGTGACGCGCCGCAGCCCGCGCCGCCATCACCTTGGCATGGGGATCAGCGGTGAGGAGGACGGATTGGCACGCTTGGCCGAGGGTAACCGGGTTGGCGATCGGTGCGTTCACCCAAGCGCCTTTGCCGCGGCGAGGACTTCGGCGGCGTGATCCTTCACCTTCACCTTGCGCCAGACCTGCTTCACCTTGCCGTCCTTGCCGACCAGATAGGTCGACCGGTCAATGCCCATATAGCTTTTGCCGTACATCGACTTTTCGACCCATGCCCCCATCTTTTCGGTGGCGTCGCTGGCTTCGTCCGAAAGCAGCGTGACATTCAGGTCATATTTGGCGGCGAATTTGGCGAGCTTTGCAGGCTTGTCTTTTGACATGCCATATACTGGACACCCTAGCGCTCCGAATTCGGAGGCCAGCGCGGTAAAGTCCTTCGCCTCGTTGGTGCATCCCGGCGTGTCGGCCTTGGGATAGAAATAGAGCACCAAAGGCCCCTTGAGCGCCGCAAGGTTGACGGCAGTTCCTGCGCTGTCGAGCACCGTTACATCGGGAAGCATATCGTTCACATCGGTCATTTTCGGCATCCTTTAAAAATCACGTGGGCCAAATAGGCGCTCCCATTCCACCGTGACAACCCCGCGATAATCCCTAATCGCTGCTTTTAGGGCATTCCAGTCGGCATAGCCCAGACCCTGTGCAATCAAGCTTTGCGCTGCAGCGGGCGGGACGGCGCAGTCAGGCGCTACCAGCCGGACCATCACCAGCAAGCGTCCCAAAAGCGCATAGGCTTGCGCAAAGTCGGCGGGCAAATGTCCGGCGCGCACCAGCATATCGATGGCAGGGCCCAGTTGCGGCATCAAACCTTCATGTCGGGTGAGTTGCAGCATATGGATGATGAACTCCATATCGACGAGCCCGCCGGGCAGCAACTTTACATCCAGCTCGCCTTTGGGCGACTTATGGGCGGCCATGTCCTTGCGCATGTCGGCGATTTCGGTCCGGGTCTTGTCGACATTGCGCCCGGCGTTCAGGACATCGACGATGATGCCGCGTACATCGCCGCACGCGGCATCCGAACCGAAGAGCAGCCGGGCACGGGTCAGCGCCATGTGCTCCCACGTCCATGCATTTTCCCGCTGATACTGGCCGAAGCTTTTCACCGAAGCGCAGAGCAAACCGTCGGCGCCCGAGGGCCGCAGGCGGGTGTCGACTTCATACAGCGCACCGGATGCGGTCGGCACGCTCAGCGATGCGATCACGCGCTGGGCCAGACGGTTATAATATTGGGTGGCACCCAAGGGCCGCGCGCCGTCGGATTCGGCGAGATGGTCGCCGGTGAAGAGCAGGATGAGGTCAAGGTCCGACGCATGGGTCAACGCCTCGCCGCCAAGCCGCCCGAGCGCGAGAATGACAAGCTCGCTGTCCGGAACCTTGCCATGGGTCTTTTCAAACTCGGCCACGGTGGCGGCGGTCAGGGTTTGCAACGCCGCCTCTGCCAAATGGGCGTAGCTGCGCGCGATATCGAGCGCGTCGTTCCGCCCTTCGATCAACTGGACGCCCAGAGCAAAGCGTTTCTCGCCCACATAGTCGCGGACGATGTCGAGGGTGGATTGATAATCGGCGGTCCCGATCCGGCGCTTCATTGCGACGAGAAGCCGGGTTACATCGCCCGGCAAATCCATGGCGCTGTTATCGATCAGCGCGTCGAGATAGCGGCTTTGCCGTCCAAGGTCGTCGGCAAGCGTGGGGGCGTAGCTCAAGATATCGGCCACCAGTTGCAGCAGTCCGGGCCGCGCCTCCAGCAGGCGGAACACGTTGATCGCGCTCGGCATCGCCTCGATCATATTGTCGAAGCGGGCAATCGCGCGGTCGGAATCGGGGGCGTCGGCAATTGCCTTCAGCAAGGCGGGGAGCACAGCCTCGAACGCGTCGCGCGCCGACGGGCTGCGGATCGCGCGGATATTGCCGCTGCGCCAGCGGGTCATACGCTGCATCACCGCCGCCGGGTCGGCATAGCCTAGATCGGCGAGTTGCTCCTCCAGCGGCAGGCCGTCTTCGGCCATGCGCGGCCCCGCGCTGCCGCTGGCGTCCACCATCCGGTCGTAGATCGCGGCCACCGATGTCGAGATGGGCCGGATGATCTCGATCAGGGCGTCGGCATCGGCCAGCCCGTGCAGCCGCGCGACGGCATCGGCGGTGTCGCGATTGTCGGGGATGCTGTGCGTTTGCCGGTCGCTGTGCATTTGCAGGCGATGTTCAGCGGTCCGCAACTGTTCATAGGCCGCGCTTAACGTGTCCGATTCCTCCGGCTTGATCCAGCCGGCACTTGCAAGCGCGGCCAAGGCTTCGCGGGTATCGGGATTGCGCAGGGCGACGTCGCGGCCGCCATGGATCAACTGGTGCGCCTGCGCGAAAAATTCGCATTCCCTGATGCCGCCATGGCCACGCTTCAGATCATAGCCGAGACCGATTTTCTGCCCCTTGGCATAATGGTCGCGGATCTGCGCGGTCATCGCGGTGATGTTCTTGAGCTGCCCGAAATCGAGCGACTTGCGCCAGATGAACGGCTGGATGGCATTGAGGAAATAATCGCCGAGCGGCCGGTCGCCCGCACAGACGCGCGAGCGGATGAAGGCGGCCTGCTCCCACGCCAGCGCGCTCGATTCATAATAGCTGATCGCGGCCTCGACCGGCAGGACGATGGGGCTGACTTCGGGCGAGGGGCGCAGGCGCATGTCGACGCGAAAGACATAGCCATCGGCATCCAGCGCCGACAGCAATTCGATCACGCGCCGTCCGTAGCGGACCGCAGCCTCGGCCACATCATCGCGTTCGCGGTGGGGCAGCGTCTGCGGGTCGAACAGGAAAATCGGATCGATGTCGGACGAATAGTTCAGCTCCCGCCCGCCATGCTTGCCCAGCGCGATGACGGCAAAACCCTGATTAGGTGCCCCGGGCACGCGTTCCTCTATGGCGGCGGCGATGGCTTGGTCGAGCGCGTGGTCGGCGAAATCCGAAAGGATGCGGGTGACGCGGGTCAGGTCCCATAGTCCGGCAAGGTCGGCAAGCGCCGTCACCAGTGCCACGCCCTGCCGCTGCCGCCGGAGGGCCGAACCGACCGTATCCGACTGGCGCGCCAAGGCGCTGTCCAGCGCGGCGTCAAGGTCGCCTGCTTCGATCAATGCCATCAGATCGGGATTGCGCTCCATCAAGCCAGAGAGGAACGGGCTGTTGGCGGAGGCGCAGGTGATGGCGTTGCGGATGGCGTTCATGTCTTCAGATAACCTCGCCGGAAATCGGAGGCAAAGGCGGCAAAGCGGTCGTCGGCAATGGCGGCACGCATATCGGCCATCAGCATCTGGTAATAATGCAGATTATGCTGTGTCATCAGCATCGCGCCCAATATCTCGCCCGACCGTATCAGATGGTGCACATAGGCCCGCGTCCATGTCGCGCAGACAGGGCAGGTGCAGCGGTCATCAATCGGGCCTTGATCCTCTGCAAATTTGGCGTTGCGGATGTTGATGGGGCCGGAATGGGTGAAGGCCTGACCATTGCGTCCGCTGCGGGTGGGCAGGACGCAATCAAACATATCGATCCCGCGTTCGACCGCGCCGACCAGATCGTCGGGCTTTCCCACCCCCATCAAATAGCGTGGCCGGTCGGCGGGCAATTGGTCGGGGGCATAGTCGAGGCAACCAAACATCGCCTCCTGCCCTTCACCGACCGCAAGGCCGCCCACGGCATAGCCGTCAAAGCCGATATCGATCAGCGCATCGGCAGACCGCTTGCGCAATTCTTCTTCGAGCGAGCCTTGCTGTATGCCGAATAAGGCGGCCTGTTCGGCATGGGCGCCGCCCGCATCAAAGGCATCGCGCGACCGCTTTGCCCAGCGCATCGACAATTCCATGGACTTGATCGCCTCGTCGCGGCTGACCCCGTTGGCGGGGCATTCGTCAAAGGCCATGACAATGTCCGACCCAAGCAAGCGCTGGATTTCCATCGACCGTTCGGGCGACAGCATATGCTTCGACCCGTCCAGATGGCTGGAAAAGGAAACGCCCTCTTCGGTGATTTTGCGTAAAGCTGACAGGCTCATCACCTGATAGCCGCCGCTGTCGGTCAGGATCGGCCGGTCCCAACCGGAAAATTTGTGCAGCCCGCCCAGCCGCGCCACCCGTTCGGCCCCCGGGCGCAGCATCAGATGATAGGTGTTGCCCAGGATGATGTCCGCCCCCGTCGCGCGGACTTCGGCGGGGCGCATGGCCTTGACGGTCGCGGCGGTGCCCACGGGCATGAAGGCAGGCGTGCGGATTTCGCCGCGTATCATCTGGATGGTCCCGGAGCGGGCTTTGCCGCTGGTGGCGGAAATCGAAAACTGGAATCGGCTTTTCATCGCCGTCGCTTTAGCAGGGTTGATTGCAGAGGGAAGGGCGTGCGGATCCACCGCCCCATCGCAATGTTTTATATTAGACCTTTTCGCGCCTGCATTGCTTCTCCATATAGGGGGCATGACTTATACCGATCCCCGTTCCTATCTGTATCAACCCGGCCTGCTTGACCCCGACGCGGCCCAGCGTTTGACGCGCAAGGCGCTCAAGGCCTGCGATGATGGCGAGCTCTATCTACAATATAGCGCGACCGAAAGTTTCGGTTTTGACGATGGCCGTCTAAAGATGGCGGATTATTCCACCGGATCGGGTTTCGGCCTGCGCGGTGTTTCGGGCGAGATGACGGGGTTCAGCCACGCCAATGATATGAGCGAGGCCGCCATCCGGCGTGCGGGCGAAACATTGAAGCTGCTTGACCCCGCCAAGGATCAACCTGCCGCCCCGCCGCGCAAGAATAACCGGCACCTTTATACCGACGGCAATCCGCTGGAACTGGTGCCCTTTGCGCAGAAGGTCGCGCTCTGCCAGAAAATCGATGCCGCCGCCCGCGCCCGCGATCCGCGCGTCGCCCAAGTTAGCGTCAGCCTGTCGGGTAGCTGGACCGTGGTCGAGATCGTGCGCGCCGATGGCTTCATCGCCACCGATGTGCGCCCCCTTGTGCGGCTGAACGTCTCGATCGTTGCGCAGGATGGCGACCGGCGCGAAAGCGGCAATTATGGTTTTGGCGGACGCTATCTCTACGACAAGCTGTTCGAGGACCATGAATGGGAACATGCCATTGACGAGGCGTTGGCGCAGGCGCTCACCAATTTGCGGTCGGTTGCGGCACCGGCGGGCGAGATGACCGTGTTGCTCGGACCGGGCTGGCCCGGCGTCCTTCTGCATGAGGCAGTGGGCCATGGTCTGGAAGGCGATTTCAACCGCAAAGGCTCGTCGGTCTTTTCGGGCAAGATCGGCCAGCGCGTCGCTGCGCCGGGCGTCACGGTCGTCGACGACGGCACGATGCGGAACCGGCGCGGGTCGCTGTCGATTGATGACGAAGGCACGCCGACGCAGGAAAATGTCCTGATCGAAGACGGCATTTTGCGCGCCTATATGCAGGACCGCATGAACGCGCGCCTGATGGGTGTGGAGCCGACCGGCAATGGCCGCCGCGAAAGCTACGCCCATGCGCCAATGCCGCGTATGACCAATACCTTTATGCGGGGTGGAAATGATGATCCTGCCGAACTTCTGAGCCGCGTCAAAAACGGCATCTTCGCCAAAAGCTTTGGCGGCGGGCAGGTCGATATCGTGTCGGGCAAGTTCGTGTTCAGCTGCACCGAGGCTTATCTGGTCAAGGACGGAAAGCTGGGCGATCCGATCAAGGGGGCAACGCTGATTGGTGATGGCTTCACCGCGCTCAACAATGTGACCGGCATCGGTAATGATATGGCACTGGACGAAGGCGTCGGCATTTGCGGCAAGGCGGGTCAAAGCGTCCCTGCGGGCGTCGGGCAACCGACGACCCTGGTCAGCGCGCTGACGGTCGGAGGCACCGCGGGGTAAAGGATCTGTTTTAACGCACCTCAAAAAGGATTACGGCATGGCTGATTTTACCGACTCACTGACAGACAAGCAGATCGAAATGATTGGCAGGCAACCGATCTTTTTTACCGCTACAGCCGCAGCAAATGGCCGCATCAATCTGTCGCCAAAGGGCTATGATGCATTCCGCGTGCTGTCGCCGACACGCGTTGCGTATCTTGATCTTGCCGGGTCAGGAAATGAAACTCATGCCCATTTACAGGCCGACGGGCGAATTACGATTATGTTTTGCGATTTCGACCGCCCGGCCCTTATTTTGCGGATTTATGGTCAGGGCCGACCTGTTCTTCCGCAAGATGACGGATGGGATGCACTGGCGGCGCATTTTGAACTCCTCCCGGGAACACGGCAGATTTTTGTGATCGACGTTGAAAGCGTGCAAGGCAGTTGTGGATGGGGCGTGCCGATCATGACGCTGGATCGTGAACGCGAAACGCTAACCAAATATCATGCACAAGCCGATCCAGAAGCTTGGCTTACCAAGACAAAAGGACGCACAAAGAGTATTGACGGACTGCCGACCCGACCGACAGACCGTTATTTTGGGCCAACGAACTAGCCCGAGGCATGTCACTTGTCGAAATCGCCCGTTATCCAAACGGCATAGAGGCGGAAATCGCCCGCACGCTTCTCGAATCCCACGGGCTGCTCGCGGTCACGTTCGATGCCGGAATGAATATTGCCGACAGCGCCGCATTCGCCATTCCTGTCCGCCTGATGGTGCACGAGGATGAACGGGACGAGGCCGAAATGATTCTGCGCGAGGCGGACAGCGCATGAGCCATGCGATCAAGGTGGCGACCTATAATATACGCAAGGCGGTTGGGTTGGACCAACGCCGCAATCCGGCGCGCATCATCAGCGTTTTGAACGAGATCGACGCGGACATCATTACTTTGCAGGAGGTGGACCGCCGTTTCGGTGCGCGGGTCAGCGCGCTTCCCTTGGCCATGCTGGAGGCGGAAACATCGTGGATGCCGGTGCCCCTGCACTTTCGTCCGGCTGCCATCGGCTGGCACGGCAACGCCATATTGGTCCGCAAGGGGATCGAAGTGCGTCGCGCGGAGCCCATCGAAATGCCGACCCTCGAACCTCGCGGAGCGGTGATGGCGGAGCTGTCGGTTGCAGGTCATTCCTTGCGCGTCATTGGCGTCCATCTCGACCTTTCGGGGCTTTGGCGGCGCAAGCAGGTACGGGCACTGCTGGCCGCGATTGATGCCTGTCCCCGGCTGATGCCCACGGTCATGATGGGCGATTTCAACCAATGGTCGGACAGCGGCGCCTTGAGCGAGCTGGCCTTTCATCACCATCGTCTGGTTCAAACCCCCAAAAGCTTCCACACGGCCCGCCCCGTGGCGCGGCTGGACCGGATCGTGGTGAGCCACGATATTCAGGTGACAGAGGCGGACTGCCATGTCTCGCCGCTCTCCAAACAGGCATCGGACCATCTGCCCGTTTGGGCGGCACTGCACATAGGATAGAACTGCTCAATATTTAGGCAGTCAAATGCTGCTGCTCAATATTTAAGCAAGTGTTAACATGTTCCCGATTTGATTCAGGGCGAGTCGGGACGCAAAACCAACCGATTCCGCGACTCCGCGATTCTGGCACGGCGTTTGCATATTGCACTGCACAACCAACGGGGGTGTGCATGAAATATATTATAGCAGTGATAAAGCCGCACAAGCTTGACCCGGTCCGCGAAGCGCTGACCGCGCTTGGTGTGTCGGGCATGACAGTGACCGAGGTCAAAGGCTTTGGCCGTCAAAAGGGCCAGACCGAAATCTACCGCGGCGCGGAATATGAAACCAACATGGTACCCAAGGTGAAGATCGAGATTGCCTGTGCAACCGATCAGGCACCTGCGGTGATCGAAGCCATCCAGCATGCCGCCGAAACCGGCGCAATTGGCGATGGCAAGATTTTCGAATTCGAGCTTGCCGGTGCGTTACGCATCCGGACCGGCGACACTAACGAAACCGCGCTCTGACGCGACACTATCAAGCTAGGGGAACCATAAAATGTCCAAAACACTCAAATTCATAGGCGCGGCGGGGGCGACATTGTTCGCTGCTCTGCCCGCCTTTGCACAGGAGGCTGCCGAAGCAGTAGCCGATGGTGCCGCGGCAGCGACTGCCGCAGTTGCCGAAGGTCCCATCAAGGCTCCTACAGTCGAGCAGATGGCGACGATGGTCGACAAGGGCGACACCACATGGATGCTGATCAGCTCCGCGCTGGTCCTGCTGATGTCGATTCCAGCACTTGCACTCTTCTACGGCGGCCTTGTCCGCACCAAGAATATGCTCAGCCTGCTGATGCAGGTGTTCATGATCGTTTCGGTCGCGGCGCTTGTCTGGGTAACTTATGGCTATAGCCTTGCCTTCACCAGCGGCGGTCCGTTCATCGGCGGCCTCTCCAAGGCGTTTCTCGCAGGCGTCAGCACGACGACCTACGCGGCGACGTTCAGCAACAATGTGTATATTCCGGAATATGCCTTCGTCATTTTCCAGATGACCTTTGCCTGCATCACGCCCGCGCTGATCGTCGGTGCCTTCGCCGAACGCATCAAGTTCACACCGCTGATGATCTTCACGGTGTTGTGGCTGACCTTCGCCTATTTTCCGATCGCGCACATGGTGTGGTACTGGGCTGGACCCGACTTCCTCGTCGATGCACCGACGGATGTAGGTTTCCTCTGGGGTAAAGCTGCGCTCGATTTCGCAGGCGGCACCGTTGTCCACATCAACGCCGGTATCGCTGGCCTGGTCGGCTGCCTCATCATCGGCAAGCGCGTGGGCTTTGGCAAAGAAGCTACGCCTCCGCACAGCCTGACCATGACCATGATCGGCGCTTCGCTTCTCTGGGTGGGCTGGTTCGGTTTCAACGCCGGTTCGAACCTTGAATCGAACGGTATCGCAGCCCTCGCCTTCATGAACACCTTTGTCGCCACCGCCGCAGCGGCTGTCGCCTGGTGCATCATTGAACAACTGCACCACGGCAAGCCTTCGCTGCTCGGCGCGGTGACAGGTGCGGTTGCAGGTCTGGTCGCGATTACTCCGGCAAGCGGATTTGCAGCACCTATGACGTCGATCCTTCTCGGCTTCGTCGCATCGGCTGTCTGTTACCTCTTCGTGGCAGTCGTGAAGAACAAGCTGAAATATGACGACACGCTCGACGTCTTCGGCGTGCACGGCATTGGCGGTATCGTGGGTGCCATCGGGACCGCTATCGTTGCCGATCCGGCACTCGGTGGTCAGGGCTGGATTGACTATACCGTCTTCCCGGCCGTTCCCGGCGAATATGTGATGGTTGACCAGCTGATCTCGCAACTGTGGGCTGTTGGCACTACGGTTCTGTGGACCGGCCTCGTCTCGGCGGTTCTCTTCTACGGCCTCAAGTTTACGCTGGGCCTGCGTCCGACCGAAGAAGCGGAACGCGAAGGTCTCGACCTCTCCAGCCATGGAGAACGCGCCTACAATTATTGAGTTTCAAAGCTTGGCGGCGGGGCGTTCTCTCCTCTCCTTTTACGCTCCGCCTCCTCAAGATGTTCCTCCCGCGAACATCCAACTAAAGGCCCGAACCAAGGCTTGGTTCGGGCCATTTTTGTTATTCTTAAACGTGAATTGAAAAGACGGCTCGGCGGCCAGCGTGGACTCAAGCTACCTTGGAAGCACTTCCAAGAATAAGCGGGTCGGCAGCTTTACCGATATCTACTGTTGTCCGGCTGATACTCGGAGCGCCACCCGACGATTTGTGCTTGAACTTGCCTTCGATCTGGCCACCCGGTGCAATGGTCAGGTTAGTATAGACTACGTCACCAGTTATTCTGGCTTTTGCCTCAATTACCAGGTCGGTTGCTTCAATCGAGCCTTCGACATGTCCCGATAAACGAGCGGACTCGGCCACAATTTTCCCGGCGATTAAACTGCTTTCGCCCTGGACCAAATTGCCGCACGTGACATCGCCTTGAATCTTGCCATCAATATGCAAGTCCACGCGTGCATTTAAGTTCCCGACAATTTCGACGTCGGACGCGATAATTGAAAATGTGTGGCTTGAGCTATTACGCACGCTCTCATTGTGCCTTTGAGCTTGCGGAAGTGCGGCTTCCGGCGACGGTTTGGACTTCGAGAACATCGGGATTTGCCTCCAAAAACTTCCGTGGATTTATGGCCTGATTATTCAGCCGGACTTCAAAATGCAGATGGCTTCCGGTTGAACGACCGGTGCTGCCCATCCGTGCGATTTGAAAGCCGCGCTCAACTTTCTGGCCCAGTGAAACATTCACGCGCGATAAGTGGGCATAACGCGTTACCAAACCATTAGCATGGGTGATTTCTATGCAATTACCATAGCCGCCCTGCCATCCCGAAAAAGTTACTTTGCCATCTGCAGCGGCCAAAATCGGTGTGCCAACCGGGCCTTTGAAATCAAGCCCGCTGTGCATTGCGCCCGCACCTGTAAAGGGGTCGCTGCGATAACCAAAACCACTGGACATCAGCATGACAGCGGCAGGCATAGAGGTTGGAATAGCGGCCAATGCGCGTTCCATTGCATCCATGCGCCCAAGCGAAGCTGCAAGTCTTGTAAATCTCGGGTCGCGCACCTCTTGCGTCGCATCGCCAAAAAATGCTTCGAAAGGGCCACCTTGTGATGCGCTCGCTTCACGGGCCAAAACATTTGGGTTCAGGCCAAATTTGCGAATGGCGGCTTCAGCTTTTTGAGTGCGTGCCTGCGCCACTTTTGTCATCATTTCGGCAAATTGTATTTGTCGTGCTTCGATACGCGCCAGACCTGCGGCTTCCGGCACAAGAGCGCTAATCTTTTTGACTGTTTGGTCTTCTGTTCTGTTTTGGGGTGCGGGCCGCGATGTTTCCGGCAAATCTTCGAGATACTGGTCGCTCAAGCTTTCGAGCATTTTCTGGCGCCGTTCAAGATCTTGGGTGACTTCGTCAATGGAACCGCGATAGTTGGCGACACGTTCTTCGGCAGATTCTATTTTGGCTTCTTTTCGGTCAAGCGCCAATCGATCAATTGAAACGCTGATCTGATTGACCGCCATACCCAATGTGATGATTAGCCAGACGCCCACCACCAAAGCCACCGAACCCGCAACCCGTCGTTGCAGCTCTGCGCTGATCTTTAAGAACCGGACTTGGCCATTGGCCCGCATGAAAAACTCGCGGTCAATAAACCATCCAGCAATCTGGCTTTTCCAGCCAGTTATTCTGGTCTGTAGTGACACGACCCACCCCATTTTTTATTTGTGCATTGCCGCTAGCAGCTAGGCCTGATGCAAGCGAATCGGAGAAGTAGGAGTCGTGACGAATCGGGCGAGTCTCAAGGTGAACCGTGTAAATCGTTATCAAGACACCAAAAAGAAATGCGAAAAAAATCGGAGAAATTTGGTGCCAATTTTTATAGTCATTAAAATCAGTGCGTTAATCGTATTGTGATTCGCTTTAGCGGAATCACGCATATTTCAGCTGGGTACTTCCCCTTTTTCCGCGGTTTCTTTACGAGCCTTTTACTATGACTGAAACTGACGTGGATTGCGAAAATTTGATCGCGGATATGACGACCAAGGCCCGTTCAGCGGCACATATTTTGGCGCGTGCTACCGACGATCATAAATCGGCCGCGCTTAAATATGCTGCATCAGCCGTGCGAATCGATACGCCGAAAATTTTGGCGGCCAACGCTTTGGACATGGCGGCCGGTGTCGCATCGCATCTTTCCGATGCGCTGCTTGATCGCCTGAAATTGGATGAAAAACGCATCGCGGCGATGGCCGAGGCGATGGACCAGGTCGCAATTCTTGAAGATCCGGTCGGGCAAATTATTGATACGCGGACGCAACCTAACGGTTTGACGATGCGTCGCGTGCGTATTCCGGTCGGCGTGATCGGTATAATTTATGAAAGTCGCCCCAATGTCACCGCCGATGCCGCAGCGCTCGCTCTGCGTTCCGGCAATGCTGTTATTTTGCGAGGCGGCAGTGAAGCGGTGCACAGCAATCGGGCCATTCATCACGCAATGGTAACCGGCGTAACTCAAGCTGGCCTGCCCTCAGAATCAGTGCAATTGGTTCCCACGCAGGACCGGATGGCTGTCGGCGCTATGCTGCGCGCGCAAGGTGCCATCGATATGATCATACCGCGCGGTGGGAAATCTTTGGTCGCACGGGTCCAGGATGAGGCTCGGGTTCCCGTGCTGGCCCATTTGGATGGGCTGTGTCACACATATGTCCATAGCCAAGCCGATCCCGAAATGGCCCAAGAAATTATCGTCAATGCCAAGATGCGGCGAACTGGCATTTGTGGGGCGACCGAGACCTTGCTGATTGATCAGGACTACGCAGCACCAGCCAAGCTGGTCGCCGCCTTGATCGACGCGGGGTGCGAAGTGCGCGCGGATGATATGGTCATGGAACTCGATTCCCGAACCGTTTCCGCTCAAGAAGAAGATTGGGATACCGAATATCTCGATTCGGTCATTTCGGTGCGGATGGTTGCCGGGCTTGAGGATGCCATGGGCCATATTGCGCGGCACGGTTCACACCATACCGATGCTATTATCACTGGTGATGAAAAAATTGCCGAACGTTTTCTGGCAGAAGTCGACAGCGCTATCGTCATGCACAACGCATCTACCCAATATGCCGACGGTGGTGAATTCGGGTTGGGCGCGGAAATTGGTATCGCCACCGGCCGACTGCACGCCCGTGGTCCTGTGGCGCTTGAAGGTTTGACGACCTATAAATGGCTCGTGCTTGGCCAGGGGCAAACCCGCCCTTGAAAACCGTCGGTCTGATGGGGGGGTCGTTCAACCCGGCACATGGTGGGCATCGGGCGATCAGTCTGCTTGCAACCAGGACACTCCATCTCGACGCTTGCTATTGGCTGGTTTCGCCGGGTAATCCGCTAAAGTCCAAAAAGGATATGGCACCGCTATCCGCCCGAATGGCATCTGCAAAGCAGATGTCCCGCCGCAGCCGGATAAAGGTGACAGCGATTGAGCGGGATTTAGGCACAATATACACAATTGATACTTTGCGTAAAATGGTCGCGCGCTACCCCAAAATACGGTTTATTTGGATCATGGGCGCGGATAATCTGTTGCAATTTCATCACTGGCGCCAATGGAGAGCAATCGCGCGATTGATGCCGATTGCAGTTATCGCCAGACCCGGCTATGATGCGAACGCTGTTGCGGGTCCCGCGATGGCTTGGTTCAGACGGTTTGTCCGGCGTCCGTCCCAGCATCATCACTGGACAAGATGGAGTACGCCAGCGCTTGTCTTTTTGCGCTTTCGTCCAGATCCTCGTTCGGCAACCGCAATTCGCCGTGCCGACCCCCATTGGTATCAACGATTTTCAGGAACTGGCGCCCGCGATGGCGTTACCCATAAAATTGTTCTGTAAGGAGCACACTTGATAAATTCCGCTTCCGTCCCATCCGCCGTAAAGGCCAAAGGACCCGTATTGAGCCCTGAAAAGCTCCATGAACTCATTCTAAAATCGCTCGATGACGATCAAGCGCAGGACGTTGTGACGATTCCACTCGAAGGTAAAAGCAACATCGCCGACCATATGGTCGTGGCTTCCGGCCGTTCTTCGCGGCAAGTTGCATCGATGGCGCAAAAGCTGACCGAGCGGATCAAGCAGGCCGGTCGTCACGCCCGGATCGAAGGCTTGCCGTCGGCAGATTGGGTTTTGATTGATGCTGAAGATGTGATCGTACACCTGTTTCGGCCCGAAGTCCGCAGCTTTTATAATCTGGAGCGTATGTGGGCATTCGGAGACGCGCCTGAAACTGCATCGGCCTGACCCCGGCGTCACCCCAATATGGCAATGCGTTTGCATATTATTGCCCGTGGCAAGATTGGACGGACGCCAGAATTTGAAATATTAGAGCGGTATCTTAAACGGATCAGCTGGCCGGTAAAGCATAGCGAACTTCCTGATCGAGGTGGTGAAATTCCGTCCCCTGATACGCCGTACAAAACTATCCTGCTTGACGAAAAAGGCGACCAGCTTGGTTCGGTCGAACTGGCCCGCCTTCTGGAAAAATGGCAGGACGACGGCATACGAGAGACCCGCTTTTTGATTGGTGCTGCGGATGGCTTCGGTGATGCCGAACGTGCATCGGCGGATCGGTTGATAGCTTTTGGTAAAGCAACATGGCCGCATTTGATGGCGCGTGCCATGCTTGCTGAACAATTGTTCCGTGCCACGTCGATTATTGCCAATCACCCCTATCATCGGGAAGGGTAGTCGATTGCGTTTCTGGTTATCATTGGCGATTTTGGCTATCGCGCCTTTGGGCTTTACAGCAACGCTCTTGGCCCAGACGTCGCAGAACGCGGCATCGCAAATAGCTGCGCTTAAAGTTGCGAAACAGCGTGCGATGCTTGCCGAAAGAAGGAGCGAGCTATTGCGGCAAGAGGCCAATAACTCCGAAAACGCTGCTGACCGGCTTGTGGTGCAAAGGGCTGTTTTGTCTGCTGAAATCGCCAGCGCGGAAGCTCAGATTGAAGCGGCTAATGCCCGCATAAACATAATAAGTCGTCGGCAGCGGACGCAAAGATCACGATTGGGGCAGGAAAGCGAACCAATATTGCGCTTGAACGCAGCGTTGCAGCAAATGACCGGTCGACCCACCGCATTGATGATGGCGCAGCCCGGCCATCGCGAAGACTATGTACATTTGCGCGCCGTTATGGCGACGGTGCAACCCCAAATTGTACAAAAAACGAACGCGCTCCGGCGGCAAATTGCGGCACAAAATGAACTGCGTTCACAGGAGCTTTTGGCATTGAAAACGCTTGACGATGCCCGCATTCGTCTCAAAAGTCGCCGAACGGCGCTGGCTCGGCTTGAGGGTAATGCGCGGGGTAAAGCGTCTGATCTGTCCGCCGATGCCGCTATCGAATTTGAACGTTCCATCGCGCAGGGCGAACGCGCCCGTGATATTGTCGGCCGCATAGATATCCAAAGAATTGGCAGCGCCCGGGCACAGGAACTTGCTGCATTGGCCGGACCACTTTTGCGAAATGGCGCGAAGCAGATGGTTCCGGCCCGCAAAACTGCCTATATTATACCGGCTAACGGAAACGTGGTGTCGGGTTTCATGGAACTCAACGCCACGGGCTATCGAGAACGTGGTTTGCGGATCCGTGTGGCTGACTCTGCTCCAATAGTCGCACCTGCCGACGGTAATATTACATTTGCCGGACAATATCGCAGCTACGGCAAGATCGTGATTATCGAACATGGCAACGGGTGGACGAGCTTGATTACGCACATGGACGCGTTGCAATTGGCCAAAGGACAGTCGGTTCGGCAAGGTACTGTTCTGGGTGTTGCGAGCAAGGAAACGGGCGAAATCGGGGTTGAATTGCGGAAAAATGGCCGGGTCATGGATATCGCAGCGATGCTGCGCTGACTTGTCGTCCGACGCTTGTCGGGTCTAATTCCCCTTTCGTGGTAAACGCGCTTTCACCATAGGTTCATGCACGATATACGAATCATCCTGATTTAAGAACTGGATTATCCGATGAAAATTCGCTTGTTGCCCTCTTCACTTGCACTCGCATTGGCCTTCGCCGTGCCGGCTTCGGTCTTATTGGCGCAAAACGCGGAGCAAAAATCCACCGCTCAAATTCAGGCCGATCAAATCCGGGAGCTCGAACAATTTTTGGCCGTCTACAAAAAGGTCAAATCGAGCTATGTTGACAAGATCGATGACAAGCAGTTGATGGAAGGCGCCATTCAGGGAATGTTGGCAAGCCTCGACCCCCATAGCGGTTTCCTCAACAAGTCGGATTTCAGCAATTTGCAGACACAGATTGATGGCGAATATGGTGGCCTTGGTCTCTCGGTAACACTTGAAGACGAAGCGGTAAAAGTGATTGCCCCCACCAAAGACACCCCCGCCGACAAGGCTGGTATCAAATCAGGTGACTATATCACGCATCTGGACGGGAGGCTGATTTTCGGAGGAACACTCGACGAAGCGGTTGAAGCGATGCGCGGCGAACCCGGCACGTCAATACGTCTGACTATCGTTCGCCCCGGCCGCGATGCCCCATTTGATGTGACCATAACGAGAGCGATAATCGATCTGAAACCGGTCCGTTGGGAAGTGAAAGACCGCATCGGCCTTATCACAATAACGGGTTTTTCCGAAGAAACTGGCGCCGACGTTGTTGCGGCTGTTTCCAGCATCAAAAAGTCACTGGGCGGCAAGCCATTGGGATATATTGTCGATCTCAGATCCAATCCCGGCGGCATATTGGACGAAGCGGTTGCCGTTTCCGATGCGTTTTTGGCAAGCGGCGAAATTGTATCTGAGCGTGGACGCGACAAGCGGGATATTGAGCGCTGGTGGGCTGAGCGCGCTGTCCCAGGCGATGTTACAGGTGGTGCACCCATAATCGTGTTGGTTGATGCAGGTTCTGCGTCTGCGTCGGAAATTGTTGCCGGCGCGCTTCAGGATCATCATCGTGGCCTGGTGATGGGTGAACGCAGCTTTGGCAAAGGTTCGGTCCAAAATGTCCTTCCCCTGACCCGTGAGACAGGTTTGCGCCTGACCGTTGCGCGGTATCATTTGCCATCGGGCCGGTCTGTGCAGGAGGGCGGGATAAAGCCAGATATTCAAGTGCCCCAGCTGTCAGACCCCGATTACAAAAAACGTGTAGCCATTCGCGAGTCCGATTTGCGCCGCCATCTTATCAATGAAATGCAAGATGATGCAAAAGAGCTGGAAGAAGACATCGGCGATGACCCCCGGTTCGCGATGACTGCCGAACAGTTGAAAGCAAAGGGCATCGCTGATTTCCAACTGCATTACGCAATGGAAACACTCAACCGATTGGGTGCAAAAACGATGAAACTGGCCGAAAAACCCATTAAGGGCAAGGCGCAGAACTAAGCCATGACCGGAAAATTCGGGTTCGCGCATTGGTTAGCATTTCTGTTACCGGCCGCTTTGCTGTCGGGAGCTTACTGGTCGCAATATGTTGGCGGTTTATACCCGTGTGAAATGTGCTGGTGGCAACGTTACCCCCATTTTGAGGCCGCAGCGTTGGCGGCGATCGCTTTTTTTGTCAGTAACCCCGGGTACCGCAAGGCTCTGGTTGCACTGGCCGCGCTGGGTATTTTGTCGAGCGGCGTGATCGGCGGCTTCCACGCCGGTGTTGAATATGGCTGGTGGGAAGGATTGACGGCTTGCACCGCGACCATATCCGGAAGTGGCGATGAATTGTTAAAGTCGATTATGAATGCGCCTTTGATCCGTTGCGACACCGCGCCATGGACTTTATTCGGCGTTTCGCTTGCCGGATATAATTTCCTCTTGTCGACAGGCAGTGCAATCGCCATCTTGATATCCATATGGCGCAGCAAAGCATCTTAAAGACCGCAGAACAGCATTCCCGGGCAATCGCCAGCATGATTCGCGTAAATCAGGCGGGCGAATATGGTGCCAAACGGATTTATGCCGGACAGCTTGCAGTCATGGGAGATAGAACACCCGCCGCGCGCAGCATCGCCCACATGGCGGAGCAAGAAGAACGGCATTTGTCCGCCTTTGACGCGATGATGGCGGAGCGCGGCGTCAGGCCCACGGTTCTTCACCCGATATGGGATATCGCAGGTTTTGCTTTGGGCGCGGTTACGGCGGCAATCGGGCCAGAAGCGGCCATGGCGTGCACAGTTGCGGTGGAAACCGAAATCGACCGTCATTATGCCGAGCAACTGGAAGAGCTGGGTGATAGCGACCCGGAATTGTCGGAGATGGTGCTGGATTTTCAGGCGGATGAACTGGAACATAAAGCAACGGCTTTGGCGCAGGGCGCAGAACGGGCCCCCGCCTATCCGGTGATGAGCGCAATCATTCGTTTGGGTTGCAGGACGGCAATCGCGGTTTCGAAGCGGCTATGATCTTAATCGCCCGTTCAGCGGTGGTGTCCCAAACCGTGACCAGATTTTCCGGAGATTTCATCGTGAACCTTATGGCCAAGACTTTTTTGATGACGACCGCAATATTGATGTCGTCTGCATCGATCGCCCAGGAAACCGGCGCGACCCAGCCGAGCGATGAAAAAATCAACCAGTTGATTGTCTATGGCGATGACGAATGCCCGCAAAGCACGGGGGATGAAATCGTCGTATGCGCGCGTATGAATGAGGCGGATCGCTATCGGATTCCGCCATCGTTGCGGAGCGATCCGAATAGCCCCCAAAATCAGGCATGGTTGAATAGGGTGCAAGCATATGAATATGTCGGGGCCAGCGGGACGTTAAGTTGTTCCCCATCGGGTGCCGGCGGATTTACCGGCTGCGGCCTGAAAGAAATCGACCGTGCTTATGCGGAAAAGGCACAAGATCCCGGCATTACATTCGGGCGTCTGATTGCTGCCGAGCGGACCAAGCGGATGGCAGGCATCGATGCAGAGGCTGCCGCCGTTGAAGAGCGAGTCAAAGAATTTGAAAAAGGTCGTGCCGAACGCGAAGCACGATTACAGGCGGAAATGGACGCAAAGGAAGCCGCCGAGCGCAACGGTTCCGAAACGCAATCTCTACCGGAACCTAAATAAGGCTGGGGTCGGGACCCTAGGGTCCTGACCCTAAGCACTTCGTCATCAATTTTTCGACTTTTCAGCTTCGATCCAATCTTTGATCTGCGCTTCCAATATGTCCAGCGGAACGGCTCCCTGGTTAAGCACATGATCATGGAAAGCCGATAAGTCGAATTTGGGCCCAAGCTCCCGGGTCGCCATCGTCCGCAGCTCGCGAATTTTTAGCTCACCCAGCTTATAGGCCAAAGCCTGACCCGGCCAGCTGATATAGCGGTTGACCTCGGCCTCGATATTTGCCGCCGAAAGCGCACTAGCCTCGGTCATGAAATCAATCGCCTGCCGCTTCGTCCACCCCTTGGCATGAATGCCGGTGTCGACAACAAGCCGGCAGGCGCGCCACATTTCGTAGGACAGGCGGCCCATATCCTTGGCAGGCGTGTCGTAGAGGCCGATCTCAAGTCCAAGACGCTCCGAATAAAGCCCCCATCCTTCGACAAAGGCGGTGAAGAAGGCGCCATTTTTGCGGAAGTCTGAAAGCGGGAGTTCCTGTTGCAGCGCGATCTGGTGATGGTGGCCGGGAACTGCCTCATGCATGCTGAGCGCCGGTATTTCCCAAAAGGGCCGCTGGTTCAGTTTGGATGTGTTGACATAATAGGTGCCCGAAATGCCGACTTCGGGCGATCCCGGGTTATAATAGGCGGTCGTTGTTCCCTCTGCCGTTTCCTTCGGAATTTCGCGCAGGCCATAGGGCAGCCGCGGGAGCTTGCCGAAAAGGGTAGGCATTTTTCCGTCAATAAACTTGGCGACCCGCGCGGTCTTTTCCATCAACTCTTCGGGCGTCTTGGCATAATATTGCGGGTCGGTCCGCAGATGCTGGATAAAGGTCTCGCGGCTTTCATAGCCCGCCTTTTTCGCAACCTCGACCATCTCTCTCTTGATGCGGCTCACCTCCGAAAGGCCGATATCGTGGATCTGATCGGCAGTCAGATTGGTGGTCGTTTCCTCGCGGATCCGGAAATTATAATAGGCCGCACCGCCCGGCTGGGCCGACACGCCGGGGGCTTTCGCGCAGGCTGGTTTGTAGCTTTTCACATACCAGTCGAGCTGCTTGCGCAAGGCGGGGTAGACGACAGTCTCGATTGTTTTCGCCGCTTCTACCGCCAACGCATCGAACTCGGCGGTCGTCAGGCTTTCGGGCTTGGCGCGGGTATAGGGACCAAAGTGGCGTGCCTTTTTCGGGTCGGCTACGATCAGGCCGGTCACCGTCGCCTCAAAACCCTCCAACGTTTCGCAGGGCTGCGTATATTTCCCGCGAATTGCGACATTGGCGACGTCGATATTCTGGTCGTTCAACGCCGCATATTGCGCCAGCCGCGCATTGTAGCTTTCATAGTCGGCCTTGGTGCGGAAGGGCAGGTTGTTCGCCATGCCGGCGAAATTCTGGTGCCAGCTGGAATATGTGGTGAAATTTATAACGCGCTGACCAAAGCGATTTCCTTCGATCGTGCTGTTCAAACTGCGGGCCAAAATACCAGCCTCGACCTTGCCCGGTGCGTCGAGCTTTTCCATCGGAATAGACTTCAGTTTTTCCAGAAAAGCGGCTGCCGCCGCCGCCCTCCTGTCCAGTGCCGCCAAACTATAGTCACCAACTTCCGTTGCGTGGCTATCAACGCCCAGTGAGCTTGCAAAAATCGGTGCTTCTTTCAAAACATCCGACCAATAGGCATCGACAAGATTTTTGAGATCGAGATTTGCATCCGCGGATGCGGGTCCGGCCCATGCAAACGCGGCTGCAGGCACGACCAAAAATAGCTTGCGCATCTTCCACTCCCCTTTCACATATTATCGAGTCAAGACATAATGAAGGGATTGAATTTGGCCAACGCGTTTCAGGATTATTTCGGCAAGCGTGGGACACGTTATGACAAATCCCTGGCTCCTGATACGCTCGAAAAAGTTGCGGCTGTACTTGCCTTCATTTTGCTATGTGCGGCAACTATCGCGGTGTTCAAAGGGCGGGCGCAATGGGCCATTTTATCTTTGCAACTATGGGTTCATCTTGGCACTTTGGCCATAGCGTTGGCGATCACGCCATTCATCCTTCTACGAAAACGCGGAGATAGCAAACACCGGCTGCTTGGATGGATTTGGGCTATCTGTATGTTCACCACGGCGCTGATTAGCTTTGACGTGCGGCTCATTAACAAGGGTGGATTGAGTCTTATCCATATTCTGTCGGTGGTCACACTTATCGGAGTACCGGTTCTCATATTGTCGGCCCGCCGGCGCGATGTTCGACGCCATCGTGGGCAGGCGCGTGGTTTTGTGGTAGGCGCGCTTTTGGTGGCGGGATTCTTTACGTTTCCGTTCAATCGTTTGCTTGGCAGTTGGCTGTTCAACTAGAACCGGGGTTCAGTCCGTCGCTTTACTCTCACTCGGCGGCTTCCAATGCTTCATTATCCGATAGCGGATGCGCCAAGCGTGAGAGCATTTCCTTCGGACATATCTGCCAAAATTCGCCCCGCCTACGGTCCCAATCTTCGATAATGGAATGCGACCACGCGCTGTCGGTTGTCCGAGCATGTGCCAAGATGAGTGATTTGAGCTGGTCTTCCCAATATGCGCTCTCTACCCTTTGCCAGACGATGCTGTCGGAGTTGGCGCTGCTCTTAAACGTGTCATCCAAGTCCAGAACAAAAGCCATGCCGCCCGTCATCCCGGCCCCGAAATTGCTGCCGACTGCACCCAATATGACGGCAATACCTCCCGTCATATATTCCAGCCCGTTTGAGCCGCAGCCTTCCACCACGACATGGGCGCCGGAATTGCGGACGGCGAAACGTTCGCCCGCCTGTCCTGCGGCAAATAATTTGCCCGAGGTCGCGCCGTAGAGGACGGTGTTGCCGATAATGCTGTTATGCTGGCTGTCGAGAGGACTGCTGACCGTCGGACGCACGATGATCGTCCCGCCGGAAAGGCCCTTGCCGACATAGTCATTGGCATCGCCGAAAACTTCGAGCGTGATGCCCTGGCACAGAAATGCACCGAGTGATTGTCCTGCCGAACCGCGCAGGCGGACATGGACATGGTCCTCGGCCAGATCCTTCATGCCATAGAGGCGCGTAATTTCGGACGAGAAACGCGTTCCGACGGCACGATGCGTGTTGCGGACATTATAGGTCAGCTGCATCTTTTCCCGCCGTTCAAATACGGGCTTTGCATCCCGGATCATCTGGGCATCAAGGCTGTCCGGCACTTCATTGCGGAATGTCGGAATGGAGAAACGGCGTGCACTGTCAGGCGCGTCGACCTTCGCCAGAATCGGGTTGAGGTCGAGATCGTCGAGATGCTCTGCACCCCGGCTTACCTGCCGCAGCAATTCGGTGCGACCGATCACTTCGTCAAGGCTGCGGAAGCCGAGCTTGGCGAGGATTTCGCGCACTTCCTCGGCAATGAAGGTCATCAGGTTGATGACCTTTTCCGGTGTGCCGGTGAATTTCTTGCGCAGCTCTTCATCCTGCACGCAGACACCGACAGGGCAGGTGTTCGAATGGCATTGCCGCACCATGATGCAGCCCATGGCAACGAGACTGAGCGTTCCGATGCCAAATTCTTCGGCGCCCAATATGGCGGCGATCACAATGTCGCGGCCGGTCTTGAGGCCGCCGTCGGTACGCAACTTGATGCGGTGGCGCAGACCGTTGAGGGTCAGCACCTGATTGGCTTCGGACAGGCCCATTTCCCATGGCGTGCCGGCATATTTGATGCTGGTCTGTGGCGATGCACCTGTGCCGCCGACATTGCCGGAAACCAGAATGACATCGGCATGTGCCTTGGCGACGCCCGCCGCAATCGTGCCGATGCCCGCCGCACTCACCAGCTTGACGCAGACGCGTGCACGCGGATTGATCTGCTTCAGGTCGTAGATCAGCTGGGCCAGATCTTCGATCGAGTAGATGTCATGATGCGGCGGCGGCGAGATCAGCATGACGCCGGGGGTCGAGTGCCGCAGCCGTGCGATCATCTCGGTCACCTTGAAACCGGGCAACTGCCCGCCTTCGCCGGGCTTTGCACCCTGGGCGACCTTGATTTCGATTTCTTCGCATGCGCCAAGATATTCGGCGGTAACGCCAAAGCGGCCCGACGCGATCTGCTTGATGACGCTGTTGGCATTGTCGCCATTTTCATAAGGCTTGAAGCGTTTGCTGTCCTCGCCACCTTCGCCGGATACCGCTTTTGCGCCGATCCGGTTCATGGCGATGGCCAGCGTCTCATGCGCTTCGGGCGAAAGGGCGCCCAAGGACATGCCCGGCGTCACAAAACGCTTGCGGATCTCCGTGATCGCTTCGACCTCGTCAATCGCCACAGGCTCTTTGGCGAAGTTGAATTCGAGCAAGTCGCGCAAGTAAATGGGCGGCAATTCCTTCACGCCCTGCGCAAATTGGGTGTAGGTCGAATAGCTGTCGTTGGCGACGGCGCTTTGCAACAAATGCATCAGGCCCGCCGAATAGGCATGTTCTTCGCCACCATTGCGTTGCTTGTAGAAGCCACCGACCGGAAGTCGCGCAACCGCGCTGTCGAAGGCATCGGCATGACGGTCGCGTGCGTTGACGTAGAGCGAGTGGTAGCCTTCGCCCGAAATCTTGTTTGGCATGCCGGGGAAGAAGTCGTTGACGAGTGCGCGGCTGAGACCAACCGCTTCGAAGTTATAGCCGCCACGATAGCTGGAGATCACCGCGATGCCCATTTTGGACATGATCTTGAGCAAGCCTTCATTGACCGCCGTGCGGTAGTTACCCACCGCTGTTTCCAAGCTGATATCGCCCAGAAGCCCGCGGGCATGTCGGTCCGCAATGGCAGCTTCGGACAGATAGGCATTGACCGTGGTGGCGCCGACGCCAACGAGCACGGCGAAATAATGCGTATCCAGACATTCGGCGGAACGGACATTGATCGACGAATAGCTGCGCAGGCCATTGCGGACGAGATGCGTGTGGACGGCAGCCGCCGCCAGAATCATGGCAATGGCGACGCGGTCGGGGCCGATATTCTCATCAGTCAGGAACAGCTCCGACTTGCCCATGCGGACGGCTTCGACGGCCTCTTCGCGAATGCGGGAAATGGCCGCGCGCAAACCTTCCTGTCCGGCGGCGATATCATAGGTGCAGTCAATCTCGGCGGCGACGGGGCCAAAGGCGGCCTTCAACCGGTGCCATTCGGCCGCGGTCAGCACGGGGCTTTCCAGCACCAGAACGTCGGCATTCTGGCTCTTTTCGTCCAAAATATTGGCAAGGTTTGAAAAGCGTGTCTTCAGGCTCATCACATGCCGTTCGCGCAAGGAGTCGATCGGCGGGTTGGTGACCTGGCTGAAATTCTGGCGGAAGAATTGACTGATCAGGCGCGGCTTGTCGCTGATCACGGCGAGCGGGGTGTCGTCGCCCATCGACCCGATGGCTTCCTTGCCATCCTCGATCATCGGCGCGAGGATCATTTCCACATCCTCAAGCGTCATGCCTGCGGCAATCTGGCGCTTGGTCAATTCGGCGCGGCTCCATGTGGGCAGCGCGTCGCCCGACGCTTCGGGCAAATCGGCGATCCGGCGGAACCCTTTGACGAGCGCGCCATAATCCTGCTCGGCAGAGATCCGGTCCTTGAGCTCCCCGTCGCGGTAGAGTTTGCCCTCGTCCAGATTGACGGCAATCATTTGGCCCGGACCGAGGCGGCCCTTTTCCAATATGGTCGATTCCGGCAGCACGACCATTCCGGTTTCCGAACCGATGACGAGCAAATTGTCTGACGTCCGGCTATAGCGCAGCGGACGCAGGGCATTGCGGTCGACGCCGGCGACGGCCCAATGCCCGTCGGTCATGGCAAGAGCAGCAGGGCCATCCCATGGCTCCATAACGGAGGCCATATATTCATACATCGCGCGGTGGGTGGCGGGGATATTGGGATTGGACTGCCACGCTTCGGGGATCAGCATCAGCTTGGCGGTCGGCGCTTCCTTGCCCGAGCGGACGAGCGTTTCGAACACGGCATCCAGCGCAGCGGTGTCCGATGAGCCTGCGGGGATCACCGGCTTGATATCGTCGGACTGCGCGCCAAAAGCGATGGAGGCCATCTTGATCTCGTGGCTCTTCATCCAGTTCTGGTTGCCGCGAATGGTGTTGATTTCGCCATTATGCGCAAGGCCACGGAACGGCTGTGCCAGCCACCATTGGGGGAAGGTGTTGGTCGAATAACGCTGGTGGAAAATCGCGACCCGGCTTTCAAAGCGGTCGTCCTGAAGGTCGGGGTAAAAGACCGACAGGCTTTCGGCAAGGAACAGACCCTTGTAGACAATCGACCGGCACGACAGCGAGCAGATGTAGAAATCGCGGATCTGCGCGGCGATGATCTTCTTCTCGATCCGGCGGCGGATGAGGTAGAGATTTTTCTCGAACTCGGTCGCGTCCAATTCGTCGGGCATTGGTCCAGCGATCATGATCTGCTCGATTTCCGGACGCGTCGCCTGTGCTTTGGTGCCGATGACCGACACGTCGACAGGTACCTGCCGCCAGCCGTAGATGGTGTAACCGGCATCGATGATTTCCGCCTCGACAATGGTGCGGCAATTTTCCTGCGCACTCAAATCGGTACGTGGCAGGAAGACCATGCCGACGGCCAAGCGGTTGGGCATCGGCCGGTGGCCGCTGTCCGAAATCGCGTCATCGAAAAAACGCACCGGAAGGTCGATATGCAGACCCGCGCCGTCGCCCGTCTTCCCATCCGCGTCTACCGCACCGCGATGCCACACCGCCTTCAGCGCCTCGATCCCCGCCGCAACGACGCGCCGCGACGGCTTGCCATCAGTCGCCGCGACCAAGCCGACGCCGCAGGCATCACCTTCGGATTCGGGATGATACATGCCCTCGCGTGCGAGGCGCTCATGTTCGGGGGTGGGGAAATGGTGTGTCATGCGTGGGGTCCGTTATTTGGGCGCTGCGGGTGGCGGGACGGCGTTGTCGGGGATGTCTTCGGCGGCTATGGGCTCGGGTGCCGGTTCAGGCTTCCACCCCTGCGCGAGGAAGCGCTGGCGTGCCTCGTCGATAGCCACGCTCTGAGCTTCATCATATTTTACAGCAACGGCTTCAGACTTTTCGCTCGCTTTGATGTAAGTATCAGAGAGCTTTCTTACTTTTATCCTGTTCGCAGACGTCCAGTTATCTTCGATATACCACGGCTCTTCTCCAGTCTCGGCGGCAAAAGGTTTTGACGCCTCGATCTCCGTTGCTGCGTCTGCTGCTGCTTCGTCCAACAATTCATCTTCCGGCTTGGGCGGCGGCGGAAGATGCGCGGTTGCCGCTTGCACCTTTTTCATGATCGCGGGCATGGCTTCCATGATCTTTGGCATCATGCCGAACGAGGCATCCATCATTTCCTTGTCGGTAAAGGTCGCCATGAAATTGCCCGCAAAGGCCGCGCCGCTGGGCGTTGCGAAAAAGCTGTTCATGTCGGCCAATTCCTTGGCGCTATATTTGCGCGCATAGATTTTGGCCAAGGCCTCGCGGACGGTTGGTTCAATGGCGCTCATAAGGTCGCCCATCTCGGTGAACATCACCTTCATCGTGATGTCCATGCGCTCCTTGAAATTCGGATCTGCCTCGGCGAGGATTTCGGCCATTGTCTTGCCCTTGACCGCGGCCGCCGCTTCGCTGCCTACATCTTCGCCAGCCATCCCCGCCATGGTGGCTGCATCCATCCCCATCATCTGGTCGACGATGCCGCCCGCCATTGTGTCCATCATGTCCTTCATGATCTTCTGGTAGGTGCCGGGCGGGATCAGCTTAGCTACCGTTTGCTCCGCCAGTTTCAGGCGCACCGGGTCCACCGGTGCAGGCGCGGTCGTTGCGGCAGGCGTTTCGGCAGAGGCGGAAACAGTCAGCGCAAAAGAGGATGCGGTCAGCGAAAGGGCCAGTAATGCGGATTTCAGCATAGTAGTTCTCCCAAAGGTCAGGCCGCGACTTTTGCCGCTTTTGCCTTGGCCTGCAACCAGTTGTGGATATGCTGCGTAACGTCGCGTCCGTCGCGGATGGCCCATACGACGAGGCTTGCGCCCCGGACGATATCGCCAATGGCGAAGACGCCGTCCAGATTGGTCATCTGGGTCGTGTGATCGACACGGATGGTGCCCCAGCGAGTGACGTTCAGATCCTGCGCGCCGAACAGGACGGGCAGGTCTTCGGCTTCAAAACCGAGGGCGGTGATGACCAGATCGGCATTCACCGTGAAGTCGCCGGCCGGATCATTTTCCGGCGCGCGGCGGCCCGATGCGTCAGGTGCGCCCAGCCGCATCTTGGAGACATGGACCCGCTCGACCTTGTCGGTGCCGTCAAAGCCCTTGGGCCCCGACAGCCAGACAAATTCGACGCCCTCCTCTTCGGCGTTCGCGACTTCGCGCTGCGACCCCGGCATATTTTCGCGGTCGCGGCGATAGAGGCATTTGACCGACTTTGCGCCCTGCCGGACGGCAGTACGCACGCAGTCCATGGCGGTGTCACCGCCGCCGATGACAACAACATCTTTGCCCTCGGCATTCAGCGCGCCGCTGTCAAACGCTTCGACGATGTCGCCAAAACCTTTGCGGTTGGAGGCGGTTAGATAGTCAAGGGCAGGGACAATGCCGTCAAGGCCGATACCCGGTGCTTTGATGTCGCGTGCCTTGTAGACGCCGGTTGCGATCAGGACGGCATCGTGCTTCGCCCGCAGATCATCAAGTGAGGCATCACGCCCCACTTCGAAATTGGCATGGAAGATGATGCCGCTGTCTTCCAGTCGCTTGATGCGGCGCATTACGACATCCTTTTCCAGCTTGAAGCCGGGGATGCCATAGGTCAGCAATCCACCCATACGGTCATACCGGTCATAGACATGAACATCGTAGCCCGCGACCCGCAGATATTCCGCCGACGTCAGCCCGCCGGGACCACCGCCGATGATGCCGACCGATTGTCCGCGTGGCGCGCCGACTTCAATGGGTTCGACCCAACCCTGTTCCCATGCGGTATCGGTGATATATTTTTCGACCGAGCCGATGGTGACGGCATCATGGCCCGAAAATTCGATGACGCAATTGCCTTCGCACAGCCGGTCCTGCGGGCAGATGCGGCCGCAGATTTCGGGCATCGTGCTGGTCAGGTTGGACAGTTCATAAGCCTCGCGCAAACGCCCTTCGGCGGTCAGGCGGAGCCAGTCGGGGATGTGGTTGTGCAACGGGCAATGGACCGAGCAATAAGGCACGCCACATTGCGAACAGCGCGATGCCTGATCTGCGGCGTCATCAGGCGCATAGCGCTTCGCAATCTCGGCAAAATCCTCGGCGCGCATTTCCGGCGCGCGTTTTTCAGGGTAAGCCTGTGCCATCGATACGAATTTCAGCATGGGATCTTTTGCCACGACGCGCTCCTTTACATAGCGTTGCGCATAGACTGGCAAATGGCACATGTCACGCCAAAACCACCTAAATAGGACAGTAAGACTGACTTAAACTTCCGTTTCTTTTTGCTAGTTTCAAGTCCTAGCAATTATATTACAATAAAATAACTCCGTTTCGGCCCTATCTCTGTGCCAGCCATATCAAGGCTGCCGTTCCGGCCACGATTCGGTACCATGCAAACGGTCCAAAACCATATCTGGTTACAACAGCCAAAAATGCCTTGATCACAACCCAGGCAACAATGAAGGAAACAAAGAAACCGATGCCGATAAGCCCCATATCGTCCATGCTCACTTGATCGCGATGTTTGAACAATTGCAAAAGGGTTGCTCCGCTCAATGTAGGTAGCGCGAGAAAAAAGCTAAATTCCGCAGCTGTTTTGCGGTCGATTCCCAAGGACATAGCGCCTAATATGGTCGCACCGGAACGGCTGACCCCGGGGATCATGGCAAGGCATTGAACCAGCCCGATCATCGCGGATTGCTTTACCGATAGCGCGGCAACGCCGCCGCTCTCCTGGGGCTTTGCGTATTTTTCAACGATCAGAATGGCAAAGCCGCCAATGATGAGCGCCCATGCAACTATCACCGCATTTTCCAGCATCACCTCGATAATATCGCCGAAGGCCAGCCCCAGAACAACGGCTGGAAAAAAAGCAAGAAGCAGGTTCCGGACAAACGCCACCGCGCCTGATTCCAGCGTGAACAACCCTTTCAGGACATCCATAAATGTGCGCCAGTACAATACGACAATGGCCAGGATAGCTCCGGGTTGGATGGCGATGTTGAAAATTGCCCAGCGTCCTGCGTCGTAACCCAGCAGTTCAGTCGCCAGAATAAGATGGCCGGTCGATGACACGGGCAGGAACTCGGTCAAACCCTCGACGATGCCGAGGATGATCGCAACCAACCAGTCTGTCATGCCGTCGCGTCCGACTTTCCGAACCGGCCATGCTTGCGATAGATGCTCAACCAGTCATGTGCCACGATATCCATGGGTGTGGGAACAATGCCATAAGCGGCTAGGCCATCCAAGCCGGTGACGATATTATCGGTGCCCAGCATTCGAAATTGATCCATCGTAATAGGGGCGCCCGGCAACCAGCCCGTCCCTCGTGCGAGGGCTTCTGCGGCAAAATCGGGTATCTCCAAAAACAATGGGTCACGGCCTATTGCGTGTGCAATCCATGTGTTCAATTCCAGCATGGAGAAAATTTGCGACCCGCCCAATTCGTACAATTCGCCATTCTGATTGGACAAAGCTGCGGCAATGGCTTTGGCGACGTCACCTACATAAACCGGCTGAAATTTTGTGGATGCCCCAATGACCGGAACGACCGGTAGCATCCGGATCAGCCCGGCGAACCGGTTGATAAACTGATCTTCACGTCCGAAAATAATCGATGGCCGTAAAATGACAGCGGACGGCAAGGCGGCGTGAACCGCGATCTCCCCAGCGGCCTTGCTTTGCCCATATTGTGCCGCACTCGCCGGATCTGCGCCAATAGCCGATATGTGGACGAGCGTTTTGATGCCATGTCCGGCAGCGGCCCGCGCGATTGTACCTGCGCCAACATTTTGGACTGCGTCCATGTCTGCGAAGCTTCCGACCAGATTGATTACGGCGTCTGCGCCTTCAAGGGCGCGGTTCACGCTCGCGGGCTTCCTTATGTCAGCCGAGATCAGTTGGACCTGCCCCAGATTGCCGAGTGGCTTGATATAAATTGCATGGGAAGGGGTGCGACACGCCACACGGATTCGAGCGCCGCGTGCGAGCACTTCTTGTGCGACATAACGGCCCAGAAAACCGCTGCCCCCGAAAATGGTAACCAATTTGTCTTTCATAGATACTCCGTGACGAAGCGCGATCCGATGACAGCGCTTTGCACCAGCGGTCCAGCGCTTTCAAGGATCATATGCGAATCAGCGCTGTCGAAAATCAAAACTATATTTTTTGCCGGTAGCTCGCTCGATATCGAGTGACAGGGTGCTCACTGTCATTGTTATTTAAGGAAGGAATAACAGGGCCATATTATAATTCAGTTCACCTTCGAAGAACAATATTGACAATCATAGTGATGCTATCTATACCCGCATTCAGGTTGTGACGTTCATTTTGAAAATTGACCGTTACAGAAATAGAATATGAGATCGAATATGTCGGCAGGTCCCTCTTTAGGGTCTCCAGCTGTCGGCATAGATGATGGAGGCGCTAGCTCAAGCTCGGGTCGCAACTGAGCCGGCGCCATTGATCCATTGTCACCCGACGAGGGGGAAAGCTTTAGCTTGTTAGCTTTCCCCCTCCATCGATGGTCGAGATCCAGGATTCTGAACGCAGCCTAAAAGATGAATACATTATTGTGCTGACACATATCTAGGAATGGGCCTCTATGTCTTACTATAGTGGAATAAGTGGACGAAAGAGTCCCCCTGTTGCAAGCGACGTTAAAATCGAAAATGTCGACTTTGTTTACCAGCCCGTCATTTGCAAACGTACAAAAGAAATTTTGTATCACGAGCAGCTATCCCGATTCCGTAACACCATGGGCAGGTTACGTAACACGCAGACTATTATCGCATGGTTTGAGGTTACGGGGGAAATCCTCGCTCTGGATATTCGCAGTTTCGAAGCTGCTATTGCGGCACTTGCGGCGTGCGAAAATTTCAACATCGGCGTAAATATTTCTGGCGCAACGCTCAGCAATAAAGAAGCATGCGACAAAATTGTCCAAATGTTGATGGGCGCTCCGCAGATATGCCCGCGACTCTATGTCGAAGTTACAGAAACACATTCGATCTCCAATATGCTCTTTGCGGCGGAATTTGCCGCCGCCTTGGATGGAATGGGTGTTCAGATGGTGGTGGACGATTTTGGGGAGGGGAATTCAACCGCGCTCTATTTGTCGGTCCTGATCCCTGCGGTTGTCAAACTCCGCATGACCAGTGGAAAAATTCCGGACGCAGATCTGATCGACAAGGCCGTACTTGCGCGCACTTATGGCGCTGCACTCGTGGTCGAAGGCGTGGAAACGGCCGAAGATATTCTGGCTTTCCCCAAGTCGCTCGTGGATTTTTACCAAGGCTATTTTTACGGTGAACCCGCCCCGTTAGAGCACTGGCAAAAACAGGCACGCCGCCCGGAGCTGCGACTGGTGAGTTAGGTAAGTGGGTTTTGGAGCGCCGGATGCTGCATTCCGTTTTTCAGGCCGGAATTTGAAGCAGAGCAATTTGCGAAATTGGATTGAGAGTTCTGTCTCCCCTAAATTGGCAATGCCTTCCTTTGTCATGACAGCGGGGCCGGATAATTTGCCGTCAGGATTTCTTTCGGCAAAAAGCTTTCGGGTGGTACGCATCCTTCCCGAAAATGGTATCGCCTTTTAAGGAGGAATGTTCGCCACTTTGGCGTCATTCCTCCATTTTTTTGCCGCCAAATATTGGGTTGAAAACTTGACAATTCACTCCGGTTGGTGGTGCAAAACCAAGGTTTACGTGCGATTACGCATGGCAGATTTAAACAACTCTACGGCCATTTCTTCGCTGACCACCTCGGCATATTTGGCCTGTAAATCAAACAGACTCGCCTCATGAGGAGCATCGTGGCGGTCGCCGGTGGCTTCCCTTACGACAAATGGCGCAAAGCCGTGCTGCAAGGCATCAAGGGCGGTTGCACGAACGCAGCCGGACGTTGACAGGCCGGTGATTACAACTGTGTCGATAGATCTTTCTTTCAACATATCTGCAAGGCCGGTTCCAAAAAAGGCTGACGCATATTGTTTGCTGATCACCATATCGGTCGCCGCCGGTTGCAGCGAAGGCGGAAATTCACCCATGGGCGAACCTTCATTAAAAACCTTGAGCGCCGGGATCTTTTTGTAAAACAAACCGCCATTTGATCCGCAGGCATCATAAACCACATTGGTAAACCACACCGGAACCTTGAGCTCATGCGCCAATTTCAGCAGACGTTCATTGCTCACCAGCGCGCTTTCCACTCCGGCATATAAGGGCGAGGACGGATCCAGATATGCCATAACGAAATCAACGATCAACAAGGCTGGGCGGTTGCCGAAAGGCAAATGCCCGTCGAAAGCTGCCGCGTAATTGGCCGCAACATCTTCCATTAGATAACGCCCGCAGCTTTCAGTGACGCCAGTTCGGCGTCCCCCATTGCAAGCAAGTCCCGATAAATTTCCATGTTATGTTGACCCACTTCAGAAGGCGCCGGGCTACGCACATGGCTTGGCGTCGCGGACAATTTCGGAAATGCATTTTGCATTTTCAATGTGCCCCAGCGTTCGGTTTCGACATCGATAATTGAATTTCGCGCTGCAAAATGCGGGTCAGCCAACATTTCGGGGCCCCTGTACATCTTGCCCGCGGGTATCGAATGAGCGATCATCAACGCTTCCAGACTTTCAACGGTCTGCGTTTTGGTCCATTCGTTGATGCGATTGTCGAGTTCGATCTGGTTTTTTCCGCGTGAAACATGGTCGACATAACGCGGGTCGCTCGCAAGTTCCGGCTGACCCATTGCTTCGGCGAGCCGCGCCCACACTGCGTCCTGATTGGCCCCGATCAGATATTCGCCATCGGTGCATTGATACACATTGGACGGTGCGATGCCGGGCAGGAATGATCCGGAACGTTCGCGAATATAGCCCGACCAGTGATATTCCGGCACAACGCTTTCCATGACCTGCAGCACGGATTCATAAAGCGAGCTGTCGACAATCTGCCCTTTGCCGGTAGTCTCCCGGGCATGCAGCGCGGCAAGCGCGCCCATGCAGCCATAGGTCGCGGCCAGCGTGTCGCCGATCGAAATGCCCATGCGGCTGGGCGCGCGGTCGGGATCGCCCACAATATAGCGCCATCCGCCCATCGCTTCGCCAATTCCGCCAAATCCGGCACGCGCCGAATAGGGGCCTGTCTGGCCATAGCCGGACACGCGCACGATGATCAGTCGCGGGTTGATCGCCTGCAGGACATCGGGGCCCAAGCCCCATTTTTCGATGGTGCCGGGCTTGAAATTCTCGATCAGGATATCGGCGGTCGCGACCAGTTTGCGGACCAGTTCCTGACCTTGCGCGATGCGCAAATTTGCGGACACGGCCTTTTTGTTGCGGGCTACCACCTCCCACCACAGCTTGTCGTCGCCGCGTCCCCAATTGCGCATCGGGTCGCCCTGACCGGGCGGCTCGACCTTGATGACCTCCGCCCCCATGTCGCCGAGCAATTGTCCGCAGAAGGGGCCGGCGATCAGCTGGCCCAATTCGATAACGCGGATATCCTTGAGTGCGCCGGTGTTTTCCACGTTACTCCGCTGCCTCCAAAACTGCCCATTTCGGTTGAATGGGGGCAGGCAATCCGGTTTCGGCGACGCAGTCGGCGCGCAATTGTTCGACCGCCGGGCCATAGTTGAACAGCTCCAGGGCAGGCCGTTCCGCACGCAATTTTGTGCGCAGCGCTTCGGTTGCGGTTTGGTCAACCGCGCCGTCCGGTCCGGCGACCACACCATAGGCCTTGGCACCTTCGACGGTGACCAGTCCTTGCGTGATTTCCTTGCCGACCAGTGCCGGGTCACGGTCCAGCGGATCGCCCCAGCCGCCACCACCCCAGGTGATGAAGTGCAGTTGGTCGCCTTCGTCGACATGGACATCCTCGACCTTGTTGCCGATGATCTTGGCCGTGCCGTCGGCCTTTTCCAGGACCTTGCGCGCGCGTTTGCCGGGCTCGCCGCCATTCACGCCCCATGGGGGTACGAACCAGCGGTCATCATGGATCGAGATGGTGCCGCTCGCGAGGAAGCGATAGGTCATGTGGATGCCGTTACCGCCGCGGTGAAGGCCTGCGCCGCCGCTGTCGGGTTCGGTTTCGTAGCGTTCGATAAGAAGCGGGAAATAGCGCTCCAGAAATTCATTCGGCACATTGGTAAAGCCGGGCCACAGCGAGTGGCCATCCGGTCCATCGCCCATCGGCCGGCCGGGAATGCCGCCAAAGCCGATCTGGAACAGCTGGAACCAGTCACCTTTTTTGTCATTGCCCGAATAGAAAAGATGCGGCGACGATGAAAAGCCTGCGGCGTTCAGGAATTCGGGTGTTTTCTGTCCCAACAGACCGCCCAATATGTCGAAGATACGGCCCAGCGCATGGGTGCGCCCCGACAGTGCTGCCGGGAATTTCGGCTTGAGCAGGGAGCCGTCCGGAATGCGCACATCGATCAGATCATAGAAGCCGTCGTTGAACAATATCTGCGGGTCGAAGACCATGATCATGTAGATGCCGAAGAACATCTTGAACATATTCTCGTTCAGATAGAAGTTGATTGACGCCTGGCTTTGCGGGTCGGTTCCTGCAAAATCGAGAACGACCTTTTCGCCCTCGCGCCACATGGTGCATTTGATCTTATAGGGGCCGGACCCCATGCCATCGTCGCAAATATAGTCTTCAAAGCTCACCGGCTCTTCGCCGATGGCCATCGCGATCAGGGATTTCATCGCGCGGTGGTTGCGGGCAAGCAGTTCCTGCGTGGCCGAAATATAGACATCGTCACCAAAGCGCGCTGCCATTTCGATCACGCGGCGTGCGGCCACGCGGCAGGAGGCGATCAGGGCGTTGAGGTCAGCCTGACACCAATCCGGCTTGCGCGTCTGGTGCATGACCAGTTTCATCAGGTCTTCATTATATTCGCCCTTCTTCCAGATTTTCACCGGCGGAATACGGACGCCTTCTTCGAAAATGGAGCGCGCATTGATGGGCATCGAGCCGACGACCTTGCCGCCGATATCCGACTGGTGCCCGAACATGGAGGTGTAGGCGATCAGCCGTCCGTCCTTGAACACAGGCAACAGGACGAGCCAGTCATTGCTATGGCTGACGGCACCGGCGCAGGAATAGGGGTCGGACAGGAAGATCATGTCCCCATCCTCCAGCGTGCCTTCCCAATTGTCGAGGAAGCCGCCGATGAAGCTGCCGAACTGGCCGACGATCATCTTGCCGGTATGGTCCGCGATCAGGGGGAAGGCATCGCCCTGTTCGCGAATGCCGGGCGACATGGCGGTGCGGACAAGCGTGGCATCCATTTCGATGCGGGCGTTGCGCAGCGCGTTTTCGATGATGTCGAGAGTGACCGGATCAATGACCTTCTTTTCGAAGGGGGTGTGGTTTGTCTGGATGATAGTGGCGGGCATGGGCTGATTCTCCTCAAGCCAGATTGATCAAGATGTTACCGACCTTGTCGACAGTCGCGACGCAGCCGGTTTCGATGAGTGTGGTCGAGTCCATCTCGATAACGATGGCTGGTCCCGGGATGACATCCCCCTGTTTCAGCTTCGCCCGGTCATAGATGATTGCCGCCTGTTCCTTGCCGTCCATCCACAGGACATGGTCGCGCATCTTGGCGGCGGCCGGATTGCCATCGCCTTTCGGCAATTCGGCCGCAGGCAGGTCGAGCGCTTGACCAAGGGCAACCGCCCGCAGGTTCACGATCTCGTGCGGGGTATCCATGTTGAACGTGAACAGCCGCAGATGCTCCTCGTCGAAGCGGCGCAGAATTCCGTCGATGCCGTCGCGCTCCAATATTTCAGGGGTGATCGTCAGGGGCACTTCAAAGGCTTGTCCGGAATAGCGCACGTCGATTTCAAACTCGCTGGTGATATCCGCCTCGGATATGCCATCGGAACGCAACTCGGCGCGTGTCTGGTCGGACATTTCCTTCAATATCGCGATCAGCTCCGCCGCATCGGTCGTCGTCGCAAGGCGGGAGAAAGAACGTGCCGTCTCGGTCCGCATCCGCGTCGTGGCATCGCCCAAGGCGCACAGCACCCCGGGAGAGACCGGCGAGACTGCGGGCCAGCTTCCCATCAAGCGGGCCACGGCATTGACGTGCAGGGGGCCTGCGCCGCCAAAGCCCATCAGCGCAAAATGCCGCGGGTCATAGCCCTGCTGCACCGAAATCATCCGCAGTGCGCCGAACATATTTTCGTTCACGATATCGATGATGCCGCGCGCCGCCGCCATCAGGTCAATGCCCAATGCATCGGCGATGGTCTGCACCGCCTTTTTCGCGCCTTCTCGATCAAGCTTGAAGCTGCCACCGAGTAGATTTTCAGGAAGATAGCCCAGCACGACATTGGCATCGGTTACCGTCGGTGCTTCGCCGCCCTTGCCATAGGCGACAGGTCCCGGGACCGCTCCGGCCGATTGCGGACCGACGCGCAGGGCACCGGTCAGTTCGGGGACATAGGCAATCGACCCGCCACCCGCGCCGACGGTTTTCACATCCAGCGAAGACGCGCGAACCGCAAGATGGCCGACTTCGGTGGTGCGCACGCGGCGCGGTTCCAGATTTTCGATCAACGCCACATCGGTGGAGGTGCCGCCGACGTCGAGTGTCAGGATATTCTTGATGCCGGCATTTTTGCCAACCCACAGCGCGCCGGTCACGCCGCCTGCAGGACCGGACATCAATATGTTGACCGGATGCCCCTGCGCCTTTTGCGCAGACATCAGGCCGCCATCGGACCGCAGCAAGGACAGCTTTCCGGAAAAGCCCGACACCGCAAGCTTGTCGCGCAGGTTGGAGACATATTTGCTGACCACCGGCCGGACGGCAGCATTGGCGACCGTGGTCAATGTCCGCTCATATTCTTGCATTTCGGGTAGTACTTCGTGGCTCAAGGATATGGGTGCGTCGGGAAAAATCTCGCGCGCCAATTCACCTACGCGCGCCTCGTGCGCACCATTGGTGTAGGCATTCATGAAACTGACCGTGATGGCTTCGACGCCCTTGTCCTTCAACTGGGTCAGCGCAGCGCGGGCACCTGCCTCGTCCAATGGCCGCACTTCTTCGCCTTGCGCATTCATGCGTCCACCCACGGTCACCGTATCTTCCAGCGCGGCAAGCGGTGTGGGCTTGGGCCAGATGATCCACGCGGCGAGGCCGCCGGGGACATAGGATCGGGCGATTTGCATGATATCGCGATAGCCTTCGGTCACGATCAGGCCGACGCGCGCGCCTTTGCCTTCCAGCACCGCATTGGTGGCGACCGTTGTTCCGTGAAGGAAATAGTCAATCTCGGCGGTCGCTACCCCGGCCTGTCCACAGATTGCGGTAACGCCATTCAAAATGCCTTCGCTGCTGTCGTGCGGCGTCGAAGGGGTCTTGTGGCGCCAAAAGGCTCCGGTGTCGGAATTGAACAGCAACAGGTCCGTAAATGTCCCGCCTACGTCAACTCCCAAACGATAACCCATATTCTTCTCCCTTAAGCTGCCACAGGAAAGGCAGGCGATTGCGCCACCATTCCGGGCAGTTTTCTTCCCATTATGTCCGAAAGCCAGCGACTGGTTTCGATCAAACGATCCAGATCCATGCTGGTATCAATGCCCGCACGTTCCAGCATATAGACGACGTCTTCGCTCGGAACATTTCCGGCCGCACCCGGGGCGAAGGGGCATCCGCCCAACCCCCCGACCGAGGCGTCGATGATGCTCGCGCCTGAAGTTACCGCGGCCCAGACATTGGCAAGACCGGTGTTGCGGGTGTTGTGGAAATGGACGCGGACTGGCAGGGGCGCGATGGCGTCCCGCACACGCGCGATCAACGCTGCCACATGGGCGGGGTTGCCGACGCCGATCGTATCGGCAAGGGCAATCTCGACCGGCCCTGCCTCGGCAAGCGCAGCCGCCATTTCAACAACACGGTCCTGCGCGACTTCACCTTCAAAAGGGCAGCCGAACGAAGCTGCGATCGTGCATTGGGCGGTGCGGCCTTCGGCATTTGCAAGGGCGATAATGCTTTTGGCCGCCTGAACCGATTCGTCGCTGGTCTGGCCTTGGTTGGCCATGGCGAAACGATCCGTTGCCACGGCGACGGCCCCCAGCTGGTCGATACGGCCTGTGGCCAGCGCACGTTCCGCGCCGCGCATATTCATGACCAGGCCGATAAAGGTCGTATCGTCCCGCACCGGCAATCCCGCGCAGACCGACTCGGCATCGGCCATTTGCGGGACGCGGGTCGGGTTGACGAAACTCGTCACTTCGATCCGCCGCGCACCGGCGTCTAGTGCACGGCTGATCAGCGCCAGCTTGTCCTGTGTGGACACAAGCAGCTTTTCATTCTGCAGGCCATCGCGTGGCCCGACTTCGACAAATTCTATACGATCGGGAATGCTCATCACAATTAAATGATGCCATAATTGTATACAAAATCAAACAGGATTATGCAGCTTCGTCGGTCCGCTGGATTTCCGTGTCGCCGGAATGCGCGGCGGCATAGGCGTGAAAGGCGCGGCGGATATGGCCTGTCATGACGGCGGCCGCCCATTCTCCGTCGCGATTGTCAAAGGCGATCAGCAGTTCGTCATGCTCATGATGCGACCGCTTCAGATTTTCCATGTCATATTGCCGCGCGGTGCGCAGAACGACTGGTTGCTCAATCACTTGCGCCAGCATCCCTACCAAGCGCTCGGACCCCGCCGCCTCCAGGACGATGGCGTGGAATTGCCGGTTATGGTCAAGAAATTTGGGTATGTCGGGCGTGGACGCCGTGATTGCTTGGCGAATCGCATCATTATGGGATTGTAGGCGGGCAAGTTGATCCCAGGAAATCCGCTTTGCTGCGCGGCGTGCGGCATAAGCCTCCAGCATGGCGCGCAACTGGAATGCTTCTTCGAGGTCATCCAGCGACCAGTCGGCGACAAAGCTGCGCTGCGATTCGTTCCGGCGGATGAAAAGCTCGGCCTCCAACCGCCGCAAGGCGTCGCGCACTGGGGTGCGCGAAACGCCGCAAAGCTCGGCCAAAGCCTCCTCACGGATCTGCTCGCCCGGCGACAATTCTCCCGACAGGATCATGTTGCGGATGTGATTATAGGCGCGATCCGAGGCCCGGGACATAGGTGCAATGCTCCTCTTGACGAATGGTATTTGTATACAATAAGCTGCCGGTAAAGCAATAAAAGCGAAAACTAGGGAGTTTTGTTACATGCGTATCACCAAAAGTGCACTCCTCACGTCCATTGCGGCCGCCGCAATGTTGCCCAGCATGGCGTTCGCGCAAGATGCTGAAGACGGTGCCGAGTCCGAAGAAATCATCGTCACCGCCCGCAGGCAGAATGAGCGGCTCGTTGATGTCCCGGCCTCTGTATCAGTTATCGACGCGGATTCACTCGCCAAGACAGGTGCAGACAACGCACAGGGTTTTGCGCAACTGACACCCGGCGTCACCATTGTTACAGGGACAGCAGAGGCCGGTGATACGCAGATCAACATTCGCGGTATCAACGGCGCGCGCGACGCGGAAAGCTCCGTCGCACTCGTTGTCGACGGCATTTTAAAAACCAACACCGCGCAATTGAACCAGACGCAGGGAACGCTGCGCCAGATTGAAATTCTGAAAGGTCCGCAAGGCGCTATTTACGGACGCAATGCCGCCGCTGGTGCCATTGTGATCTCGACGGTCAAACCGGGCGATACGCTCGAAGGTGCGGTGAAATTCAGCTACGCCAATGAACAAACCATCGAAGGCTCCGCTTATATATCAGCGCCGATTGGCGATAATGCCGGCCTTGTGCTTTCGGGTAACTACCGGACGACCGATGGTTTTTACCGCAATACGTTCCTGGATCGTAAAGTGGTGGACGATCAGGAAGTTTACTCAATCGATGCACGTTTTGTGGCCGATATCGGTGATGCGACGAACATTGACGTAAAGGCGCGCTATTCAAAACTGTCGGGTGCTTCGATCAACTTCAATTCGGTGTTCCATATCGAAGCTTTTGGCGGTGCCTTCTTTGAAGATGTCGACGACCATGAACTGGGCTATTATGGCAACATCCGCCCGACCAACGATCAACGGACGATCGATGTTTCTGCCAAGCTCGAACATGATTTTGGATCGACCAAGTTGACAGCTTGGGCGCTCTTTTCGGATGTCGACCAAAGTTTGACCGCTGACGGCACGTCGGCTGATTTTGCGCGGTATATTTCGCCTGCATTGGGCGCGCCGGCTAACGCAACCAATTTGGCAGTGCAAAACCAGTGTTTTGCCACCACGGCCGCACTTACCGGATTTCCCATCAATGCACCTGGTGCAATAGGTGCAGTGCCCGTACCGTTCATTTTTGCGCCAGCGACCGGTTCTACTTTCGGTGCTTATAGCCCGACGACGTGCGACGGTACGCAGCTACAAATTCGGAACCAGAAGGATTTCAGCGGTGAAATTCGTCTGGCGTCCAATGGTGATGGACCGCTCGATTGGCAATTGGGGGTATATGGTCTGCATATCGACCGTTCAGTGGGCGTCAGCTTAGGGGCAGATCTCGGCCAAGGCGTGAGCCGCAGGCTTTACAACGCGCCGGGCACCAGCAACCCGACATCGCAGCTGTTTTCGGACACATTCAAGACCGATGTTTATGCCGCATTCGGTTCGGCCGACTATGCCGTGTCGGATCAATTCAAGGCTGGTGTGGCGTTGCGTTATGATGTCGAGGACCGCAGTACTTCAAATCTTGTGCCCAATGTTTTCGATCCGATCACGGGTGCGAAAATCAATCCAGGCCTTCCTGCAACCGGCGGTATTGCTGACAAGTCGGCCAGCTTTAAGCAATTGCAACCCAAAGTGACGTTAAGCTTCACCCCCAATAATTCGACCAATATCTATGCCAACTGGGGCATTGGTTTCAAATCGGGTGGCTTTAACAACACCGGTTCGTCGGCACTGGTAAATGCGAACTTCAACATCCCGGAAATCGGGGCAGGCGTGACGATTAACGACCTGTTTCGCAAGGAACGGTCGAGCGCGTTTGAAGCCGGTATCAAGGGATCGCTTTTCGACAATCGCGTAACCTTTGATCTTGCAGGCTATTATACCCGTATCACGGATATGCAGTTTTTCGAATTCTTCGTAGGATCTTTCGGTCTGCTGCGGGTCGTTTCGAACATAGATAAAGTCGACGTGAAGGGCGTGGAATTCAATACGTCTGTAAAGATCGTAAATGGTTGGAAAATGTTCGGATCGGTCAATGTGACTGACAGCGAAATCAAAGCCAATGCATCGCGTCCTTACACCGTCGGAAACAAGTCGCCTTATACCGCTGACTATACGATCAATCTGGGAAGTCAGATTGATACGCCGCTGAATGACAGCCTCGATCTTGTGATGCGCGCCGATTACCGCATTACAGGGCCGACCTGGTTCCATACGGTGCAGGATCAAACCCGCGCCACCATTTTCAGTCAGCTTTTACCGATATCGGCTTTGGCGCTTCCGGGCTTTGTCGGAAATGCCAACTATAGCGTCGCAAAGCGTAATGCGTTCGGCGTGTTGAACTTGCGGTTCGGCCTTGAAGGTGAAAACTGGAACCTGACGGCCTTTGCCGACAATATGCTGGATCGCAAATATATCAACGAAGCCATCCCGGCGATTGAATTTGGCGGATCTTTCATATCCCCCGGCGCGCGGCGTTTGATTGGGGTTGAGGCCGGCTATAAATTCTAGGCCTGATCTCATTTAGACATCACTTCTGTGCTTCGCCTTATCCAGTCTGGCGAAGCACAAGAGTTTAAGTTTAGATCGCGAAGGTCGCTTTTTTGGCGCGCATTCCTTCGCGGTTTACAATCAACTCGGCGCGGGACGCGACATTCAATTTGCGGAATATGCTGTTGAGATGAATTTTGACGGTGCCTTCTGTAAGGCTGCATTGGTCGGCAATCTGACGGTTACGTAGGCCAAGGCACACTAAATCCACGATTTCATGTTCTCTTTTGGTAAGTAACTCGTCTGACCGCGTCAGCCTTTTGGGTCTGTCCAAGGAATATTGCAAGGCAGGCTGGGTAATGTTGGATTCAAACCAGTAACCGCCTGACACAACAGAACTCATGGCGTTCACCATGATATCTGGATCGCCGTCTTTCAAAACGATGCCTTTGACACCGATCTGCATCGCTTCGATCGACTGTTCGGGGTCGACCTGTGTGACGAATAAAATCACCGGGATTTCAGGGAAATGCAGACGAAGAAATTTTAACAATTCCGCACCGCGATCACCATCCATTTTGGGATCGAGCAAAACAAGACCGGGTGTTGCAGCTTCGATTTTATCAGTCGCCTCGTCCGCCGTCGATGCGGTTTCAACCTCGAAATCTCTCATCGATCCGAGAAATTGGGTGAGCCCCAACAGATAAAAGCCATGATCGACGATCAATAAGATATTCTGCATCGTCCGCTCTCAAAACTGGACGGCCGATCAATATTGCGATCCGCGCATCCCTCCCCAATTTGCGCCTTAATGCTTCACCCTAAGTGGCGCTGTCAAGGACAGGCTGCATTTAGTCGGCCCTCGGCAAAATAGTCAGCCTTCTTTAAGCCAGACGCTCAGTTCCTCGACAGACAAAAGACGGTGAAATTCGACACCCAGCATATTGGTCGTCTGCCATTTTACCGAGGCGCGCACGGCCTGGGTCGGACTTAGCCTGACCAACAGATTGCTGTGCATTTTCAACTTGCTATCGCTGCACAGCTTTGCGCCGCGTTGCGACAGGTCCATCAATTTGGCTTCGACCGGCTTGTCATTGTACGCAAGCTGCACCGTTTTGTTGACTTTGAAGCGAGGCAAGCGGGCGCGGCGGCCATCTGTCTTTATCGATGGCCTGGCCAATATCTGTTCGACAGCAATGGGTTGGTCAAACTTGACACCGACTGTTTTGCCATCGATCCAAACGACACCGCCATTCAATTCCTGATCGTCCAACAGCGCAACCGAAATAGTCTGCCCGATTTCCAACGGAAAATCGGCATCAATCTTCATGCCACCAGACGACACATCACGGACCATCCCGAGGCACTCTGCGTGCAATTTGACGTCTTTTAACCGTGCAACCCGCATTACTTTGATGTTTCGGTTGTGTTCACGCCGGTCAGCATCATTCGCCGCATCGATATCGGTTACCTGATAAGGCGACGTTTCAGAAATCAGGGCCGGTTTCGGTTCCATATTTGGGCCTTATGGCTTGAAAAATCTAACGTTGTGCATGATGAACAAGGTTAACACGGCAGATGAAGTTGCAGTTGCAATATCATCCTGCGGCGCGCCCTTGCCAACCGGACGCAAATATACCAACGTCTGGCCATTACCGACCCGCACTTTTTAGGAGCTTTCCATGTCATCTGTTTCGACTCAGGTCATCGACGATATTCTTGTCGTTCTGGTCAACAACCCGCCGGTTAACGCGTTGTCCTGGCATGTACGTCAAGGGATACAGGATGGGATGGAAAAGGGGCTTGCCGACCCGTCTATCAAGGCAATCGTCCTGCGGTGCGAAGGTTCAACCTTTATTGCAGGCGCGGACATTACGGAATTTGGCAAGCCAGCCCAGGGACCCGACTTTAACGCCGTTTTGAATATGATCGAAATGGCAGCAAAGCCGGTCGTCGGCGCCATTCATGGCACTGCGCTCGGCGGCGGGCTGGAAACCGCTATGGTATGTCATTACCGGATCGCGGTACCTTCTGCCAAGCTGGGCGTTCCCGAAGTAAAGCTTGGTCTGCTGCCCGGTGCTGGCGGAACGCAAAGATTGCCCCGAATCGTTGGCATCGAAGCCGCCGCAACCATGTGTTCACTGGGTGAGCCGGTTGCCGCGACCAAGGCGTTGGCAATGGGACTTGTCGACCGGCTGGCGGGCGAAGCCACTCTTGCCGAAGATGCGATCATCTATGCGCGCGAATTGATTGCCGTCGGCCCAAGGGCCACGCGTGATTTGCCGGTGCAAGGCGATGTCGACGCGATTGAAAATCTGAAAACCGTAAACGCCCGCAAATGGAAAGGCTTTGACGCACCTTATGCAAATCTTGCCTGTGTCGAAGCTGCCACACGATTGCCGTTTGAAGACGGCTTGAAATTCGAACGGACCGAATTCCTAAAATTGATGGGCGGGTCCCAATCCGCGGCGCAGCGGCACATGTTTTTTGCCGAACGTCAGGCGGCCAAAATTGACGGCTTGCCCAAGGATTTGCCGCTGCGCCCCGTTAACGCCGTCGGCGTGATCGGCGCTGGCACCATGGGTGGCGGGATTTCGATGAACTTTCTCGCCAAGGGCATACCGGTCACGATCGTCGAAATGGTGCAGGAAAATCTGGACCGCGGCGTTGCCGTCATCCGCAAAAATTACGAAGCCAGCGCCGCCAAAGGGCGTTTTACGACAGAACAGGTCGAAGGAATGATGGCGCTGCTGACCCCGTCACTCAGACTCGACGCGTTGGCCGATTGCGATCTGGTGATTGAGGCGGTGTATGAAAATATGGACGTCAAGAAAGAGGTGTTCGGCAAGCTCGACAAGATTTGCAAGTCCGGCGCGATATTGGCGTCCAATACGTCCTATCTGAATGTCGATGAAATCGCCGCTGCGACACGCCGTCCGCAAGATGTGGTGGGGATGCACTTTTTCTCCCCCGCCAATGTGATGAAGCTGCTCGAAGTGGTGCGCGGTGATAAGACCGCGCCTGATGTATTGGCAACCGCAATGGCGACTGGCAAGAAAATCGGCAAGGTCGCCGTCGTTGCCGGTGTGTGTGACGGATTTATCGGCAACCGTATGCTCTCCAAACGGCAGCAACCGGCAATGCAGCTTTTGCTCGAAGGCGCAACTCCGGCCCAGATTGACAAGGTGCATACCGATTTCGGTATGCCTATGGGCCCGTTCCAGATGAGCGATCTGGCCGGCTTGGACATTGGCTGGCACCGCGATCCGGCCCGGATCGAAAGCATCCGCGACGGTCTGTGTGCCGCCGGACGTTTTGGCCAGAAAAACGGCAAGGGCTTTTATGATTATGACGAAAAACGCGTCGGCACCCCCAGCGCCGAAGCTTTGGCCATTATCGAAGAATTCCGGGCGACCTCAAACCTTCCCAAACGCGACATATCCGATCAGGAAATTGTCGAGCGCACTTTATATCCGATGGTCAATGAAGGATATCATATCCTTGAAGAAGGCAAGGCACAGCGGGCATCCGACATCGATGTGGTGTGGATATACGGCTATGGCTGGCCCATCTATCGCGGCGGTCCGATGTTCTGGGGCGATCTGGAAGGCGCAGGCAAAATCGTCGAAGCCCTGGAGCGCCACGGCGTACCCGTGGCCGCCAGTTTGAAAGCCAAGGCATGACCGGTTTGGCGGGGTAACTGTCCCCGTTAAACCTGCGCTTCGCGATACCATTTCGCGTCGGGGAGGGGGATCCGCATGCGGTGTCGTATTTCCGTTGCAAATTCGGGGGTCGTTAAAGTCTCGAGCAATGTGAGCGCGAGTTCGATTCCGGTCCCGGGTCCGGTGGATGTCATTATGTGACCGTCGATCACTATAGGTTCGTCAACAAACCGGACATCATAGCTTTCCAGTTGCGCCTTTCGGGTTCCACCGGCTTGATGGTAAATCGTTGCTTTGCGTCCCTTCAACACGCCAGCCGCGGCAAGGCAGAGGGCGCTGACGCACACTGCGGCGATTGGTGCGGCGCGTCTGTCGAAATTTCGCACCACTTCCAAAAAAGGCTCTGAAAGCGCTTCATCATAAAAGCCCGCATCGCCAAATCCACCCGGAATGACCAGGGCGTCAAAATCTTCTAATGTGATGTGAGACAACAGCTTTTCGGGAAGCACGTCAAAGCCGAATGTGGTCTTCACCGGACTGCATAAGCCGACGGAGAGTTGTTCAAAGGATATGGGGCTGTAAAGTGATGCCCAACCAAAGACTTCGGTGAAACATCCGGCCTCCATCACTTCAAAGCCGCTGGCCAATAATATCAACACCCGTTTTTGCATCATGCCTGCCCCCCGCATTGGCAAAACTGCGCCACCCGGGACGGGTCATATCATGTTTATAACGACGGCACCATGACGGGCCATCGGTTCTTGATCTAGCGCAATGCAACTTAAACTGCCTTCAGCCATTTTCATCATATGCCCCTTCACCAAGGAGAATGATGATGTCCCATACGCCACATGAGCTACACGACGAATTCCCGGATGCCGCAGCACAAATCCATGCATTAAAGACGCAGGACAAGCGCTTTGCCGCGCTGGCTGAGCGCTATCATGTGCTCAACCGTGAAATCCACCGGATCGACAGCGGTGTCGAAGCCGCCTCAGAAGACAGGACCGAAGAGTTGAAAAAAGAACGGCTTTCGCTGCTGGACGCCGTTCAACTGGCGCTGAAGACAAACGAGGTGCCGTTATGACCAAGGATGCGGAAGTTCGCTCTAGACTTGCTGCCCTTCTGGCGGACCTCGAATTGCGTGGAGGGCGAATAGAAGCCCAGTTGACCGAACCGGTGAGCGCTGATTCAGAAGAGCAAGCCATCGAAATGGAAGATGATGAATCGCTTGCTGCAGAAGATGAACTGATCATGCAGGAAATGGCGGCGACCCGCGCTGCGCTTGGTCGTCTGGATCAGGGCCAATATGGCAAATGCCTGTCCTGCGGCGAACCCATTTCGGCGGCGCGGCTGGAATCGATTCCCACTGCTACCTTGTGCGCCGATTGCATGTAGATAGATGTTCGTTCAACTTTTTGTCTCGACATTCAGTGTGCTGCTTACCGTGGTCATTCATGGTGTGGGGCTGGCGTTATTGGGACGAAGTTTGCGTAACGAAATTCAGGTGGAGCGGGCGCATCACTTGGCCGCGATGTCCGCGCGCGCTATGCTTTTTACGCTTGCCTTGGTCATCGGGCTGTTCACGCTTCATGGTATAGAAATCTGGCTCTATGCCTTTCTCTTCGAAGCAATCGGCGCGGTTACCGATATTGAAACCGCCGTCTATTTTTCCACCATCAGCTATGCCGGCATCGGCTTTGATGACCGCTACATAAATCCCGATTGGCGTTTGGTCGCCGCTATTGAGGGCATCAACGGACTGCTGTTGCTGGGATGGTCCACTGCATTCTTCGTGACCATTGTCGCGCGGCTGGGGCGAACTTGATCGGCTCAGACTTTTCGGATCAAAACGACTGTCTGGTGCGCGGTGCAGTCCTGAGCGGACCCGTATCAGTGAAATTTCCCGATTTAACGGGAAAATATCGGGAATTTTC
>NZ_JBJXFW010000034.1:0-68773 GCF_046154385.1 Sphingorhabdus sp. | reverse complement strand
CAACTCGATTCCTATGCAACCTTCTCCGCCTCGTTCGGCGTATCCAAGGATGAATGGCGCATCGAATTGTTCGGGGACAATCTGACCGACGAACGGCCTGAATTGTACAAGAGCGGAAATGACGGCGAACTTCGCACCACAACGTCACGTCCACGTACAATCGGTCTCCGATTCTCGTATAAGATCTAAAAGACAAGGGCGGGGCACCAGCTATATGCGCGGTGCCCCGCCTTATTATCATTTCGGCATTGCGTCCGACGCCGGAATTGCGGCAGTGTTCGGGCAACCGTTCGTCACAACACAGGAGTTCGTGTGACAATGTTGGCGCAAGCCTCGCCCGAAGAAATAGACGCCTCGTTGGTTGAGGCTCGGTCTCATTTGAAAAATGCCCGTCTTGCCGATGCCGATGCGTGCTGTAGGCGGTTACTCGAAATCGCACCGGACAATATCGATGCGCTTTATACTCTCGCCGTGACCCAGCGCATGCAACGGCAGATTCCGATGGCGATGGAAACTCTGGATCGGTTGATTGCAGTTGATCCAAGCTATGGACGTGGGTGGCAAGAGCGCGGGCATTGCTTCCGTGATAGCGGCCGCCAGGAAGAGGCGATCGCTGCCTATCAACGGGCCGTGACCCATAATGGCGCATTGGCCGCAAGCTGGCGCTTGCTTAGTGAATTGCACAATGCGGGGGGCCGAACCGAAGCTGCAAATTTTGCCCACGCGCAATTTACCCATTTGTCGCAACTGCCGCCTGAGTTATTGAGTGTGGCAAGCTTCATACAGGAAGGCAAAATCTATAAAGCCGAACAGATTTGCCGCGCTTTTCTGCAACAAAATGGTCATCATATCGAAGCGATGCGCCTGCTCGCCGAAATAGGGATAAAGTTCAACGCCTATGACGAGGCAGAGTTTCTTTTGGAATCCTGCAAGGTTCTGGAACCTGAAAATGTCAGCGCCCATTTTGATTATGTCAAAGTTTTGCGAAAGCGTCAGAAATTTGAACAGGCGTTGGTTGAAGCATCGGAACTTCGGGATAAGGAGCCGGGTAATCCCGAATTCGAAATGCTCTATGCCAATGAAAATCTGGCGGTCGGCAATTTTGATCAGGCTATGCTGGTTTACGAAGCCTTGTTGGGATCGATGCCGAATAATCCCGGCATCAACCTGACATATGGGCATGCTTTGAAAACGGTAGGACGTCAGGAAGATGCCATTGCTGCTTATCGCCGGGCCTATCAGGTAAAACCCGATTGCGGCGATGCCTATTGGAGCCTTGCGAATTTGAAAACCTACCGGTTTGAAGAATCCGAAATCAGCCAAATGCGCGACCGCGAAGCTTCGCCGATGACGGCACTTGATGATCGCTATCACCTTTGCTTTGCGCTTGGCAAGGCGCTGGAAGATCGCGCGGACTATCGAAATTCCTTTGATTATTATGAGCGCGGCAATCGTCTGAAGCGCGAAGAATTGAAATATGATCCGGCGCGCCTGTCGAATGAAATGCGGTTGCAGCGCGAAAATGTGAACCTAGATTTGCTGCGCCAATTTGATGGCGCTGGTTGCCACGATGATGCGCCGATATTTATCGTTGGTTTGCCGAGGGCCGGCTCGACATTGCTCGAACAGATACTGGCATCCCACAGCCAAGTTGAAGGCACGATGGAATTGCCGAATATCTTCGCGCTTGCCTATCAGCTTGATCGCAACCGCAGGGTGGGTGACGAGCCTGAATATCCCGGAAATCTCCAGAATCTGTCACGGGATGATTTTACGCGTTTCGGCGAAGAATTCATCCGCGATACACAGGTGTATCGCAAAAAGGGAACTCCGTTTTTCATTGATAAAATGCCGAATAACTTCCGCCATATTGGTTTGATCCATCTGATCCTGCCAAACGCCAAAATTATCGATGCCCGTCGCGGAGCGATGGGATGCTGTTTTTCCGGGTTCAAGCAGTTGTTTGCCGAAGGGCAGGAGTTCACATATGGCCTTGAAGAAATAGGTGAATATTACAAAGATTATGTTGCATTGATGGAGCATTGGGACACTATATTGCCGGGTAAAATATTGCGCGTATGTTATGAAGATGTGGTGGCAGATCTGGAAACCCAAGTACGCCGCTTGCTGGATTTTTGTAAATTGCCATTCGAAGAGTCTTGTATCAATTTTCACCAAACCGAACGCGCGGTGCGGACCGCCAGTTCGGAACAGGTGAGACAGCCGATTTTCAAAAGTGGTGTCGATCAATGGGAGCATTTCAGCGACTATTTAGATCCGCTACGCGCAAAATTAGGGCCGGAACTGGCTGCAACCTGAGGGGGAATAATAATGGCGAGTAACACACCGACCGCGCCGGTTAATGCCGATCAGGTCTCCACTTTGGGCCAGCGTTGGTATGTGCTGATTATCATGATGCTGGTCTATACGATCAGCATTGCCGACCGCTACGTTCTTTCTACCCTGCTTGGTCCGATCAGTGAGGAGTTAAAACTAAGCGACACGGAAACCGCCTGGCTTGGTTTGCCCTTGGCACTCTTTTATGTCGGGATGGGTATTCCGCTTTCTTGGCTGTGTGACCGGACCAACCGCCGCAATCTGTTGGCGGCATCGGTTGCTGTTTGGTCATTCATGACGGCGATAACAGGCTACACACGCGGGTATTTCGATTTGTTGTTGGCGCGTGTGGGTGTTGGAATAGGCGAAGCTGGCGGCACACCTGCTTGCAACTCCATCATTGCCGATTATTTTCCTGCTGACCGTCGTTCCATGGCTATGACTGTGTTCGCGCTGGGCGCGCCGATTGGGGCGTGGCTTGGTTCCGATATTGCGGGTTATGTATCGACGATCCAAGGCTGGCGCTCGGCTTTTCTGGTCTTGGGCGTTCCCGGAATCATTTTGGCTTTGATTATCATGGTGACTATCAAGGAACCAAAGCGAGGCCGCCTTGATGCGGTTAAAGAAGATCAGACTCCGACAGTGCTGGAAACGCTCAAATTTCTATGGTCCCAAAAATCGGCCGTCCATGCGATGACCGGCAGCGGACTGTCTGCATTCTGGGGTTGGGGTCTGATGTGGTTCACGCCATTATTCCTGCAAAGAACTTATGGAATGGATGAAGGTCAGGCGGGAGGTATGCTCGGCTGGATCTACCTGATTGCCGGAATTGGCGCATCATTATTGACGGCGTGGGTGGTGGCTCGTCCTTCCTTTACTGATCCGCGTAAGATCGCTCGGCTGCTTGCTGTTGTTACAGCGCTGGCCACAGTCCCTTCCTTTATTGCTTATTATACCCGCGACCTGTGGCTGGCACAGATTATGTGGTGGCTGTTCATTCCGGCAATTTACTTCTACATCGGTCCGGCATTTGCACTTTGCCAGAATCTTGCCGCGCCCAAAATGCGGGCGATGGCTGTTGCAATCTCTTTGTTGATCGCCAATGTTCTCAATCTGATTGTAGCGCCGTCTATCGTTGGCGGGTTGAGCGACTATTTTGACGCGGCCGGGGGCGGCAATGCAGATTCGTTACGTCTTGCCCAACTCATCCTTGCGCCCACCGGTTTGTGGGCGGCTTGGCATTATTGGCGTGCTGAAAAATACATTATTGAAGATCAGAAAAGAGCAATTGGATATGTCTAAGGCCCCGCTTAAATCTTATATCAATGGCGCTTGGGTGTTGCCAGCCACATCGACCGAAACGGTCACCGCGGTCAATCCGGCGACCGAAGAAGTCTGCGCTACGGTGGCGGTTTGTGGCCATGATGATGTCGAAAGCGCGGTGCAGGCAGCACGGGCAGCATTTGATGGCTATGCCGCCATGTCACTCGACGATCGCATTGCGCTGGTCGAAAAGCTGATCGCGATTTTCGAACGGCGCTATGATGAAATGGTCAACGCCATTTCGACGGAAATGGGCGCGCCTTATGACCTGTCTTATAATTCACAGGCGGAGTGCGGGCCGGGGCATTTGCGCGCGACCGTTACCGCCGCCCGTGAAATGGAATGGGAACGCAAGGTCGGGGTGGATGGCCTGATCGTGCACGAACCGATTGGCGTTTGCGTTTTGATTACGCCCTGGAATTGGCCGATAAACCAGCTGGCGACAAAAATTGGCCCCGCATTGGTCGCAGGTTGCACGATGATCCTGAAGCCCAGCGAAATCGCGCCACTTTCCGCGCAACTTTTCGCCGAATTCATCGATGAGGCAGGTTTCCCCAAAGGCGTGTTTAACATGGTGCACGGCACCGGCCCTGCGATTGGAAATGCGCTGACAAGTCATCCAGAAGTCGACATGATATCCTTTACCGGTTCAACCCGCGCCGGAATTCAGATCGCCAAGTCAGCTGCGGATACAGTGAAGCGGGTTTCACAGGAACTGGGTGGAAAGTCTGCAAATATTGTATTTGCGGACTCCGATTTGGAAGCGGCCGTTACCCGCGGCGTGCTGCATTGTTTCGAAAACGCAGGTCAATCTTGCAATGCACCGACGCGGATGTTGATCGAAGAATCGGTTTATGATGATGCGGTTGCTATTGCCACGCGTGTCGCTGCTGCCGCGAAATTGGGTGATCCGAAAGAAAAAGGGCCGCATTTCGGGCCAGTCGTCAGCAAGGCCCACTTCGACAAGATTCAGGGTTTGATTCAGGTCGGCATTGATGAAGGCGCTCAGGTGATTGCGGGCGGTACGGGCCGCGCCGAAGGTTTTGAGCGGGGCTTTTATGTGAAGCCGACGGTGTTCGCTGGCGTGCACAACAAAATGGCCATTGCCCAGGAAGAAGTGTTTGGACCTGTGCTTGTCATGATTCCATTCAAAAATGAGGCAGAAGCCGTAGCGATTGCGAACGACTCCCCTTATGGATTGGCGGCCTATGTCCAAACCGGCGATTTGCAACGCGCGCGCCGCGTCGCAAGGCTGATGCGTGCCGGAGGTGTCAGCGTCAACGGTGCCGGGCAAGACTATATGGCGCCTTTCGGCGGCTATAAACAGTCCGGCAATGGCCGGGAATATGGTGAATTCGGCCTGCGCGACTTTCTGGAAGTGAAAGTTATCAATGGTTTTTACGCGAAATGAAGCTCACCGACATTCAGACTTTTGTAGTCGGTAATCCACCTCCGCATTTTGGCGGCCGCTATTTTGTATTCGTCAAGCTGACAACCGATAGCGGTGTTTCAGGTATCGGCGAAGCCTATTGTGTGCCGTTTGAACCGCATCTGGTCGCCCGCATGATCGAGGATGTGTTCGCACGCTATGTTGCCGGAAATGACCCGCATGACATCGAAAACATGTGGCGCAGGGTATATTCTAGTGGATTTACCCAGCACCCGGACTTGACCTTGATGGGTGTATTGTCCGCGCTTGAAATGGCGTGTTGGGACATAATCGGCAAAGAGGCGGGCAAGCCTGTCTACAAATTGCTGGGCGGACAAGTGCATGAACGTTTGCGGGCATATACCTATATCTACCCACGCCCCGGTGATGAAACCGACGTGTATCATGATCCTGACTTGGCAGCGACGCGGGCGGCAGAATATCTGGCGCAAGGGTTTACGGCATTGAAGTTTGATCCTGCCGGTCCTTATTCCGCGTTCGACGGTCGCCAGTTGTCGTTGGAAGCGTTAGATCTGTGTGAACGTTTCGCGGGGCAATTGCGCGAAGCTGTGGGAACACAGGCCGACCTGCTATTTGGGACCCACGGGCAAATGACTGCGGCCGGTGCCATCCGTCTGGCAAAACGGCTGGAGCCATCCGATCCGCTTTGGCTGGAAGAACCTGTTCCACCCGATGCGCCCGAAGAAATGGCTAAGGTCGCGCGCGCGACGTCCATTCCGATAGCAACCGGCGAACGGCTCACCACAAAATATGATTTTGCGCGGCTGTTACGGTGCGGTGCTGCTGCTATTTTACAGATGAATCTGGGTCGGGTCGGCGGCCTATTAGAGGCAAAGAAAATCGCCGCTATGGCAGAGGTCGACCATGTGCAAATTGCGCCACATCTCTATTGCGGCCCGATCGTGGGCGCGGCAAACATCCAGATTGCGACATGCTCGCCCAATTTCCTGATACTTGAAAGTATCGAAACCTGGGGCGGTTTTCACACCGAGATATTGAAATCCCCAATCCGTTTTGAAGAAGGGCATGTAATTCCCTCGTCAGAACCGGGTCTTGGAGTCGAGTTGAACGAGGATGTTGCAAGGGCCAACCCTTATAAAGGCGATATGCTGCACCTCGAAATGACGCAGCATCCCGTCCAGTGACCGAGGAATTCGACTTCATCATCGTCGGCGCAGGCACGGCGGGTTGCGTTTTGGCGAACCGCCTGACCGAGAACGGGAAATACAGCGTGCTGCTGTTGGAAGCAGGCGGCAGTGATTTGTCGATCTGGATACAGATGCCGATTGGATATGGCCGGACATTTTTCGATCGGCGCATAAACTGGATGTATGACACCGAACCTGTCGAATCCTTGGGTGGACGGCGAAGCTATTGGCCGCGCGGCAAGGTTATAGGCGGTTCCGGTTCGATCAACGCAATGGTATATGTGCGCGGTCAGCCGCATGACTTTGACGACTGGAAAGCATTGGGTAATGTTGGATGGGGTTGGGACGATGTCCTGCCCTTTTTCAAAAAGTCCGAGGATTTTGACTGGCACAGTGCCCATCATGGGCGCGGGGGGCCGCAACATGTCACAGACATCTCGCCTTATGTTCATCCGGTTTGCCATAGCTTCGTTGAAACCGCACAGGCTTTGGGTTTTGCAGCAAGTAGCGATTTTAACGGCGCACGCCCGGAAGGCGTTGGCTATTATCAGATAAACACCAAAGGGGGCTGGCGTTCATCTACGGCCAATGCGTTTTTGCATCCTGCACGCAAGCGCAAGTCACTGGCGCTGCGGACCCATGCCCATGCCCAACGCATTTTATTCGATGGAACCCGCGCCGTTGGCGTTGTGTACACGCACAAGGGGAAGACAATCGAAGCAAAAGCGCGGTGCGAAGTCATCATATCAGGCGGTGCAATAAATTCCCCCCAATTGCTTATGCTTTCAGGCATTGGGGATGCGGGTAAATTGCAAACATCCGGCATTGCCCCGATCGTCGATGCAAAGGCAGTGGGCCGAAATTTGCAGGATCATATCGCCGTATCCTATTTTTATAAGGTGCGGACCGCGACCTTGAATGATGTGCTGCATCCCTTGCTCGGTAAATTGAGGGCAGGGCTGCGTTATATGGCCGACCGCGCCGGACCGCTGTCACTAAGCGTGAACCAAAGCGGCGGGTTTGTTCGCAGCGATGCGTCCAAAATCCACCCCAATTTGCAGCTTTATTTCAGTCCGGTCAGCTACACCAAAACACCCTTGTCCGAACGCAAGTTGCTTAATCCCGATCCCTTTTCGGCTTTTCTGTTGTCGCACAATCCCTGTCGTCCAACGAGCCGCGGGCATATCGATCTGGCAAGTGCAGACCCGCGCGATTATCCAGTGATCCATCCCAATTATCTGGCGACGCAAGATGATATCGAAGATGTGCTGGCGGGCAATCGCCTGTTACGCCAGCTTGTCCGTACACGCCCTCTTGCCGATATCATCACGGAAGAACTTATCCCGGGGGCCGAAGTTGACGGTGATGAAGCGTTGCTGTCCGATTTTCGTGCGCGCGCGGACACGGTCTATCATCCGACCAGCACGTGCATGATGGGAGGCGATCCTTCTGCATCGGTTGTGGATGCACGGCTCAAGGTTCACGGGACCGAAGGTCTGCGGGTCATTGATGCTTCGGTTTTCCCCAACATCACCTCTGGCAATACAAATGCACCCACCGTTATGGTCGCGGAAAAAGGGGCTGCGATGGTCCTGGAAGACGCAAAATGATGCGTTAAATTTATTTACCAGTCCTTCCCCGCCATGCTACGCCTTTTATCGAGCACGAATCCGGGGAGGGAATAACGGTGCACCCAAAGATTGATCTTCGACAATTACCGCCGTTGAAGGCGCTGAAAGGTTTCGAAGCCGCGACCCGTCATCAAAGTATTCGCGACGCCGCGGATGAGCTTTGCCTTACCCATCCGGCGGTAAGCCATCAGGTTCAGTTAATCGAAGACGCGCTTGGCGTCAGCCTGTTCGCGCAGGAAGGGCGGCATATTGTCTCGACCGAAGAAGGGCGCGTATTGTATCCTTACGTCCGCGCGGCTTTCGAATCTTTGCTTGAAGGCGTCGAAGAAGTGCACCGCAATGCTTTGGGTAAACCCTTGCGCGTTCAAACTTATGTAACGGCGTCTATCCGGTGGCTGGCAAAGCGGGTGCCGCAATTTTTGGCGGATCATCCTGAAATCAAACTGACCCTGAATACCTGCGCGGTAGAGTGGGAATTTGACGACGTGCATGCCGACGTTGGTCTCGTATATTGCGCCACTGAACCTGATGCTGCCAAATATCATTGGGTTCCGTTATATGAATACGCATTGTTTCCGGTGTGTAGCCCATCTGTTGCTGCCACGATGAGTGCCAATCCCACCGCGCAGGAGTTAATGACTAAGCCCCTGGTCGCCATTTACACCGAAGTTCAAAATTGGGAGTCGTGGTTCCTTTCGGCCGGTGCGGATTTTGAACCTTCTGTTCCCTATTTGATGGTAGATACCCTTGCCGTTGCGCTAGAAATGGCTTTGAATGGAGAGGGGGTAGCTCTCGTTAACGGGCCGTTTGTTGAGCAGGATATTGCTGCCGGACGGCTGGTTCAGCCTGTGTCTCACAAGGCTGTGTGCCCTGGTGCATGGGGACTGATCTGCCGTGCTGACATGAAAGAAAATCTCAGAATTCGCACCTTCATGGATTGGGTTACGAAGAATGTGGAGGAAGCCCGCGCTTAGGTCGCAACCCTAACGCTTGGGGACCACTTCATAGCCCGGTTCCTCGGGTTCATCATCGACCATATCGGCAGGGAATCCAGTTCCCAAAACCTTGATACCCAAAGGCTCTTCATAACGGCGGATAATATTCGGCGAAAATTCGCGCGAACCATAAGCGGCTTCGCCCTCTTTGAAGATTTTTACGATCAAAGGCGACAATTCGACAGGTACATTCGCGTCATGGGCAATCTTGTCGAACAGTCCGACATCTTTGCTCACCAGATCCATCGTGAAGTTGATGTCGCGGCTTCCGTTCAGAATGACCTGGCTCTCGGTTTCATGCACAAAGCTGTTGCCCGATGAAATACGAATGGCTTCATAAGTCGTGTTCATGTCGAGCCCGATTGCCTTGCACGTTGTCAATGCTTCGGCCAGTGCGACCAAATGCACGGTGCACAAATAATTGGTCATTACTTTCAATTGCGACGCCGTTCCCAGATCGCCCGTATGCAAGATGCGACGCCCCATCGTTGTCAACACAGGCAGGACGAATTCGAACGCGGCACGCGGGCCACCGGCAAATATGGCAATGTTGCCGGTGTCGGCACGATGACATCCACCGGACACAGGGCACTCCATGAACATGGCGCCGCGCGCTTCGACCAAGGCACCTAAACGAATAATTTCGCTATGGTCAGTTGTGCTCATTTCAAGCCACACTTGACCTGGCCGCATGATTTGCAGGAAGCCGTCTGCGCCCTCTGCAACTGCTGCGCTTGCTGCGGGAGACGGCAGGCAGGTGATAATAAGATCGACGGCTTCACCCAAATCTTTTGGCGATGCAGCCGCTTTCGCACCGCGACCAACATATTCAGCGACAAGAGCGTCGTCGAGATCGCGAACCGTCACATCATGACCGTTGCGGATCAAGCTGCCTGCAAGTTTTCCGCCAACATTACCAAGACCGATAAAACCGATTTTCATGATTACGCCCTGTTCAACCTTCGCCACCAAAATGTTCGAAAGTTAGAGCGCCGCACCCGCGCCGCTACAATTGAAAAATTTGGCTTATTGGGTGAAATATTTTGCGAGCGCCGAACGGCGACTGAAGGCGTTTGCCAATTGGTTCGTCAGGTAACGGTGTAACCTAATGTACCAGATAATGCAGCGGCCATCCGGGCACGCGCAAGGGCGCACACGACCTTGCGATCCGCAAGTTCGCCGGGGTTGAAGGTTTCGAGGAAATGGACCCCAACTTCATAGCTTCCCGGCCGTGTAAACGCACGCCACGCACTTTCCCAGCCCGTTTCTTCACCTAACCATGCGATATCGGTGGCGGCGTTGCCAAAATCGATAATGACAGGTTGGATCATCATGGGTTTCGGAGGAGGGGCCAAAGTTGCAAACAAGGATTGTTTGAACGGCAACAATTGCCGACCATCCGAAGTGGTGCCTTCAGGAAATAGTGTAACTGACCAGTTTTCGGCTATCGCTTCGCGCAATTCCGCGACTTGCTCTGCAACATTTTGCTTGTCGGTTCGACTAACAAAGATGGTGCGGTTAAGGCGGGCCAGCCAACCAATAACGGGCCATTCGCGCACACCATCCTGCGCGACGAACGCGGTTCCGGTTATGCCTGCCAAAATAGGAATATCATGCCAGGACAAATGGTTGGCGACAAAAAACACATCTTTTTTAAGAGGTTTCCCATAAACCTTTACCCGCGCACCCATCGCGCGCGCGGCTATCCGAAGGAACAACATCGCCCAAGGTGAGGGTATTTTCAGCGTGTGCCAGATCAAGTGCAATGGCAATAAAAACAGCAGCGGAATCGCGATCCACAAAACCCGCATAGCGCAAAGGAGATAAGCCTGCGGTTCGGCTTTTGGTATCGAAATCGAAATAGATGTCATCGAGATTCGCTTTAGCACGGGGACGGACGATTAACAAAGAACATCATGGCCGTCATCTGTGACTCTGCTGTGACGGAATGGCATATCTCGTTATGCCTATTGGCATAAGATCATGTAATTAAGAACAAAAAACCTTATGGAATTCGCGCGGGTTCCCTTGATTTCAATCGCAGCGCATCCCAGCTTGCATCCGCGACCCATCCACCGTCCACGGGCAGGCTTGCACCATTGATAAAACTGTCATCCTGCGCCAGGAACGCAATGGCCGTGGCCACATCTTCCGGTTTGGCAAAGCGCGCCATGGGGACCCTATTCACAATATCATCGTCGGAATATGCCCCCGAACCCTGATCGGCAACGTCCATTTCGGTTTTGATCCAACCTGGACAAACGGCGTTAACCCGCACGCCCCGACCACCCCATTCAGCGGCAAGCGTGCGCGTAAGTCCGATCAATCCGTGCTTGGATGCATTATAGGCCGCGCGGTCGATTACGCCGTGCAGGCCCGCTATTGAAGCCACATTGACAATGTTCCCGCGCCCACGCGCCAGCATTTGCTTGCCCATTTCGCGGCACAGCAAAAACGGGCCGGTCAAGTTTATGGCCATTATTTTTTGCCATTGTTCGATCGTGGTTTTTTCGGCGCTTTGGATCAAACTGATACCGGCATTATTGACCAAAATATCCGCAGCCCCATGTTCCGATGCAATTTTCTGGGCCAATTCCAAAACAAAGGATTCAGATGATATGTCACCGGAAAGTGCGGTAACTTTCGCACCTGATGCCATCAGAGAGTTTGCTTGCGCCTCAATATTTTGGAGGTCCGTCATCACGACATGATGGCCCGTTTTCGCGAACAATTTGGCAGTTGCAAAACCCACGCCCTGCGCGGCACCGGTTACCAAGGCAACTTTCATATCTTACTTCCCCCAAACATATATCACGCGGCGTTTCAATACAGATGCAGTTAACATTGATCCAAAAATTTTTTTAACCGATCCCGTCATATTCCCCATTTGTGTATGACCTTAAACAAGGCCTAGAGTTCGGGTCGAATAAAGCCTTAAGGATATGGTCTATCATGCAAACATCGGCCCGGGTTGTCATTATCGGCGGCGGCATCATGGGGGCGTCGTTGCTTTACCACCTTGCCGAACTAGGCTGGACAGATTGCTTGTTGATCGAAAAAGACGAGCTGACGTCGGGCTCCACTTGGCATGCGGCCGGACAATGTCCCAGTATTACCGGCAGTTACAATCTTGCCAAGATCCACGCGTACAGCAATGATCTTTATCCGCGCCTTGAAGGCATGACGGGCCAATATGTTAGTTGGCACAAATCCGGCGGCATCCGCCTTGCGACAAACGAACGCGAGCTGGCCTGGTTCAAATATGTCCATGGATTTTCCAAAATCATCGGGTTTGATATGGAGATCATCGATCCGGAGGAAATCCGCCGGATTAACCCGTTCCTGACAACTGAAGGCGTGATCGCAGGGGCCTACACAACCAGTGATGGCCATGCCGACCCGTCAGGCATCTGCAATGCGTTGGCCATTGGTGCCAAAAATATGGGCGCGAAGATCGTCCGCAAGAACCGTGTCACCGGACTAACCCAATTGCCGTCGGGTGAGTGGGATGTGGCAACCGAAAAAGGCGTTGTACGCGCCGAGATCGTTGTGAATGCGGCGGGGTGTTATGCCCGTCAAGTGGCGCAAATGGCCGGCATCGATATCCCGGTTACCAATATGGAGCATCACTATATCGTGACCGATCCCATTCCAGCATTCATGGAACGGGAAGAAGAGATGCCGGTCATGCGTTGCCCCTATGTTTCGGGCTATTTCCGGCAGGAGCAGAAAAGCGGCCTGATCGGCGTTTATGAAAATATCGGACTTGCCGAAGCCTGGGCACCCAAAGGCCAGCCGGAGTGGGAATCGACCAGCGAATTGTTCATCGATGATCTGGACCGTATCTCCAAGTGGCTGGAGCGCGCGATAGAGCGTATGCCCGTTTTTGGGGAGGTTGGAATTCGGCGGATTGTAAACGGTGCGATCCCGCATACTCCGGACGGCGGCCCATTGTTGGGACCGGCGGCGGGTCTCAAAAATTTCTGGCAATGTTGCGGAACCTCGTTCGGGATCGCGCAGGGTGGCGGTTCCGGCAAATATCTGGCGCAGTGGATGGTTTATGGTGATGCTGACATCAACATGACCGAATTTGATCCGCGCCGTTACGGGGCGTTTGCGGATGAGGATTATAGCCGCGAGAAGGTGTTTCTCGACTATCGCATGACCTTCACGACCCGCTTGCCGGGCGAAGAAGAGCCGGACGGTCGGCCATGCAAAACGAGCCCGCTTTACGAACCGCTCAAGTCAGCGGGTGCGGTCTATAGTGAAACCTATGGTTGGGAACGGCCGAAATATTTTGCCCTGGACGGTGCGGCCGAACGGGGCGGATATGAGCGCACCAACAGTTTTGAAATGGTTGCGGGCGAGGTAAAGGCCGTCATGGAACGTGTCGGTGTGCTCGACCTATCCGGCTTTGCCAAATATGATGTGACCGGACCGGATGCCGAGGCATTTCTGAACCGCATTTGCGCTAACCGGATGCCGAAGAAGCAGGGCGGAATCGGGCTTGTACATCCCTTGTCCCGTCAGGGCCGTATCTATGGCGAAATGACGGTGACGCGCTTTGCCGATGACCATTTTTACTGCCTGTCGGCGGCCGCAGCCGAACAGCGGGACTGGGATTTTCTAACCCAGAGCAAATTGCCGAATGAAGACGTAACCATTCGCAATCTGACCATGGATTTTGGCGTGCTGGTGCTCAACGGCCCGCAATCGCGTCATGTGCTGGCAAAGCTAACGGATGCAGACCTGAGTAACGAGGGTTTCCGTTGGCTGAGCGGGCAGGAAATAACCATCGCAGGCATAAAGATGCGTGCGCTTCGGGTGTCCTATGCGGGCGAGCTCGGCTGGGAATTGCATCCGGCGATGGATGATCTGGCGGCACTCTACGACGCTGTGTGGGCAGCGGGGCAGGAGTTCGGCATCGTCAACTATGGCCTTTACGCTGCCAACACGATGCGGATGGAAAAGGGCTACAAGGCCTGGGGCAGCGAACTGACCAATGAGCTGACCATGATCGAGGCCGACATGCCGCGGTTCATCAACTTCAATAAGGATGATTTTGTTGGCAAGCAAGCGACACTGGATGCACCCGACCGGTCCCGCATCGTCTATGGCTCGGTTGATGCCAGCAATGTGGATGTGCGCGGCGCCGAACCCTGTTTGATTGGCGACGACTGTATAGGATTGACCACCTCAGGGGGCTATGGCCACCGCGTTGGAAAGAGCCTATTCTTCGCCTGTGTTCCTTTGGAACATGCCACGCCCGGTTCGACGTTCGACATCTATCTGCAGGGCGAGCGCCGCTCGGCGACGGTGCTGGAGCATCCCGCCTATGACCCCGACAATGCGAAAATGAAGGTTTAAGACGTGGCTGAACTTCCCAAAAAGGCGCGGGTCGTCATCATTGGTGGCGGTGTCATCGGCTGCTCGATTGCCTATCATTTGACCAAAATCGGCTGGGACGATGTTGTCCTGCTCGAACGCAAGCAGTTGACGAGTGGAACGACATGGCATGCAGCCGGACTTGTCGGACAGCTCCGACCGTCGATCAATATGACGAAGCTCGCCAAATATACCGGCGAACTCTATCGCGGTTTGGAGGCGGAAACGGGGCAGGCAACTGGATATCGCCAATGCGGTTCCATATCCATGGCAACCAATGCAGAGCGTTTCGAGGAACTGAAGCGCAGCGCCTCCATGGCGAAGGTGTTCGACTTACCGGTTCATGTGGTCACACCGCAAGAAATCAAAGACCTCGCCCATATCGTAAATGTCGACGATGTCGTGGGCGGCATCCATATTCCCAGCGATGGCTATGCCAATGCGGTCGATATTACACAGGCCTTGGCCAAGGGCGCACGCACAGGCGGCGCGCGCATTTTCGAGAACACCAAGGTCACCAAAATCCGGCACAATGGCGAACGGGTGACGGGGGTCGATACGGACGACGGATCGATCGACGCGGATTATGTTGTCATTTGCGGTGGCATGTGGACCCGCGATCTGGCCGCTAGCGTCGGGGTGGCCGCGCCACTTCATGCGTGCGAGCATTATTATGTGCTGTTCGAAGGGGTCGAAGGGATAGATTCCACGCTGCCCGTTTTGCGCGACTATGATTATTGCGGCTATTATAAATATGACGCCGGAAAGTTACTGGTCGGGGCCTTTGAACCCAACGCCCGACCTTGGGGAATGGACGGCATTTCCGAAGATTTCTGCTTCGACGAAATCGCGGGCAGCTTTGAACATTTTGAACCGTTGTTGATGGACGCGATGCGCCGTGTGCCTGCTTTGGAAAAGGCGGGGATACAGAAATTCTTCTGCGGACCGGAGAGCTTTACCCCCGACGTACGCTATCATCTGGGTGAAAGCGCGGAATTGAAAGGCTGCTTCGTGGCGGCGGGCTTGAATTCCATCGGCCTTCAATCCGCCGGTGGCGTAGGCAAGGTAATGGCGGACTGGATCCGCGACGGCATTCCGCCTGCGGACCTATGGACGGTCGATATTCGCCGGAACATGCCCTTTCAGATCAACCGCAAATATCTGCGGGAGCGGGTGACTGAAAGCCTCGGTTTGCTCTACGCAACACATTACCCCTTCAAACAATATGAAACCGCGCGGGGGGTGCGCCGGTCTGCAATCCATGACCGGCTTGTAGCTGCCGGCGCTTGCCACGGCGAGGCTTATGGCTGGGAACGGCCCAACTGGTATGGCGAACCGGGCAGCAGCCCGCGCTATGAATATAGCTATGGGCGGCAAAACTGGTTTGAGGCCAATGCCGCAGAATGCAAAGCGGTGCGTGAAGCGGTCGGGCTGTTCGATCAAAGCTCCTTCGCAAAATTCCGGCTCGAAGGCCGTGACGCCATGACCGTGCTGAACCGGGTGTGTGCCAATGATGTTGACGTCGCACCCGGACGCCTAGTCTACACGCAATGGCTGAATGAAAAGGGCGGCATCGAAGCGGATTTGACGGTCACGCGCTTGTCGGAAACCGCCTATTTGATCGTCACAGGCGCTGAAACAGAGGTGAAGGACTTCAACTGGCTGAAGCGGCATATTCCGGACGACGCCCACGCCGTTCTGACCAATATTTCCTCGGCCATGGGCGTGATTTCCATCATGGGGCCCCATGCACGCGATTTATTGCAGTCGATCTGCCCCAATGATCTGTCGCATGAGGTATTTCCATTTGCGACGTCTCAAGAAATTGAATTGGGCTACGCTCTCGTGCGGGCGTCACGGATTACCTATGTCGGTGAACTAGGGTGGGAGCTTTATATTCCGACCGAGTTCATGACCGGTGTGTACGATGAGATTGTCGCGGCTGGCGCTGCTTTTGGGCTCAAGCATTGCGGATATCATGCGCTCAATGCGCTGCGGATGGAAAAGGCGTATCGCCATTGGGGGCATGATATCACCGATGAAGACACGCCGCTTGAAGCAGGTCTGGGCTTCGCGGTAAAAATGGACAAGGCAGGCGGCTTTATCGGGCGAGAGGCTTTGCTGAGGCAGAAGGAGACGGGGCTTAAACAGCGGCTCGTCCAGTTCCTGCTGAAATCGCCAGAGCCGATGCTCTACCATAATGAGCCGATCTGGCAGGGCGACCGGATTGCCGGCTATATCCGGTCGGGCATGTACGCCCATGGTCTGGGCGGTGCGTGCGGACTTGGCTATATTACCGCGCCGGACGATGGCGTTGTCGGCGCTATTGGAGCCGACGATTTCGAAATCGAGATTGCCGGCGTGCGCTATCCCGCATTGGCCTCGCTCAAACCTCTTTACGACCCCAGCAACGCACGGATAAAAATCTGATGACCGAAACCCAAAGCCAACTGATGCACCGGCTCGCCGCCAATACCCGCGTGGGGTATAGTTTCGATCAGGAATTTTACGCCAGCGAAGCGGTGTTCAAGGCCGACATGGATAAGATCATCAGCCAGAAATGGCTGTTGGCCGGACATGTCTCCCGCATCCCGAACAAGGGCGACTATTTCCTGTTCCGCGTTGGCGCCGAACAGATCATCATCATCCGCGAAAATGCTGACAGCGTGCGGGCCTATTTCAACGTATGCCGCCATCGCGGATCAACCATTTGCCAGGCCGAAAGCGGCAATGCGCCGCGCCTTGTTTGCCCCTATCATGCGTGGACCTTCGGCCTTGATGGCAAGCTTCTCTCCGCGCGTCTGATGCCCGAGGATTTCGACAAGGCGGAAAACAGTCTGTTCGCCTGCCATATCCGCGTTTTCCACGGGCTGATCTTCATCAATATGAGCGAAGACGAGCCGGTCGATTTTGACGCAACCTTTGGCGAAATGGGACAGATCCTTGAATATCAAGGGTTTGATACTGCGCGCATCGCCCATGCGGGAAGCTACCCCACGACGGCCAACTGGAAGCTGGTGGTTGAGAATTTCTTCGAATGCTATCATTGCGTCCCGTCCCACCCCGAATTCTGCTCGATGCATGCGGCGGAATCGATTGTGGCGGTAGGCGCAGGGCCAAGTTCCGGACCTGCCGATGCGATTGCAAGCTTCACCCCCAAATTGCAGGCATGGGAAGAAAGCGCCGCCGCCGCCGGGCGTCCTATCGGCAATATCGACGATGCCCCCGACAGCAGCCATTTGCGTTTGTTAATGCAGCGGATGAACAAGGATGGCTGGTCATCGGAAACGCGGGACGGATCGGCGCCAGCGCCTCTGATGGGCAAACGCAGCAAAGCCGATGGCGGCCGGATGCATTTGAGCTTCAGCCCTTTCAGCCAGATCGTCGCTGACGATCATTTCGCGATCCTGTTCCAGTTCACACCGCGCAGCGCGCTGGAAACCGATGTCGAGATGATCTGGATTGTCGACGGCCGGGCAGGGGAGGACGAGGTCGACATCGACAAGATGATCTGGGGCTATCACGCCACAACCACGCAGGACAAAGTCATCACCGAGAATAACCAGACCGGTATCATGTCTACCCGCTATCGACCCGGACGATATTCCGATCAGGAAGGCAGTGTCATCAAATTCCAGAAATGGTATCTGAACCAGTTCGGGCTTGCGCGGGCGGAATGACCGTACCCGCTGTCATGGGTGCCGTTCTGCTCACCGGCTATGGCGGTTATGACAAGCTTGAATGGCGAACCGATGTACCCGTGCCTCTTCCCGGAGAGGGCGATGTCCTGATCCGGATCGGCGCGGCGGCGGTGAATAATACCGACATCAACACCCGGATCGGCTGGTATTCGAAAGCGGTTGCAGAAGCCACCGATGCGGGGGCAGCAACGGGCATCGAAGGCGCAGGCGACGATGGCTGGTCGGGCGCTGCGTTCACTTTTCCGCGGATTCAGGGCGCCGATGCCTGTGGGCAGATTGTCGCCGTCGGTGAGGGTGTGGATCCTTCCCGAACAGGCCAGCGGGTGCTGGTCGAGCCGGTGTTTCGGGGCAGGAGCCGGTTCGACATCCGCTATTTCGGTTCTGAAGTAGATGGGGGCTTTGCCGAATATGCCCGGGTCCCCTCGGTCCACGCCCACCGCATCGACTCCACTTGCTCCGACGTCGAACTTGCAAGCTTTCCCTGCGCCTATGCCACCGCGGAAAATATCCTGACCCGCATCGGGTTGCAGGCGGGCGAACGCGTGCTGATCACGGGTGCATCCGGTGGCGTCGGTTCGGCCGCTGTCCAACTCGCAAAGCGGCGCGGTGCCAAAGTGACGGCCATGGCCGCCGATGCAAAGGCAGAGACGGTGCGCGGCCTTGGCGCAAGCCAGGTCGTCCCGCGCGACGCCGATCTGGAATCGCTTTTCGGCCCCGAATATTTCGACGCCGCGGTCGATATCGTCGGCGGCGGGCAGTTCGGACCCATCCTTAACACCCTTAAACGTGGCGGGCGCTATGGCGTATCGGGGGCAATTTCCGGTCCGGTGGTCGATCTAGATTTGCGGACGCTCTACCTGAAGGACCTACGTCTTATCGGCTGCACCGTGCTGGAGCCGGAAGTGTTTCCCAATCTGATCGGCTATATCGAACGCGGTGAAATCAAACCTCTGGTCGCCGCCTCCTATCCCATTACCGACATCGCCGCAGCGCAGGAGGCGTTTTTGACAAAGCGCCATGTGGGGAAAATTGTTTTGGTTCTTTAGGCGGCCCCGAACCAAAGGATACAAAAGATACGCAAAGACGTACTGAAAATATATCCTTTGTTGCTCTAAGTTAACGCGGGTTGTTCTCGGACACCCTGAAACAGGACATTTGTCGCGGGTGACTGCCTTTCCAATCTCGGCGAACTCTGCGGCCTCTGCGTGAAACAGAAAAGCGGCGTTATCAGGTTCACGCGAGTTCGCGGAGTACGTGAAGAAGGCGTCAATCACCCCTCCCGCTTGCGGGAGGGGTTAGGGGAGGGGGCGTGCCGCAGGCGCGGCCTCGCTCCCTGGCCGATTCACCCTCCCACAGCCCCTCTCGCACGCGGGAGGGAAGGAGAGAAATCTAAAGAGTCCGTGCCTTTACCGTCACCCTGAACTTGGTTCAGGGTCCATTTGTCAGCCAATTCCTGCCCCGTGTGTGGCAAGCCAAACTGGGACTCACGGTTGCGTTATATTTCACGCTAAGGGTGCCGTTGCACTATGGACCCTGGAACGCAGTCACCGCAGGTGAAACAAGTTCAGCGTGACGGCTATATTTAAGGCGGGGTTGAAATCCCCCTCCCACACGCAAAATGGGTCTAGGGTCTGGCGCGCGCGGGTGCCGTTTCGGGCATGCGCCAAAACACCATGATTACACAAGCGGCCACGATGGCGATCATGGCTCCGGGTGCAGCAGCCCATTCACTTTTCGTCACCAACAGATGCGCCACCAGGGGTGTGAGGCCACCAAATATGGCGGTTGCAGTCGTCGCGCCTAATGCGAGGCCGCTCAGCCTGCCTTCACCGGGGAATTGCTCGGCCGTCGAAACTGCGCCAACTGCGCTAACTGCCCCGCCCAGCGCAGCCATGATAACGGCGCCGACCCAAGTCGCAGTTCCACCGCTGGCCATGGCCGCAAACATGCCTGCGGGCAAAAATATCCCGCACAGTGCCAGCGCCAAAAGCATCGGGCGACGACCATAAAGGTCAGACGCCAGCCCTATCATCGGAGTGACCAGAATAACCGTTAGCGCGGCCAGGAAAGAGATCGACAGCGCGCGCGTTTCCGGCATGGTTCCTGTGGCATCAAGGAATGCCGGTACATATGTGATGCCGACATAATATGTGATGGAACCCAGGGCGGAGATCGCAAAGCCGCGCGCAATCCCGCTCCGCTGCCGCGACAGTGTCTGCCGGATCGGCTGTTCCGGAACTGTGCCTGCGTTGCGCTGACGCAGGAATTCCGGCGTTTCTTCAAGCGTGGCGCGTGTAATCAAGACCAATCCGGCCAGCGCCGCTCCAAACAGAAAGGGCAGGCGCCATCCCCATGTGACAAGCGACTCTTCGGGCACAGCCCAAACGGTCAGCGCCGCAGCACCAGCCGCCAGCAGGGCGCCAATTTCGCTTGCCGCCGATGCGCAGCTGGTGATCAATCCGCGCCGCCTGTCCGGGGCACCTTCCATCAGATATGCGACAACGCCGGTATATTCGCCACCCACCGAGAACGACATCAGACAGCGCAACGCGATCAGCAACACGCCTGCAAGCGGGCCAATCTGGGCATAAGTTGGAAGCATGGCAGTCACAAGCATTGCGCCGGTCATCAACGCCATCGAACCCAACATCGTCACCCGCCGGCCCAACCGGTCGCCAAAATGTCCAAAAACCAGCGCCCCGACGGGACGCATCAAATAGGCGATTGCAAAGCCGCCGAGCGTTTCCGTCAGGGACTGTGGACCTGTTCCGAAGAAGACCCGGGCCAGCACCGTCGAAAAATATAGGTAAAGCGTGAAATCATACCATTCAACAATTGTCGATAGGGTTGCGACAATCATGGACCGCCGCGACATCGGCAGGCGCAAAGTGGGCGAAGCGCCGTGCGCCGATTGGTAAGCGATTTGAACCACGCGGCAACTTGGCTAATTTTGTAATGGGTGACAAGGCTTCTTGTCCTGTTCGTTGTGCAATATGGCTTGGACCGATGTTGCGGGCGAACGATGATCAACACAGCAGTCATATCGATCTCGCTCGCCAACGCCTGAACGCGGTCATGCTCAGATTTGTAGCGTGGCATAGATAGCCCTGCTAATATGCAGTGCTGGGGTGTCCCCATCTAAGGAGGTGCAATATGTCGTTCTTGCTCACGATTGGTGCCCTTGCGGCCCAGGCAGCGACGCATTCGGTTGAAATGCCGCCGATCATCGACATGCATCTTCATGCTCGTACCGTATCAGATACCGGCGATGCTCCACCTTTATGTGCTCCATTTGATATCATGCCGCGGAGCGATGCCAAAAACGGTGTTTATAAAGGTTTGGAATTCAACGGCTCGCCGTGCTCTTCACCTATTCCTCCGGCTTCGAGCGATGATCTTGTGCTTCAGGGAACAATCAGAGAAATGGAGGTGAACAATATCTTTGGTGTTGTTAGTGGGGAGCCAAATTTGTTGGACATATGGCTTAAGGCTGCGCCTACCCGGTTCATACCATCTATCGATTACAGATTGCCGGGAACTTCGGGCGTAGAACATGTCGCACCCAAATCAATCGATGAGTTGCGTGCGCTTCATCACGCTGGAAAATTAGCAGTGATCGGAGAAATCATGGCTCAATATGAAGGTGTGGCTGTCGACGATCCTCGCATGGATCCCGTTTGGGCGTTGGCGGTTGAACTGGATGTCCCCGTCGCCATTCATATGGGGCCGGGCGAGCCGGGCCAGCCTTATTCTAGTGGGGCCTATCGCGTTTCTCTCGGTGATCCATTGCTGCTAGAGCCGGTGCTTAGGAAATATCCAAAGCTTCGTGTTTCGATCATGCACGCAGCTTATCCGATGGCCGAACGGCTTCGGGCGTTGATGTTCAGTTACCCACAGGTCTATGCCGAAATTGGAAGCATCGTTTACACCGAACCCCGGCCTGTATTCTATGACTTCTTGAAGCAAATTGTCGATGCTGGATATGGTGATCGTATCATGTTTGGATCAGACCAGATGATTTGGCCTGGCGTCATAACTCCGGCTGTGAAAGCGATCCACGATGCTCCATTCCTAAATGAGGCGCAGAAACGTGATATTTTTTATAACAATGCCGCGCGATTTCTCCGACTTTCCAGAGACGAGATTGACCGACACCATGGGCGTTAGCTAAATCCTCATCATCCCGCTAAACCCTAGTCCACTGTCTCGACCAGATCCCCGATCCGCCCGATCATTTCGTCGATATGCGGCTTTTCCAGAATGAGCGGCGGGGACAAGGCGATGATGTCTCCGGTCGCGCGCACCAATAGTCCGTTGTCGAAGCATTTGTGGAACAACTGCATTCCCCGTTTGCCGACGCCGCCGGAATGTGGAGCCAATTCTATTGCGGCGACGATACCCATGTTGCGGATGTCGATGATGTGGCGCTTGCCCTTGAGGCTGTGAACAGCCTCCTGCCAATATCCGTGCAACGACGCGGCATGTTCGAAAATGCCTTCGGATTTATAGAGGTCCAGCGTCGCCAATCCGGCCGCAGCGGCGAGGGGATGGCCTGAATAGGTGTATCCGTGGAACAGTTCGATGCCATCGGGGCCACCTTCGACCACGCCGTCATGGATATGGCGGCTGACGGCAACGGCACCCATCGGCACTGCCGCGTTGGTCAGGCCCTTGGCCATCGTGATGATATCGGGCGTGACGCCCAATGTTTCCGAAGCTGTCGTGCCGCCAACCCGGCCAAAGGCGGTAATGACTTCGTCGAAGATAAGGACAATGCCGTGCTTGCGCGTAATCTCGCGCAGCTTTTCAAGATATCCCGTGGGGGGAACGAGCACGCCGGTCGATCCTGCCATCGGTTCGACAATGACAGCGGCAATCGTTTCTGCGCCGTGTAATGCGACAATCGTCTCCAGATTATCGGCCAGATGCGCGCCCCATTCAGGACGCCCCTTGGTAAAGGCGTTATGTTCCAGATTATGCGTGTGCGGCAGATGGTCGACACCGGTCAGTAAAGTGCCAAATTGCCGACGGTTGTTGACGATGCCGCCGACCGAAATGCCGCCAAAGCCGACACCATTATAGCCCCGTTCCCGGCCAATCAGGCGGGTGCGGGTGCCTTGGCCAATGGCGCGTTGATAGGCGAGGGCGATTTTCAGCGCGGTGTCGACTGACTCTGATCCGCTATTTGTGAAGAAAATCCGGTCCAGTCCCTCGGGCATGATCGTCGCCAGTCGGGACGCCAGTTCAAACGCCAGCGGGTGACCCAATTGGAAAGGCGGTGCATAATCCAGTTCGGCCGCGCATTTCTGGATGGCCTCGACAATGGGTGCACGGCAGTGCCCAGCATTGACCGCCCACAGTCCAGCGGTACCATCCAGGATTTGCCGCCCGTCATCGCTGGTATAATGCATGTCCTTGGCAGTCGTCATCTGTCGCGGGGTCGCCTTGAATGCCCGGTTCGCGGTGAACGGCATCCAAAACGCAGCTAATGGGTCATTTTCGAGTTTCATAATTAGGCTCCGGCACTCAGCTTTTGCAGCTTATGCAATGGTCATTGAATTCGGCGCGACTCAAATCTTTATTCCGACTGGAAAATTTTGCTTTCAATCACGTTTACTTCGATCACGAACAAAATGGCTTTTCGCCCAATAACCCAGCAGAAAGACGACAGTCACGATGATGCTGGCCCACAATTCCTTTGAGCTTGTGGGTGACCATGCCATCATCACGAGCACGCCGCCCATTCCGGCGATCGCGAACCATGTGCCATAAGGGTATAGCCACATCTTCACCTGTAACCGATCAGGCGCTTCTGCCTCGAACCGGGCGCGCAGGCGAAGCTGGGCAACTGCCACCAGAATATAGATGAAAAGCATGATGGCGCCCGAGGACGTCACGAGAAAATTGAATACCTGATCTGGCGACAGGATCGAAGCGGCGAGGGCAAAATAGCTGAACAGGCTGGCGATCAGAATCGCTCTTGCCGGAACGCGTGCACCGCTCAGCTTAACGCAGGATTGCGGTGCATCGCCGTTGCGGGCCAGGCCGAACATCGCGCGCGATGTGATGTAAATACCTGAATTCAGGCATGAAAGTACGGCAACAAGGATGATGCCCTCCATAATCAGGTCGGCACCGGGATATCCCATCTGCCGGAGCGCATGGGCAAAAGGTGAGGTGCCAGCCTCAATCTCGGTCCAGGGAACAACCGAGACGATCAGGAAGATGGACAACACGAAGAAGATCAGGATCCGCAAGGATACCGAGATGGTCATATTCGCGATTGTCTTTGAACCTTCCTCAGATTCCGCTGCAGCCAGCGTCGCGATTTCAGCGCCGCAAAGCGAGAAGATCGTTGTCGCAACACCGGCAAAAATCGCGGCCGCTCCGGCAGGGGCAAACCCGCCATGCGCTGTCAGGTTCGCAAAGGTCGATCCGGATGGCGAAGTCACCCCGGTCGCGTAAGCCCCGGCCACAAGAATGAAGACGATGATCGCGACAACCTTGGTCGACGCAAACCAGAATTCGAATTCGCCGTAGGATTTCGCCGACATAAGATTGATTGCGGTCAACACCGCCATCAGCACGACGCCGATTTGCCAGATTTCGAGTTGTGGATACCATCCATTGATGATTTTGGCACCGGCAATGGCCTCAATCGCGATTACCACGACCCAGAAATACCAGTAGAGCCAGCCAACCATATAACCGGCCCATTCGCCGACCCCTTGCCGCGCGAAATCGGGGAATGTCTGCGTGCCGGGCATCGCGATCGACATTTCCGCGATCATCCGCATGACAAGCAGCACGAGAAAACCGGCAATGGCATAGCTGATCACTGCAGCCGGGCCGATATTGCCGATTGCGGTTGATGATCCAACGAAAAGTCCTGCGCCGATAATCCCGCCAAAAGTTATCATCGAAACATGGCGCGATTTTAATGACCGGCTTAACTCATCAGGTGCTGTTGCGCTTGGTTCCATCACATTATCCCCCTTATTCAAAGTGGTTCTAGCGTTGGAACGGCAGTCTTGTAAATGACAGGTCGTAAGGCAAAGCTTGTTGTAACATTTGCCACGCCTTTTACGCGGGTCAGGCGACGGCGCAGAAAATCTTCAAATTGCGTCAACGATGCGACCAATATCCGCAATTGATAATCGGCCTCGCCTGTCATCAGATAGCACTCCATAACTTCAGGAAATTGCGCGACAGCTGTTTCGAAATCTTCGAGATGGCGATCATCTTGCTGATCGAGACGCACGCGAACAAAGGCGGTAACAGACAGCCCCATTTTATCGGGATCGACCAAAGCGACATATCGCGCGATGGTTCCGGTCGACTCCAGATGGCGTACCCGGCGAAGGCAAGGGCTTGGCGACAAGCCCACCCGCTCGGACAAATCCTGATTGGACATGCGTCCGTCGGATTGCAAATAATCTATAATTTTGCGGTCTATCGCATCAATTGTGCTTTCTGGCATAATCATCCACCTGAGATATATTTATTGGCATAGTTTGCCAAAACATTGCCCAATATTGCCTCTATACGCAAGGACATGCCTTAGCGATGCAGTTAATAATATGCCAAATCCGAGAGAGACACGCCGACATGACCACAATGATCGCGGACACGCGCGAAGAAAAAATTGCCACGATTGAAGCGCTGGACGCGAGATTACGCTGGTTGTCGGCATGGACGGTGCATAACGCAAACCATCTGCGGTCCAAACGAGACGGTTTGAAAGTTGGCGGCCATCAAGCAAGTTGCGCGTCGATGACGGCCATTATGGCGGCCCTTTATTTTCATGCCTTGCGTCCGCAAGATAAGGTTTCAGTAAAGCCCCATGCCGGACCAGTGTTGCAGGCAATCCATTATTTACTGGGCAACCAGACGCTGGAACAGCTACAGAAATTTCGGGCATTAGGGGGCGCGCAAAGCTATCCATCGCGGACCAAAGATACAATTCCGGTCGATTTTTCGACCGGGTCAGTTGGCTTGGGCGTTGCAATCACGGCATTTTCCAGCCTCGTCCAAGATTATCTGATTGCGCACGGTGCGATGGCGGAATCGGATGCCGGACGGATGATTTCGCTGATGGGCGATGCGGAACTCGATGAAGGTAATATCTACGAATGCCTGATCGAAGGTTATAAGCATGATATCCGCAATTGTTGGTGGGTTGTGGACTACAACCGGCAGTCGCTTGATAGCACCACAGCAGACCGGATGTTTAGACGTTTCGATGACATATTTGAAACGTGCGGGTGGCGCGTTGTCACGTTGAAGCATGGCAAATTGCAGCGCGCGGCATTTGCCCGCCCCGGCGGAAAGTCTTTGGAAGACTGGATTGAAAATTGCCCGAATGCCGATTTTGCCGTGCTCACATATCAAGGAGGTCCGGCGTGGCGTGAACGGTTGCTCGCTGACATCGGCAGCAAGGCTCATGTCAAGAAGCTGCTTGATAGCTTTGACGATGACGGCCTTGCCGCTTTGATGACCAATTTGGGCGGGCATTGCATTGCTTCGTTGATGGATGCATTTGACAGCGCGGATGACGACCGGCCGACATTGTTCATTGCCTATACCGTTAAAGGCTATGGCCTTCCGCTGGCGGGCCATAAGGACAATCATTCGGGAATGATGAACCCTGCGCAGATCGATCAACTCCGCGAAACGTTGGGCATAAAAGCAGGGCAAGAATGGGATCCGTTTTCGGGTCTAGGCGGCAATATGGCGGCGCGTTTGAAAAACTTTGTCGATGAAAGTGTGCTCGCAAAAAAGCCATTGGAGGCTTTACCCAAACCGGTCCCAGTACCGGCACATTTTCCTGTTCCAACGGGTGAAACTCAATCGACGCAAGCTGCGTTTGGGCATGTCTTGCTCGATCTTGCAAAATCGTCCGAAGAATTGGCGGATCGGATTGTTACGACCGCCCCTGATGTAACCCAGACCACCAATTTGGGGGGATTTGTCAATCAACGTGGCCTGTTTCGCCGGTCGCAAGTCGCCGATATTTTTCGTGAGGCCAAGATTCCGTCCGCACAAAAATGGGCTGCGCATGCTTCGGGTCAGCACATCGAACTGGGTATTGCAGAAAATAACTTTTTTCTTTTGCTCACTTCGCTCGGGCTTGCCGCGCCACATTTTGGCACGCGCTTAATTCCTGTCGGGACGGTCTATGACCCGTTTATCTCCCGCGGGTTGGATGCGCTGAACTATGGATGCTATTCCGATTCCCACTTCTTGTTGGTCGGAACCCCTTCCGGGTTGACTTTGGGACCTGAAGGCGGAGCGCACCAGTCGATAAACACGCCGCTGATTGGCATGGGTCAGCCAGGACTAGCCTATTTCGAACCGGCTTATGCTGATGAAGTTGCCTTGTTCATGCGCTGGGCATTCGAATATTTGCAGGAACCGGATGGTAGCTCTGTCTATTTGCGGCTGAGCACCCGACAAATATCTCAGGAAGGCCGAACCGACGAGACGTGGCAGGAAGATGCGTTGAAAGGTGCATATTGGCTGCGCCCTCCGGCGCCAGGGACCGAAGCCGCTATTGTTTTTACCGGCGCAATTGCACCCGAAGTGCTGGCCGCTTGGGAAGAGTTGCAATATGACATCCCCGGTCTGGGTGTCCTGAATGTGACCTCACCTGACCTTTTGCATCGCGATTGGTCGGCGACCAAAGCCGCGCGCTGGACCGGCGGACAAGCAACCGCCTGCCATGCCGATGTGCTGCTTTCGAAGTTGTCGCCCAACGCGTCGATAGTAACCGTGATAGACGGTTCCCCTGCGGCGCTATCATGGCTCGGCGGAGTGCGCGCTATGCGGGTGAGCCCGCTGGGTACGGACCGCTTTGGTCAGACCGGAGACTTGCCCGATCTTTACCACGCCTATCGCCTCGATAAGGATGCCATCATAGATGCGATGGCGGAACTCTATCTCCGCCGTTGATCGCGTCGTCAGGCAGGGCGACTGACGGCTTTGCCATTAAAGCTTCGTAACAGCTCCAGATTAACGCCTTAACAGCCGCCAGATCGCGTGCCGATATAGCCGGAGCCAGCTGATCGTTCAGAAATGACCGATGGGAAAATAGCCCTACACCTTGCGGTACATCAAGATAGGCAGCGGTCCCGCTTTCGACAAAACCTGCCAGCATCCCTGCAAATTTGTCGGTTCGCAAAGTTTCAGGCGAGCCTGTAAGTATTAAAGTCACGCCGAAATGATGACCTGGCGGTGGCGGCGTGTCTGTCGGTATCATCATGATGCCGCTGATATCAGGCCGCCAGCTTTCGTCCATTTCAGGCAAGCTGCGCCACAAGCAATAATAATCGCGGCACACATTGGGCCGGCTGGCGTAAATACCGCACCCTTCGCCCAGGCTGCAATGTTGGCACATGACACCCGGTAGCTTTTGCATCCCGTCATCGAGAATCGCCAATTCCTTGCAGCATGCCGTGCAGCTTCCACATTCCCTGTCGGGAACTATATATTGTTCGTTTTCCAGCTTGTTTCACCTTCCAGAAGGTCCAAATAAGCGCAGAATTTCTCAAATTTATGACGTCGGGTTGCTCGGCAAGATTACCCGTAATATTTTCGCCACCGACGCGATCTTCAGCCGTTCTGCAGCGCTCACTTTGCTCCAGTCCGCCTCGCGTTTGGAAATGCGGATCGGTCCCTTGTCAAATCGGTCCGGGTTGCCGTTCAGCGAGTGATAATTGTCTTTCGATTTTACAGAAGTGGGGTCAATCCAGGCAGGGACCGGGTCCGAGGATAGCGACAGCTTTGCAAGTGCTTTGCCTATTGTGTGTTCGGGATTCGCGCATAATTCGCTATAATCCATCCGCGCAACGGGTGTGTTCCGGCCCAAACGTTTGACGAGATATTCAACTTTCCACCAATCTGTTGCGGCGGCTGCAACGGTCATGCGCTTCATTTCTTGCCCCATGCCTGGGTCGAATTTCGCAGATCGCCATGAAAGGATGACGTCGGCTGGGTCGCGATACAAATGAATCGTCCGCACCATCGGATGGCACGCCATCAGCCATGCCCGCGGTCCGGCCTTGGAGCTGTCGACAAGGACTGTGCTGCCAGATGCATCTGCTACGGCCTCATAAATCCGGAACTGGATGTCCAGAAAGCGTTGCACGTCCGGGTTTTTACGAAGGGCTTTGATATCAAAGCGATGGCTCGCAATAAAAGAAGTACGACACACCCTGTCTTCAAGATCCCTCAATTGGGCGAGTGCTGCCGGATCAATTCCCGCATTTTTTAAGACGGGCTGCCAAAATCCATCGGTGATGAATGGTGTTGCGCATGAACAAGTTATGTCATTTTCATGTAAGCGCCATAAGCAATGAAACTCGCCAAGCGCGGAAACTCCATAAGAAGAATGAATAATTCTTTCTAAAAGCGTGGAACCGCTTCTTCCAGATCCAGATATATAAATAATATTCTGTAGTTTAGTCATGATATAGTCTATTTTTATGCAAATTACATAACTTATGTTTAAAGTGAAATATTACATTATTATTACTATAAGATAAATAGTTGCGTGCCATTGCTTTCTTTTGCTAGCTGCACCTGAAAATGTCTAGTGCCGAATCTTCCAGACTTGCTTTTGTCGATACGTTGCGGCTGTTTGCAGCTGCGCTTGTCGTGTTTCAGCATCTGGCGGAAAAATACCCGACCTTGTCGACACGGTGGTTGGTCAAACTTGGCCCGGGCGTCATGGGTATCGTGCTGTTTTTTCTGATCAGCGGTTATGTAATTCCTTTTTCCGTCCGCAAAGGGCTCGATCTAAGAGCATTTTTGATGCGACGTCTGTGCCGAATCTACCCGCTGTTTTTGGCCGCAATTTGTGTGGTTGCCGTTGGAGGTTGGACCGGATTGCTCGGCCAATGGGGGTTTGTGCCGGAAATTAGCCTGTGGCGCTGGGCCGCCAATTTATTGCTTATTCAGGACTTTGTCGGAGTCCCCGCCATACTGGGCGTTAGCTGGACGTTGATTATTGAAATGATCTGGTATGCGTTGTTTGCGCTGGCGATCTTGGCGTTTAAGGAACGAGCGGCGGTTGTGCTTGCGATTATGATGCCATCAATTTTAATTGCTCTTGGTCTCGTGTCGCTGTGGCTGGAAACGCGTATTCCGCTTGGACGGCCTGCCATGATATATGCGGCAATTCTGGGATATCAGGCCTATCAATTTCATGCAGGCAAGCTGTCTCGTAACGGTTTGATGTTCGCATTGGGAACCTTTTTGGCCGTCAGCTGGGTGACCAACAGCATCGCATATGGCCTTTTCACGCATCCCAGTATTACTTTGGCGCAGGCACTGGGACCTTGGACGATTGCACCGTTGCTGTTCTTTGCCATCTTGCTCGTCAATCGCGTGCGACTGTCTCCAATTATCAACAGCGGTTTCCTGCCTCTTGCCGGGACAATCAGCTATTCAATCTATTTGCTTCACCCGATTGCCAACGCTGCAGCCGATCAATATTTTGTCGCATGGGCAAAAGTGCCTGCTGCGTTAGCACTGACCATCATACTTTCGGCGGTCGGTTATAACATGATTGAACGTCCGGGGATCAATCTGGGACGCTACCTCGTCGGCCGAAACCGTTCCGGATTGGCAAAGGCATGAACCGGATCAAGTGGCTTGATTCAGCGCGCGGGCTGGGAATAATTTTGGTGGTTATCGGCCATGCATTGGGTGGGCTGATAGATTCTACCTTGGGCGCAAACCAGGATATTTTCCGGCAATTGTTTTTTGCGATTTACACTTTTCATATGCCGCTTTTTTTCCTGCTATCCGGCCTGATGGTCACGCAGCGCCTCGAAAAAGGGCAGGGGGTTTTCCTTCGGGGTTTGTTACCTTCGATTGTGTGGCCCTATTTTTTGTGGTCGTTTATCCAGTTTACGATCATTTATGCACTTGGAACTTTGGTCAACCGACCGGCGGAAAGCTATTGGCCGGTCATTTTATCGCTCCCCTGGAATACAGTGTCGCAATTCTGGTTTCTATATGCGTTGTTCTGGATGCATATATTGTCCTTAGTGCTTATATCCCGCCTGGGTCGTGAAGGTTTTGTTTTGTTCGCACTTGCACTCAAGGCGCTGGCGCTGATTCTGATTTTGCCAGTGCCGCTAAAGCTCGTTTGCAGTCATCTTTTCTTTTATGCGGTTGGCGTCTGGTTGACTACCGCAGGATTGGAAGCACTGGTGATAAAGCGGGGGTCGTGGTTAAAGTCTGTGGTGGCACCGTTGGTTGCCGTGGCTACGATAGCGGCAACATTGTCCGCCGTGCCGCGATATGGAGCAGACATTGCTTTGTTTACAGCAGGATCCCCGGAAATTGCCAATTTGGCGTGGCGTTTTCCAGCAATGGCTGCAGCGATATTTGCTGTTGTGGCGGTCATGGGATTTGCAAGTCTCCCGCGTGTGGCGGATTCGCGCATCCTGTTATGGCTTGGCCGCATGACGATGCCGATTTTTGTTCTTCACGTGATGTTTCTGGCGGGGACGCGCATTGTCCTGATCCGTTTGGATCTCATAACTCATCCTGCTCTTTTATTGGCAGTCTGCGTTTTCGCCGGTCTCTTTGGACCGTTAATCATAGAACGCATAACTCGGGCGCTTGGCCTTAATAAATATTTGGGATTTCAATGACCGGGTTAAACATCATGCTCAACGGTAAGTTCCTGTCGGCAGCCCCGACGGGGGTGCACCGTGTAGCGCAAGAATTGGGGAATGCGCTGGCCGATTTAGTGTTTGAAAATCATGAAGCCGTGCGGGGTCTGAAATTAGAAGTCGCCATCCCGTATGATGGCTTGGAACGGTCAAATGCGATGCGTTTGCCTATCCGTGTGATAAAGCCATTCCGAGGCATCCCTTGGGAACAGATCAGCCTGCCGTTGAACTCAGGTAAAGCGACATTGCTGAATTTATGCAATATCGGCCCGGTTATCGCGCGCGATGCCGTGACAATGATCCATGACGTGCAAGTGCATCTTTCGCCTAAATCCTATTCGAAAGGATTTCGGCTTTGGTATCATGCGGTGCAGCCATTGATGGCAAAGCGCCATCGGCATATTCTGACCGTATCCGAATTTTCGCGTCAGGAAATTGCTAAGGCAGGATTGTGCGGTCTTGACCATATCTCGGTCGTCCATAACGGCGTGGACCATGTTTTGAATGTGGCTCCGGATTATTCGACCATCGGTAAATTCAAATTGGACCAGACGCCTTATGTTCTGGCGCTTTCGACGGTGCAGGCCCACAAGAATATTGGTTTGTTGATGAAGGCTTTCGCCGATAGCCGGCTTTCGTCCGTCAAACTCGTCTTGTTCGGAGGAAACGCCCGAGAATCATTCGAGGCTTTGGGCATAGAGGTTCCTGCCAATGTAGTTTTTGCAGGGCGGGTGAGTGACGGTGAACTGCGCGGGCTGATTGAAAACGCGCTTTGTCTGGCGTTTCCATCCACCACGGAAGGGTTCGGTCTACCCCCCTTGGAGGCGATGCTTCTTGGGTGTCCGGCGATTGTTGCGCCTTGCGGGGCGCTGCCAGAGGTGTGCGGCGACGCGGCACTTTATGGTGCGCCAGATAACGCAGAAGAATGGATTGCTGCGATTGCCCTGCTATCGAGTGACTCAGCATATCGTTCGCAGTTGGTAAAAGCGGGGGTAAATCAGGCAAGTCAGTTTACCTGGCGCGCTGCTGCATTAAATTTGGCAGGAATTCTTACACAAATTTGATGGTTAAAATTCTGTTAGTCACAGAATTGAAATGCCGGTGCCTTCGAATCTACATGAACGCCGCGCAGAGGGTTTTTCGACCCGAGTTCTAACATCTCAATAAACCGTCAGGGATTTTGCTGCTTCTATGCTGTGTCGATCTGCGATATTTGCACACCTGTCCCGTGCGACGCTTGGACTGTCAATTGCGGCAGTGCCTAATGTTGCCTGTGCACAGGAGGTAGAGAGCAATCCGGCGCAAGTCATCGCTCCTCCTGAAAGCTTCATGATACAGGCTATCGATGTGGTTGGGGTCACCAGCCTTTCGCAAGCTGATGTTGAGCGAACCATTTACCCTTTCCTTGGACCAGGTAAGACACCCGCAGATGTCGAGCTGGCGCGTAAGGCGATTCAAGACGCTTATGCCAAGCAGGGCTTTGAAGCCGTCGTCGTTGAAGTTCCACCCCAACCGCAAGAAGATTTTGCGCGGGGGCTGGTACAGATCCGGGTCGGCGAAGCGCCGATTGCGAATGTCAAAGTGTCGGGATCAAAACATCACTCTGCGCTTGTACTGCTCGGTCAATTGCCTTCGGTGAAATCAGGAAAACCGCTTAATTTCAGAGATTTGCAACGCGAACTTGCCGCAGCCAATCGCTTTCCGGATCGTGAAGTCACGCCGTCATTCGATGCAGGCGAGGTGCCAGGCACAATTGATGTTGACTTGAGAGTACGAGGCGATTTTCCGCTTCACGCTTCATTTGATCTGAACAACGACAACAGCCCCAATACCGTACCGTTGCGATTAACCGGCTCGGCACGTTACACCAATTTGTGGCAGATCGGGCACACGATTTCGGCTGGATTTTCGATCGCACCGGAGAAACGGTCCGACAGTGCTGCGATTTTTGGATCCTATTCTGCGCCCCTTATCGGTACGCCCTGGACGCTAATTTTAAGCGGCTATAAATCAAATAGCAATATTGCGTCGCTCGGCGGTACGAACGTTTTGGGCAATGGTTACCAGGTTGGCGTGCAGGCCATTTACCAATTGCCATTCGACCGGGATTATCACGCATTCCGGGTTGGCGTGGATTATAAAGATTTCAAGCAGGACATCGGACTGCGTGGCACCACGATCAGTAATGCACCTATAAGCTATGTGCCGCTGACGCTGGGTTACAATGCGTCGATAAGCAGGGAAAAAGCGTCACTGGACCTGAGCGTCAGTTCAACGCTCGGCTTGCGGGTCATTAAGAAAATCAGCTGCTTTGACCCGACGGCGGCGATTTGCCTTCCGGAAGATCAATTTACGAATCGTGAGGTGGATAGCACCGAGAACTTCGCACACGTGAATGTAGACCTTACCTATACCGCGAGCTTTCCAGGTGATTGGGTAACAGAAGCGAAGTTTTCCGGTCAATATGCCGACAGCCACCTTGTTTCCAATGAGCAATTCTCGATTGGCGGGCTTTCGACCGTTCGTGGATATTATCAATCGGAAGCAGTGGGTGATCGCGGTATCGCAGGGTCCGTTGAGTTTCGTGCACCATCACTGGCGACCTATGTCGGCACATTTGTCGATGAGCTTCGCTTTTTCAGCTTCATGGAAAGCGGAATTGTATCGGTTATCGACCCGTTGCCTGATGCCCAGTCGGTATTCCGCATCGGCTCATTCGGTGGCGGCCTCCGCATAAAGATACTCGGCCGCTTCACAGGCGAAGTGATGGTGGGCGTGCCTGTTGCAAGTACCAATGATACTAAAAAAGGCGACCCACGCTATACTTTTGCAGTCAAGGGTGAATTCTAAAAAATGTCTTCGGTTCAGGAAATCTAACATGATACGGCAACTCTTAGTACTTATTTTCTCTTTAATCGTCTTTACTTCACCTGCTCATGCTTGGTGGAATAAGGATTGGGAGTATCGTAAGGCAGTCACGGTGGACACCACAGCATCTGGTGTAAACGTCAGCGGTCCTGTGGGGCGCACCGTTGTGCTTATTCGCCTGCACAGCGGCAATTTCACATTTACCGAGGCGTTGGAAAACGGAGCCGACATTCGTATCGTCGACACAGACGATAAGTCGCCCTTGCCATATCATATCGAGAGCTTTGACGCCAAGACCGGCATCGCCACAATCTGGGTCTCGGTGCCAACGTTGAACGGTGGCGAGAAAAAACAGTTATGGCTTTATTTCGGCAATGCCAATGCGAAAGTCGGCGAAGATGTCGCCGGCAGCTTTGATGCCGATTACATGGCCGCGTATCATTTTAGTGAAGGCCCCGGCGTCGCGCCTGCCGATAAAACCGCAAATGCGAATGCTGCACAAACGGCTCCTCCGGGCGTGAATGATAATGGAATAATTGGCCGTAGCGCACGTTTTCCGGGGCAGGGCGCCATTACTATCCCTGCCTCGCCTTCGCTTGCAATGGCGGCCGGTGCGCCGTTTACGTTCAGCGCTTGGGTAAAGCCGGACCAGCTTGCCGGCAATCAGGCTATTTTTGCGCGTGGACCTATGGTTATCGGCATTAACGAAGGTGCGCCTTATGTTGCATTAGGCGGAGCATCGACACAGGCTAGCTCGGCGGTCAAGCAAGCTGACTGGAGTCACATAGCCGTTGTCGCGGACGGAACGACGATCAAGATTTACGTCAACGGGATAGAAGCAGGGGCGGCGACAGCTGCGCTTCCGGCGATTGACGGCCCGATCCTGATTGGTGGAGCCGAAGGGGCTCCATTTGGCGGCGAGATCGACGAAGTCCGCCTGTCAAAAGTTGCGCGTCCTGCTGCGATGATGTTGGCGATGGCCAATGCAGAAGGGCCTTCCGGTAAATTGGTCAGCGTATCGGAATCAAACGAAAAGCAAGGAAGCGGCGGCGGAGTTCTGGGCTTTATTCTTGGCAAGATCCACGCCCTTGACGCATTCATCATCGGTCTTTGCATGCTGCTCTTGGGGGCTGCGATCTGGTTGATGTTCACCAAGATCCGCGATCTGAATAAGGCGGATCGCACGAATAAAGTGTTCAAAAAACGCTTTATGGAAATGCACGAGGAATTGGTGCCGGTTGCGGACATCAAGGGCATCGATCCAGCTGAAGTCGCTTATATCAAGGCATCTCCGCTCGGCCGCTTGTATGAAACAGGTATTGACGAACTTATAGTCCGCCAAAAAAGCCGAGGATCGCGACCGCTGTCTGGCGAAGCCGTCGAAGCGATGCGCGCAGCCGTCGACGCCGTTGTTGTAGATGAAAACCAGAAGCTCGACAAATGGATGGTTATTTTGACCATAGCCATTTCCGGTGGTCCGTTCATCGGGCTGCTCGGCACGGTGATCGGGGTTATGAGCACATTTGGCGGCGTGGCTATGGCTGGCGATGTCAATGTCAACGCAATCGCACCCGGAATTGCAGCCGCTCTGTTGGCAACCATTGCCGGCATGGCCTGCGCCATTCCATCCTTGTTCGGGTACAACTACATCAACAGTCGCATTTCTTCGGCTGCCGATGAAATGCGGGTATTCGTTGACCGTTTGATCACCCGGCTCGCGGAAATGCAGGCCGATGCCGCGGAAACTCCGCCCCCCTACCAAATCGCTGCTGAATAAAGGGAGATTGGACCATGCAAGTCGGTGGCGGCCGCAAGGCCTATGACGAAATCAACATCACGCCAATGTTGGACTTGGCCTATGTGTTGCTCGTTATTTTCATTCTGATGGCAACAGCCTCTGTTCAGGGCATTAAAGTGGATTTGCCCAAGGCAAGTTCCGCGAAAAGTCTGGTGCAGCCCAAAACGATTGCGTTGACCGTCAGCAATGACGGCCAGATCTATATGGATGCATTTCCGGTAACCATACCGGATCTGGAAACCCGATTGCGGAACGCAAAAGCGACCGATCCCGAAGTGCCGATTGTATTGAAGGGGGATCAAACCGCGCAATATGGTAAGATCATGGAAGTCCTGGATCTGTGCCGCCGGCTTGACTTAAGCAAAGTCGGTCTGGTCACTGGCAAGCAAGCCGCGTCGTAGGCGATTGAAATCCATCATGGCACAGGCCCCCGCATTTCAGGAACCGAGTTCAAAAGGTCCCAAAACCTATCTGGCGATGGCGCTGGGTGTTTGTGCTCTATTGGGCCTGATCTGGTTTATATATACGTCGTGGAATTCTGTACCGGGTGTGGCGGTTGAACAAACACCGCCAACCGCAATCGATATGTTGCCACCGCCGCCACCGCCCCCTCCGCCACCAGAGCCACAGGAAAAGCCGCCCGAGCCGACGGATAAGCCAAATCCGACGCCTGAACCAACTCCCGCACCTACGCCTGACAAACCGACGCCTGCGCCGATGCAGATAGATGGCCCGGCCCAGGCAGGATCGGATTCATTCGGCCTAACATCGGGAAGCGGAGGCGGCATGGGTGCCCCGTCCAGCAAGGGAACGTGCATCGGTGCCAATTGTGGTGCGCCAGCAAAAACGGTCCCGGGTGCTGACCGACTTTGGGGGCGTAACATTGCCAATGCTCTCGAAACTCACGTTGAAAACAGCAAAAAAGTAAATGTGGACGCTTTTGTAAGTGAATACGATGTCTGGGTCAGTACTTCCGGCGTTCTGACGCGCGCGAAGATCGTAAGATCAAGTGGTAACGCAAAGCTCGACCAAACGGTGTTGGCCCTGCTCCTGACCGCCCGCGGATTGAAGCCCCGACCGGAATCATTGCCATCGCCGCAACGCGTCAAGGTGGGGCGCAAGCGATTTTGAAATTTATCGGTTCAAAGCCGAATGTTAAATTAAAAAGGAAAGTAAAATGGGATTGAACACTAACATTTCGACTTTCGGTCGGCATTTGCGAAGGGCTGTACTTGCTTCGGTGCTTTTGATGCCGCTTCCAGCATTGGCGCAAGCGGATGCACCGTCGGAAAGTGCGATGGTCAATCTTGTCCGTGCCCTTGTCAAGCAAGGCGCGTTAGACGCCGATGTGGGAAGCGCGTTGATCCTGCAAGCCGAGGCTGAAGCTGCACAGGCGCGCGCCGCCAACCAGCGGAGCGTTTCTAGCGAACTGCCACCGGCACCCAATGGGGCCATTCGCGTGCCATATATTCCCGAAACTGTTCGGGCCCAGATCAAGGACGAGCTTCGCAACGAAGTGATGAAAGAAGCGCGTGTCGAACGTTGGGCCGCGCCGGATCAGGCTGCGCCCGATTGGACTCGGCGGATTAAATTGCATGGCGATGTTCGGGTGCGTTCGCAATCCGAGCTTTATGCACGGACGAACTCTAATGAAATTATCGATTTCGCGACAATCAATGCGCTCAGCCCTTATGGCATCGATGACCCGCGTCTTTTGCTGCCCATTTTGAACGCACGCAATGATCGCTGGAATAACTTGCGCCTGCGTGCGCGCCTTGGGGTCGAGGCTACGATTGCGACAGGTGTAACTGCAGGCATAACAATTGCCACCGGCGAAAATGAAGGCCCGATTTCAACGAACGCCTCATTGGGCGGCGGCTTTTTCAAACGCGATTTGTGGTTGGATAAAGCATGGCTGAAGGTTGCACCTGTTTCATGGGGAAATGTCACGTTCGGACGCTTTGAAAATCCTTTCAGTTCGAGCGATCTTTTATATGACAAGGACGTTAACCTTGACGGGATTGCAGCGGATATAAATTCCGGAACCATGTTGGGTGAAGATATCAGCATAGCCGCACGCGGAGGAGCCTTCCCACTTGATTTTGGGTCTCCAAGCGCGCCATTGTTCGAGTTTGACAAGATCGATACGCCCCAAAAATATCTTTTTGCGGGCGAGATCGAAGCGTCCGCAAAATTCGGCGATATTTCGGTCAGGCTTGGCGCTGGCTATCATATGTTCAAAAATCTGCAGGGCGAGCTTTCCACGCCTTGCCGGGTCGAGACGGACAGCTTTTGTTCAACCGACTTTTTGCAACCGGCGTTCCTGACCAAGGGCAACACTTTGTCGCCGCTTCGTCAAATTGTGACCGTCAATCCAAATGCGGACCTCCCGCAATTGGTCGGCTATACTTTCAAATATAATATTCTTGACGTGAACGCTTCAGTTAACGTCCCGATTACGGACAATATCGAAGTAACGTTGGCGGGAAGTTATGTAAAAAATCTCGGTTTTGACGAAGCCGATATTTGCCGCAACGGACTATTGGGACGTCCCTATAACAACAATGCCGCTGGTGGCGGAATATTCTGTGCCGCGGTTGATCCAGCAGAGTTTGTCGGCGGTGATACAGGCTATCGCTTCGAGGCTATTCTGGGCCGTAAAAATATTGAAAAAGCAGGGGAATGGAACGTACTTGCCGGGTATCGTTACCTTGAAAGCGACGCCGTTCTTGATGCATTGACCGACAGCGATTTCCACCTTGGAGGAACGAATTCCAAGGGATATTTCGTCGGGGTAAACTACGGTTTATATGATGGTGTCTTCGTCGGTACCCGCTGGATGAGCGCAAATGAAGTATCCGGCCCACCCCTTTCTATCGACGTTTTGCAAGTTGATTTGGTTGCCAAGTTTTAGGCCGCAACAAAACGGTCAAAAGAAAGAAACAAATCTAACCTAGCTGTTGAAATTAACCGATTCGTAACTTTTTTCGAAACGGCTTTTCTAAAAAAATGGGTAATTTGACATGGTTGATTTGAATGTCCGCTTGACGCGGCTAGGGGTTGGTACGCGTTCGATTTTGATGCGTACTGCAAGCGTAGCTGTTCTTGCGACGTTGATTGATCCCACCGCGGCGCATGCCCAATTGGCGGCACGTCGCGGCGCTACAGCGACGGCCCCGGTGGTTGCTCCGCGCGCGGTTCCCGGTCAGATACGGCCACGTGCCGCTAGCGAGGCTCTCGATCGTTCGGTTGCCACACAAGTACGTGCCGATGATATCCAGCGATTTGTCAAACAGGCCCGGACTGCCGCGACGGGCGGCACGGCAGTTCCCGAAGGCTTGCAAGGTCTGGTCATTGCGCGCGGCGTCACGCGCGAGGCGCTTGCCGCCGGTGCATTGCGGGCCGCGCAAGATTCAACGGGCCGCGTCACATGGCAGGGCGCAGCGTTACCAACCGAAACGGTAACGGGCGGCAGCACCCTTGTGACCATTGTTCAGAATGAATCGCGTGCTATTTTGTCCTGGGACCGGTTTGATGTGGGTCGCAACACAACCCTTCAATTCGATCAGGGTAAGAACAAGGATTGGGTTGCGCTGAACCGAGTAGTCGACGCGGCCGCCTCTCCTTCGCAAATCCTTGGGTCTATTAAAGCTGATGGCACGGTTATTGTCTTAAACCGTAATGGCGTCATGTTCGGCAATGGCGCGCAAGTAAGCGCCAATTCATTGCTGGCCAGTAGTCTGGAAATCGGAAATTTTGTCAAAACGGGACGTGTCATCGCGCCCAGCGGCACAATCGAAAATGGCTTCGTTGGGCTAACCTTAAACGAACGTAATATCAGCTTTTTACAAAATGGTTTGCTGCAATCTTCCGTCGGTCAGGGCGATCAGGTTCTCGCTCCCACGATTGTATCGGCCGAAGTATCGGGTTTCTATACAGCCTCCACAATCAGTACGGCATTCAATGCTAATCCTGATGCCGCGATCACGGTTGAACGCGGCGCGAATATTACCGCTGGAACAGGCGGTTTCGTTATATTGGCGGGGCCGCGTGTATCCAATGACGGATATCTCACCGCATCTGAGGGTCAGGTTAGCCTGCAGGCGGGCCGGGCTATCACCGCAACCGCATCTACTGGTGGCACTGATTCAGTCGATCCTCTGGTTCGCGGCCTAATACTCCGGACGTCCTTTGGTGCAGCAACCGACACGGTAATCAACTCCGGCCTGATTGAGACGGCACGCGGTTATGCATCCCTTGGAACGGGCCTGACAGGCAGCATTATCAACGCAGGCCTTATCGCTGCGACGACAAGCGTATCCCGGAACGGCAGCATCTCATTATTGGGTGGGAATATCACCTTGTCCGGTGCGGATATTGAAGGCGAAGCCAGTGGACTGGTTATAACGCCTGACAAGAATGGCGAAACCGTTCCGCAAGGTACTTCGGCCGAGCCTGCTAATTTCAAAACGTCGCGGATTCAGATCGGCGGAGTATATCTCAATCCATTTGCAGGCGCGACTTCGCCTTTGGGCGAATTTGGTCCTGCCGCCGTAAGCATTGGAAAAAATGCTTTAATCTATGCTCCCAGCGCAAATGTCGATGTGGGCGGCGTGGCAGGGCAGACTTTTGTCCGCAGCCGTTTCCAGGGCGGAGAAATACCGGATGCATTTGCGGCATTGGCGGCTAGCCGGATTGATATTGCTGACGGTGTTCTGATCGACGTTGGTGGTGTGAAGGATGTATTGCTTGACGCGTCGCGCAACAGTTTGTTGATTGATCCTGTAAAACGGAACGAACTGCGCGACACCCCGAACTATCGGGAAACCAATACGAATGGTGAATTTACGCTCAACGGCGCAGCGGTTTATGTTGATCCCAGGATCACCGGAGTTCGCGACGATGGCGTAGCTTATGTCGGATCGCCGCTGATCGAATCGGGTAGCGCAGCAAGCCAAATTGGCGTGACCGCAGCCGAGTTGATGACCAAGGGTGGAAATCTGAACCTGAACGTTGCGATACTGGAAAACGCGGCATCTTTGGCGACAGCCCCCAAAATCACGATTAGCCGCGGCGCGACATTGGATTTCGAAGGCGGTTGGGTCCGGTATGCCGACGGAATTGTGAGGACCAGCCGTCTTTTGACATCGGACGGCCGCATTGTGGACATCGGGCAAGCGAACCCGAATGATGAATTTGTCGCCGTGGGCGATGGCTTTACCGAAGTGCAATCCAAATTCGGAATTTCGCGCACTTATGCCAATTCGATCCTGCAAGGCGGTCGATTTGAATATGGATATGATGAAGGTCGCGATGCGGGTTCGTTGATTATCAGCGCATCGGCGGCAACTATCGAAGGTACGTTGCGGGGCAGCGCCTTTGCAGGTGCGCGCCAAATTCAAAATGGACGTCGTCCTGGAATATCGTCCACTATTGCCGGGGACTTAAGGCAATTGCAGGCCAATGCCGGCGATTTACCATCCGGCGGCTATCTTCGCGTCGGCGCGTTTGACCGGACGAACACAAACGAATTAAGTGGCGATATCATCATTGGCCGCGGTCTCACAGCAGCACCGACCGGCTCGATCGTCTTTAGCGATGCCGCTTTATCCGCTGCCGGCCTCTCGGCATTGTCATTACGGACAAGCGGTGGATTTCTTCTCGAAGCTGGCAGCAATCTGTCGCTGGCAAATGGCGGTGTGTTTAGCGTTGAGGCCGGACGTAGTATTAAATTTGACGGCAACATAACTGCTGCATCCGGTTCTATTCGCGCTCGCACCACTGATTTTGGGGCCGCAAGTGGCATTAGCCTTGGCAGTGAGGGCTCGCCGTTTCGTGATGATGATGATCTGGATGCATTCTTTTCCGTCGATCCGCGATTGAATCCGTTTGATATATTGGTCAACGGAACCCTGTCTACAGCGGGCCTGTGGGTGAATGATTTCATTGCCCCGGACAGCCCATTAGGAAATGCTTGGGGTGATGGCGGAACGATTAGCCTGACCGTGGCACCAAATGTCTTTGCCGGTATAGGTACGACAACCAGTAATCTGACAGGCGCAATCGACCTTTCCGGAAGTATCCGTATTGCACGGAACGCGTTACTCGACGTTTCTTCTGGCGGATATATTGCATCCGACGGCACGCTCGATCTTACCGCTAAAGGCGGTGATATCTCGCTTATAAACCGTACACGATATGCAGCTACGGTCCTGACGGACACCGATACGAGCAACACCGGAAACGCCGACCTTCCCCTTGGCGGTACAAACCAGACTGTCGGATTCACGCCATATAATGTCGGTGAGACACGCGTCACGCCTTCGCTTGTTCCCGACCGTCTTGTTTCGGAAATCAGCTTTGAAGCGGGATCTCTTAAAGGATTTGGTTTTGGAGGCGGCGGCACCTTCCAACTCGTCGCGCCTGACATCGCAATGGGTTCAAACGTAACGGGCAAAGGTCCGCGTATCGGTTTGGATTTCTTGCAGAAAACAGGTTTCGGAACGCTAGACCTGTCGGCTTTCAAATCCCGTATTGTGTCCGGACTATTCAACAATGGCAATGGCGGTAACTCGGCGTTTCTGGAGACGGAAATATTCCGGATCGGAGCCGGCGAAACCTTCGATCTGACACAGTCCGTTTTGCCGTCCTTGCTGGACACGGCAACGGTCACATCGTTGACGGCGCTGGCCACCGGCGCAAATATAGGTTCGATCCTCACTCCGGGCATTCCTGCAGATATCTGGGACCGTAAAGCTGCCAATCTCCGATTGGGCGGCCTGACCGAGCTTGACGTCGAAGCTGGCGGTTCGATTACAGGTGCGGCTGGCGCAACCATTACGCTACCAAGGCTTTACAATGCGGGAACGATACGGATCGCGGGCGGATCTATTATACAGAATGACACGCTTGATGAAATCTTAAGCGTTGCGTCGCGTGCGTCGCGTGTTGTCGGCGTTCAGGACGCTTCACTTGGCGGCGGTGGTTTTACCGAAATTTTCGGCGGCGCTGCCGCAGGTCAATCGAATGGCTTTGATGAAAATGCCCTATCGCTGATCGATGCGTATCCCAATAGCGCCGGTATCCAGCAACTTACCAATGGACAGCTATTCAGCCTCGTCAATCCGGCAACCGCAGGAAATGATGACGTCAATCTGATATTTACCGGCCGCGTTGCCCTGAATGAAGGTATTCATTTAACATCGACAAGCGTTACCGATCTTTCGGGGACAGCACTATACAATCCGCGAGCGCCGTTTTTGGCCAATGGCAATCAACAACGTATTGGGCGGCTCGTCGGCGGGGGGCTGATATCAACTGCGCGCTCTGGTGGCGTTTTCAATGAAACAGGCAATACGTCGCCAATTGACCCCAGCAACAAATTATTCGCCGCCGCCGGGTCTGTTATCAATCTGAACGGCAGCAGTGGCCAGTTTGACGAGCGCATTTCCCAAACCAGTTTTGGAGCGGTCGCCCAGTGGAGTGACGCCGGTCGCATGATAATCGGCAACGGGGCACTGCTAACCGGAGCTGAAATCACGGCCTTTGGCGGCGATGACGGAGATTCAGATGTAACGAAAACGCGCGCAAATGGCGGGTTTCTTGACTGGGTTGCACCGACCATTCGCCAAAGCGATGACGGGTCCGCAAATGCCGGAAATACCCTTTTTGCTCAGCAGATTATGGACGCCGGTTTCCAGACATTGGTGGCACGCGGCGGCTTTACAACTGTAGGTGATGTCACCCTCAATTTAGGCAAGGCATTTATCGCGACTACAGATTTCGTGAACGGTGGTCGTTCGGTTGGCAATCTGGTTATCAATGCGGCTGCCGGTTCAGATGCGTCGATCCTCGCGCCTTACATCCGATTTGCGAGCAGCAACCAAATTGTTGGCGGGCAAGGTGTGTCAACTGGCGCCGGGCATATCAGTTTCGGTGCTAAGGCAATCGATATCGTTGGCGCGGTCGAATTTAACGTATCGTCCCGGACAAACGGCGTTGACCGGGGAAGCGTCAGCTTTGATGCCACCGGTGATATCCGATTGATCGGCACAACCTTGCAAGCCAATACCGAAGGGCAAGTTTTACCCGGACTTTCGGGTCAACTCGTTTCGAACGGCGATCTGCTGTTCAAAGCCGCGCAAGTTTATGCGACGACGGGTACCGGAAATCTCCAGCAGCTTATTGAAAATCGCCGCGCTGGTCGTCCAAACAATGCCAATCCTTTCACGGTTGCATCCAGCAATGTTAATGGTCTGGTCAAAATAGAAGGGCAGGGGGGTTCCATTCCCGATGCGCCCTATTCGGCCGGCAGCTATCTTCGGATCTTGGGTGCGAATATTGAACAAAACGGTGTTTTAAGGGCACCCTTGGGTTTGCTTGAAATTGGTGCGAACCAGTCCACCCTGGTCAGTTCCACGGTCAACGCACCGGCGACGATTTCGCTCAAATTTGGTGCAGATAGTCTCACGTCGGTTTCCGCCCGTACCAACTTGAACTCCAACGACGCGCTACTGATCCCATACGGAACCACGACCGACACCATCGAGTATTTCTTCTCTCCGGGAACGAATGCTGTTTTGACATCGACTCCTGTTGGCGAATTGCGCTTGGCGGGCCGTGATATCTTCATTGACAGCAATGCGGCTGGTGAAGTGCGTGTCGATGCACGAGGCGGCGGTGACGTTTTTGCCTTTGAATTTATTCCAGGAACAGGCGGTTCACGCGACGTTCTTGATCGGTTCAACCCTGATATTTTCAGTGGCAACGATGGCTTCCAATATGCTGATGGCCGCCAAGTCTATGCCCTGGTGCCCAAGAATAGCGCAACCATCGCCCTGTTCGATCCCATATATTCAGCCGATTATGGCACCACCGCCGGTGGAGATATTTACGGTGCAAATGCCGGACGCAGTGTAACCCTTGATGCAGCTCCGGGGATCGCGGCTGGGGAATATATTCTACTGCCCGCTCGCTACGCTCTGTTGCCCGGTGCGTTCAGGATCGTAGAGAATACGGGCGCGGACGTGCCGACAATTGGCACATCGACGACATTGCTGGATGGCAGTGTTCTGGTCGGCGGTGTTTATTCCACCGCAGGCACCGATTTTGCCGAATCCCAGCGGCGATCATTTACGATCCAGACCAAAGATGTTTTCACAAAATATTCGCGCATTGAAGTAACATCGGGAACGGCATCCGCTATCAAATTGGCCGAAAGAAGCAATAATGTTGCCCCGCTTTTACCGCGCGATGCCGCTCGCATTGTTCTTGCACCGCTAACCTCGTTACGGGTCGCAGGTGCCTTTGCAACGGCACCATCGGCTGGTGGTTTGGGCGCACAAGTTGATTTGGGCGGTACCAAAATTCGTATCGCAGCCGCGGGTGCGTTGGCAGAGGCCGCAACACAGGATTATGTGTTGCTGACAACCGATACGCTTGCAAATTTCAATGCAGAAAGTCTTTCGATCGGTGCCATCCGGAACAATAACGCCGATGGAACGACCCGTTTGGACGTCGTTACCAACACGCTATTGGTCGACAACAATGTCAACTTTACAGCTCCCGAATTGTTGTTAGCGGTAGGCGGCCCTGGCTCGACGCTCACTATTGAAGATGCGGCTGTTGGCAGCACGGGCGCGGTGCTAACCGCCTCCGGCATTTTGAATGACACGCGGACGGGTGACTATATCATCAACGCAAATGGGCTTGTTGGCTCTTCTTCCGGCAGCATAGACCCAACCGGGTCAGGCGCGTTGATACGGTTGGCCAATGGTTCGGAGCGTCTTGTTACCCGTCAGGGCGATTTCCTGCTTCGCAACAGCCTGTTACCCGCGCGGCTTGATATCGGCGCAGGGGCGACTTTGGGTGCTGCTGCAATCACGCTGGATACCAGCCGGACATTTGCAATTGATCGCACTGCGAAAATTGGCGCGGCAACGAGCGGTGGTGAATTCACTCTCGCGCTTTCTGCTGATGCCCTGCGGATCGGTAGCTTGACATTCCGTCGGGAAATTGAGGCGCAATTTGGTTTGGCAAGCCGACTAACTTTGCGGTCACCTGACATTATCAATTTTAATCCCGGAACCTATCGGTACAAGGATTTGACTATTGATGCCGCCGGCATCGGTTTGTCGCAACCGATCCCGTTGAATGCAGTGACCGGTGATGTGGCGATATTTGCCGACAACGTAACTCTGGGGAATTCATCCAAAGACGTGGGGGCATGCAAAGATGCAGGCGCCCGTCTGTGTGGCGCGCTTAGTACTCTCACCATAGACGCAACTGACATCACGTTCGCCAGCGGACAATTCAGGACTTGGGGCTTTGACGCTGGACTTGCCGAAACGGGTGTTACCTTGGCGGCGCGCGAGGGGATGTATATTACCGGCGCAGGTGGGTTCAGTTCGGTCAATTTTGACGAAAATCTTGAGACACCGATCAATCTGATAACGCCGTTCATCATTGACCGGTCAAACGTCGCGGATCCGCGGCAAAATTACATCCGCCCCGATTATAGCTTCTCCACTGTCGGTGCGATCAATATCACAAAGCTTGCCGGAACCGGGTCTGCATTCAAGGGTGACGCTGCACCTGGCGCGCGGATTGCGTTCAATGCCGGTAATGCGTTCAATGCCATTTCATCGAACATTACCATTGACGGGACGATCATTCGCGCATCCGCCGGTACTGTCGATGTCACTGCGGAAGGATCAATCTTTTTAAAGGGCGAAGCGTCCATCCAGACACCTGGATATACCCGTACATTTGACGATGGTATCGACAAAACCATTGTTTCGGCAAATGGCGGGACGATCAGCTTGATCTCGACCGGAGTTGGTACGGTCATTGACACATCGGCGACCAGTTCGTTGATCGTTGATAATGGCGTCGGTCAAGCGGGCACTTTGAAAATCTCGGCGGCTGAGGGTGAGGTGACCTTATTGGCCAATCTCAATTCTGCAATTGTTGCGGGAACGAGACGCAGCGCATCATTATTCCTCGACGCGGGACAATCCGCATTCGCGCTGGGCGAGTTTGTTTCAAATTATGGAACCCGCTTTCAGGGCGATATCGCCATTCGGTCAGGCTCGGGTAATCTTGACCTAGCGTCGGGGCAGTCGATCTTTGCGGACAGTGTCAGCCTGACCGCAGACGGTGGCGTTGTCTCAATCGCGGGATTGATCGACACATCCGGCGATGACGTTACCAACATCGCACTGACCGATCCACGTTACAAAAATGCGCGGATTGATGGTGGGAACATCTCGATTTTTGGCCGTAATGGAGTCTCGCTAGCGGCAACCGCTTCGCTTGTGTCGACCACGACCGGTTACGGCGCACGTGATGCGCGCCAAGCGAGTGGCGGTAATGTCACGATTGGCATTGGCATACCCGAAACATCCGGAACTGAAGCCTTTTTATCCATTGCCGATGGCGCGAAGATAAATGTGGGTGCGGCCCGGACCAATGACCGCTTGGTCAGTGAATTTATAACCGATCAACTTACCCGGATCGAGTCAACGGTTTACCGGTTGGCGAAGGGCGACCGTGGTGGGCTAGTTTCATTCCGTGCGCCGCTACTTTCTGACAACAGCATCAATTTCATTAACAGTGGGCAAATTTCGGGCGCGCGGGATCTGTCTATCGAGGCGTATCGCACGTTCGACCTCGATGCCATTTTCAACAGCGACGTCTATTCAGGCGTGGGGCTAAGGCTGGCATTCCCTGCCGATGTAATTACCCTTGATGCGAGTGAAATCAGGCTGGGTAAGGCAAACTTCCTGAGCGATGTTGCGCCGGGGACAATCCCTGACTTCATCCGGAATTTCTCGGTGACCGGTCCAAATGGCGAAGCGCTGGAAGACTATCGCTTACGTCCTGGTGTCGAGTTAAATTCGTTCAATGATGTCCGCTTGCTGAGCAACTGGAACCTGGGTGCGGGGCAGATTGTAAATGCTGACGGAACACCCGGTTATCGTGACGCCATTGCAGCGGGATTGATTGTTGAATCTCCGCTTGGCAATTACACATCCGGACCGCTGGCCGGGCAACCGCGTTATGAGGTTGTTTTCGGAAAAGAAGCCGAGCTTTTTGAACGATTTATCGACATGACATATCGGGTCAACGGAGATGTCCGCGGTGAGGCACCCGTTGTCACCCTGCGCTCGGAAGGCAATCTCGACATCCGCAATAGCGTCAGTGACGGGTTCTTTGCGTTCCACGATGCAACGAACCCGGATTACATCAACTATCAACTGGGTGGCGGAAACCGGACATACAGCCCGTCGCTCAATCTGGGTTGCGGGGCCGGGGAAGCGGCGCTGTGTTCTGACTCGGAACTGTTTAGCAATATCACGCCCACTATTATTGCAGGGCCGCCTGCGACGCGGGTAACCATTCAGATTGGTGCTGCCCAACAAGGTTCTGAAACCACCCCGTCTTATATCAATGCGCCCTACAATCCGCTGGCTAACCAAGCCGCAGCAGGGGGTACGGGCGATCCGTTTGGTATCGCTGAATTGTTCCCCCTGTTTTCAGATGGAACCGCAGCGCATTCGTCCAGCATCAACTTCGTTTCGGGAGCAACAACCGGGTCGGCCAATCCTTTGCAAATCAGCCTGTCGCGCACAGGTTCGGTGACGATCTCCGGCGAGACAAGCTATAAAATCGAAGGCACGCGCGGCACGGGTAGCTTGGCCGGCGCGTTTCAACTTGGGTTCAACGGCCCTGAAGTCGGCAATGCCGATCGCGCCCTTTACTCGCTCGACGAATTGCTCGATCTGCTGGACAGCGGGACGGACCCTGAATTCAACGCAGATTTCTATACGGTCTTGAACTGGGGTGCAGGTACGACGGGCGCGGCAGCCGAAGCCCGGACACGGGCCCGCAATTATGCGGCATTTCAAAGCGGCAATCTGTTCCTGGGGCCACGCACTAACCCGACCGGAGTTCAGGCCCGGTTGCGAGATGTAGTCGCGTTTTTGAAAGATTCAGGATTTGCGGAAGCATATAGCCAAGGTGTCACGCAGAAACTCCCGGGCTATACGTCCGTCGCAAATATCCTGACGCCGACCGTCGCGTTGCGGTCCGAAACGGTTTATGTCGGAACCAAAGTGCGAACCGGCGATGGCACGATAAACATTGCTGCAGCCAATAATATTGATCTTCGTAAAACGATAGGCGCCGTGCTGCGGTCTGAAGCACAGAACGCTGTTTCAGCACAAGTGGGCGGAACAGCGGTATATACTGCTGGTGTAAGGGCTTCGGCAAATGATTTGGCGGGGGCAATTCTTCCCGAACCACAAGAATTGGTCACAAATTATGTACCTGGTCCATTCAGTGGACTTCGCATCACACCGGTATTCTCAAAAGACGGTGGCAGCATTTCGTTAGAGGCAGGGAATGACATCCTGGGCCGACGCGATGTATGGAACGAAATCAACGGCGAAAATGGATCGTTACTCTCGCCTTCGTTGCGCGATGTTTCGATCGGCGGAAGTGTTCCGACATCATTCGGGTCAAATTCGCCAAATCAACGCTGGCGCTATGGTTTTGCAACCAACACGAACACGATAGCCTCGATTGCACCGAATTTTTTCACATCGGGCGTTGGCGCGCTTGGTGGTGGAGATGTCAGTATCCGTGCCGGTCGCGATCTTTCCGACTTAACGGTTGCGCTGAACAATAGCCTCGTAACGGGATCGATCGATGGAACCCAGACTCTTGTGACACTGGGCGGCGGAGACCTATCGATCGTCACCGGCCGAAACATCAATGGTGGTCAGTTCGACATCGCATCGGGAAGCGCATTCGCAAATGTTGGCGGGAATGTTGATGCGGCTGGCACGACATCGACATTGGGATCGTTCCAGCTTGATGATCGCAACCTTTTACGTGTTCGCATTGCAGATGCTACATTTGATCTGACAGCAAGAGGAGCCGTCACAATTGGAGGTCTTGGGGCACTCGGTGTTTCCGGCGCTCTATTGCAGACCGCGCAATTGTCCAATGTGGGCTTCTTTTCATCGATAGCCGGAGTGCGCCTAACAGGATCAGGCGATGTGACAATTGTCGGTAACCGAGTCGACCAGACATTGACCGTGATAAACAACGTATCGGGCATGGTCCTGCCGCCATCACTTGCGTTAAATTCGATCAATAGTGATATCGTTTTTGGCAATATTGCCGGCGAAAATCTGTTCACATCAAATGTTATGTACGCGAGCGAATATGGTCAGCTCTCGCTTTTCGCGGGCGGAGATATTTCCAATCTCGTTCTGGCAATGAGCGATGCAGTGCCGTCCGTCTTCTTCGGCGGCGACACCAATTTGACAACCGGATTCCCGACTTTCCGCAACTCAAGCAGCGATAATGAACTCAGGCTTTTGCACAATCGCCGGATCACACATTTATCGGATCCGGAACCGGTGCGTATATTTGCAGCCGGAACGATAAACCTTGCGGATATTTCCTTGCCGAAACAGGCACGGATTACCGCTGGTGGCGATATAATCGACCTTTATTTCCAAGGGCAAAATGTCCGCGCTAATGACGTAACGCGCATTACCGCGGGTCGCGATATTGTCGGATCAACCCTGGTCGGGACCAACCCGACGACAAGCGGCAGAAGCATTGTTCAGGGCAACTCCATTCTTGTCGGCGGCGCAGGCGCGCTATTTGTCGAAGCAGGGCGTGATCTCGGTCCGTTTTTGACATCGACCGGAAATGAAGCGGGCGGCATCCGCACCATTGGCAATGAAGCAAACCCGTGGCTTGATCCGCAAGGCGCAGACATTTACGCGTTTTTCGGGGTAGGCAAGGGCATCCAATATGGCGCTTTGCAAAGCACATATCTTGACCCGGCTAACCTTGCCCGGCTTGACGGCGATTTGTTCGAACAAGTTGAAGACGAACTTGGCAATATGTCAGCGGATCGTTCTCGCTTTACCTACGCGCCCGTTCTTGCTGCCTGGTTGAAAGAGAATGAGCCAGCAGCTTTCGCCTCGGTCTTTGGCACGACTGCACCGACGAGTGCGGATATATACAGCCGATATGCGGACGTTTATGCCGCGTTTTCCGCTCTTGGCCAAATTACCCGCAACCGGTTCTTGATCGACCAGTTGTATTTCGGTGAACTTGCGGCCGCGTCCGATCCAAATAGCGCGTCGTTCAATCAATTTATCCGCGGCTATCGCGCGGTGGAAACATTGTTCCCGGCGCGGCTGGGATATACTGATAACTTATCGACCTATGAAACAGATCCTTCAACAATCAGCGCCGATCATCCGGCGGGTGTGCCCACCAAAATATTGGTCAATGGCCAGCCTCTGGTTGCAACCGCAATCGAAACCGGCAACGTGGATTTACGTCTTGCAACTATCCAGACAGCACGGGGTGGCAACATCACCCTTGTTGGTCCCGGCGGCAATTTCATCGCTGGCTCGGTAGTTCGCACGGAATCGCAATTGTCGCGACGTGGCGCGGTGACGCGCGGTACGGGCATCATAAATCAAGCCGAATTACTGACCGCTGCCCGCAGGATAAGCAGCATTCCGCTGGGCGCCGAGGGCATTTTGACCTTGCGCGGTGGCGAAGTCAGGGGCTTTACAGACGGAAGCTTCGTACTCAATCAAAGCCGGTTGTTCACACAACGCGGTGGTGACATCACTTTGTGGTCATCCAATGGCGATTTGAACGCAGGTCAGGGTCCGAAAAGTTCGTCGAACTTCCCGCCCGTCGCGCTGCGGTTCAATCCTAACGGATTTTCCGAAGTCGACAGTGCAGGCAGCGTTTCTGGCGCTGGTATCGCGGCATTCCGTCCCTCGTTGGATATCGAGCCTTCATCGGTCCGGTTGATCGCGCCTGTTGGAACGGTGGACGCAGGTGATGCGGGTGTTCGTGCATCGGGCGATGTTTTCGTGGCTGCCGCGCGGGTGACCAACGCCGACAACTTCAAAGCGGGTGGTTCGGTTTCGGGTGTACCCAGCATTGGTGCTACGGCCGCGCCGCCGGCTCCGGCAAGTGCGGCATCTGCTATCGCGGCCAATGCGTTCCGGGCGAACGATGCTGCCGGTCAAGGTGCGGATCGCCAATCGCGGATTTTCGTTGACGTTCTTGGCTATCTCGGTGGCAGTGACACATGTCCCGATGGAAAAGAGCCCGATGCAAATGGGCAGTGCACACCGGAGTAAAAATAGCAAATGCTCTGCGGCGTTAACGATACTGCATAACCTGGCTTTGGTAATTGCCGCGTTAATCATGCTCCCCTGAATTGGGGGTATGCTATGAGTTTTTGGATGCTTGCTGGCGGGCAGGTGGGCAAATGGGCTTTGCTCGCATTGCCTGCATTATCACCTGTAAATGTTAAACCAGCCGCAGTTCCGCCTTCGGTGGCAAGCGGTGCCGTTGCCATCAGGAATATGGGTTTTGTGGATATTAGCCCGCGGGCGGTTCTGGATACCGGCGAAATCCTGCGTGCACCCGATGGTCTTTTCTACATCAACGCCCGCGTAAACGGCACACCGGTGCGCTTTTTGGTCGACACAGGGGCATCGACAATCGTGCTCACAAAGAATGATGCCGCGCGGGCAGGGGTGTTGCCGGATAATGATGCATACAATGAAAGTGCGGATACCGCTGGCGGGAAAACTGCGATGGCGCGCACAAAGCTTGCGTCTTTGACGGCGGCCGCGACGGAACGGCGTGATGTTGATGCCGTGATTGCCAGCGAAGGATTAGGCGTTTCATTGCTGGGCCAAAGCTGGCTGTCGCAGCTTGAGTCGTTGCAAATCAAAGGTGATCGCATGGTGATGCGATAAAAAAACGACCCCGGATTGCTCCGGGGCCGAAAGTCTACTTTCGGGGGTCGAAAGTTATGCGCCTTTGGTAGGATCGCAACCTGGGTTGTTGTTCGAGTCAGTTGCCTGATCGATAGCATCAACATCGGTAGCTGTTGTTGGATAGGTATCCTGTATCCACAAGTTAAGGGCGCCAACAGCGGTTGGGCCTTTCCTGAGGAATGTATCGGTGATGGCGTTCTGCCAACCAGCCGATGGAAGCGCGGTGTTCGACTGCGACAAAATGCCGAGCGAAGTTGCGCCTGTGCCCTTGAACGTGTTGGCGCTTACTGACCCATTTGTGCTGTTCCGGGTAATCTTGCCAAATGTCGATGCCATGAACTGGACGATACCAAAACGGCTTGGGTTGTCGCCAGGTACAGCAGCGACAGGAGCCTTGAAGCAGGTGTATGTCAGCATGAATGCAACGCCGGTTACTGGATAACCCTTTACAGGCGAAGCAAGTGTCGATGTGATTGGCACGTTTGGATTATACAGTGTAGCTGCCCAGTGAAGTGGGTTTGCACGGTTAATCGGTGTGGAGGGGTTGGTTACTGGATCAATGATCAAGTAAGGATCGTTACCACCAAGTGTACGTGTGTCCAACAAGCTGTATGCACCTGAACCAGCAACAGCCTGCGGTGGCAGAATCGTACCGAATGCTGCTGCTGCGTTAGCTGCGCTTGGCATTGCATAAGCGGCTGATGCAGCAACTTGTACAGCGGCCGAGAACAGATTGCGTCCGGCAACTGGCCGCACGAAATCAGCACCGATGTAACCGAACTTACCGTTAAGCGTGATACCGGCTGTTGTCGAATTGATCAGCGAGTTGTTTACGGTTGTTTCGATTGCTTCAGCAACGCCCGACGAACCATCAGCAACTGTGAACAAACCAGCAGTTGGTGTGTTGGTGAACACGCCGCCTGGTGCAAGTGTTGCATCGCAACGAGCAGTTGTCGCGTTTACTTCGCTCCAGAGGCAGATGTTGTCGGTTACGCGGTCATAAACCAGACCACCAAGCGACTGAACAGTACCCGAGAAGTTAGAGGCTGACGACGTTGGGAAATAACGTGCGTCAGGACGCAGGCGACGGATGTCGATTGCGCTGGTGTTGTCGAATGGCAACGATTCAGCAGCTCTGTCGAACTTGTTGGTTGCAACAAAGGTATCGCATTGTGCAGCCATTGCACGTGTGAACACGTCGCTACCACCTGAACGGTCGGCACGTCCGATAAGACGGATTGGCGCGCCTTCAGCGTTCCAGCGAGTGAGCGTATCATCAACAGTGTCATGCAATGATTGGTTGCTGTTCAGTATCCGCAAAGCAGCATCGTTCCAGTTGGTGATTTCGCCGTTGAAGATTCTGCAATATGCAGAGCGGTTCAAACGCAGACCGCCCGATACAACGCCGTTGATCGAAGCAGGAACCTTAACGTTAAACGTCATGTCAGCTGCGCCGTTCTTGCCATAAACTGGGTTATAGGCAAACGCGATTGGAATGACGTAGAAAGGAACCTGGATAGCAGCACCAGCGCCGTTGGTTGTATTGTTTGCAGCCGCATTATAGGCGGTGATATCGCTAACGGCAGCAGGAGCTTCCGAAAATGCGAACTGTGTGTTGGTCCAGGTGCCGAATGGGTTGATGTTGCCAGCAGCGCCGGTCAAAGGTGGGTTGGTTGCAAATGTGCGCCAGATCTGACGACCTGCGCCCGAACCTGTACCGATATACTTGCCTTCGAAATTAGGCTGGATTTCTTGCGTGGCGCAATCGAGCACTGGGTTGGTTGCCGAAGGTGTTGTTGGCGAATACAGACCAGTCGAGATTGTCAAAAGCTGGTTCGAGTTCGTACCATATTGGTTGAGGCCAGCACCTGGGTTACCGATGCAGTTCAGCGAACGAACGGCGACGTCACCAACGGTGGTTGCGCCAGCGCCGCGGAGTTCTACGGCGGGGATTGCTACCTGTGCATTAGCTGCAGTGGCAACAAAGCTTGAAGCGGCACAGGCCACTAAAAGATGAATGCGTGAAATTTTCATGGAAAAATATTCCTTCGAGTGGTTGAAAATTAGGTCATATTACAAAAAGGAGACTTTGTTCTTGAGTAAAAACACAATAGAATTCGTATTTCGCCAAAAGAAAAAGTATATTATCAAAGTGCATGATAATATTTAAGTATTGTTGATTTTTGTACTGCCTTGTTACACAAATATGTAATAACACTGAAACATTTGTAAAAGTTACAATATGATTATAAATCTGTGTTTCTGAAAATATCAAATATTGCACTAATATTTCAGAATAGACTCGAGCAATTGATTGTGCTTTCGTCGACTCCGCTGCTATCTATATTTAATGACAGAATTGTGAAGTGTGGCGGTTGGTAAAAGTCGCTGGAAACCGCAGAATTCCGACCTAAAATATTAAATTATATGATTAAAATTTGCCTGCGCTTTAATTCCGCCGCGAATTTTTCAACAATTATTTTTCGCGTCTTTTTGTTCCGGAAAATTCGCGGCCCATGCATTGTCAGGGGTGATTGCAAACAAACTGTAGCATTCGAAGTCTATCGAACAGGCTGAAAGGTGCCCGAGAAAATAATGCCTGCAATTGCGACACGATCGGCCACGTCATCCGTGTTGACGATGGCTGTGGATCCGGCTCATTTGACGATTGAGTCCGTGATTGAAAGTACCGGGCTATTAAGCGACGAGGCAATGGCACGGCTGCGTTTGGCGGTGCAGGAAAGCGGCGAACGCTTTGACGTCGTGATGACCCGTCTCGGGTTGATTTCCGAAGCGGTTTTGCAGCAAAAGCTGGCCGCTGTTACCGGGCTGGCAATTTCCGAACTTCACGACTTTCCTGAAAATCCCGTTGGTGCTGACATGCTATCCACGGCCTTTTTGCGGGATAATCGGGTGATCCCCTTGTCGATCAGCGATTCTGCAGTTGTTGTCGCTTTGGTCGATCCTTTTGACGCATTTGTCCGGCAATCGATCGGGTTTGTGTTTGCCCGTCAGGTCGATGTGCGTTTGGCAAGGGCGAGCGACATCGATGTCGCTATCGACCGGCTATATGGCTCGGTTGCCGCCAGCGACGGGATCGACGAGTTCGCCGACGATGACGATATCGAACGGCTGAAGGATCTGGTCAGCGATGCTCCCGTTATCAGGGCCGTAAACCGGTTGATCGCGGCTGCTTCAGATGCGCGTGCATCGGATATTCATATAGAGCCGACCGAAGACAGGTTGGCCATCCGGTTCCGGATTGACGGTGTGCTGCAAGATCGTGAGCCTTTGCCATCGGCCATGCGTGGGCCGTTTGTCTCCAGAATAAAGGTCATGGCGGGCCTGAACATAGCCGAACGGCGTTTACCGCAAGACGGCCGTTTGAAGATTGCGGTTCGCGGCCATGATATTGATTTGCGTGTAGCAACAACGCCGGCAATTCATGGCGAAAGTGTCGTCATGCGGATTTTGGACAGATCAAAGCTGGCGCTTGATTTTGTGGCCTTGGGGTTCGACCCGGAATTAACGCAGCAACTGCGCAACGCGGTCAACCGGCCCTATGGTATTGTTCTGGTCACAGGGCCGACGGGCAGCGGGAAGACTACCACTCTTTATGCCGCATTGGCCGAATTAAACACCAGTTCGCGCAAATTGCTGACGGTTGAAGATCCTATTGAATATCGATTGCCCGGTGTCATCCAGACACAGGTCAATCCGCAGATCGGCTTTACATTCGGATCGGCCTTAAGGTCATTTCTACGGCTTGATCCCGACGTGATGATGGTCGGTGAAATCCGCGATACAGAGACCGCCCAGATCGCGGTTCAGGCGGCGCTTACCGGCCATATGATTCTTTCGACGCTCCATACAAACAGCGCGGCGGGCGCGGTGACCCGTTTGATCGATATGGAGGTTGAGCCCTTTCTTTTAAGCTCTGTACTCAGCGGAATTTTGGCCCAGCGCCTTGTCCGCAAACTGTGCCCGTCCTGCCGTGAACCATATAGCGCATCGCCTGAATTGCTGGTGGAGCTGGGGCTTTCTTCTGACGAAACCGTGACATTCTATCGTGCAAAGGGGTGCGCGAGTTGCGAAGGTTCGGGCTATTCCGGAAGAACAACTTTGCTGGAATTTCTGACAATTGATGACAGGATTTCAAAGCTGATATTAAAGCGGGCAGACACGCGCGAAATCGCCGATGCGGCCCTTGCCGCGAAGATGCGAACCTTGCGGAGCGATGGATTGGCAAAAGCCAAGTCGGGCATAATCGAGATTGAGGAGGCCGTGCGCGTCACGGTCGGCGATTGAACGTGGCGACGACGTTTAGCTATCGTGCGATTTTGACAAATGGCACAGTCGGGACCGGCTTTGTCGAGGCGACGGATCACGCAGGGGCGATACAGGCGCTCAGGCGTGGCGGCGCCCGCCCGATATTGGTCACCGCTGTTGATCAAAAAGCAGCGACGCAGCCTAAACTCAAGGTCAACGGAAAGATCCGGCTGGCATCCATCAATTTAATCGGTGAACTTGCCGTTTTGTTAAATGCCGGATTGCCTTTGGATCGATCGCTTTCACTTGCAATTGCAAATGTCGAGGACAAAGCCGCGGCGGCCCAGTTTACCGCGTTGCTGGATGAAGTCAGAACCGGCGTTCCCTTGTCGCAAGCAATGCAGCGAAGGCAAGATATCTTTTCACCCGCAGCCGCAGCCATGGCGGAAGCAGGTGAGGCGAATGGGGCGCTCGGCCTTGCCCTGACCCGTCTTGCAGAAATGCTGGAGCGGGCCGAAGCATTGCGCCGGTTGATCGCAACATCGATGATCTATCCAATTTCGCTTACGATTATTGCTGTTGGTGTTATCCTGCTCATGTTGTTGTTTGTTGTTCCGCAGTTTGAAAGTCTGTTTGGTCAGGCCAAGGATAAGTTGCCGCCCGCATCTGCTTTCGTCATGGGCGCCAGCCGTTTTGTTCGCGATTGGGGCTGGTGGCTTCTTGCCGCAATGGTCGGCTTGGGCTTCATGGTCCGCCAATTGTTTGCGCGTCCGGCAATGAAATTGGTCATCGACAGGATTGTTCTGCGCGTTCCCCAGCTTGGAATGCTCGTGCGCTATATCGAAACCGCCCGTTTTGCGCGGACGCTTGGCGTGTTGATTGACGGTAATGTTCCGCTACCCCATGCGTTGGCATTGGCGCGCAAGACTGTCGCCAACAGCCATATCGGCAACGCAATCGCGCAGGTTGCTGACGGGGTGAGGGAAGGCGGCGGTCTTGCCACACCGCTGGCTGCGGCCAATGTGTTTCCCAAACTTGCAATCGGCTTCTTGCGAACCGGCGAGGAAACGTCGCAACTTGGGCCGATGCTGGGTCGGTTGGCGGACGTTCTTGATCGTGACGTAGGAATCCGCATTCAACGTTTAATCGGCATTCTTACCCCCATCATCACGATCATTTTGGGCGCAAGCGTTGCGGCAATTATCGCCGCAATTATGTCCGCGATTATGGGCTTTAACGAATTGGCTATTTCATCATGAAAAATAAAATCAAAAAAAATGGTTTCACGCTTTTGGAGTTGCTCGTTGTTCTTGCAATTCTGGGGCTATTGGCAGCGATCGTTGGGCCGCAGGTGATCCGCTATCTCGGCAGTTCAAAAACACAAACAGCCCAGGTTCAGGTGAAAAACATTGCAGCATCGCTGCAACTTTTCCGCCTCGATGCAGGGCGTTACCCGACAAATGCCGAAGGGTTGACGGCTCTGGTCAAGGCACCGGCGTCGGTCCCGATTTGGAATGGGCCCTATTTGCCCGACGCATCGGCGATCACCGACCCTTGGGGAAAGCCCTATCTGCTGCGCGTTCCGGGTCAGCATGGCGAAGTTGATGTGTATTCGCTGGGTTCTGACGGCGTAACTGGTGGGAGCGGAGAGGCGCAAGATGTCGGCAACTGGAAAGGGTGAACGCAGCGGCTTCACGCTAATCGAGATGCTGGTTGTTCTGGCGGTGATGGGCCTTTTGTCGGGAATTGCTTTTCCCGCGATCGAGCGCAATTTGGCGATGCAAAGGTTTAACATGGCGGTCGGCGCAGTAGAGTCTGCTTTGACGGGGGCGCGGGCCAACGCCATCGGCAAAGGTGAAGAAACCCGGTTCGTGCCGCCGCAATTGGCGGATGACGTTACCCTGACGACGACCCGTGATGGCATTCGCTTTTATCGCGACGGAAGCGCAAGTGGCGGTGCCATCCAAGTTATGATGGGACCCCGTAAGGCAAGTTTTACGGTTGATTCTGCAACCGGCCTTATCGGCAGCAACCGATGAACCCGACAAGACCGACACAAAATCGGAACGGATTTGCGTTGGTCGACGCGATGGTTGCTCTTGCCATTTTTGCGGTCATGTCCGCGTTACTTTTCCAGACCGTCCATTCGACTGCGCTCACCAAAAGGCATCTGGCCGATAGCAGACGCGCAATCATGATCGCCCAATCCGCACTTTCCGAATTGCAGGACGAAGAAAGCGTGGGGGCCTTGCAACAAGATGGTCGTGTCGGGCGCTTCATTTGGCGATCGAATGTCGAACGACTGGCTGAATCAGCCAAAGAAAATAGCAAAGGTCTTGAGAAGATAAGCGTTGCCGTTATCGATTCCGCAAACGGAAAAATTATCGTCACGCTCCAAAGCTTGCGGTTGGCGCGCTGATCCTATGACCCAAATTTCCCGTAACATTTTCCTGCCGATTTCCGTCTTGCGCTTAAATCCGCCTGCGAAAAACGGCTTCACACTTATCGAACTTCTCGTAGCCTTGGCAGTCTTGGGAATGGCCGCCGCAATGATGACGGCCACCTTGAACAGTGCCTGGCTCGCTATGCCGCAAAAAAAGCGCGGGAATGACGACCAAAGTGTCGTGGCCGCGCAGCTTGTGTTGCGCGGAAGGATCGAACGACTCTCTGCGGCGGTGCGGTTGGATTCTTCCGAACCCATTGTCGATACGCAAGGCGATTCGCGAATATTGAGCTTTGCCGCGCCGCCTTTGCCGCGACTTGGCCCGGATGCGCTGCAAAAATATCGCTTGATCGTTACGCCCGCGGGCGACCTGATGCTTTATACCGCGAGCAGCCTTGATGATCGTATTGATTTACGCGACCGCGCACTGATTGGATGGCAACCCAATCGCCTTTTGCGCGGCGTACAAGACATCGAAATTTCCTATTTCGGCCCCGATCGTTTTAGTGCGTCCGGACGTTGGCAGAAATTCTGGATTGATCGTCCACAGCCCCCTGCTTTGATACGGATTCGCCTCCGGTTCGGGCAAGGCGATACGCGGCAATGGCCTGATCTGGTTATTCGCCCTCGTGCGACCGTAAATGCCGCTTGCCGGATCCAGCGTTCGTCGGGCCGGTGCGAGGCGATTTGATGGCAACCGGTTCGATTCTTGATGCAGATATGGCGACTTTAACGGGATGGTTCCGGTCTGGTTTTGCCTGGTGGCTTGATGAAATGCGCAATATCGTGCCTTTTGCATTTGCCAAAAGGGACCGCGCTTTCGCGTGCTATCTCCATTACCAAAAGGACGGCACATTAGCCTCGCATGGGCGGGGAAATCCCGAAGCTATTCTTGTCGACCCGGCGATGTGCCTTGTACGCGAGATTGCACTTCCTGCGCTGGGTGAAGCCGATCTTGCGCGTGTGGTTGCGCTTGACGCGGACCGGATAATGCCAATTCCCGCCGAACAATTGATAGTCGGGGCCAAAGCCGATGCCAAAAATCGCACAAGCGTAACGGTTGCAGGCTTACGTAAGGAGACAGTCGCCGAATTGCTCGAAAAAGCGCGCGCCGGGGGTTTTGCGCCGCCAGAGCGGATTGGCCTTTTTGATCACGCGTTGCCGGGCCGTATTGCTATCGATTTTTCACCGGGCTGTGCTGCAGCCGGTTTGACCGCGGCTATCCGGCCCGTGGCTTCAGCTTATTGGGCGGTGGTTGCATTTCTATTCGCGCTCAACATTGGCGCACTTGTATGGCGTGATGTGGAAAGTGTCCGCAATCTCGAGGCTCTTGTTGCGGCGCAAGCACCTGCGGTGAATGTTGCGCGTTCAATTTCAAAGAAAATTTCCAACACTCAAAAATCGGCGCAGCTTCTTGCCGACCGGCGCGTAGATCGGAATGCTTTTACCGTTCTGGCTGCGGTCACGCAGGCTTTGCCGGAACGCGCTTGGATTCAGCGGTTTTCTTGGGATGGACGCAGCATAAGATTGTCGGGTTACAAGAGAGAAGGCACAGATGTCATCGGCGCGCTGCGAAAATCGCCTTATTTGAAGGATGTCCGTGCAGCCAATGCGGAGGCGTTGGCGGAGGTCCCCACCGGGCAACCGTTCGACCTAAGTGCGACTTTTTACGCAGGTGCAAAATGAAACCGTTGACGGCACGCGAACGCAAGCTGGTCGCAATAGGGCTGCTTTTCGCGGCCTTCGCGATATTCTGGCTCGGGCTGGTTTCGCCTATCTACGGCATTTTTTCGGCCAACGCTGAACGGCGGGCCGAGTTGCAACAGAATTACACACAAAATGAGCGACTAATTGCGCGAATTACGTCTCTTCGTCGCACTGCCGAAGAACAGCGAAGTTTTCAGTCGCAATATACAATCAAAGCCGCAAATGCCGAACAGGCCGGTGAATTATTGAAAGAGCGGCTGGAAACAAGCCTGTCCAAAGTAGGTGGGGAACTTCGCTCAACCGAAAGTGACACGGCCCAATCCGGCTGGGCACAGGCCAGCGCAACTGCATTGGTATCAAATGAACAACTCATGGCGTGGCTCACGATCCTCAACAATGAGCAACCGTATCTCGTTGTGGAATCGTTGAACATTGTTGCGGATCGCGCGCTTAACTCAGGTCGTTTAGATTTAATGGATGTGAAAATTGAAGTTTCGATTATCATTAGCCCGACCAACACGCGCTAACCGCGCCTTGTTTCCGGCGATTTGTGCTGGCGGCCTTGCGCTATGCCTGGTGCTGCAACTCACATTGACTGGCGGCGTTGAAATACCGGAAGATAGCCCGACCGGAGGGCAGGCACGCGCAGTTCTCCCCTCGATTAGTGGCCAGCCTCTTCCCCCCATTTTGCGCGCAAATTCCATTTTTTCGCCCGGCCGCACAGCGTTAGACGCAGCCGGCGAAGCTGCATCAGCGCCATTGGGGGGAGCAGTGGTCGCCGGCGCTGTTTCCATAAAGGGTCGCAGTTATGCAGTTATACAACGACCCGATGGACGGATCACCAGATTAGGTGTTGGTGGATTTTTCGAAGGATGGCGACTGCGTGCTTTAACGGCAAATGCCGCGCACTTCGATCAGGGCGCGCAGAAGTTGATCCTGAATTTCGGCGCCAGATCCGTTCAGGGGCCGCCACAATCCGCAGAATATGAGGAAGAACAATAATGAAAATGCCTGTCTGCAAACCAATTTTATCGACACCTGTAATAGTGCTTTTGCTGCACGGTTGCGCTCTGCAAAATGAACGCCCCCCCGTACCTTTGCCAAGTGCTGCTGCCGCCGAAGTTTTCGTTGGGGATACCGACGCCAATGACCAGGCGGGTGTAACGATCATAGGTGGTGAAGCGCCGGTACCGGTCGCGCCGGTTACGTCACTCGACCCGACAAAGCCGGGTGATATCCGGTTAAACTTTCCGTCGGCAGATGTGCAAATTGTCGCAAAGGCCGTTTTGGGTGATTTGTTGCGTGTTCCCTATACGGTTGCACCGGGGGTGACGAGCCAGATATCATTGGTCACGCCTGGCCCGATCGCCCGCAGTTCCGTTTTGGGCGTCTTCGAAAAATCTTTGGCATCGGCCAATCTTGCGTTGGTGCCGCAAAATGGCGGGTTTACAATCATGACTGTGCAGGCAGCGCAATCATCGGGTGTAACCGGGCCTACAAATCTGGGCTATAGCACAGAGATTATCCGCCTTGCATTTATCAACGCCACCGAGCTGAAAAAATTGCTGGATTCCGTCATACCCAACGTCGTGATGTCGGTCGATCCAGCTGGAAATACGATGACGATTGCTGGAACAGCCGGGCAGCGGAAAAGTGCGCGTGACCTGATCGAACAATTCGACGTCAACTGGCTTCGCAACATGACATTTGCGTATTTTACGCCGCAACGCATTGATGCTCGATTGATTGTTCCCGAGCTTGAAAAACTTATAAACGCGCCTGATGCGCCGACCCGGAATCTCGTGCGGCTAATCGCGATGGAGCGCTTGAACGGAATAATCGCGGTAAGTGCACAGCGACAATATCTGGAAGACGTCAGCCGCTGGGTCGAGGTTCTCGACCGCGAAGGAGCCAATAACGAGCCCCGCATTTTTGTGTACAAAGTGCAAAACGGCCGTTCCCGCGACCTTGCCAAGACTATAAATTCCGCATTCGGAAATAGCAGTCAGGAAAGTGGCACAGACCGGAGTGACAATGATTCAAATGTCAGCCCATCTGGTTCAACGGGTGCGCGTAATGCGAATAGCGTGGCACAGCCGACCGCCGGACAAAATAGCGGCGAAGGAACGGTATCGGGTGGATATGAGCAGGCGGGCAACGCCGCCCGTCGTGGCCCGCCTGTTTCGATCACCAGTGATGAAACCAACAATGCCGTTATCATTTTCGGCAGCCCACGCGACTATGCTGTGGTCGAAGAAGCACTCAGGAAATTGGATGTTGCGCCGTATCAGGTGTTAATCGAGGCAGCGATTACCGAAGTCGCTTTGACGGACGACTTGCGCTTTGGTGTACAATGGAATTTCCAAACCGGCGACAGTAACTTCGCCCTGACGCAGGGAACTGGGGCCAATCCCACGCGAATTCTGCCTGGATTTTCCTATTTCTTTTCGGGCAATGATATCAGCGCAACCTTAAACGCGCTTGAGGAACGTACCAATGTGAAGGTTGTTTCAGCGCCCAAGCTGGTGGTTCTGAATAACCAGACCGCCTCGCTACAAGTCGGCGATCAGGTGCCGATCCAGACGCAGTCGGCACAAAGCATCGAAAATCCGGATGCACCAATAGTCAATGCGATCGAGTATCGCGATACTGGCGTTATTCTGAAAGTCACGCCGCGGGTAAATGCAAGCGGACTCGTGCTCCTTGATATCGCACAAGAAGTAAGCGACCTTTCCAGCCGGTCCATTCAAGGCATCAGTTCGCCTATCATTTCGACGCGCCGCGTTTCGACATCAATCGCGGTGCAAGACGGGCAGGTGATTACGTTGGGCGGGCTGTTCAGGGATTCGAACAGTTTCGGTAAAAATGGACTGCCCATATTGTCGCGCATTCCTATTTTGGGGGGTTTGCTGTTCGGGAATCAGAAAAATGTCCAGAACCGCACTGAGCTTATCATATTGATTAAGCCTCATGTCTTGCGGACTGCGGATGATGCGCGTGCGGTAACAGAAGAATTGCGCGCAAAAATTCGCACATTGGAACCTTTTAAAACCGAAGGCCGTATTCCGTGACACCGCCCGACAGCGAGCAAGGCTATGCCATGGTCGCTGCAGTTGCAGGTATTGCTGTATTTGCTTTAATGGCATTGGCCTTGGTTCAAGCGAACCAGAATGAAATTGTCCTCGTAAATGCCGAAGTCGGTCAGGCTAAGGCTGCTGCGGCGGCCGATGCGGGTTTGGCAATTGCCCTGAATGGCCTGCTTGTGAAAGACAGGGCAAATAGATGGTCCATCGATGGCAGGACGCGAACGGCCAACTTTGACGGAGCGCGTTTGCAAATCCGGATCGAAGATGAACGCGGAAAGGTTCCGATCAATTTACTGGATGACGAACTGGCGGCTCGATTGATGGAAGCAATCGGCCTGGGTTACGGCGGGTCTGCACGAACCGCCGCAGATTCGTTGGTGGATTGGATTGACGATGACGAGGAACCGCGGCCCGATGGAGCCGAGGTCGAATTTTATCAATCACGGGGAATCCGTCCACGTAATGGCCCGCTTCAGTCGATAGACGAGTTGGCGACGATACGCGGGTTTAATCCGGAAATGGTGAAGAAGTTGAAGCCCTTTGTGACCGTCAATTTCGGCACGGGTGGCTTTGATGCGCGTTATGCCCATCCGCGTGCGATCGGCGTGATGCTTGATGGCGGCGCGGATAGCCCGGCAGCCATAAACCGGCAGCGTGAACTTGACGGGCAACGAACGGCAATCGAACTGGGCGATGCCGTTGATCTGGTCGGACGTCCGTTAACAATAACGACCGAGGCGGTGCGTCCCGATGGCGCGCGTTCAAAACGGCAAGTTATCGTCGAACTAACTGGCGCCGATGCACGGCCATATATCATTCGTGCTTTTGAATAGGTCCTGACCCTAAGGCAGGGCGGGAAGGCCCCAAGGCGCGAACGCGGCAGGTTTGCTCTCCGATTGTGCGACTTGGACCGGTTTGCTCGTGCTTTTTTGGGTAAGCGAATCTGGTGCGTTGGCCCAATTCCCCAATCCACCCACTAAAGGTTCAATCCCCCCATTATATCGTGCGGGTCGGTCCGAACTGCCGGGCGCCCGATAGAATATATGCGCGCCAATCTGGCCCACTTTAACCAAGCTCGGCGCCCAATAGGGCGAGACATAATTGGCGTGGTAATGGGTCGCCCCACCTACATAGGGGGTAAAGTTTGCTGTAAGAACGCGCTCGGCTATCGCGCGCGAATTCTGCATCACTTTTGCAGACAGTGCGCGTTTCATCGCGCCGTCACATGTGAACGTGAATTGGCAACCCGTTCTGCGTGAAGAACCCTGAAAAACCACGCCACAAACGCTTTTCGGGTAGGCCGGATGCCGTGTCCGATTGAGTATGACCTCGGCAACGGCCTGTTGGCCCGCAGCGGGCTCAAATCCAGCCTCATAGGCTATAGCTAGAGAGAGGCAATGGGACGCACGCTCCAAATCTGATCCGACAGAAGGAGGCGGAGTGTTGCCATTTTCACCTGCGGTCTGGGCCGAAACCGGCGACGTGGAGAGTGAAACCGCAAAAAGGGTCGTAAGTTTGAAACTCTTGAGAAACACGCAAAATCCTTATTTGCTGCCTCCGCCAAATGGCACGTCATGATGACATTTTGTGGACATCGCATCGAAAGATGCGACTTCATTCAACCGCGACATTTGTAAAAGTTCAGGGCCTGAAGCTCGCTGGAAACGGCACGTGTCAGACAAATGACATATAGCTGTCATAGAAGAACAGTCTGGAATTTTGATATTGTTTGAGAGAATCACCAATGACCCGTTTCTGTGTAGTGTTGTTATTCATTCTGTTTGGAGCATGTACCCCCGTGGCCATGACGGAAGGTCCGAGCGTAGCAAATTATGTGTACCGGATTGGATCGGGTGACCGGCTTAAAATTCAGACTTTTGGCGAATCAACATTATCCGGCGAATTCGCGGTGAACGCGGAAGGAACCATTGCCTTTCCCCTTGTTGGCGATGTTCCTGTTGGCGGGAAAACTGTCACGGAATTCAAAGATGATTTAACCCAGAGGCTCGGATCGCAATATCTTCGCAATCCTCGGATATCGGTTGAAATGGTGAATTTCCGGCCCGTTTACATATTAGGCGAAGTCGCCAAACCGGGCGAGTTCAATTATTCGGAAAGAATGAGCGTTTTCGCATTGGTCGCAAAGGCCGGTGGATTCACATACCGCGCAAACCAGTCTTACGCATTCATTCGTCGTGAAGATGAAACCGAAGAGAAAGCCGTCCGATTGACCAGCGCAACGGCCGTTCAACCGGGGGACACCGTGCGCATACCTGATCGGGTGTTCTAGAGTCGGGTCCTGACCCTAAGTCTGTATTCGAATAATTATGAGTTCACGGCCTAGTTCATTTATTGGGACCGAACCTTTTTATTTTCTATTAAAATTAGTATGTTGAATATAGTGAATATTTAATTTCCAACTTCGATTGTTAAATTGCGCTTTGTAAAAATACCGCAACACTCCCCAGTTAATAGAAACTTAATGGCGGCGATCATGCTCGACCTTGAAAGCACTTCAGCGGCTCTTCAAAAACACGACTGAAAATTAGATCGGCCAAAAAAACGAATGGGCCGAATATCAAATGGGGAAGTTAGGTTAATGTTGACGACTGACCAGCTCAATCAGAGAGTTCTGCTTGAAACCGATGTGGATTATTGCCGTAGCTTAATTGCGATAGCACCATCGACCCAGAATCGTTCCGCTGACAACTTTATGCCAGAAGTCGGCGGTGATCCAAAAGGGGATCATCTTGGTAAGCACGAACAAATATTGAAGCGCGCATTTGATATTGTGTTTGCTGCTATGTTCCTGATTGTCTCTTTCCCGATGCTTATTTTACTGTCCATTGCGCTTCAGATTGATAGCCCCGGACGCCTGTTCTTTGTACAGCAGAGAGTGGGGCAGCGTGGACGGATGTTCAATTGCTACAAATTTCGCACCATGCACGAAGATGCAGAGCGGTTACTTGACGAACTCTTGGCGTCCTCTCCTGAAGCGAAACGCGAATGGGATTTGGACCATAAGTTGCGGAATGATCCACGCGTTTCAAGGTTAGGCGGCATAATTCGCAAGCTGAGCCTCGACGAATTGCCTCAATTGCTTAACATTCTTTCGGGAGAAATGAGTGTTGTCGGGCCACGCCCGATCGTGCGTGCGGAAATTCTGAAATATGGCAGCTTTTTTTCGGATTATTGCGCGGTAAAACCCGGGTTGACCGGTCTTTGGCAAGTGAATGGTCGTAACGATGTGAGCTACGATGAGCGCGTTCAGCTGGATTGTGAATATCGGCGCAGAGCGTCATTTCTGTTTGATATGACTATCGTTCTTAAAACGGTGCCCGCTGTATTAGGGGCCAAGGGATCATATTAGGTCCAGAACCCAGGTCCAAATTCTAAATCACGTAAAAGATCGCGGCCCAAATTGCGGCGCCGACGATGAACGCGAAAGTCCATCCCACAATCGACACCGGACGTTGGGTGTCATTTAGCGATGATATATCGGAAATGGCCTGCATATTCCGTTCCTCTCCAGCAATTTTCGAACCTTTAACAGGTTCTTGAGATGGAGCGCGCCGAAGATTGGCGTTTACCTCTGACCTGTTTTTGTTATCCATTTTGGGTTACCATATCGGAATTCGCACATAAATCCCAGATGTTTTACGTCTATGGGAGCAATCTGTTTATACCGACGTGATGCTTAACGGAAATAAAAAATGCGTTAGGGAATTTAACCCTATGATTTTCTATCTAAAAGCGCGAGCAATCTGGTCCATGAGCGGCTTGAACAAATATGCGAATAAAGTGCGGTCACCCGTCTTAAAAAAGGCTTCGACCGGCATTCCGGGGCGAAGTTTTAGCGAACCCAATTTCGAAATCTGTTGTTTCGAAATGCTGACTTCAACGGGATAATATGCGACTCCCAACTGCGCGTCCGTTGTGCGGTCGGCGCCAATTTTCGACAGGGTTCCCATTATTTCCGGGGTTGTTTGCATTTCAAATGCCGAAAAACGCAGCATGACATCCTTGCCCGTCAACAGTTGGTCGACATCCTTCGGACTAACCCGCGCGGTGACAATCAGCATGTCATTATCAGGAACGATTTCCAT
>NZ_JBJXFW010000031.1:0-34456 GCF_046154385.1 Sphingorhabdus sp. | reverse complement strand
CGACTGCACCCACCGCCACCTAGTAAAATTTTCGTAAATCCCTGGGGACCCACGAAATTGCGGGGCGATTTTGCACGGCGCGGCCCGATTATTATTCCAAAAAACGCAGCAATCTATTGCTCAATACGCGTATTCATTCATTTCCTGTCTGCCTCTAGATATTGTCTCACCCGGACAGCCCCGGGAAACCTCAGTCCGTCCCTGCTGGCGACGGCTTCAGTTGGAGACATTAACATGACTACCCGTACATCTCGCGCTTTGTTGGTCGCACTTGGCCTGCTTGTCGCTTCTACTTCCATTTCGTCCAGTCCTGCATTTGCCGTGGTTCCTACTTCGACCTCGGCAGTGAATACCGATGAACAAGGTCTCGCAATGCAAGGCTATGATCCTGTGGCTTATTTCACCGTTGGTGCACCTGCTAAAGGCAGCCCGACCTTCACAACCAAGTATAAAGGCGCGCGCTATCATTTTGCCAGCGCAGAGAACCTCAACAAATTCAAGGCAAACCCAGCGGCGTTCGCCCCACAATTTGGCGGTTTTTGCGCTATGGGCGTAGCGTTGGAAAAGAAGCTTGATGGCGATCCAGCTGTCTGGAAAATCGTTGATGGAAAGCTCTATTTAAACGTCAACGCCGATGTGTCTGTTGCCTGGCAGCGCGATATTCCGGGCAATCTTGAAAAGGCCAAGGAATATTGGCCTTCGATCAAGGGCAAAACCCCTGCTTCGTTGAACTAATCCTCCATGGGCGGCGGGCAATGTTCGCCGCCTATCGGGAACGCCCACTCTTGAACAAGGAAACTTCACAATGAACCTCTCCCGTTCCGCATTTATTGCTGGCATTGCTGCAACGGCGCTTGCCGGCTTATCCCCCAGCGCCTCGGCGGCAAAGCGTCCGCCGCAGGAAAAATGTTTTGGCATCTCGCTTGCCGGACACAATGATTGCGCGGCTGGCCCCGGCACATCATGCGCGGGTACATCAAAGCGCGATTATCAAGGCAATGCGTGGACATTGGTGCCCAAAGGCACATGCCTCACCCTGCCTTCGAAAACTTCGCCCACCGGCCGCGGCCAGTTGAGCGAATACAAAGAAGTAAAGCGCTAAACCATGTTGCGGGTGCAACCCACCTTGTCCAAGCCCATCCCCTCACCGGGGCCGGGCGGGTTGCCCCGCGGCGTGGGGATCGGCCTTAAGCGCGCGCATTGCGAAGCGCTTTTGGCCGATCCATCCTTGGTCGATTTTGTCGAAATACATGCCGAAAACTTCATGAGCGCAGGCGGCCCCAACCTGCGGCTGCTTGACCGGATTGCGGACACCTGGCCGCTGTCGATCCATGGCGTTGGATTGTCGATCGGCGGAGCAGGGCGGCTCGATATCGAACATCTGCAAAAACTTCGCACGTTAATTGACCGCAGTAGTCCCGCCAGTTTTTCCGAACATCTGGCATGGTCGTCGCACGGCGGGGTGTATTTCAACGACCTGTTGCCTGTCGCTTATGACAGCGCAACCCTTCAACGGGTGATTGACAATGTCAATGAAGCCCAGGATTTTCTTGGATTGGCATTGTTGCTCGAAAATCCGTCGACTTATGTCGAGCTTTCACACAGCAGTTGGCATGAAGCGGAATTCCTTAAGGAGATTGCACGCAAGACCGGATGCGGCCTGTTGCTCGACGTCAATAATCTCCATGTTTCTTGCCAAAATCATGGTTGGTCGGCCCAAGATTGGCTCGCGCGAATTGCGATGGATCGTGTTGGTGAAATTCATGTCGCAGGGCACGAACAAATTTCGGATGGCAACGGGCAGGCATTGCTGATCGACAGCCATGGCAGCCCGGTCAGTGTTGAGGTTTTCGAACTCCTTCAATATGTCATCGCCCGCGATGGAAACCGCCCTGTTCTGGTCGAGCGGGACAATGACATACCTCCGCTCGACGATCTTTTGCTCGAAACCGATCACGTCCGGCATGTAATCGCGCATGCTGAAAAAATGCAGGTGGCGTGATGCACGCGTCCTTTGCTCAAGCTTTACTTAGCCCGGAAGCCGCCGGATCCGATGAAGCAGGCCGGTTCAACGTTTACCGGAACAACTTGCGGATAACGCTGCATAATGCGTTGCAGACAAGTTTCCCGGCTGTCGAAACACTGGTTGGCGAGGCGTATTTTTCCGCACTGACGCTCGTTTATGTTGAGCGACATCCACCCAAATCGCCGATCATGTCCGGATATGGAGATGATTTCGCGGCATTTTTGGCCGAATTTGATCCCTTGCGTGACTATCCATATTTGGCCGATGTCGCGCGGATCGAATTTGCGCGTATCCAAGCTTACCATGCCGCCGATGCCGCACCCTTCGGGCTTGATGATGACCGTTCAGCCATCGCAGCACTCGATACACGGGCCGGATTACATCCGTCGGTGACCATCATCGATTCAAAAACCCCTGCTTTATCTATCTGGCGCGCCCAAGTGGAACCGGACGCATTACCGCCCGTGCCAAACGAGAAAGAAACAGCGATCATCTGGCGACAGGGTGATCAGGTCGCCGAAATAGTAGCAAATGCCGATGACGCGGTGCTGCTGAATCATTTTGCCGGCCCCGCAACATTCACCACCCTGATGTCAAACTATCCAGATCATCTCGCCGCCGAAACCTTGATTGCCAGGTTTATCAACCTCGCCATCGCCGGAATTATCGTCCCCGCATACCCGAATATTGAAGGAGAATTGAAATGACTAACCTAACCTTGGCCAGTGTATTTTCCACACCGGCAAAAATCATGTCCCGAATTCCTCAAGCTTTTGTGCAACTCGCCATGCGTGGCGGACTTGCCGGAATCTTCTGGAGTTCCGCACGAACCAAAGTTGAAGGGCTGATGACCGTGTCGGAAAACACCGTCTATCTTTTTGAAGAAGAATATCGCTTGCCGCTGCTCGATCCCGAAATCGCGGCCTATCTTGCCACCTATGCCGAACATCTGCTGCCGATCATGTTGATCCTTGGCCTTGCCACACGCCTATCGGCTTTGGGTCTTTTTGTGATGACCCTCACCATCCAGATTTTCGTGTACCCGGATGCTTTCCTGTCCACCCATTTTGGCTGGTTTGCCCTTGCCTTGGGCATCATGGCTTATGGTCCGGGCAAGCTGTCCCTTGACCATATTATTACGCGTCAGGAAATTTAAGCTCCCTCATCCAAATCTGGAAGAGGTCCTGACGCTAGTTTATCAAACGGTTGGCGCGCAGTCGGTCAACGGCGAGGTCGATGAACCCGCGCACCTTGGCGGATGCTCGCCGTCCCTCGGGGTGAACGATATGGATCGGAAGCGGGTCCTGTTCAAAATCGGCAAGTACGGTCTGCAAGCGGCCGGCGACGAGATGTTCGCCTATCTGATATGACAAAACCCGTGAAAGCCCCCAACCCTCGAGCATGGCACGGATCATACCGTCATAGGTGTTGCAAAAGAGTCGGGGGGTTATGTTGACCTTGAGTTTCTGGTCCTGGCCGAAATGCCAATCGAGTGACGAGAAGGAACCTGTACTGGCGATCATTCGGTGCTTGGCAAGGTCGGCGGGTTGTTGAGGAATACCGTGCGCGTCGAAATAGGCCGGAGCGCCGCAGACGACCTGCCGCACCTTGCCGACCCGCACCGCGCTTTGGCCGGAATCGGGCAAGTGGCCGATGCGGATTGCCACATCGATGCCCTCATCAACCAGGTTCACGACCCGATCAACGAACAGCGCACGGACCGTGACGTCCGGATTCTCGCCAAGAAATTCGGTCAAAATGGGCAGCAAAAATTGCTGTCCGAACAAGACCGATGCCGTCACATGCAGCACACCCGTTGGACGCACATAGGACCCCGAAGCTGCAGCCTCGGCTTCTTCCACATCGGCCAATATCTTGCGGCAATCTTCAAAATAGCGGTTCCCGGCTTCGGTCAGGCGAACCACCCGTGTTGTCCGTGTGAAAAGTCTGGTGCCGATCTGCTCCTCAAGCGCCGACACCGCGCGGGTTACCGCAGGCGGGCTCATATGCAATTGCCGCGCGGCTTCGGCAAAGCTGCTGGTTTCGGCCACTTTGACGAATGTGTGCATCGCCTCAAGCTTTGCCATGTTCTGATTCCTTTGACTGTCGCGCCGAAATTATGGGGCTGCTTCGTTACAGGAGCAAGAATATTCCGGAAAATGGAATAGTCCTTTGACTTTTATCTCCGTTCTGTTCGCAGATGTGCAGGCCCATAAAGGCAGTGCAAGAGGCCCAGTCCCCCTAATCCACTGTGGCAGATGCATTATGGAGCTTATCACATGAAACTTTACTATCATCCTTTGTCTGGCCATGCCCACCGTGCACGGCTATTTCTTTCGCTGACGCAAACCCCTTTCGAACTGGTCGAAGTCGACCTTGCCAAAGGCGCACATAAGGCACCTGAATTTCTGGCGCTCAACCGCTTTGGCCAGGTTCCTGTGCTCGACGACAACGGCACAATCATTGCCGATTCCGCATCGATCCTGATTTATATCGCCAAAAAGCGCGGCTTGACCGAATGGTTGCCAAGCGATCCAGACGGTGCAGCTGCTGTACAACGCTGGCTTTCGGTCGCCGCTGGCCAGATCGCCTTCGGTCCTGCCGCCGCCCGTTTGATCACCGTATTTGGTGCAGGCTTTAATGCCGAAGAAGTCATCGGACGCGCACATGCCGTTCTGAAAAATATCGACGATGAACTTGCGACGAAAAAATGGATCATCGGGGGCGAACAGCCGACCATCGCCGACGTCGCGCTCTACAGCTACATCGCCCGCGCACCAGAAGGCAATGTCGACTTGGCGGCCTATGCAAATGTCGATGCCTGGTTGAAGAGCATCGAAGCTTTGCCAAATTTTGTCCCATTTGTGCAAACCCCGGTCGGACTGGCTGCTGCGGCCTGACGCCAATCGTCCGGACGCTTTGTTTCGAGAGGCGAAGCGTCCGGGCACATTTTAAAGATGCCAATAAAAGGCGCAGAATCTGTTCCGAAAAGGACGATTAAATGACCAAGAAAGTTCTTCTGTTGCTCGCCGATGGCTTTGAACCGCTCGAAGCGGCAGGATTCACTGACGTATTCGGATGGGCCGCCCTGGACGGTTACGAACCGGTCGAACTGATCTCCGCCGGTTTCAAGCCGGTTTTGCGTGCGACCTTCGGTTTCTCGGTAATGCCGCAAGCCCAGATTTCAGAGCTTGACCTGAATGACTTTGACGCACTTGCGGTCCCTGGCGGATTTGCCGGTGCAGGATTTTACGACGAAGCCCTGTCCGAGCCCTTTCTCGACGTTATCAAGCACTTCGATGTGCAACATCAGCCGATAGCCTCGGTTTGCGTTGCATCAATGGCCTTGGGTGCTGCCGGTATCATCAACGGACGCCGGGCCACCATTTACCACCAGATTGGCGGCAAAAGGAAAGGCCAGCTTGAGCAATATGGTGCGCTGTTTGTCGATCAAGCGGTTGTTGACGATGGCGGAATTATTAGTTCCACTGGACCAGGAACCGCAATCGAAGTGGCACTGCGCCTGCTCGCAAACCTTACTTCGCCGGAAAATGCCGCTCACATCCGCGCCAAAATGCGGGTGCCCGAACTCGACCAGAATTGGTTACACCAGCCACAAGTTTGACCAAACCCGCCCCTTCATTTGAAACGAGAGATGCCATGGACAGCAATGATAAAATTCCCGCCGGTTCGCCTTTTCACAGCGGCGAAATTGAACTGCAGCGCTCGCTGGGTGTCGCCGAACGGATGGAGCAATTTGGCCGTCGTGTCATCCGCGACCAAATGCCGGAACAGCACCGCGACTTTTTCGAACAATTGCCGTTTGTTGTTGCCGGCAGCGTCGATAGCAAAGGTGATGTCTGGGCTACGGTGTTGGCAGGCGAGCCTGGCTTCATCCAATCCCCCGACCCCCGCAAGCTTGCATTGAATATGCCATATGATCCAAGCGATCCGGCCATAGAGGGGCGAAAAGAAGGCGATGCCATCGGCCTGTTGGGAATTGAACTGCACTCGCGCCGCCGCAACCGGATGAACGGGAAAATCGGTGCGGTTTCGCAAAGTGGATTTACCGTCGAAGTGGAACATAGCTTCGGTAACTGCCCGCAATATATCCAGACCCGTAACTGGCACGCGGTTTCACCCGAAAATTGCGCGGTACCAGCCACCGAGCAATTATCCGCGTTGGACGCTGATGCCCGTGCCGCGATATTGGCCGCCGATACATTTTTCGTCGCATCCTATATCGATCTCGAAGACGGTCACCGTCAGGTCGATGCCTCGCACCGTGGAGGTAAACCGGGCTTTGTGCGCATAGGCGACGATGGTGTGCTCACAATTCCCGATTTTGCCGGGAATCTGCATTTCAACACATTGGGCAATTTTCTCCGCAATCCGCGCGCTGGACTGGTCTTTGTCGATTTCAGCAATGGCGATATGCTGCACCTGACAGGGAGCGCCGAAGTCATTTTGGACTCTCCCGATATCGCGGCATTTCAGGGCGCGGAGCGGCTGTGGACTTTCACACCGCACAAAATCGTCCGGCGCAACGCTGCCTTTCCCTTGCGTTTCGAATTTCTGGAATGGTCGCCCAATTCGCTGATGACCGGCGATTGGGATCAGGCCGCACAACGCCGCAAGGCAGCCGAACAGGGTTCCACTTGGCGTCCGCTTCGGGTCAGCAAAATCGTCGATGAAAGCAGCGTGATCCGCTCTTTCTATCTTGAACCAACCGACGACGCCGGGTTGATAGCCAATCTGGCAGGTCAGCATTTGCCGATACGTGTCCAGCCCGATCCCGACGCGCCCGCGGTGATACGCACCTATACGCTTTCCTCCGCACCTTCGGATGGTGTCTATCGTATCAGCGTCAAGAAAGAAGGGCTCGTATCAAGCTATCTGCACGACCAGATGGCCGTTGGCAGCATCATCAACGCCCGCCCGCCTGCCGGTGGTTTCACAATCGATGCGGCCGAAAGCCGGCCGGCCGTTTTGATGGCCGCAGGAGTCGGTATCACGCCGATGTTGGCGATGCTGCGGTATATTGTGTATGAAGGTTTGCGGACGCGGCATATTCGGCCCACGATATTCTTCTATGCTGCTCGCACCAAGGCCGAGCGCGCCTTTGATGCCGAACTCCGCTCGCTTACCGAGCGCGCGGGTGGCGCGGTGCGTGTCATTCGCTTGCTGGAGCATGCGGACGGGGCGCAGCAGGGGACCGATTACGAGGTTCTTGGCCGGATCGACATGAACCTGCTGCGCGCCGCGCTTGGTTTCGACGATTATGATTTCATGATGTGCGGTCCGCCGCCGTTCATGCAAGCGATTTACGACGGGTTGCGTGGGCTCAACATTGCCGACCACCGGATCCATGCCGAAGCGTTCGGGCCTGCATCACTCAAACGTCAGGTCGCAGTGACGCCTGAAACACAAATGGCGCCTGCGGCGACAAAGCCGGTTGCCATAGCTTTCGCGGCATCTGGCAAGGAAGCGCGCTGGACACCGGAAAGCGGCAGTTTGCTCGACCTTGCGGAATCGCGTGGGCTGACACCGGAATTCAGCTGCCGGGGCGGAAGTTGCGGCACATGCCGGACCAAGATCCTGGCAGGCGCGGTGACCTATGCCGAACAACCCGCATTTCAGACGGATAGCGATGAGGCTCTGATCTGTTGCGCCGTTCCGGCTGCCGAAAATGGCGAAGGTCCGGCGCGGCTTATACTCGAAATCTAAATCCCCAAATTCAAAGGACAATTAAGATGGCATTACATCAGCAATATGCGCTTGTGCGCGGTAAAACCGGATTTAATCTTGATCTGCAAAGCAAGGAATTGCGCGCATTGCGCCCGCATGAAATCCGGATGAAGGTCAAGGCCGCCAGCCTGAACTATCGTGATTTGCTGACCTTTGACGACCCCGATGGTAACAAGGACGGCTTGGTTCCACTCTCGGATGCGGCGGGTGAAATTGTCGAAATCGGTTCGGGCGTTCGCAATTGGAAAATCGGCGACCGCGTTAGCCCGGGATTTTTCCCGGCCTGGACCGACGGTGCATTTTCTCAAAGCCATCTTTCTAATGCACTGGGCGGAGGGCAGACTGACGGCGTGCTGAGTGAATATGCAATCGCCGACGAAGCGGCTTTGGTCGCTATTCCAGACTATCTGGGTTTCCATGAAGCAGCTGCTCTTCCTTGCGCAGGCGTGACTGCATGGCATGCCCTGTTCGAGCGTGGCAAAATTCAGCCTGAACACACTGTTCTGGTACAAGGCACAGGCGGCGTCGCCCTGTTGGGATTGCAAATGGCCTCGGCAATCGGCGCGCGGGTTATCGTCACTTCCTCATCCGATGAAAAGCTGGCGAGAGCCAGGGCGCTTGGTGCGTGGCAGACCATCAATTACAAGAGCCAACCCGATTGGGACCAAATCGCCGTCGAATTAACCGACGGTCGCGGTGTTGACCATATTCTCGAACTCGGCGGACCTTCCAGCTATGACCGCTCGATCGCCGCCATCGCGCCGGGCGGGCAAATTGCCCAGATCGGGGTTTTATCTGGTTTCGGTGCGCGCCCGGACATGACGCCGCTCCAGTTCAAAAACGCCGCAGTGAACGGGATCTGCGTTGGCTCGGTTGCCCATTATGCGAATTTGAATCGCTTTCTTCAGAAACATGGCATCCACCCGGTGATTGACGCCGAATTTGCCTTTGACGACGCCGGGGCTGCGTATGAACTGCTCCGTTCCGCAAGTCATTTTGGAAAGATTACAATCTCGGGAATGTGACCGGAGGGGCAGATGCATATTGTTGCCATAATCGGAATAGTGAGTTGAATTTTTCGACTGTTCTTTCATTTGTTAAACTGGACCATAACTGATTTCAGGAAGTGACCACGTGGCCACTCAAACAGGAGTTACACCATGATCTTACTTATCACCGATTTCGATTATATTCGGATCATTGCTGCCTCAGCTTGATCTGAACAGCGGGCGGCGCGCGATCCCCCCCTCCCTTCGCGCCGCCCGTGTCCCTTTTCCAACCAAAGGAAGAATTTATGTCCCGACCTCCGCTCCCCCCATTCACCGCAGAATCTGCCGCTGAAAAAGTACGGCTTGCCGAAGACGGCTGGAACAGCCGGGACCCGGCCCGCGTCGCGCTGGCCTATACGCCGGACAGCCAGTGGAGAAACCGCGCCGATTTTTTAAGTGGCCGTGAAGCCATCGAAGCATTTCTGACCCGTAAATGGTCGCGCGAGCTCGATTACCGGCTGGTCAAAGAATTGTGGGCCTATGACGGCAATCGCATCGCGGTCCGCTTTGCCTATGAATATCGTGACGACAACGGCACCTGGTTTCGCGCTTACGGCAATGAAAACTGGGAATTCGACGTTGACGGCCTCATGCGCCGCCGCATCGCCAGCATCAACGAGCATCCAATCGCCGAAGCCGACCGCAAGTTCCATTGGCCATTGGGTCGCAGGCCGGATGATCATTCCAGCCTCACCGAACTCGGCCTTTAATCGGGGAAGGAACCAGACCATGCGTATGAATGCACATTGCCTGAGCAAAAACCTGCGTTGGCAAAGACGCTATTTCTTCTCTTGGATCGCACTCATATTTTATGGCTGTGTGGCGTTTTCTCTCGGCGATACAGGGGCGCTTGCCCTTTCCGCACAGGCTATCTTTTTCCTGGCCGCATTCTCGGTCACGATTTGGCCGCTATGCGCTTCTTTTCAAGCCGAGTGTGATCATTATGGGAACCCGAAACAGGGTCGCAACCCATAATGGTCGCATTCTCCCTTTCTGCCTATGATAATATCTGCGTGTCCATTATGTACTGCCGCGCCCAAAGCGCTGTTTGAGTTATTATGCACGAACCGCTTTTGACCGAACGTTTAAGATTGCACATTGAACTCGCGCTGGAGCGTGACTGTACGTGCAAACGGACCCTTGCCAAGCTGGATAAGCGCGCCGACCTGCTTGGTCTTACGGGCGTTGAAGTCGACGCTGCCCGCGAACGGCACAGCTTCGATATCCGCATTGCCGCTGCCATAGATTTTGCGTGCGCCCTCGGTTCTAATGAACCGGTTCGCATCCATGCCGCGGTCGTTCGCGCGTTTCGGGTCGGGTTTAATATGCCCGAACTTCAGGAAGTCGCGCGTATCGCAAATAAGCGCGGCGCGCTGTAAATTCCTGCCAAATAGGATTTTGCGAGATTATTGTCGAAGGCTTGGCATGACGCGCGGTGAACGCAGATGGTCCCAATACCAAACATATGATCTTTTCAATCATTGTTATATGCCATAAGCTTTATCATGTTTTGATTGCTTAAATATAGGCTATGCCGCCAATTCCGGTTCGATAGGAGTGAATATGTTCAAAATCCGTACTTTGGCGGCAACTGTTGCATTATCGGCATTTGTCATAGCCTGCTCGGGTGATGCCGATCCTGTCGCGGAAGAAAAAACAGCCGAGACAAATGTTGCTCCCGATGTGCCTGCGGGAGCACCTGCTGCGGATGATGTGTCGACATTGGATGGCTCTGTATTGGCGAACTTTACCGGCGATGCAGCCGCCGGAAAAACAGTGTTCACGCAATGTCGAACCTGTCATGTGACCGATGCCGGTGTCAACAAAACCGGACCTTCTCTTGCGGCTATTGTCGGCAGCAAGTCAGGCAGCGTTGCAGGTTTCAATTATTCACCGGCCAATTCTGCTGCTGGCGTAACCTGGTCGAAAGAAAAATTATTCCAGTTTTTGGAAAAGCCACAGCGCGTAATGCCAAAGACCAAGATGATTTTCATCGGGATATCAGACCCGCAAAAGCGGGCCAATGTGATCGCGTATCTCGAAAATCCAAGCTAGGTCCTGACCCTCGGTCGTTTACGCAAAAATCGCGTTGACGAGGCTTGATGCCATTTTGCTCAGGGCTTTTTGACGAAGCTGTGTGAAATAAGGGGACGCTCCCCCACATCTATCCAATGAAATTGAACTGATTGTTCCTGCACGCTTTTTCAGGGCGTGCAGCGACGTGTCGTGTAATCGCTGTCGAAGCTGTTCAGCCTTTTAACGGGATGGAGTACGGACTTGTTTTGGATGACAATGTTTCTGGATTGCAAAGATGTTTCATATTTATGACAATTAAATGTCATTTATATTGCAACAATCGTCATTAAAGTGTAATAATTACCTCTGGAAAGAGGAGAATTGTCATGAAATCATTATTAGTCAGCGCTTTATTGGCCGCTAGTCTAAGTGGAGTCGCGCACGCACAGTCCGGTTCCGGTGGCGAGATCGGCTATCCAAAAGGATCGATTGGATATGACGCATTGGTGGCGGGAGATAACCAGCGTGCGGTTTCTCAGATATTGAATGGTGACAGGGTAAGCCGGCGTGACCCGGCGTTGCTTATCAATCTTGGGCAGGCCTATGCCCGCATGGGACGCACTGCCGAAGCTGCTGAATTATTCACGCAAGCGATGCAAAGCCGGGAGTCCGTCGAACTGGTTTTGGCGGATGGACGGATTATGAATTCAAAAGAAGCCGCGCGTCAGGCATTTTCGGGCTTAAAGACCAAAATCGCCACGCGCTAAACCGGACTTGCAACCGGAAACGATCGAATTCAGGTGTATTTGAGGGCGGGTTGCATGACCTGCCCTCTTTATTTTACAGTTAATTAGGCGCTGACATCACGCGATTCCGCTGATGTCACATATGTGCCATAAAAATGACTCCGCAATGAAATCTAATAAACGCAGCGTTGTAACAAGCCGCTTCTATGGGCGGGATGGACAACGGGTGGGGCCTTCGTTGATTCGTCGCTGGTCCGTTGCTTATGCCTGAAATCAGGCGATATTATTAGTTGCGGAGAATCAGAATGTTAGATCCAAAATTGCGCGGCATTATATATGCGACTGCTGCTGCTGCTCTCGTTGCCGGTTGCGGCGCGGATGACATCGCATCGCCGGGTGACGGCAATATTGTCGTGGTACCGCCGCCAGTTGTTGCGCCTCCTCCTCCACCCCCACCTCCTCCTCCGCCAACCGGTCCAGCGGCTAGCTGCCCTGCAGGCACCGTCGATTCCGGTACGATTGCAAATCGCCGGAATTGCCAGATTTCAGGCACGATTACCGGTGCCTTGCGTTTGCAAAACCTTGCAGGCACGATTTACTCGTTGAGTGGCCGGGTCCAGGTTGGTCAGGACTTGGGCGCTGATCCGAATGCTCCCATTGGCGGTGCGACTGCTGGTGTGTTGACGATTGACGCCGGTGTTACACTTTTTGGCGCTTCGGGCGCTGACTTCCTGCTCGTAAATCGCGGTTCGCAGCTTAATGTCGACGGCAGCGCGACGAAGCCGGTTGTCATGACCAGCCGGAATAACGTGATCGGTGCTTCTGGTGCTAGCAGCACCGGTGAATGGGGTGGTCTGGTCATTTTGGGCCGTGGCCCAATCGCTGACTGCGCCGATCCGGCCGCCACTGGGGGTACAGTTGGCTGTATCGCACCTGTTGAAGGCACGAGCGGCGCAAACTTCGGCGGTGCTTCGGTCAATGATAATAGCGGCTCAATCCGTTATCTGCAGGTTCGCTTCTCAGGGTTCCGGGTTGATAACAACAACGAACTGAATGGTATCACCATGGCTGGCGTAGGTGCTGGCACGATATTCGAAAATGTTCAGGTTCATAACAGCTCTGACGATGGTATCGAATGGTTTGGTGGTCGTGTAAATGGTCGGTTCCTTGTGCTGACCGGAAATGATGACGACTCGCTTGACGTCGATTCAGGCTTCAAGGCCGCTTTGCAGGACATTATCGTGATCCAGCGTTCAGATGGTGGTGATCATATCGTCGAAGCGGACTCGACATCGAACGATACCCGTCTTCCACGTACAGACGTTCGTTTTGCGAACTTCACCTTCGTTGGCAGCGCAACGCGTAACACAACACTGTTGTTGCGCGGTGGTGGCGATTACAGCTTCCTGAATGGTGTGATGACGGGCAGCCCACGTTGCATCGACATCGATGGTGCTTCGACCGCGCAAGCCGCCAACGCAGCTGTTGATGAAGATGGTCCTCCAGTTTTCAATTCGGTATTCCTGTCATGTGCGGCTTCATTCACTGACGACGCTGACGTGACCGGAGCCGAGATTTCAGCAATTTTCGGTGCCGGTTCGAACAATACGGCATTGGGCACTTCGACCCTCACAAATATTTTTGTGAACGGAGCGAATGAAAATGCGGTGACGCCATTCAATGCCAATTCTTTGGCAAGCTTCTTTATCAATCGCGCTTTCATTGGTGCGGTTCAGGACAGCAACACCAATTGGTGGGTTGGTTGGACGTGCGGCTTGCCTACTCAGGCATCCTGTCTCGTCGTTCCCGACGCAGGATAACCAGCGCCACTCTCTATACCCGAGGGGCGGCGCACATTTGTTGCCGCCCCTTTTCCAATTCAAGGCACGGAAATTATCATGAAACGCATTTTTGGAACCGCCCTATTGCTGACGTCAGCCCTCATTGCTCCCGCAGCGTTGGCGCAAGATTCAGCTGAACCGCAGAACGCTGAGACAAGCCCGGAAGCGGCTGCTGATGAACCGGTTGAAGAAGAAGTGGAAATTTCCGGTCCCGGCGCGGACGCTGGTGATGTACAGGAAATTGTTGTGCAAGGGCGCTACATTCCGAATGTGATCCGGTCCACTCCAGAAGTTGTGTCGGTATTGTCCGCAGCGGATATCGCCAGAACCGGTGAAGGCGAAGTTGCGGGTGCATTGCAGCGCGTAACCGGATTGTCGGTCGTTGGCGGTAAATTTGTGTATGTGCGTGGCTTGGGTGAGCGTTACTCTCTCGCGTTATTGAACGGTTCGCCATTGCCATCGCCGGAACCACTTCGCAGGGTTATTCCGCTGGATCTTTTTCCGACAAGCATCCTGGCGTCTACCGTTGTCCAAAAGAGCTATTCAGTGGATTATCCCGGTGAATTTGGCGGCGGCGTGATTAACTTGACCACGAAGAACGCACCTAAAGAAGCCTTTCTTGATATCGGCTTTGGCGTAGGCGGGGACACTGAAACCACATTCGAAGTTGGACACACCTATTTTGGCAGCCGCGGTGATTGGACGGGCTATGACAGCGGTGAACGATCACCCAAAGGTCCGTTCGCTGCTGCGCTTGCATCCGGTAAACGAATTCTTGCTGGCGCGGATTTTAGTGTCGGAGAAATTCGCGACATCACCGCAAGCCTCAGCAACTCACGCACCAACGTCATCCAGCGTAATCTGGACATTCAACCGAATTTCAGCGGTGACATTGCCTTTGGTAAAACATTTCCAATTGGCGCGGCAGATTTGGGTGTCATTGCGATCGCGGGTTACAACAATAACTGGCGCACACGTGGCGGCGTCCAGCAATTTGGTAATATTTCGAGCGGTGCCAATGGAAACTTTTTGGAACCAATCCGCGACTTTGACTTTTTATCGACTGAAAATCGCATCATTGTGAACGGCATGGTGGGAATCGGGCTGAATTTTGGCGACCAGAAAATCAAGTTCAACAATCTGTTTATTCGCGACACCCTGAAAGAAGCGCGCGTTGCGTTGGGCAATAACTTTGACACGGTTGGACCTAGCCCGACCCGTCCAGATGCCACGATCCAAACCGGGATCACGAGCTGGTTCGAACGGCAGTTGTTCGATAGCCAGCTCATCGGCGAATTCAAGTTCGGCGGCGTATCGCTGGATTTACGCGGCACATATGCCAAGTCGCAACGTGACGCACCGTATGAGCGATCCTACAGCTATGTTTTCAATGAAACATTTCAGGATTATGTAAATGATCTGCGTGCGCCGGGACAAGAAGCATTTGTGGCGTTTAGCGAACTCGACGATACGGTTTGGTCGGGTGCTATCGACCTCGCATATGAAGTTCCCAGCGAATATCCGTTAACGTTGCAGGCCGGTTATTATTATTACGACAACACGCGTGACTCGATACGTCGAGATTTTCAATTTCAACCGCAAGCCGCTTTAAACCCAGCTGTTGCGCAGCAGCGTATCGATTTCCTGCTGAGTGATTTTAATGTGTTCAGCTATAATGTCTTGCTCACTGAAACCACCGGTGGTTTGGGTTCGGCGGCATTTACCGCAGGTCTGCGCGTCCATGCCGGGTACGGCATGCTTGAAATCGAGCCAGTTGACGGCGTTACGTTGAACGCGGGTGTTCGGTATGAAGATGGCGCACAGTTCGTTCAGCCGCTTGCGCTCTTCGGTATCGCAGCGGCGCCGCGTACCGATTTGAACAATGACTATTTCCTACCTGCAGGAACGATAACCTGGAATTTTGCGGAAGATATGCAGCTTCGTGTTGCTGGTTCGCAAACAATTGCCCGGCCACAATTTCGCGAGCTGGCACCGCAACCATATCGCGATACAGACTCCGGCCGCACATTCTTCGGGAACCAGTTTTTGAAGGATTCGCAACTGACCAATCTCGAGGCGCGCTATGAGTGGTATTTCGACCGGGATCAGCGGTTCACGATTGCCGGTTTCTGGAAAGATATTTCCAACCCGATCGAAGCCGTCGCTGTTCAAGTGGGATCCAGCTTTTTCACGAGCTTCGCAAATGCGCCGAAAGCAACGCTGTACGGTTTGGAGTTGGAAGTGCAAAAATACTTCCCGTTAGAAAATGTGGGCGGTGATTTTTGGGCTGACCGGCGATTTGCGGTCGTCGCCAATTATACATATTCTGACTCCGAAATCAAAATTAAGCCCGGCGACACGACCATCAGCTTTACCAGCGCGCCGAATCCGGTTTCTGCGTCATCGGTGTTTGACACGAGCCGCAAATTGCGCCTTTCGGGCCAATCCAAGCATCTGGTCAATCTTCAGCTTAGTCTTGAAGATACGTCAAAATTATCCCAGCAGTCGCTGTTGTTGACATATACCAGTGACCGCACCACGAACCGGGGTCCGAATGCTTCACCTGACTTTGTGGAAAAGCCAGGGTTGCGCGTTGATGTTGTTCTGCGCCAAGGTGTGCTGATTGGCGGCAAGGAGCTTGAATTCAAGCTTGAAGGCCGCAATTTGACCAGCACGGATTATAGAGAGCAACAACGGCTTGGTGACTCTGTTTTGAACATAAACAGTTATGATTTGGGCACGAGCTATGCTGCAAGCCTGACCGTAAAATTCTAACCGCATTCATACCCCCCACTAACGGCGGTGTATCTTTACCGATGCACTGCCGTAGTTTTTCCCAAATCAGCACCATCGGTCCGGCTTTCCATCGTCATTAAAATGTAATTTTAATGTCATGCTTAAGTCATGGTGCCGCCTTACTCCCGCAGCGTAGTGTCGAGAATCACGTTGATAAAAGGGTGGCTGTTTTGGCTGGGGTGAAGTTCAATCTGCAATCATTTCGGTTGAACGCCATTCCGTTTGCGAAATTGGCTTTGGGATTGCTTGCGGTAACGGTTGCCATTCAATTGGCCCGTTTGATGTTCGTGCTTGCTACTCCATTAGGCCCATTGGGCGAATGGCGCCCCGCTCCGGTAAATAGTGTGCCCTTATCGGCACGCAGCGCGTTGTTTTCCGGCTTTGATGCCTTTTCCCGAAGCGAAGCTGCTGCTGCCGGAACGGAGAATGTAACGTCGCTCAGCCTTACCTTATACGGCATCCGGTCAAATGAAAATTCGGGCGGCGGTTCTGCGATTATTGCGGGCGAAGACGGGGTCCAGAACAGCTATGCCGTTGGCGAGGAAGTGGCATCGGGCGTAACCCTCGACTCCGTGGCGTTTGATCATGTGATTTTGTCGCGTGGCGGGGTGAAGGAATCCCTGTATCTGGATCAATCCGTTCCGGCCGAAAATATCGCCAATGGCGACGTGGCTGCAACGAGCGTCATGCCGCAGGTTTCTGCATCGACCGGGGCCGAATTGAACGCGGAAAGCTTGCAAAAATCTGTCGGCCTTGCGCCGCGCAACGAAGGGGGGCGTGTTACCGGCCTTGTTGTGCAACCACGTGACGATGGCACTATAATGCGTCTTGCCGGTTTTCAGGAAGGCGATGTCATCGTTGCCGTTAACGGACGCCCTGTTTCATCCGCCATTGACGTCGCCTCGCAATTCCGCCCCGGCACCCGACTGAGTGTTGAAGTCGAGCGCGGTGGTTCAAAAATACCTATTGCTATCAATCTGGAAAAACCGTGACCCATAAAATACCACTCTGGCTGGCGTGCGCTGCCCTCGTTTTGGCGGCGCCATTGTCGGCGCAACATTCGCTTAACGTCCGCGACGCCGACATCAGGGCATTTGTTCAGGATGCTGCGCGGGTCACTGGACAGACGTTTATCGTCGATGGACGGGTTACCGGGAAAGTCTCTGTTGTCACCGACAGGCCCTTGTCCCGTTCCGAATATTTTGAAGTATTTTTATCGACCTTGCGGGCCAATGGCCTGGTCGCAATACCGATGCGCGGGGGCGGATATCGCGTGCAACCGTCGGAAGGTGCGGCAACCCAGCCCAGCCGCGTCGGCAGCAAGTCTGCAGCGCCCAGCCAGTTTGTAACCGAAGTATTCCGCCTGCGTTCGATCGATGCGACGACAGCAGTCGAAACGCTTCGACCCCTGGTCAGCCGCGAAGGCTCGATTACCGCAAACCGGAATGCAAATAGTCTGGTTGTTGCCGATTATGCCGATAATCTGCGTCGTATCCGTGAACTGGTTCGCCAGATCGATCGGGATTCGGCGGCAACGCAAATTGTGACATTGGACAATGCCGGCGCGCGCGAAATCGCGACGGCTTTACAAGGTTTGGCCGGGCAGGGCGGTGGTGAGGGCAGCCGCGCACCCGTGTCTGTGGCCGCTATAGACAGCAGTAACGCGATTGCCTTGCGCGGTGATCCAACATCAGTTGCCCGTTTTGCCGCCATGGCGAAGCAGTTGGACGCACGCGCGCAATCAGGCGCGGAAATCCGGGTATACCGGCTGGAACATGCAAACGCGGAAACTTTATTGGAAACGGTGCAGTCCCTGATCGGGGGGCAAAATAATGCGGCACCCAATGGAGATTTGCCCCCGGTTGCTTCTACTGCGGGCAATGGCGGCGCGGCTCCGTCGCCCGTTTCGGCTCCGGTTGTGGCCGTATCTTCTGCGACCGGCATGAACGGTATTGGTGGACGGGGACCCGTCGTTGTAACCCGATATGAAGGTACAAATGCGCTGATTATCGCGGCCAATCCCGAAATGCAGCGCACTTTGGGTGAACTTATCCGGCAACTCGATAGCCGTCCTGAACAGGTTCTAGTAGAGGCTATCATTGTCGAAATCGGTAATGATGCGGCCAAGCGGCTGGGCGTGCAATTTCTGATTGGTGGTGAAAATATCCCGTTTGCGGCGACGAATTATTCCAACGCGACCCCCAGCATTTTGACCATAGCAGGTGCCATAGGCGCAGAAGAATTGTCGCGCACCACCACGACCGTGAATGGCAACACGACCACCACCGAAACCAGCAGCGCGCTCGGCGACAGCTTGCAGGAAGCCGCGGCGGCCTCGATACTCAATGCAACGGGCGGCTTTGGCGGCTTTGCGCTTGATATTGGCAAGAACGCGATTTTCGGAACCATTATCAATGCCATCGCGGCGGATACGGAATCGAATTTACTGGCAACTCCGCACATCGTCACATTGAACAATCAAAAGGCGAAGTTTCTGGTCGGGCAAGAGGTTCCGGTCAGCACCGGGGAGCAGCTATCGGCGAATTTCGAAAATGCGTTCCGCACAGTGCAGCGTCAGGAAGTCGGCATAAAATTGGAGGTTACACCCCAGGTCAACGCACAAGGGGATGTGAAGCTTTTTCTCAAGCAGGAAGTGTCCAGCGTCGCCGGGCCGGTTTCTGCACGGTCCAGCGACCTGATTTTGAACAAACGCGAATTTGAAACGACGCTTACCGTCGGCGACGGGCAATTGCTCGCTATCGGGGGGCTTTTGAATGACGATGAACGGCGGACCATCGAACGCATTCCATTGCTCAGCGATATCCCGCTGATCGGTGAATTGTTCAAATCGCGCAGCCGCAATCGCAGCAAAACCAATTTGATGGTTTTCATTCGCCCCACCATATTGCGGAACCGGGCGGACGGCGATGCCGTTACCGCGCGGCGATATGGATATGTCCGTGACATGCAACTGGCGCGCAATCCGGATCGCGAGCCGAGCATTGATGAATTATTGCGGGATTATATGGGCGCTGTCGTCCCGGTGGCGCCGAAGATTGGGCCCGATGATGTCGTGTTGGGTGCGACCGACACATTGGCGCGTCCGCCGTCTGGCGGGCCATTGCAACCATCCGACCCCCCGCCTAGCGATGTTTCCTCCACCAACGGAGGTGGGCTATGATTATCCGGCGCGGTGAAACCGAATTAACCGATTCCGCGCCGACGGACGACTCCGGACCCGGTGCTCCCGTGCCGAACCCGCCCCTTCTTGACTTGCCTTATGCTTTTGCGAAGGCGCATGGCGTTGTGTTGCGGCACGAACATGAAAACCGCATGGTCGTAGCCATGCGTAAAGGTGCCGATCCATTGATGTTGTTGGAGGTGCGTCGCTATCTTGCAATGCCCTTCGACGTTGAAATAGCCGATAATGCGACCTTTGACCGGTATTTGTCCGATCATTATGCAATGGACGGTTCGGCCGCCGCGATGGCCGGATCAATCGGCGCTGGCGACAGTGATTTGTTGTCGGATATGTTGCCCAGTGCGGAAGACCTGCTCGATAGCGCGGATGACGCACCGGTTATCCGGCTGATAAACGGCATCATTGCCGAAGCCGTGCGGCAATCTGTTTCGGATATCCATATCGAACCTTATGAAACCGGTCTTGTCGTGCGGATGCGAACCGATGGTGTGTTACAAGAACGGCTGCGTTTGCCCGCAAATGTTGCACCGGTAGTGGTCAGCCGTATCAAGGTAATGGCGCGCCTCGATATTGCCGAACGACGTATCCCGCAAGATGGCCGCATCGGTCTTACGCTGGGCGGCAGATTGGTCGATGTGCGCGTTTCGACATTACCCAGCCGCGCCGGTGAACGTGTTGTGATGCGAATTCTTGATAAGGAAAATGCCGGTATTTCGCTCGATCTGCTCGGCATGTCGGACGAAACGCTGAAAATATTGAGCGATGCGCTGGCCGAGCCCAATGGCATCATATTGGTAACAGGACCAACCGGATCAGGAAAAACCACAACTTTATATGCCGGGCTGAAAAGCCTGAATGACGGCACCCGCAATATCCTGACGGTCGAAGATCCGGTGGAATATGCGGTCGACGGCATTGGCCAGACACAGGTCAATGCCAAGGTCGGCATGACATTCGCCGCAGGGCTTCGCGCCATTTTGCGGCAAGATCCGGACGTCGTCATGGTCGGGGAAATCCGTGACCGGGAAACAGCCGATATCGCCGTGCAAGCCGCGCTGACCGGGCATTTGGTGTTGACAACCGTGCACACAAATGACGCGCTGGGCGCGATTACCAGAATGCGCGACATGAAAGTGGAACCATTTTTGCTGGCGTCCACCTTGCGGGCGGTAATTGCACAACGGTTGGTTCGGCGATTATGTCCACATTGCCGCGAAACCGAACAGGCCGATGGCAATGCAGCGTCATTGCTTGGCTTTGACAAAGGCACGGCTGTGTTCAAAGCCGTGGGATGCCCGGAATGCGGCCATACTGGTTTTCAAGGACGCATTGGTGTGTTTGAGGCAGTTCGCGTCGACGATACGATCCGTCGCTTGATAAATGACGGCGGGGATGAAGCCATTTTGGCACGGCACGCCTTCGTAAATCAGCCCAATTTAAGCGCCGCCGCACGCAAGCTTGTGCGTTCAGGCCATACGACGCCAGAAGAAGCCATCCGCATCTCACGGCGTGAAGACGTTCAGGATGCCTGATTTTGCCTATCACGCGATTGATCCGGAAGGCCGCGAAAAACGCGGCCGGATTGTTGCTGTAAATGATGATGTCGCGCGCGAGCGGCTCACCGAGAAAAAATTCTACATTGTAAGTGTTGAACCGGCTGCAACCTTACCGTCGGCTTTATCAAACCTGCCCTTTCGCCGCCGTGCCCGGCTGAATTCCAAACAACTAACCCTTTTCACCCGGCAATTATCGTCGCTGGTCCAAGTCACACCATTGGAAGAAGCGTTGCGGACCATCAGCCGTCAAAGTGAACAGGCGCATGTCCGTACTATTTTAACAGAAGTACATTTGGGCGTCGTTGAGGGGCAACGGCTTTCGGATGCCATGCGCCGCGAAAGCACCAGTTTTCCCGCGCTTTATCGGGCGATGATTGCGGCCGGCGAAGGCGCTGGAACTTTGCCGCTGATTACCGAACGGCTTGCAAATTTGCTCGAACGGCAGGCGGAAATGCGGGGCAAGTTGATCGGTGCGCTTGCCTATCCAGCGGTGCTCTCGCTTGTTGCGATATTGGTTGTCATGGGGTTGATGGTGTCCGTTGTGCCGCGCGTCGTCGAACAATTTGACAATGTTGACCAGCAACTGCCCCTGATTACCCGCATCGTGATCGGCATATCGGCCTTTCTTGCAAATTATTACTGGGCGATTTTGCTGGTGTTGCTCGTTGGCATAGCTGTTTTCTGGCAAGCATTGAAGCAACCGGCATTCCGGTTGTCGGTCGACCGGGCGATTTTGCGCGTTCCCGTGCTTGGAAAGTTACTCCGCAATCTTCACGCGGCACGGATGGCACGGACTTTGGCAACGATGGTCGCCAGCCGCCTGCCGTTACTCGAAGGCCTGCGCCTTACCGGCGGGACGATCCGGAACAAGGTGTTGTCAGGCGCGAATGAAGAAATTGTCGAAGCCGTCCGCAGCGGGGGCAGTCTTTCCGGGGCGATGCGCGCCAGCGGTGTCTTTCCCCCTTTGCTGGTGTACCTGACCGCCAGTGGTGAAAGTGCAGGGCAGCTTGATCTGATGCTGGAACGTGCGGCCGAATATCTGGAGCGTGAATTCGACAATTTCACCAGTGCAGCCTTATCCTTGCTGGAACCCCTGATTATCGTGGCGATGGGCGGGGTTGTGGCAATCATCATTTTGGCGATATTATTGCCGATCCTTCAACTGCAAAATCTTACGGGACTTTGAGCAATGCCGTGTACACATAATCACTCACCCGCCGCACTACCGGCGATGCCAAAGCACAATGGCTTTACCCTCGTCGAAATGATGGTTACCCTTTTCATTCTGGCGCTGCTGACCACTGTGGTTGCCATCAACGTGCTTCCAAATCAGGACAAGGCGATGGTGCAAAAGGCAAAGGCCGATATTGCCGTTCTGGGTCAGGCCCTTGAAACATACCGGCTGGATAATTTGCGCTATCCCGACGCAGGGATTGGCTTGCAAGCTCTTGTAACGCCGCCATCAACGAGCGGCACACGCACGCAAGGCTATATCAAAAAGCTACCTAATGATCCTTGGAACCGGCCGTATCAATATAGCAATCCGGGCCGAAATGGCGCATTCGACATATATTCGCTGGGGGCCGACGGTGCACCCGGGGGCGAGAATGAAAATGCGGATATCTACGGCGAATAAGCCGCATCTGTTGCCGAAAATTCCGAGGAACGAGCGCGGTTTCACATTGGTGGAATTGATGGTGGTTATCTTCATCATCGGGCTGGCAAGTGCCGCTGTGGTGATGACGGCGCGCACGTCCGATGGCGGCGCGCGTGACGAGGCGGAGCAGCTCGCGGCGCGAATTGCCGCACTGCGTGATCATGCGATCCTGCAATCGCGGACCATGGCGGTTTGGATCAGGCCGTCCGGCTACGGGTTTGAAACACGTTCAGACGGAAACTGGACACCGTTACAAGCGGCGCCTTTCACTTCAGAAGATTGGCGGCGCGGCACATCTGTGAAACTTGATGGCAATTCGCAAGTCCGGGTCGCTTTTGACAGCACTGGCCTGCCTTCGAGTGCCGCCGGTATTCGCATTACCCGCAGCGATGCAACGGTCGTTGTTAATCTGGCGGCAACAGGAGATGTGCGTGTCGCCCGGTGACTCCGCTTTGCGCCGTAACGGTTTTACGTTGCTCGAAATCATGGTCGCGTTGGCGATTTTCAGCCTCGCGGCGTTGGCGATGGTCCGGCTGCAAGCCTATTCGGTCCGCTCCACCGCTCATTTGGGCGAAAGCAACATGGTTTGGCAGGTTGCGCGCAATGTCGCGGTGGAGATATTGTCCAATCCCGCACCGCCAAACTTGGGCGAAACTGGCGGCGAAGAGGTCAATGGTGGCCAGAACTGGCGATGGACAGCATCGACAAGCCAAACCGACGATGCGCGGCTTGTGCGGATTGAAATCAATGTCGTGGGCACGGGGATCGCATCATCGCGAAAGGCGCAGCTTACAATCGCGCGGCCGGTGTCCGAATGATATCGGCGCGCAACCCCGAGGCTGGCTTTACGCTGGTCGAGCTGCTGGTGGCGCTTGCCATTTTTGCGCTGATTTCCGTTGCCGGGGTGATGCTGTTGAGGTCGGGCAGCGAAACCCAGATTGCGGTGAAGGGACGGCTTGAGGAGCTTTCGCGCAGCAACCGTCTGTACAACAGCATCGAGGCCGACTTGGCGCAAGTCATCGCGCGGCCCGTGCGCGACACCTCCGGATTGCCCGTGCCTGCCTTTACCCAAGGCGGGGCGACGGTCCCTGATGCCTTATTCGGCTTTGTTCGCACAGGATGGTCCAATTTTGACGAAGCCCCCCGCGCCGGGTTGCAACGCGTCACTTATGTCTTGCAGGACGGAAAATTGAAACGGTTGAGTTGGCCCATGCTTGACGGCGCGTCGCCGGTGGATGCGGCAGTGATATTGGACGATGTGAAATCGGTTCAGATGCGGTTTCGGGACGAACGCGGTGAATGGCGCAGTGACTGGTCTGCCATCGACCCCGACGCATTGCCGCGTGCCGTCGAACTACGCCTGACATTAGCGGCCAAAGCGGAACAGCGGATGCTTTTTCTGGTGGGATCACAGGCGCGACCCAAGCCGCGCGAAGACGATGAAGGGGCGGCCGGATGATGTCGTTGAAACCATCCGAACGCGGCGCTGCCTTGTTATCGGTGCTGCTGATGGTTGCCGTGCTGGCGGTTATTGCCGCGACCACGCTTGACCGGTTGGCGCTTTCGACCAAGCTGGCGGGCAATGGCAATGCATTGTCGCAGGCCCGGATGTTCAGTTACGCCGCAGAGTCTATTGCCAGCGCCCGTATCGAAGACCTGATCGCACGCGATGCTGCCCAGACAACTTTGGCGGGCAATTGGCTGGGCAGGGAACAGGTGTTGCCGATCCCTGTCGGAACCGCAACCGCGACGGTAAAAGACGGCGGCAATTGTTTTAATCTTAACAGCCTTGTCACTGATGCCGAAAACCGGTTTCTCGCCAGTGCGGCGGGACAGGATCAGTTTGTATCATTGATGGTGGTTTTGGGGATCAATGAAAATGTGGCGCGCCCCATAGCGGCGGCCGCGACCGACTGGGCGGATACCGACGGCGCCAGCCTGCCCAATGGTGCAGAGGATGACGCATATAGAGGCAATGAAATGCCGTATCTCCCTGCAAACCGGCCGTTTGCCCATCCCAGCGAATTGCGGGCGGTCAGGGGCGTTACCCCTGCCATCTATGCCAAGCTGCGCGGCTGGATATGCGCGCTTCCCGACGCAAGCTTGTCACCGCTGAACGTGAATACATTGCTGCCCGAACAGGCGCCCTTGCTGGCCATGCTATTTCCACCGGGCAAGCTTAGTCCTGTTGCCGCAAGGAGTTATCTCGCCAAGCGACCAGCGAATGGCTATGGCAGCCTCATTCGATTCTGGGAGTCACCTGAATTGGCGGCGTTGGAGCCGACACTTCCGGTGCGAGGGCAAGTAAAACTGACGAGCAAATATTTCCTTTTGGACACACAGGTGTCATCGGGCGAACTGGTATTGGAAGGGGAGGCGTTGATTGTCGGCAGCCCCGCACCGGCGCACGTCATCTGGCGCAGTTGGGGGGAAAAGGAATGAGCGTGCTCGTTACGCGTTTCCCTGTGTCCGCCACGGATGTCCCGGAAATCTGGCGCATAGTCGACGGTAAATGGGCGGCCTGTGGTTCACTTGACCAGTTCCGGCCCGATGGTGACGATGATCTGGTTATGGCAATGGTCGCGCCGACCGACGCAAATTGTTCCTGGTTGCCGTTATCAGATATGGAGCCGCGTCAGGCCGAAGGTGTCGCAAAATTGCGTATATCCGAACAGGCATTGGGCCCCGTCCATGTTGTGGCGCGACATGGTACCGATGCCACCCTTTGTGCCGCGATTTCCCCCGCCGCAATGACATGCGGCATCGATCAGTTGAAAAAATACGGGCTGGATCCCGATATTGTCATCCCTTTCGGACTGGTGGTTGACGGTTTCGCCGATCAGGTTGTCCGGGCCGAATATGACGGCTTGGCGATATTGCTTGGGTCGGGCTTTGCCGTTCCCGACGAAGCGATATTCCGCGACTTGATAGTCGGTGACAAGCCGGTGGTCGAAATCGAAACAGAACAGCTCCGTTCGATGGTACTGACGGCCAGCGAAGCGCCGAATCTGAATCTGCGCGCAGGGCCCTTTGCCAAGAAAACAGCAACAATTTGGGCCACAGAGGCGCAACGCACATGGATCATTCGTCTGGTCGCCGCGCTGGTGATTGCCACCATCCTGCTGGCAATAACGACACTGGCCAAATATTGGCTGGCGACTTCGGCGGAAAATGAACGCGCCATTGCGTCAGCGCAAAAAATAGATCCCAAAATAAGCGACATTGGCCAAGCCGAAGCGCAGCTTGACCTCGCGATGCAGCAAAAGGGACAGGCCAAGGGCCGTTTTGGCGCACTATCCGCCGGACTGTGGCGCGCCGTGCAAGCCACGCCGAACGTCACCGCGCGCGAATTGAGATATGGCAAAGACGGTATATTGATCGCGGTTCTGGCGGCGCCCGACGCCAACAGTTTGAACACCGTGCTGATCGCCATCCAACAGGATGGGTTTCGCGTCACGGCAACGCCGCGACAGGACAGCAGCGGCGCTACGATAGTCGATCTGACGATGAGGATGCCATGATACAGGCCCTGCACAACTGGTTTGGCAATTTAAGCATTCGTGAACGCTGGATGGTCGGTGTCGCAGCGGGCCTGACCTTGGCGACATTGTTGGTTTTCGCGATTATCATGCCCGGCATATCGGCCATTGACCGTGCGATATTGGCGCATGACGAGGCAGTTCAGCGGCGCGGCCGGATCGAGGCGACGGTTGCAGCTTCGCTTACCCAAAAGCCGCCGGTGATAACGGCCAATAGCGCCAACATCGACCTGGTCGTGACCCAAGGCGCTGCGGAACAGGGGTTTGACCTGATAAAGGCGGCAAATGCAGCCCCCGGTCAAATGTCTTTTCGTATCGATCAGGCGCGCTCTCCGGCATTGCTGGCATGGCTGAATGATCTCGAAATGCAGGGCATCATTGTGCAAAGCCTGGCCTTGCGGGGCGACCCGAACGGCAGCGTAACGGTTGAGGCGGAATTGCTTCAGGTGTCGCAATGACAAGCCGCCGAATTTTTATCGGCGCATCGCTGTTGCTCGTCACAGCGATGCTGATTTTCATGCCGTTGCGTATGGTTGTCGGCGGCGAGGGGGTCACAGCGCGGAAGGTTGAAGGTATTATCTGGGATGGTTCAATCCGCGATTTGCGCGTGGGCAAATTGCCGATTGGCGACGTCAACGCACGGCTGCATTTCCTGCCGCTGTTGCTTGGTCGTGCGGAAACGTCATTGTCGCGCGGGGATGCACCATATGCTCCGGGAATTAGCGGTTCATTTTCGCGGCGTTTTGGTGGATTTTCCATCGACGGCCTGAAGGCGCGTTTGCCGGTAAATTCCGTTTTTGCTCCGCTGCCCGTTGAATCACTGGAGCTACAGGATTTTTCTGTCCGATTTACCTCGGGCCGTTGCACACACGCAAGCGGGACGGCGCGGCTAGCGTTGGCCAATATGATACCCGGTCTGGATTTATCGAATGGGTTGTTGGGCAAACCACGTTGTGATCGCGGGCAATTGCTGCTTCCGCTCAACAGTCAATCGGCGATGGAGCATTTCGACATACGATTGGCGGCGGATGGAAACTATACCGCAACGATTTTTCTTGAAGGCGACCGGGAAGACCAGTCGGCATCCCTGACGCTGGCAGGGTTCCGTTCGGTTGCCGGCGGATACCAAATGGTCCGGAAAGGCCGGCTCTGACCTCTATAATCGAAACCATAAGCGGCTTTTTATCTGTGGTGCCGCTCTGGATGCTCATGATTTGGCTTGCTGTTTTGGGTGCGGTTTGGGGCAGCTTTGTATCCGCTTTATGCAGCCGATGGCCAAATGGGGAAAGCATTGCCACCGGCCGTTCCCGCTGTGACAATTGTGGCCGACAAATTGCCGGCTATGATTTGATACCCGTTTTATCGTTTCTGATTTTACGGGGGCAATGCCGATATTGTGGTCACCAGATCGGGCTCTTGCCCCTTACCACCGAACTGGTCTCGATAGCGGTCGCGCTTATTCCTGTGGCATTCCTGCCGCAGGATCAGGCCGTCGGCCTCGCCCTTTTTGCATGGTTGCTGTTACCGTTGGTTCTGCTGGATTGGTTCCATTTATGGTTGCCCGACCGTTTGGTGCTTTTGCTGACGGTTTTTGGATTTGTCCTGGGCCCTTTGCTTGCGCCTGAAATAGGCATGATTGACCGTATTATCGGCCTTTTAATCGGTTTTTTAAGCCTGCAAGCCATCCGCTATTTCTATAAAAAATACCGGAATATCGACGGCATGGGGGCGGGTGATCCCAAATTATTTGGTGCCCTGGGTGTTTGGCTGGGTTGGCAGGCGCTGCCAATCGCGTTGTTGACGGCGAGTTGTGTCGGGTTGGTACTCATCTTGCTGACATATCGGTCGAAAAAGCCCGAAGACGCCGCTTTTCCGTTGGGCAGCTATCTGGGAATGGGGGCCTATATTGCCGCGATAGTGACGTGATTGTCGCTGACGGGATCCAGAAAATTTGGCCCGTCCGTCAAATAACAACTGGGGAGCTGCGACGGACGGGCCTTGGGATCGTCATTGTCAAAACCAAATGGGAAGTTTCGCTTTGACGATACCAATTCGATAAAATGTTTCTCACGCTCCTTTTGCGATGAACTCTGCCGCACGCGATGCGATCATTGCGACGGCGGCATTGGGGTGACCCCGGACAAGTTGGGGCATGACGGAGGCGTCTGCGACCCATAAGCGATCCAGGCCGTGCACCTTTAACCGTGGCGAAACGACACCTTCACCGGCATTCCCGATGCGACAGGTTCCGGCGGGATGATAGACCGTCTGCAGATTCCGGCAGATTTCGGAAAACAGCGCGTCATAATCTTTGATACCGATACCCGGGGAATATTCTTCGGCGATATGATTGCTGAACGAAGGTTGTCCGGCGATTTTCCGGGCAAGCAGGACAGCGGCGATAATAGCCTTTCGATCCAACCCGTCCTTGTCCGAAAAGAAGCCAAAATCGATTTTTGGCGGCACTTGGATGTGGCGCGTTGTCAACGAAACCGACCCGCGGGAATGGGGGGCGACGAGCGCTGCGCCAATTGTAAAGCCGTGAATCGCGGGCGGCTGCAGTGCTTGTTCGCGCCATTCGAACGGTGCGAAGAGTAATTCAATATCCGGTGCGGACAATTTGGGTGAGGACCGTGCAAAGGCTATGGCTTCGGCGGCATTGGATGCGAGGGGACCAGATTTTTTGAATATATATTTCAGCAGATTCTTGGGCGATTCGGCTGTTTTATAGGTATCCGTATGTGTCGTCTGGAAAACCGTGGCCGCCAGGGGATGGTCTTGCAAATGAAGCCCCACATGGGGTGAATCGCGATATGTCTCGATGCCCAATGCCTGAAGGCTTGCCCCGTTTCCAATGCCGGATCGCAAAAGCAAGGCAGGCGTTTCTATCGCGCCAGCCGTCAAAACGACACCAGCGCGCGCGCGCGCGGCGTTCCGCCCCTGCGGCCCGTCCATCATGACGCCAACGGCCGTGCCATTTTCGGTGATCAAATTGCTGACCGTCATACCGGTTAACGTAACCAGATTGCGCCGCCGCATGGCAGGTTTCAGATGGCTGTCATACACGCTGTGTCTTTGGCCGTTGCGAACATTGCAATGCGCGATCCACGCGCCTTCATACGCGCCGCCATTATAGGAATCGCCGGAATTTCCGATCACGGATCGGGCGGCGTCAACAAAGTCGCTTGCCGCCGCATGGGCGTGGGCATTTGGCGCGCACTCCAGCCTGTCCTCCATTTTGGCAAAAACGGGCGATACGCTGTCCCAACCCCAGCCGGTTGCACCGGATTCGACCCAGGCAGCGAAATCGGCCGGATGGCCCCATTGATGGATCATCGCATTCATATTTGCGCTGCCGCCGAGCATTTTGCCACGGGGTATATATATGTGACGTCGGGCTGGCCCGCTTATCGGCGCGCTTTCATAATTCCAGTCGCAACCGCTTTTGAAGAGTTTCGCAAATCCGGCAGGAATTTTGATGAAGGGACTGCGGGGCTTGCCGCCCGCTTCGACAAGTAGAACCTGATTCTTCCCATTGGCAGACAGCCGGTCCGCCAGCACACAGCCAGCCGTACCCGCCCCGACAATGATATAATCAACAACCACTTAGAAGCTCCAGCCGAATTATGATTTGCGAATGCCACAACAGAAAGACGTTGCAGATCTACCGCTCACCCAGGATTACTTCTTACATAGTATTACTATTATTGTAAATATGATTTAAGTGGTATTTGCCCTGACCCGAGGCTTAATGGTGGGTCATCCATCGTTCCAATATCGCTTTGATGGAGTCGATGATATCATCTTCGGTGACGAACGGGTCCTTTCGGGCGAGTGCAAAGCATGATTCGTTTAGCAGGCCGAGCAACGTCAGGGCCGTTGCCCGCATACGGGATTGCGATACGGGCCTACCACCAAGAAGCAATTGCAGCGCTGGCTCTATTGATTGCAGGGCGATCCCGCTATCGATTTCTTTCCATTGCAAATGGCCCAAGATGCCCGGTGCATCAATCAGGACGATCCGCAAATATTCCGACTCCTGCGACAGCCGGAGTGACGCCCGCGCCCCGGCCAAGAAACGCTGAAGTGCGTCTGTTTCGACAATCGCGGACTTAAAAACTTCGCTGTCGAATTCAATTTGAAGATGCTGCACTACCAGGGCAAACAGTTCCTGCTTGCCCTTGAAATGATGAAAAAATGCCCCCTCGGTTACACCTGCACAACGCGCAATCTCGTTCGTGGTAGAATGCGCGTATCCTTTTTCAGAAAAAAGCACGCGTGCCGCCCTGACGATGTTCCCCCGAGTAATGGCTGCATCCGCGGCGCTCCGCTTCATAGCCAATCTCCTTCTCTCTCCAAGATTAGCATTTTCATAGTAATGCTATCTAGTCAATCAGAGTTTTTCCCGAAACGGATGGAATTCTTCAAGTATTAGAATAATGAATTTTGACGCGGGTAAATGACCGCCTGCGCCAAAACCCACACATTCCCGTGCGTTTGCCGTGTCTCATCAGGTAAAATACACAATTGTCACGATTAAGCGAAATCAAGTTACACTTGACCGCAATGCAACACTATTATTAAGAGCAATTATGGGGAAAAAAAGCGCTGCGGAAGCAGAAAAAACTAGAAAATCGATAGTATCGACAGCACGGCGGTTGTTCGCCGAGCTTGGATTTGCTGGTGCGACGACAAGTCATATCGCGAAAACAGCCGGATTGACCGAAGGCGCATTTTTTCATCACTTCAAGGATAAAAAGGCGTTATTTGCCGAGGTGGTAAAAAACCTGCAGCGCGAGTTCGCGTATGAAGTTGTGATGCGCGGCAGAGAGGGGGCCGATGCCCTCGAAGGATTCATGATCGGCGCCCGCGCTTCCATCGAGCTTTCGCAAAAACCCGAATATCTGCGCCTCGTCCTGATCGAAGCGCCTACAGTCCTGGGGGGCAGCAACTGGCGCGAGATTGATGCTATCACTTCACTCTCGGTCATCGAACCAGCCCTTTCCGCGATCGCAAAGCGTGAAGATATCGAAATTCGCCAGATCCGGCCCATGGCACTGCTGACATTAGGGCTGCTGAACGAAACCGCTTTTGCGTTGGTCCGGAGTGACGGCACGATTACGGTCGATGACGTGATTGATGTGCTCGAGATATCGATCAATGACTGGTTGAAACGCGTGCAGTCCAAATCAAAAGCAAAATAATTGGAATAAATTCACGGCCCCGCCCGTTCGGTATTCAAAAGCACTAACTAGGAGGCTTTGAATATCATATGACACATACCACAAAGTATCAATCCAACCCGGGCAGAACGGCTGCAGTTGCGGTTGGGCCAGGCCAAGCGTGCGTATTCCACGCGGCATGTCGATTTTACGAGAGCTGACCGGCTGGTTCGATCCGGGCGGACACCCAAGCCGGGCGATATTGTACTGGCGCGCGTAAAATCCATTGGCCAGCACGCACGCATAGAGAATGTGCACGGACGCCGCGGACATTTATATGTCGGGGACGAAATTATTGTCGCATATGGCAATCGATATGCCCCCGACCAGTTCGAGGCTTTCGTTCCTTCGGATTTGGAGGATTGCGATCTGGTAGCAGGCGGCGGTGTGGCGTCTCGGATGACACGCAAGCATGTGAGCATGAAAAATCCGACCCGTATCGAGATTATCGGGCTTCTCGTTGCAGAAGATGGCGCGATCCTCAATCTCGGACAATTTGGCATCATGCCCAAATCCGAACTCGAGCGGCCGCAACTGGTGATTGCAGTGGTCGGCAGCTCCATGAATGCGGGAAAGACAACCACGGCCGCTGGTCTGGTTCATGGGCTGGGTCGCGCCGGATTTCGCGTCGGTGCCGCCAAAATCACAGGAACGGGTTCGGGTGGCGATTTGTGGACCATGCGCGATGCCGGTGCCATCACGGCTCTGGATTTCACCGATGCCGGACACGCTTCCACATTCAAGGTTGATGTGCACGAATTGGCACAGGTTTCTGCAAAGCTGCTCGATAGTCTTGCCTGTGCCGGAGCCGATATTGCAATTGTCGAAATTGCGGACGGTCTGTTGCAAGAAGAAACAGCCGCTTTGGTCGAAATGGCTGCGGCGCACGGGTGGTTTGACGGATTTGTGTTTGCCGCCGCCGATGCGATGGGGTCCGCCTTTGGCACAAAGTGGCTGGCGGAACGTGGCATAACGCCGATTGCGGTATCGGGACTGGTATCTGCGTCACCGCTGGCCGCCAGTGAAACGGCCAAATGTGCCGGGGTTCCGGTGGTAACATTGGCTGAGTTACGCGACCCTATTAGCGTCACGAAAATTGTGTTCCGCCCACAGATCGAAACGCGCGAGGCAGCGTGAAAACGCCCACTCTTATTTCCGGCAATCGACGTATTGTTGCATTGGCCCTGGCAATCATTGCCCTCACACAAGCCACACTGGTCGTGGGATTTGCCAATGCAATCGGTGACTTGGTCGCGCAATCCCAACAGCGCGGCCAAGTCACATATCTGCCGGCATTCGCCTTTTCGATTGCAATGGGAATCGCAATGTTGGCGGAACGTGCGACCGCCGAGCGGTTTGCCCAGTCTTTTGTGCTGGATTGCCGGAGGAGTATTTTTGAAAATGTCGTCCGCAATAGTGGCGATGACCGTCCGGCGCGGTGGTTGACCGCTCTGGTCGGAGACTTAACCGCGATACGAAATTATGCCGTGCGCGGATCGGTGAAATTATGGACAAGCTTGTTGGCCGGGATCGCGGCCAGTTTCTGGTTTTGGCTGAATTATCCGACTTCGCAGTTCGTACTCATGCCATTTCTATTGGGCCTGCTTTTGTTGCTGGGCACCGCATATTTTCTGAGATCTGCGATAGCAGTCCAACGAAACACGCGCGGAAAGCTGAACCGCTTTCTTATGCGTCGGGTGCAAATAGAAGCATCAGGACAATCAACGCCGCGCCGTCATGGATATCGCCGCCTTCAGGATTTGTCCGAAGACCTAAGTCGGAAAGTTCAGAAACGGGCGTTCATCTTTGGCATCATGGAATGCATTGCGATCATTTGCGGCGGATTATCCGCAGTGCTGGTAATAATCATTGACCGAAATCCTGCCTCCAACGCCATGATAATTGGTCAAATTTCGCTCATCGGGTTCATCGCCACCCGCCTTTTGGAAACCGCGCGAGCCATGCACGCACAGGCAGGCGGCCAGATTGCACTCAACCGCTTGAAAAGACTTCTCGCGATTGCGCCGATCAAAAGTACCGCCGAATTGTAAGCGCTCGAAAAGTTCAACAGTTAAAGGGAATTTTATGCTTAAATCTGTCCGACGTGTGGATTTTGTCCCGGGAATTTCGACAAAAATACCCGATAGCTTTACCGCGATCGTTAGCCCTGATGCCCCCACTTTGGTGGCGGTTCACGGGATAAGTCGCAACGCGGCGGAAATCGCGACGCGATTTGCAAGCCATCCCCAGTTTCGCGACGTCAACATAGTCGCCCCGTTGTTCGAACGGCCCAAATTCGGCAAATATCAACAATTGCTGGCGCGAAGATCACGCGAAACCCCGGCAGACGAGGCACTGTTTGCCTTGCTGGATACGCTAAAATTGAACTCCGCGCCGCACAATCGCAAATTCTCGCTATTCGGTTTTTCCGGTGGCGCGCAGATGGCGCTCCGTATGACTATTTTGTACCCGGAAAGAGTAAGCCGTCTTTGCGCGGTGTCGGCTGGCTGGTATCTGATGCCCGATGCCGAACTGGCATATCCTTTCGGCATTGGCAGTGGTTGCCCGAAGCCTGTGCAACCTGGTGCGTTTCTGACCGTGCCGACCACCATCATGATCGGCAATCGTGATACGGGAGTTGATGCATCCGTCAGGCAGGAACCCGTGATTGTGACCTCCCAGGGCAAGAACCGCCTGCGCAGGAGTCGGACTTGGGTAAAGACCATCAACGATCTTGCCGCTGCTCAGGGAAAGACCCCGATTGCAAATCTTATCACGCTTGAAAACGGCACGCATGATTTTGGACAATGCGCGCGGGAAACGCCTCTGCTCGACCACGCCGCGACGGCATTGCTCCTGTAACAATAGTATTTTATCGAAGAGAAAAAATGGGAATTGATTCAATGAACAGCAAAATATTCTTAATGTCGATGTCCCCCGTCAGCATTCAATAGACAGACTGGCTGCATAAAATAGGAGAGTGTTTTGGGTTCATCGTAGTGACTGTAAGGAACGAAGATGAACGCAAAACACTCAAAGCCGTCTGCTGGGGCGGTTG